>DAIOFM010000066.1:16337-22744 GCA_036745755.1 Spirochaetota bacterium | reverse complement strand
TTATAAGGGAGTACGACATGGATGACAGGGAAAAACAGAGAGTTATATTTCATGTAAGCGCTTCTCTTGATTTTGCCGGGCAGACTATTAACGGTAACGTGGAGAACCTGAGTATCGGAGGAATGCTCGTCAATACCGCAGAGAGGGTGCCGGATGACAATAAAGCCGAAGCTACAGTGTACCTTTCAGGCTCTTCTTCAGAACTGTGCCTCAACATGACCTGTGAAGTTATTCGCAAAGGAGCGCACTGCCTGGCGGTAAAATTCACGAAAATAGATATAGATTCATACATTCATCTAAAAAATATAATCGCTTTCAACAAGATGGATGAATATCAAATCATCAAGGAATTTGAATCCTCTCTTCCTGGTATTGAAGTTTAAAAAATGCAAATGATTACGAAGGAACTATTCAGCCCCGCCAGTGTTGTTGTCATTGGAGGTTCTAATGACATGTCCAAGCCGGGAGGCACGGTTTTGCGTAATATAATCAATGGCGGATACAGCGGAGAACTGCATGTCCTTAATCCCCATGAAAAAACAGTACAGGGTATAAAAGCGTTTAACGACCCGTTATCGCTTCCCGCTGCTGAATGCGCGATATTTGCAATACACCCTGAAGAAACCGTTAAAACAGCGGAAATCCTTGCCCGGAATAAAACGAAGGCATTTATAGTACTCTCCGCCGGGTTCGGTGAAACAGGCCCTGACGGGAAAAAACTTGAAGATAAACTCACAGCCATTGTAAACAGCGTGAACGGGACCCTTATAGGCCCGAACTGCACAGGGGTGCTCTTCCCCGGATTTGCCGCGGCCTTTGCCGGCCCGATTCCGGATCTCGTCCCGCATGGAGTTGATCTTGCCGCGGCCTCGGGCGCAGTGGCAGTTTTCACACTGGAACGGGCTATCCCCATGGGACTGAGATTTTCCAGCGTCATAGCCGTGGGGAACTCCGCCCAGTGCGGGATTGAAGAGATTGTCAGGTACTGGGACGAATCTTTTGACGGTTCAGGCTCAAAAGTAAAAATGCTCTACATGGAGCAGATAAAACGTCCGGACCTTTTAATAAAACACTGCCGGTCCCTTATAGACAAAGGGTGCAGAATCGCAGCCGTCAAGGCCGGGGCGACCGAGGCGGGTTCAAGGGCGGCGCAGTCACATACTGGAGCCCTGGCAAGTCCGGACATAGCTGTAGATGCGCTGTTCAGGAAGTGCGGTATTACCCGATGTTCAGGAAGGGAGGAGCTTATCTACACCGCAGGTGTCATGACGCACAGAATGCCGGAGGGGAAAAACTTCGCGGTCATTACACACGCCGGCGGCCCCGGTGTCATGGCAGCCGACACACTGTCCCGAAACGGAATGAACGTACCTGCGATTTCCAGCGCGGCAGCTGATGCGCTCAGATCCCGGCTCTTCACAGGCTCCTCCACCACCAACCCTGTAGATTTTATCGGAACAGGCACCGCTGAACAGCTTGGAATGATTATGGATTTCATAGACAATGAATGTCCTGAAATCGACGCGTCCATGATCATTTTCGGTTCACCGGGGCTTTTTGATGTGACCCATGTTTACGATCTTCTTGATGCGAAGATGAAATCATCGGTCAAGCCTGTTTTTCCTGTACTCCCTTCCACGCTGATCGCCTCTGAGGCCATTGAACACTTCAGGTCTCTCGGCAGGGTCTTCTTCCCGGATGAGGTACTTCTTGCAGAATCGCTCGCCTCGGTCTGCAGCACAAACTCCCCTTTCCATGATGAAGGATGTGAACATGAAAACAGAAAGCTTATCAGAAGATTAATTGAACGTTTTCCCGAAGGCCACCTCCCCCCTGCATGCGTTGCTGAACTGCTTGATGCTGCAGGTATACCGGGGGCACGGGAAATTCAGGTGCAGGAGATAGAAGAGCTTGAGTCCGCGGCAGTTTCAACCGGCTTCCCCCTGGCAATGAAGGTCATCGGGCCGGTTCATAAAAGCGATTCGGGAGGGGTCATACTCAATATAAACACTTTGGAGAAAGTAAAAAGCTCCTTCAGTGAACTGGTAAAAATAAAGGGAGCCACAGGTGTACTGCTTCAGGAAATGGCAGAAGGGACAGAACTTTTTATAGGCGGGAAACGCGAGCCCTTGTACGGCCCTGTTATACTCTGCGGCGCAGGGGGAATCTATGTTGAGATACTGAAAGATTTCTCGGCAGGCATTGCCCCCCTTGGCAAAGAGGAGGCCATTAATATGATCAGGCGTCTGAAAAGTTACGAGATAATAAAAGGCGCCAGGGGAAGTAACGGGGTGGACGAGAAAAAATTCGCCGGAATAATTTCAAAGGTATCACTCCTCCTTACAGCGGCCCCCGAAATCCGGGAAATTGACATCAACCCTCTCATAGGTTCCGGGGAGACAATAATCTCAGTTGACTGCAGGATCTTTATTGAGAAATAACCGTTCTATTTTTTTTCTTTTCTGCTTTTAGCCCCCCGTCTCTTGTCAGCTTCAGCTTTTTCACGTCTCTTCCGTGTTTTGGGCTTCATTACCGAATAGCCGAATGTTCCCAGCTCTTTTGAAAGGCCGTAATAGGAGCCGTGGCTGTAACAGAGGGGACGGGCGCTTTCAAACCTGAACTTCCCGGTCTCATCAATGTACCCCTCCTCCACATTAACTGCAGCAACCTCTGCAAGAAACATATCATGCGATCCAAGTTCAATCACCCGGCTCACACGGCATTCAATATTTACTGGTGATTCCGCGATTAATGGCGCTTTAACAACTGATGCCTCTGCCGGTGTAAGACCAAGGTGAGCGAACTTGTTTATATCCCGTCCTGAACGAACACCGCAGAAATCAGTGGCGAAAGCAAGTTCCTCTGTTGTCAGGTTGATAACAAACTCACCCGAGTCCCTTATTATGTTGTATGAATATCGCTCTTTTCTCAGAGAGATATAAGTCATGGGGGGAGAGGTACACACCGTACCTGTCCATGCCACTGTCACTATATTATAAAACTCAGGCTCCGTCCCGCAGCTCACCATAACCGCGGGGAGGGGGTATATCATTGTCCCCGGTTTCCACTGGATTTTCGACATGTTTTTCTCCGTATACTACCAGCTATTCAATGTCATTACGAACGACCATAAGGGAGTGAAGTAATCCGTTCCGGGCAGGTATAATATAGTATATAACATACAGATTGCCACGTCGCTACCGCTCCTCGCAATGACACAACTCAATAAACGTCTATTGATATTCAATGTCCAGTGAAAATTCAGTTCCTTGACGCGCTATAAACAGCGGGAGCAATTCTGGATAAGGGCAGGACTTTGTCCACCGCGTCAAGTTTTATCGCCTCCCTGGGCATTCCGAATACGATACAGGATTCCTCGTCCTGTGCGATTGTGTAGGCTCCCGCGTCTCTCATCTCTTTCATTCCCTTTGAACCGTCATCTCCCATACCTGTCATTATAACCCCGATAGCATTCTTCCCCGCATAATGCGCGGTTGATCTGAACAACACATCCACAGAGGGCCTGTGCCGGGTTACAAGGGGACCGTCTTTTACCTCAACGTAATACTGTGCCCCGCTTCTCTTCAGAAGAGTGTGCATGTTCCCCGGGGCAATCAGGGCCTGACCGCGGAGGACGCTGTCACCGTTCTTTGCCTCCCTGACATTTATCCCGCAGAGAGCGTCAAGCCTTTCCGCGAATGCCCTTGTAAAATTTTCAGGCATATGCTGTACAATCACAACACCCGCCGTATCGATGGGGAGAGCTATAAGGAACTCTTTTAATGCTTCCGTTCCGCCGGTCGAGGCACCAACAACAATGACACGGTCTGTCGTTTCGGTAAGAACACTTTTCCTGACAACGGGCATAATGACATCCGCGGTATATTTGGGCACGGCTTCAACTGCCTGTGCAGGTATAATTTTTTTCACCTTTGCTGAAGCCGCGGCCCTGACGGTATCAGCAATCTTGATTTTAGACTCAAGGAGAAACTGTTTAGTGTCCGTTTTAGGCTTTGTAATAATATCCACGGCCCCTCCTGCAAGGGCCTGAACCGCGGAATCGGAGCCATCACCGGCAAGGCTTGAACATATAATAACAGGTATAGGATGCTGGGACATGATTTTATGCAGGAAGGTTAGCCCGTCCATTCTGGGCATCTCTATATCAAGTATTATAACATCCGGGACGTTATGAGCGATTTTTTCGGCAGCTATAAATGGATCAGGGGCAGTACCAATGACCTCGATATCTCTTTCATCAGCAAGGAGCCCGCTTATTGTCTGTCTTACCAGGGCTGAATCATCTACAATCAAAACGCCTATTTTTTTTCTCACAGATAGAACCTCCGGCTGCCGGCATATCGCTCTTTATATATTCAACAGAAATTTTTCCGCTGGAGGGATAAAATATAATTTTTCTCGCTTCAGTCCCCCCCGTGTCCTCCGCCGCGATTGTCAGCCTCTCCTTTACAAGAATACTTTTTATTACCTCTATATTTTTTCTTCCCACAGTCCCTTTCCCGGCAGGGGCAAGCGGCTGAAGGACATCTCCCCCTCCGAACAGCATAAGACGTGCCCGGGATATATCAATTCCCAGTTCGGAGAACCTGTTCCTGATATAGTAAAAAGAATAATCAACATAATCGGGGTCAGGAGATACAGGCGGAGAGTCCTTTATTGCTCTTTTTTTCTCCCTGTACTCCGGGAGGAGGGCGTGAAAGATCCCCCCCATCTTTCTTTCAGGGGAATATATAGTGAGGGCCACGCATGACCCGAGAATTGTCATTACAGGTTTATCATCATCAGTGACCAGGATCTGCCCGGGATGAAGAAAATAGTATCTGTCAGCAGGGTCAACAGGATTCATCCCTCACAACCTCCTGTATATTGTAGGCTCCACGCAACGCAAAGGGAGATTATAACCTGACATGGTTTCGGAATGCCCGATAAAGAGATAACCATTCCTGGAAAGATGGTCTGTAAGTTTCCTGATTATACTGAGCTGATTTTCCCTGTCGAAATATATGAGCGCGTTTCTGCAGAAAATTATATCAAATTTGTCAGGGAAAAAATAAGATCGATTCATAAGGTTCATCCGTATAAATTCCGTATTCGCGCGAATTTCAGGCACTACGCGCACAAGTTCCCTCTTTTCTTTTTTTCCCCTCATAAAATATTTTTTCATATATTCGCCAGGAATTTTTTCGACCCTCCCCTCCGCGTAAACACCCCTTGACGCTGAAGCAAGGACCTTTTCAGATATATCCGCGCCTGTTATCCGGTAAAGAAGCGAATTTATTCTGTTCTTTCTTCTGAACTCTTCAATGGTTATAGCCAGGGTATATGCCTCCTCTCCCGTTGAACAGGCGGCGCTCAATACCCGGAGCTCCCTGCGTATTCCGGCCCCTCCGGACTCAACGAGTTCAGGGA
This sequence comes from Spirochaetota bacterium, assembly GCA_036745755.1. GTDB lineage: Bacteria > Spirochaetota > UBA4802 > UBA4802 > UBA5550 > UBA5550. The sequence continues at coordinate 17,314 of DAIOFM010000066.1, read as the reverse complement.
GGCCCTTTGAAAAAAGGAAATCAAAATGCTGAGATTCCCGGAAAAAACTCGTTTCATGGGTCGAAACGAGATCGGCGAAAATAAGATATTCATCCCTGCCCTGTTTTGATCTTATGAATTGATAGTAATCACCATAACTTTTAAAACCGAGAGAATTAAGCCTTTTGGAAAGTCTGCTTGTGAGAAGAACTTTTTTTACGGCGGGCATTCTGATTCCGAACTCACTTTCTATGAAAGAGCTGATTTCAACCCTTTCCTTTTCACTCATTGTGATATTCCGAATCTCCATATGCCCGCCTTTTGATTTATCCTGCTGTTGCGGCCTCCTCCTGAATAATCCCTTCCTGAGGAATTTCAGCAGGCTCAAGGTTCTCCCTGGCTATCAGAAGATCATCTTCAGAAAAAACCCTGTCAACATTCAGGATGACAACAAATTCATCCTCTTTCTTGCCTATCCCGTTAATAAAATCAGCGCTCAGTTTCATGCCCACCTTTGGAGGGGGTTCAATCTGGTCCTTCTCAAACATAAGGACACCCTTCACGGCATCCACGAGAGCCCCTATAACAGCCATTTCATCATCATAATTCGCTTCAACAATTATTATCGCACTGTCTTCCGTAATGGAGGTCTCTCCCATGCCGAATTTCTGCCTGAAGTCCATAACAGTGACCACGCTCCCGCGAAGGTTCAGCACACCGGCGACATACGCGGGTGTGCATGGGATAGATGTTATCCTTGTATACGACAGGACCTCCCGTGTTTTGAGGACATCAAAGGCAAAAAACTTCCCATCAAGCATAAAAGAAAGATACTGTACGCTTTCACGTTTATCATCTCCAGCCATAACAACCCCCTCACCTCAGTTTATCCTTTCAAAATCGGAGTCCTCGGAATCCCCCATATTAAGCACAACACCCCCCGACTCACCGGAACCAAGAGCAGCAACAGCATTTCCTGCCGCCTTCCTGCCGTTGCC
>DAIOFM010000066.1:0-16237 GCA_036745755.1 Spirochaetota bacterium | reverse complement strand
ACTCACCGGAACCAAGAGCAGCAACAGCATTTCCTGCCGCCTTCCTGCCGTTGCCATTTCCGTTGCCATTGCCGTTCCCGGGCGCGGCAAGCTGCCCCTTATGGTGCAGGTCAACATGAGGCGTAACCACATGAGGATTACCCTTTTCTGCTAATGCTGCCCCATGCGCTGCAGCCTCAATACCGGCCATATGCTTTATCCCGGTTTTAAGGAAGTTGATTGCCTCCTGCATATTCACAGTCTGGGCGGAAAGTTCTTCCGCGGTCGCGGCAAGTTCCTCCGCGCTGGAAGCATTCTGTTGGACAACACTGTTCAGCTGCTGAATTGCCGTATTTATCTGCTGTGCGCCGTTGGCCTGCTCTCCGCTTGCGGCATTTATTTCAGCAACAAGCTCGGCAGTCTTCTGGATATCAGGAACAAGCTTCTGAAGCATTTCACCGGCCTTTTCAGATATGCTTACACTTGAACCTGAAAGTTCGCTTATCTCCGCTGCAGAGATCTGGCTTCTCTCCGCGAGTTTCTGCACTTCGCTTGCTACAACCGCGAAGCCCCGGCCATGTTCTCCGGCCCTTGCCGCTTCAATAGACGCGTTAAGAGAAAGCAGGTTTGTCTGCCTGGCGATCTCCTGAATAATAGAAATCTTTTCTGCGATATTCTTCATGGCCTGCACAGTATGACGGACAGCCTCTCCGCTCTCTTTTGCGTCACTGGCGCTCTTGGAAGCTATCTTTTCAGTCTGTCCGGCGTTGTCAGCGTTCTGCCTTATCGTCGCTGTCATCTCTTCTACCGCGGATGATATCTCCTCCACGCTGGCGGCCTGTTCATTGGCTCCCTGGGACAACTCCTCTGAAGAGGTCGAAATCTGTTCACTGCCGGCACTGACATTACCTGAAGAGACCTCGATCGAATTGACAATATTGAGAATGCCCCTTGTAAGAATCAGGGCTATTACGACGGACAGGGCGATTGCCGCCACAATCGATGCGATCATTATTATTGATATAAGGCGGGATACAGACTGGCTGTTTGTATACGCCCCGGAAGCCTCCTCCTGGTTAATTTTTATTATTTCCTTAAGCGCGGGAGAAATCTTTTCAGTGAATATTGGAGCGGCGATGTCAACAATCTTGTTAACTTCTCCAATGTTGCCTGCACGGGAATGCGGAAGCAATTCAGTTACCGCCTCATTATATTTATTAATCGAGTCAAGCAGAATTACGGCAAGTTCTTTCTCTTTCTGGCTCTTGACAATACTCTTGTAATTATTGATATCCTGCACAAATGCTCCGTATATGCTTTCAATCGCTTTTTCATGCTTAAGCTTCTCCTGCTGAGTGGGAACTGTCATATGTTTAAGAATATTCACCCTCAGAGAAAGGCCCTTGATCTCCAGCTCTTCCGCAATGCGTATACCCTCAAGATTATTGTTATACAGGTTGTCAAGCATGCCTACAATCCTGGATGTACTGAACATCCCGACAACACCGACAAGCAGTGTTACGCAGGCACAGATGAAAAATGTAGAAAGCAGTTTTGCTCTGATGCCCATTTTCATAAAAATACCCCTTTTACTGTCACTGTCTGATCATATTTTCAGACAAACTTCCTTTAGCAGAGCTGCTCATGGAACGTATTATACAGTGCGCATCAAGTATCAGTGCCACAGTGCCGTCCCCCAGTATTGTAGCTCCTGCTATCATATCGAGGTTACTGCTCCCTTTCCCCAGAGGTTTTACAACGGTCTGGTACTTCCCTATTACCCTGTCCACAAGGAAGCCGTATCTTTCATCAGCTATCTCCGAAATAACTATCTGGGGATACGCCGCCTCATCGCCATCGTATCCGAAAACTGTCCTGAGATCTATACATGGAACAACTTCACCTCGAAGATTTATAATAAAATTACTCTCATCATCTCTCTCTTCTTTCGACGAAAAATCAAGGCACTCCCTTATATTAGTCAGATTAAAAATAAACGGACTGCCTCCAAGCTCAACCATGAAGCCGTCAATAATAGCCAGGGTAAGGGGGATTGTCAGGTTTATAGAAGTCCCTTCACCTTCAACGCTTTCAACAATTATGCTCCCCCTTAATTTCTCAATATTACGTTTAACAACATCCATCCCTACTCCGCGCCCTGAAATATCAGTAGTAATCTCCGCCGTGGAAAAACCCGGCTCAAAAATCATGCTGAATATCTGGCGGTCATCATACTCTCCCGGCTGTAAAAGTTCTCTTTCAATAGCCCGTGCCCTGATTTTTTCTCTGTTTAAACCTCCTCCATCATCAGAAATTCTTATTACCACATTTGCACCGGAATGTTCCGCGGCAAGCTGTATTATCCCTGATTCATCTTTCCCCCCGGACACCCTCTCTTCAACAGGTTCAATCCCGTGGTCACATGAATTGCGTATTATATGCATGAGCGGATCACGAAGCGCTTCCATGACATTTTTATCAAGCTCCGTCTCCCCGCCTGTTGTTATCAGTTTTATCTTTTTACCAAGGGCCCCGGAAAGATCATGCACAAGCCGGTGATAGCTGTTGAATGTATCAGAAATCGGCACCATCCTTATGCTCATAGTGTTGTCTCGAAGCTCGCCTGTAAGCCGGCCCAGGCTCTCCGCTATAGATATAAATTCGGGGACCTGCGCTGAAGCGGACTCCTGGTTCAGCCTTGCCTGCAGGGTCACAAGCTCACCCACAAGATTTACCAGTGTATCAAGTTTTTCATTCTTAACACGGATTGACGTGGTGTCGGATTTTCTTCTGTCAAAAACAGCTTTTTCCTGAGCGGCATTCTTTACCGCCTTCCCGTCCATAAGGGAGAGCATGGGCAGCACCTTCTTCTCAACACCTTCTTCCTCTTCATTACGGAAAAAAGCATTATTAAGAAAAAAGCCGTCGCTGTAGCGTATTACCACCTCCGAGTAATCCTCTGCAAACATGAATACATTCTTGATGTCATACACGTCCCTCTCTGTTTCCAGATCAATTACCCAGCTGAGATAACACTCTTCAGGCTCAAGGTCATCAAAATCCGGTATCGCTGCAGTATCCACCCTGGCCCTGAAATTCCCCAGCGAAGCAAGCTCGGCAAGCATCGGCTCTATTTTTATCCCCCGTGAAAGTATATCAGGCTTCGGCATGAAAACTATCCGGTATTTTTCAGACAGGCTGTTCACGGCTTCATCACAGGGGAGAGTATCATCTTCGGCCTCCACCTCTGATTCAGCTTCTCTGCATGTCATGCCGCCCGTTATGGTCTGCACCTCTTCAAGTATCCCATCTCTTTCCGCCCGGTCCTCTTCACTGTCGATTCCATCAAGCAGGGACTTCATGCAGTCCTTGGCCCTCAGTGAGAGCCTGATTATTTTCTCATCCGCACTAAGCTTCCCCTTTCTCAGGCAGTCAAAAAGGTTCTCAAGATTATGGGTAAAACCTGACAGTTCGCTGTAGCCGCACATGCTGCCTGATCCTTTTATAGTATGCATTGATCTGAACACATTATTAATAAGTTCCATGTCGGAGGGGTTGGACTCAAGTTCAATTAAAGGCATCTCAATCTGGGCCAGAAGTTCAGACGCCTCTTCCCTGAAAATTTCTCTCAATGCTTCAACTTCCATCCTGCCCCCCTTCGAAATTCAGCACCCTGCGGAGATCAACACCGCAGAGCAATGATGTTTTCATAAATGCCGAATCATCCTCACAATTAATAAGGACAAGTTCCCTGTTCAGGGCTTTCAATTTAAAATGAAATGCTATAAGCAGCTGGAAGAATGTAAAGTCTGTATCTGTTATGGTGGATATATCAAGTTTATAAACCTCAACCGGTTCCCTGATAAGCCTGGCAAGCCCCTTCTTAATCCTGAATATAGTTCTTACAGTGGCATCACCGGCTATAGAAATATGAACTAAATGGCTGTTTTTTCTGCATGTAAGTAAAGCCATAATCACCGTTTCGCTGCCTTAACAGCTTTTATCAGTTCTTAAACAAACAGTCATCACGTGAGATCGCCTGATACTTATAAGCGCACAGACCTCCGTGAAACTGTTCTCTTTACTGCTCAACCCGCTGAATAAAAAAATAAAAAAGAGAGCAGATATAATAAGCAAAGCAATTCTGACAGGTAGAATTTAGTCTGTTGTTGATGCGGAGTGAAAAAAAATGTTCTTTTTCAAAAGATTTTTTAAAAAATAAACACTATATAAGCGAAATACTTATAAAAAGCTGTAAGCAAAACACCTAAATTGATGTAAATTTAAGCCGAAGACTGTTGAATTATAAGTCATGGTCTGGCACGGAATCTGCTATCAGGAAATTCTTTTCACTGTTCTGAACAGAATTAATATATGAACGAGCATGTAGAGGAGAAGAAGCAACCCCCCTCCTGCCATAAAAAAAGAGGAATAATAGAGGGCATCAAAAGTTGCGTTCACTCCTGCTTCCGCCCCGTCAAGGAATATAAGAATAAATCCCCCTGCCCCTGTGTATGTAATCGCGAAGAGAGCCATAACCGACGAAAGAAGAAGCGCAAAGATAAGCCCCTTTCTCTTTCCGGTGAAACAGAGAAGAGCAGTGAAAAAAAATATAACCAGCGGCAGAATGGAAAACAATGCAATCGGCACTCTGGCCTCAGCCGGAATACCGGAGTTCACTGCAGCCGCGGTTTTCGCATAAACCGATGATATAACAATTATAAGCCCTGCATCAAAAACTGAAAGCAGCCGCGGTGAAATACTGTTAATAAATTTCATAGCTGTTCACCATAAAGATAACAGGCGCATGAAATATGCCGGGGTAATCAGCCATACCGGCTCACTTTCCTCCACATACATTCAATCTGTATAGCGGAGGGCACGGGCCGCCGGAAAACACACTGCCCTGAATCTCCGACCCGGTTGTGTATCCTGCTGATTTAAAGCACCTGTTGAATTCAGCCTCGTCATAGACAAAATACCTGGAAAACATTCCCTCAACTTTCACCCTGAAATGAGGCCTGTTGTTCATCATTATTTTTTCAATGGATTTGATTTTAACAACACCCGTTTCAGCCGGTTTTTCACCATAGGTGCACTTCCCCACAGGGCGGATACATCCTCCGTAGATCAGAAACATAAAAATTATAAAAAAGGATAAAATTATATTATAAAAACATCCCGGTTTCATACCCGCACTCCATCAGATTATTTCCATTGAGTATAAACATCCCGCTGTAATAAGTCCAGCAGTTTAATATTGAAGGAAAAATATTAATATATGAAGGAGTTCTTCTCTCTCCCGAATTTAAAAATCCGGAAAGGCCTGTTTTACATTAAGCCCTAATCGTCACTGCCGTATATGAGCTCCAGAACAAATGGAGGGGCCTCGGCAACCCTGTTAACCATGAGGAGCTTAACTCGCCCGTTTGTGCTCAGAACATTAAATTTTACGGTGCCCTTTGTGCCGCGGTAACTGAGAACAAGTACCCCGCTCTCTGCATCATAGCTATAGGTCCCGCTCTCCCTGAGCACACCGTCCGGATACTCAACCTCAGTGACAAACACACTGTCAGACCTGAAATGGGCTGCCCCCTCAACAAGTGAATCTGAAGGTCCCATCCTTACACCTATTACCATTTTAAAGTTTATACTGATCCCGGCGAAAAGCGATAAAGAAGTTAAGAGGAGAAAAACCGCGGTTAAATATCTCAATTTCATACACCAGCCTCCTTTTAACCGGAATGCGGACAAGGGGCTTCCGGTATTTCGTTGAATCTGATCTAATAATAATATTTCTGAAGGGAAGAATCACTTTTTTTATTAACAGGCAGGTTTATAAATCAGCACCATGGGTTTTGGAAAACCGGCCGCACCGGAAAAAGGCAGAGGATATTTTATTGCAGCAGGACCTGATATTATAACAAAATAAAAAGGGCCCTGCATGGGCCCCTTTCACAACAGATAACATACTGTCTTAAAGCAATTACTACTTCAGCCAGCTGTCAACTTTCTCTTTATTGTTTTTAACCCATTCTCGGGCTGTTTCATTATAGTCTGCTCTTTTCTCCTGGTTTGCAACCATAACTTTTGATATATCTTCATTTGTCCAGTTGAACTTATCAAGGAAGTTGTAAACTTCAGGCATGTCCTTTTTAAGGCCTTTTCTTACTACAGTATTAATTGTCTCTTCTGCACCGAATTCCTCTTTGGGGTCTTTAAGAATTTTAAGGTCCCATCTGCCGAATTTCCAGTGAGGGGCCCATCCTGTAACAACGACCCACTCTTTCTTGTCGATCGCCTCTTTCAGGGCCGCAGCCATGGTTGCGCCGCTACCTTCGATAAGTTTAGCGTCAATATTATTATTCTTGATGAACTTCTCTGTAAGCTTCATAAGGCCGGCACCGGGATCAATACCGATTATCTGGTTCTTGAATTTACCCATGTTGGCTTTAAGTTCATCGAGATTATTAACTGTAACATAAGAGGGAACAACAAGTCCGATCTTGGCGCCTTTATAATTAGGGCCGAGGTCCTCAACATTATCCTTTACCTTCGCCAGATAATCAGCGTGAGTAACAGGAAGCCATGCTGTAGTCATGGCATCAGCTTCACCCGCTCCAAGTGCCTGCCACATAGCGGCAGCAGCAACAGGCATTACCTCAACCTTGTAGCCGAGCCTGTCTTCAATAATAGCTTTAGCCACATGAGTACTGGCAACAGCGCAGTCCCATTCAACATATACAAGTTTCACAGTCCCTTTTGTCTCTTTTTTTGCGCACCCGGGAAAAGCAAGAGCGACTATAGAAAGAGCAATAAGAACAAGTGCAATTCTCTTCATCATACTATCCTCCGTTTAAGGTTTAAATTTATTTGAATATATTGTTCCCCGCTCCATCCCCAAAACAGTTTTTCTGCGGCAGAACAGGGTATAATTCTATTCACTTTGTTTACGGATATTCTGTGTTATACGGTCAAGTATTATAGCCATAATAACTACCGCTATACCGGCTTCAAAACCCATACCAGGCCTCAACCTCTGGATTGCCCTCCAGACCTCACCGCCGAGACCGCCCGCGCCGATCATCGCCGCGATGACCACCATTGAGAGGGCTAACATTATTGTCTGGTTTATACCAGCCATTATTGTCGGCGTTGCAAGGGGGAGCTGAATCTGGAACAGCTTCTGTTTCTTCGTAGCGCCGAAGGAATCCGCTGCTTCGATATACTGTTCCGGGACCTGCTGTATCCCCAGACATGTGAGCCTTATTGCCGGAGGCATGGAAAAAACTACAGTTGTAAAAACAGCGGAAACAACCCCAAGCCCGAAAAACGGAATCGCAGGGATGAGATATACAAAAGCCGGCATAGTCTGCATAAAATCCAGAATCGGCATTATAACTCTCCTCGCCCTGTTATTAAGGGCAGCGAGAATCCCCAGCGGTATGCCGGCAAGTATTGACAGAAATGTTGCAATTATTACAAGAGTGAGTGTGGATATTGAAGCAGCCCATAATCCCAGGTTCCATATTAAAAGGAGCCCTATTGTTGTAAAAACAGCAATTCCCCTTGTACTGAAATACCATGCGAGGCCCACAAACAGAATGATTAAAAGCAGCGGTGGTATAAACATTAGAGCATCATTAACTGTATTTATACCTATCTCCATAACGCTGGAAATAGACTTTGTTATAAATGAAAAATTCTGAGTAGTATAATCTATAAATGTATCAATCGCCACATCAAGTGGTAATTTTGGTATTATCATTGTGCGCCCCCTCTTTCAACCAGTCCGGCTATTACCGAACCTCTTGCTATCATCCCCAGTAATCTGTTATCATCATCCACTACCACAAGAGGGTATTTTGAATCTGCAATAACAGGCATAATTTCCTGAAGCGGGGATTCAGGTAAAACCCTGAGGTCTTTAATTTCATCAATTATATTGGAAAGATCCTGTTCGCCCCTCTCTACAGCCTGTTTGGCATTTTCAGCAGCGACAATCCCTTTAAAGTTCTTCGATTTATCTACAACGAAAATACTCGATATTCCTTTCTCTTTCATGGTATGAAGGGCTGTTTTCGGCCCGTCCTTCCCGTAGGTTATTGAACTCCCCCTCACCATAACATCCTTGGCAGTGAGAACCCTGGTAAGGTCAACGTTCTCCACGAATTTCTCAACATACTCTGTGGCGGGATTTGTAAGAATCTCCTCAGGAGTCCCTATCTGTACTATTTTCCCGTCTTTCATCAGGATAATTCTGTCACCGATCTTAAGGGCTTCATTAAGGTCATGTGTGATGAAAACAATTGTTTTCTTAACCTTATCTTCAAGGCTGAGAAGCTCATCCTGCATCTCCGCCCTTATAAGAGGATCCAGCGCGCTGAAGGCCTCATCCATAAGAAGGATGTCCGGGTCAATTGCAAGAGCTCTTGCAAGGCCCACCCTCTGCTGCATACCGCCGCTGAGCTGTGACGGATAATAATCTGCCCATCCTTTAAGCCCCACCATATCAAGAGCTTCAAGCCCTCTCTCTATGCACTCCTCTTTGTCAGCCTTCCTTATCTCCAGCCCGAAGTAGGCGTTTTCAAGAACAGTTTTATTGGGGAAAAGGGCGAACTGCTGAAAAACCATCCCGAATTTATGCTGTCTGAATTTACGTAGTTCCTCATCTGAAAGGGAGGTAACGTCCACACCGTCAATTGTAACCTTCCCTGATGATGGTTCAAAAAGTCGGTTTATACATCGAAGCAGTGTCGACTTCCCGCTGCCGGAGAGCCCCATGATAACCAGTGTCTCTTTGTCATACACTTCGAAAGAGGCATTGACAACTCCCACAGCAGATCCGGTTTTTTCGAGGATGGCGCTTTTAGTGGCCCCCTCTTTAACCATCTTTAATGCAGGTTTTATATTGGTGCCAAAAATTTTATATACATTTTCTACTTTAATTTTAACCATATTTATGCCTGATTTTATTTAATTATTAATTACAACCGAGAAAGCGTTATGATTTTACTTTTTTTCAGAATCGCCGGAGCAGATAAAGCAGTTTTGTTTACATTACAATTTCTCTGATACTGAGATGATATAGGTCACAAGCGACAAGTCAATACTGCAAAAGTATTAGATTAAAGCGGAAAAAGTATTATTATCAATTAATCAAAGGAGGGTTTTTTTAAGCCAATATGGTTAACCAAAGGCCCGTGTAAAGCACTTAATATCCGGAAAACAGTTAAATCTCAATTATATTATTTTTCACCGCGTATATTACAAGCTCCGAGCTTTTATGAACATCAAGTTTTTTCATTATATTCGTTCTGTGAACCTTTACTGTTCTCGGGGATATTCTGAGAAACTCGGCTATTTCAGAACCGCTCTTTCCTTCCGCTATAAGTTTCAGGATCTCTCTCTCCCTCCCTGTGAGAAGTTTAAACAGAGAATTGTCGGAATCATCCTGAAGGTTTTTCTCAAGAGCAACATAATCCGATACGACCTTGGTTGCCACACCGGGGCTGAGAAAAACAGAATTTTTCATTACAGCATCAACAGCGCGAAGAAGGTCCTCCCCCGCGTCATCCTTAAGGACATAACCGTTCACACCTGATTTTAAAAGTTCTTTAACATACTCCTCGTTGTCGTGCCTTGAGAGGATAATAATTTTAATTTCAGGTACATATTTACGAAGATATCTGACAACCTCTATTCCGCTCATTACAGGCATGGAGATATCAAGTACAGCCACATCGGGTTTAAGTTTCTCCATTAAATCAAGGGCCTCTTTCCCGTCCCCGGCCTCTCCGATCACCCTGTAATGGGGCACATCTTCTATTATTAATTTTAATCCTTCCCTGAAAATTGTATGATCATCTGCAAGGAAAAGGGTCACCTCATCTTTCATTACTGGTCCACCATTATTGCTATTTTAACCGAAGTCCCGCTGTCTCCAGTAGAGTGTATCATTATTGAACCGCCATGACTGTCCACCCTCTGCCTGATATTGGACAGACCGAAACCTTTTCTCACGTTATCACTGTTATTTACATCAAACCCGCAGCCGTTATCGGAAATCTTCAGGTTGACAACGCCGTTTTCACTCGTGAGTATAAATTCAACCGAACCCGCACCGGAATGTTTTATTATATTTGAAAACAGCTCCTTAGTAATCCTGTAAATATCCACCTCCAGAGCATGGGGTATAGTATCCTCTATTCTGATATTAAGATCCGCATTTATCTTATTTATTTCAAATGAATTTTTCGCGTACCACCTGATTGTTGACTCAAGCCCCATATCAGACAGTATTGTCGGGTAGAGATCATCATATATGTCCCTTAATTCACGGCTGGCATTATCTATAAACTTCAGCCCCGTGGTAAACCTGTCTTTATGTTTTGTCTTGTCCTTCCAGTACGCCAGAAAATTCAGCTTTGCCGCAAGAATCGTCTGCCCTACACCATCATGCAGGTCTTTGGCAACCCGCTGCCGCTCCAGTTCCTGCGATTTCATAATCATCTTTGAAAGTATTTTATTTTCCCTTTCAATTTTTTTTCTCTCTGTTATATCATTAAAGGAGAGGATCATCCCCACCTCCCCCTGACGCCCCTTGACAGATGAGGCGGAGATTTCAACCTGAAAAATTGAACCGTCATTTCTGTACACGTCAAATTCAAGTTTTTTATCCCTTTCCCTCTTCATAATCCTTTCAATATCTGAAATATTGCTGATCTTTGAAGCCACGAAAATATCAGCCGCATAATTGCCTATTACGGTCTCCCTGTCGTCATATTCAAATATATAAAGGAAGGAATGGTTAACATATCGTATTATCCCGTCCAGATCAGTAATGATTACCCCGTTCAGAGTCGAATCGAGAGAATCATAAATAAACGAAAGATACTGCTCTTCGTTCCATTTTCTATTCAGCTCGCTTTCGAGATAAATTATTCTCTCAATAAGTTCACTTTTATTCCATCTATTATAATTCATCAGTTTATACCGGTATTTAAAAATAATTCAGGTAATTAAAAGCAGGTCAATAAATAAATCTGCTTAATTATATAAGAGCAGAATTCTCTTTTAACTTGACAGGGATCTGTAATTCGGCTTTAATGGTACTACCATTAAAGCCGAATTTATATACAAAAACATACTTACGTTTACATATTCACCCATATAATCATAATATTAGGGATAAATGGTATTACCATAATGAGTCAAACAATAGATATGAACGAACTTTTTAAACCTGCACAGTCAGGCAGAGCGGTTGAAGATATAGCCCTGCAGCTTGAGGCTGCCATAACTTCAGGAGAAATTGCTCCGGGAGACCGGCTTCCCAGTGAAAGACAGCTTCAACTCCTCTTCAAAACAGGGAGAGGGGTAATCAGGGAGGCCATGCGGATACTGAAACAGAAAGACCTGGTTGAAATAAAAAAAGGCGCAAAGGGGGGAGCTTTTGTAAAACAGCTGCCCGAGGCCGGCATAAACGACTCCCTTGCCCTCTTTCTCAAACAGTATTCCGTAGCTCCTGAATCAGTAATTGAATTCAGGGAGAGTATGGACAGGACCATAATCCTCCTTGCAATATCCAGGGGGAGCAGAGAGGAGAAGAAAATCCTGTACAGCAGAGCTGAAGAATTTAACAGCTATGTTTCATCCCCGGACGCGAGTTCCGAAAAGATCGGCGAAATGGACAGGGAGCTCAATACACTTCTGGCCAGGCTGACAGGTAACCCGGTATTTGAATGGGTGATGAACTCCATACAGCTGGGGTTCAGTTCATACGATTACGCGCTTTATGAAGACCTGAACTACAGGATGAAAACCGGACTGAACTGGGCCAATACCGCGGGAGCAATACTTGAAGGGGAGCCGATGAGGGCCCTTGCCTTCGCAGCGAACCACTACAACCTGCTCCGCGAATGCCTTAATGAAAAAAAAGAAACTATGACATCTCCGGAAATCAGCCTTACGGATATCACACCAGATACGGAAGGGGAAGAAGTTCCGGATGAATCAGATAATATAATTTCCATAAAAAGAGGTCTAGAGGAATGAAACAACAGCAATACGATTATATCATTATAGGAGGGGGATCCGCCGGTTCAGTGCTCACAAACAGGCTCAGCGCCGATCCGAAAAACAGGGTGCTTGTTCTTGAGGCCGGACGCCCGGACTACAGGCTTGACTTCAGGATCCATATGCCGGCGGCTCTTACATACCCGCTTACAGGAAAATTCTACAACTGGTATTATGAATCAGATCCTGAACCGCACATGAACAACAGGAGAATAACACAGCCTCGCGGCAAAGTCCTTGGTGGTTCAAGCAGCATCAACGGCATGATACATATCCGGGGCAATGCCATGGATTACGAAAAATGGGGGAAAGAGAAGGGACTCGGCAACTGGGACTACGCGCACTGCCTCCCCTATTTCAGAAAATTCGAATACAGACTGAGCGGAGCCGATGAATACCAGGGGCCGGCAGGCCCGATCTATCTTACGACCCCTCAATGCGCCAACCCCCTCTTTGACGCCTTTTTCGAGGCAGTGCAGCAGGCGGGCTACCCTCTTACAGATGACGTTAACGGTTTCAGACAGGAGGGATTCGGAAAATTTGACGCGCAGATTTACAGGAGCCGCAGGTGGAACGCGGCAAGGGCATACGTTCACCCTGTTATGGACAGGAAAAATCTCACGGTAAAATGCAAAGCCCACACGTATAAAATTCTCTTTGAAGGGAACAGGGCCGTGGGCGTTGAATATAAGAAAGGGATGAGCATACACAGGGCTTTCGGAGGAGAGATCATCAGCTGCGGCGGTGCCATCAATTCCCCGCAGCTTCTGCAGCTTTCCGGCATAGGAAACGGCAAAGAACTTACCGAACTGGGGATAAACACGGTGCAGGACCTTCCCGGAGTCGGGGAGAATCTGCAGGACCACCTGGAACTCTACGTTCAATACGCCTGCAAAAAACCTGTAAGCCTCTACCCGGCGCTGAAATTCTACAACCAGCCCAAAATCGGCTTTGACTGGCTCTTCCGTAAAAAGGGAACAGCAGCAAGCAACCATTTCGAGGCAGGGGGATTCATACGGGGTAACGATACCGTCAAATACCCGAACCTGCAGTTCCATTTTTTACCCATCGCGATCAGATATGACGGTTCAGCCCCGGCGCAGGGCCACGGGTTCCAGCTTCACGTGGGCCCTATGAACTCAGATGTAAGGGGACACGTTAAAATAAAATCATCAGATCCGAAGCAGTACCCCTCAATCCTTTTCAACTACCTGTCAACAAAACAGGAGAAGAAAGAATGGATCGAGGCAATACGCTGTTCAAGAGATATTATAGCACAGCCCGCTTTTGACGAACTGAGAGGAGAGGAACTGGCACCGGGTGCTGAATTCCAGAGCGACCAGGAGATACTCGATTTCGTGGCCAGGGAAGGTGAAAGCGCATACCACCCGAGCTGCACATGCAAAATGGGTTATGACAAAATGTCGGTTGTTGACACTGAACTGAAGGTACATGGAGTTGAAAACCTCCGGGTAGTTGACGCTTCAGTAATGCCCTACATAACAAACGGAAATATATACGCACCTGTTATGATGATAGCGGAGAAAGCTGCAGACATTATTTTAGGCAACACCCCGGAAAGGCCGGCGGACGCAAAATATTACGTTCACCGGAAAGGAAAAAAAATAAAACAGAACAGGTAGCCTATGACTGAAAAAAAAATGTATATAAACGGTAAATGGGTAGGCGCCATATCCGGCGGCACAAGAGAGATCATCAATCCGTCAGACGGAAAAATTATCGCCACTGTTCCTGAAGCAGGAAGGGAGGATGCCCGCCTTGCAATAGAAGCTGCGCGTAAAACCTTTGATTCCGGAAAATGGTCATCCCTCCCCGGAAGTGAAAGAGGGAGACTTCTTTACAGGCTATCTGAACTCATTGAAAAGGACAATGAAAACCTCGCCAGGCTTGAAAGCCTTGATACGGGTAAAACCGTCGAGGAGAGCCGGTGGGACATGAACGATATAGCCGGCATATTCAGGTATTTCGCCGGCATTGCAGACAAGGAGAACGGAGAGATTATTGACTCCCCCAATCCCGATTCATCAAGTATTGTTATAAGGGAGCCGGTTGGAGTATGCGGACTTATATGCCCCTGGAACTATCCCCTGCTCCAGGCATCATGGAAAATGGCGCCTGCGCTCGCAGCGGGATGCACGATTGTAATGAAGCCAAGCGAGATAACACCGCTTACAACCATAAGGGTTACAGAACTCGCCATTGAAGCAGGTTTCCCGGAAGGTGTTATAAATACAATAACCGGCCCGGGCGCAACAGCCGGGGCTGAACTCTCAGAAAATCACGATGTTGACCTTGTATCTTTTACAGGGGGGATAGAAACAGGTAAGACGATTATGCGCGCTGCAAGCGGCAACGTGAAAAAGATAGCCCTGGAGCTTGGCGGCAAGAACCCCAATATCATCTTTGAGGACGCGGATTTTGACACGGCCGTTGACTTCGCGCTTAACGGGGTTTTCTTTCACGCCGGGCAGATATGCTCTGCAGGCACAAGACTCCTTGTTCAGGATTCAGTCTACGAGAAATTTATCAACGCCCTCAAGGCAAGGATGGAAAAAATAAAAATCGGTGACGGATTTGATCCTGAAACAGAGATGGGCCCATTAATTTCAAAGGAACATCGTGACAAGGTGGAAAGATATGTCAATGAGGCCGTGAAAAACGGGGCCAATATTATTCTCGGCGGCAAAAGGCCTGATGAGTCCTTCCTGCAGAACGGATTTTACTACATGCCCACCCTTTTCAGAGACTGCACGGAGGATATGCCCATAGTTAAAGAGGAGGTTTTCGGACCCGTTATAACAGTGGAGAAATTTTCCACGGAGGATGAGGCGGTAAAAAAAGCAAATTCAACAATTTACGGGCTGTCTGCCGGGTTCTGGACAAATGACCCGGCAAGAATAAACCGCGTTTCAACGGCACTGAAGTTCGGGACAGTGTGGGTAAACGATTTTAATGTCTACTTTACCCAGGCGCCATGGGGCGGGTACAAACAGTCAGGTTTCGGCCGTGAACTCGGAAGGGCCGGATATGAAGAGTACACGGAGCTTAAACATATCTACCAGAATTACAGCAACAGCCCGATAAACTGGTTCGGGAAAAAATAATTAAAATAAACTGCTATTACTCAGGCAGATAAAATAAAACGGAGGTATCATGAATAGAACAAGAAAAATAACAGTCATTTTATTGCTGGCAAGCTTTGTCTTATTTTCACTTGCCCTGACTTCGTGCAAGAAAGAGGCCAAAGACAAGGGTAAAATTGTACGCTTTGCAAGCGTAAGCTGGACAGGGGTAACAATAAAGACCGGTCTGGCGGTTGAAATACTTAACAGCCTGGGATATGAGGCGTCAAATACAATGGTCTCTGTACCTATCGTCTATCAGGCCATGGATTCCGATGAAGCGGATGTTTTTTTAGGCAACTGGATGCCATCAATGGAAACTATAGCTAATAAATATTTTGACAAGGGTTCAGTTGTCAAATACATCGCCAACATGTCCGGAGCAAAATATACCCTTGCAGTGCCGGCCTACGCTTACGACGGCGGACTGAAGGATTTCAGCGATATAGAAAAATTCGCCGACAAACTGGAATACAGAATCTATGGGATAGAAGAGGGAAACGATGGAAACCTTATTATCGAAAACATGATAAAGAAAAACATGTTCAACCTCGGTAAATTCAAACTTATCCCTTCCAGTGAAACAGGAATGCTCTCTGAAATGAAGGCCTTCATGGGCACAGGAAAATGGGCCGTTTTTCTCGGATGGTCACCACACTCAATGAATGAAGTGCTGGACATGAAGTATCTCTCAGGCAGCACAGCGGAAACTTTCGGAGACAATGACGGGACAGCGATTATTTACACCAACTACAGGAAAGGATTTGAGAAAGGGCATCCAAACGTAATGAAATTTCTTGAAAACCTGAAATTCCCTGTTCCAATGATGAACCAGATTATGACAATGCTTCACGAGAACAGCAAACTGAAGCCGAAAGAGGCCGGTATATTATGGCTGAAAAAACATCCTGAAAAATACAAAGAATGGCTTAAGGATGTAACTACTTTTGACGGGAAACCTGCACTCCCGGTTTTTGAGAAACATCTAAGCACCCTTTAAGGGCTCAGTAAAATAAAGGGATACGCATTAAAAAAAG
>DAIOFM010000065.1:0-22829 GCA_036745755.1 Spirochaetota bacterium | reverse complement strand
GAGCATCGGTCTCCAAAACCGAGTGTTGGGGGTTCGAGTCCCTCGTGACCTGCATGAAAGCCGTCTATTGCAGGCGGCTTTTTTTTTTAAAGGAGGGAACAGCATGGGTGGTGAAATTTTCACTCTCTTCTTTATCTTTCTCGCCAGGGTGATTGATGTATCTCTCGGTACTGTCAGGATTATACTTGTGTCCAGGGGATATAAAAACATCGCCCCGTTTCTCGGTTTTTTTGAAATACTTATATGGATTACAGCTATCGGGCAGGTAATGAAAAACCTGAACGGCTTCACAAGTTATCTGGCCTATGCCGCCGGTTTCGCTGTCGGTACATTCGTGGGAATGAAGCTTGAATCTTTCATATCAATAGGGTACCAGTCCCTGAGAATAATAACCACGGAGAAGGTTACGGCTCTCCCTCTTACCCTGCGTGAAGAGGGATTCGGGATAACAACAGTATTCGCAAGGGGTATGAGGGGTGAGGTGATGCTGGTTTATAC
Organism: Spirochaetota bacterium; assembly: GCA_036745755.1. Lineage (GTDB taxonomy): Bacteria > Spirochaetota > UBA4802 > UBA4802 > UBA5550 > UBA5550. The sequence goes on along the minus strand of DAIOFM010000065.1, from coordinate 22,331 downwards.
AACTGTTCCCAGGTCAAAAGTCAAACATGTGCTTGAGATTGTTGAAGAGCTTGAACCGAATTCATTTATTACTATTGAAGATGTACGGTCATACAGTTCCGGGTTTATATCGCGTGCCGGTTTTTTTGACAGGCTCAGTCGCGGTATTTCTAAAAGAAAGTAGAAGGAGGGGGAGCACTCCTTCCTGACTTGATTACCTTTTGCTTTTCTTGTTGCCACGTCAAATATTAAAGCAATTGCCAGCACTAATCCCCTGATAATGTACTGAAGCGACGCGTCTGAGGTTGTGGACCGCAGGTTCCAAGTTTGTTAAAGTATAAAGAGCTTAGTTTACTGAATGTTGTTTAACTGGATGTCCGGAAAAGACGGGCATCTCCGGGGCAATACTCATAGAAAGATTGATTTCTATTAAAGATATAATAAATGTGGATAGATTAAAAATGTTTAATTCATCAATTTGACAACACATCATGAAAAAGTTATTTACTCATAGAGTTTTATCCAGTACATAATCCCTTTTCAAAGGTATAAATGCACTGTTATAAAAAAATAATAATCGCTGCAGTTTTTATGGTGATATGCACCAGGCTTTTTCCTGCTGATCACTTATCCATTAAAGTAATTAATTGGAGTTACTCCCCGACGAAATCATCATCCCTTTCTTCTGTCATTGCCGAAGATAATTGGAAATCAATAAAAGATATAAAAAAGATTTCACTGCCTCCACGGAAAACTGAATATCAGTATATATGGCTCAAGGGAAAGTTTGAAACAAAGGGAAGACCGAAAGAATACTATGGCATTTCCCTGGGCAGAATAAATCATCTCTATGAAACCTATCTTAATGATAAGCTGGTTGCCTCTCTGGGAACTAAAGATATTAATCAGATGTTTTCAACCAGACATTACCGGATTCGCAGTGGAGATTTAAAAGATGGAATAAATAGTATCTACATAGGCATTGAAATTCAAAATAATACAACTGAAGGAATTGGCAACAGGATTTCAGTTGTAATAATGCCCCGGGATGAATTTAACCGGGACAGGTTCCTTCATTTCCTGTTTTATATTTTATTCCCCTTCAGCATGGCATTTTTCTTTTTATTATCGATTACGATATTTTTCATCATCCTGCTCTTCAACAAAGACAGGAGGATTTTTTACCTTGTCATAGCATTAAATCTTATCTCTGTTTTATATATCGCTTTTCTATTTCTTCCCTGTGGGATTATATCTCCCAGTCTTCAAACTTCCCTGCTTTTAATCAATTATCCCCTCTCGGTACTGGTCTTTATTTATACCTATCAGGCTTTGTACCGCGTTTTTCTTTCAGGACAAAATTATATCATTATTATAGTTATAATTCTTGTTTCAGCTCTGCTTCTATTTTTTAACACTGCAATCCTTGCCTATCCTCTGAATAAAATTCTATTCATTTCCCTGGTTGTCATTTTCTCACTATATCAGATGTATATTCTTCTCACCCTGAACTCGATAAAAAAAGATTCAATAAAGCTATATGGCCTTTTAGGTCTGCTGACATTCAATATAATCTTTTACCTATCAACGGCACTGACCGGTGAAATGGGCAGCAGGTATATATATTTTACTTTTGTTTATTCCTTCGTGCCGGGACCGATACTAATTCCTTTTTTCATTGTCAGGGATTATCAATTCCACTGGTTGAAAATGGAATTCATTTACCGCAACCTGAAAAACAGAAAGAAAGGGACACCAGACATCCTGATTTCCGGTTCATCCGAAAAGAAACTGGAGATTATTCTTCAATTTATCAGGGACAACTATAACCAGGACATATCCAGAGAAGGGCTTGCCAGGGCCGTGGGCGTAAGTCCCAATTATATGAGCAGTCTTTTTAATCAATACATGAATATGAGAATTGACGAATATATAAATAAACTGAGAGTTGAATCAGCCTCCCTTCTTTTGCAGGAGAACAACTCAAGTATTATAGATGTAGCATTCAAAGTCGGTTTCGAAAGTCTTCCCACCTTTAACAGGGCTTTCAAAAAAGTTTTCGGCGTCACTCCCTCAAAATACCGCAGCAACAACACCGAATAATACACCGTTCAATTTTTCCAATTGGAGTAATTGAATAGACCCTCCCCCTTTCTTTGTTGTAAGTTTCATACCAGTAATAATAAAATCTTAATATCATGGCAAATCAGGCTTCCTGATAATAAGACTATAGAAGCGAAGATCAGGTGAAATAGATTATCACACGATGTAATCTTTGCAGGTACATTGAGGAGAAAGTTCATGCCGGGAAAAAATAAAAACATAAATTTAGCAATACTTCATGATTTCCTGTCACGGGCGGAGCAGGCCGGCATTTCACCGGAACAGATTAAAAGGATCAGGAACTATTTTGACAGTGACCGCCACCTGCTGCACCTTAACCGCTGTCCCGATATTATCCATGTCATGGAATTTATTACTGGCCTCAGGGAGGATTATCCCCCTGATACCGAAAAACTGGCTGAAGACCTGGACGGCAGGGAGTTTATTAAAATCTTGAATTCCCTTGATCAATGGACCAACGTGGATGAACGAATATTCCGTATTCTGTCCCTGGAAGAGATCTGGCCGGAAGAGGAAGATTCTTTTTTTTATAAGGCGCGAAAAGATATCATGAACAATCCTTCCGAGGACATATACTCTCTGCTTGTAGAACGTCTGTCAGAGAAGGGTTACAGCAAAGAAGAAGTCTTTTCAAAGGCCATGGAATATATCGGATGGAGCGTTACCGGTAATGATGGACAGGCAACCTCTCTGGGGCGTTTCGTACTGGGCAAAGACATGAAAGCCATGACTGCCATGGCAGTTAAAGCGGGCATTACAGATGATATCGCTGAGCTGTACATTGTCAATGCCCCGGAAAAATTTCAAAAAGACAAAGGACTCTTTTACCAATGCGCAAAAAATGATAAAGAAACTTCCGTCACACATATTATAGAGTTGCTGTTGAAAAAAGACCCCGCGGCCTATAAAGAAGATGTTTTATTTCTCATTGATTCTCTGAAGGAACCATACACGGTTTTTATTGCCGCTTTCCTGCTGTTGAAATACTACCCGGATACCATGAAAGACCCCGCCTATAAACTTGGAGAGAAAGCAGCCATTGAAATACTGCCGGCAGAGAATGACAAACACATCAATGACAAACTGGAGTTTGCCGCGGGTTTCCGCTGGTTGAAGTTCAGGATTATTGACTGGCTCCTCAGCAATTTCGGCATGGAGGCAAAGAAAATCATTACGACCTACAGGGAAGAGAACACAGCACTGAGGCTTGAATATTACGAGCTTGTGGCCCGCCACCTGGGAGAGGAGAGCCTTGATATTCTGGTAGAGGGTTTACTCAAAAATTTTAACGAGAAAAGCATATACGGGAACATTGATTATAAAGCCTATGTGAAGAAACTCCTTTCGCTTATTACCCCTCATGATTATTCCCGGTTCAGGGATAAAATCGAAAGCCATTTTGCCGGGATCAGCAACAAAAAGGCACAGGAACTTGTCTCAAAGGCTCTCAAGCAGAAGGCCGACAGGAGGCCCAAACCACAGGATTTCAGTCATGACAACCGATGGCTTTTTGATGAGTTTGCAGCAGACACAGAAAAGGAACTCCTGAAAAAGATACTCCCCTGGCAGAAAAAAAATACGTATCCCGTACAGAGCATTGATTTTTACATGGATGAAGACTCCTTTGAAGAAGGTTCCTATGGTATACAGAAAGTTAATGTATTGTGTGAAGACGGAACAGCCGGGACATTCATGTGCACACATGCCTGTGACTGGCTCTATCATATTCTCCTTTCATTTAGGACAGACCATAACTATGATGATGACATGCTGAATATCATGAGCACTTCACGAATACCTCTTGCGGTATTGGTACACGAGCTGTTAAAAATGGCAGACAGCATCAGCAGTAAACTGGAGGAATCCGGCGGGACAACAAAAAAAATCAGGAACACCTTTTATATCTATCATGATACCTATGGAACCCTGAAAGAATTTGAGCAGAATATAAAAAGAGATATGCAAAATCTTTTCACTGACGAAAAGAGCGCTGCTGATTTTACCTACAGATGTTACAGTGATCCGAAAAAGCAGCAGTGGCTCATGGAACAGTGCTAAAGATAAAGTAATAAAAAATAAATATTATCATGAAAAACCATGCAAATAAATGAAAAAAATTTAAACAATATCACATTGATTGGAAAAAAATTCCAGTCCCTTATCAGGTCCCTGGATGCACAGCCCAATTTACTGCTGATAACGACAGATGTCATTAGTATTAAACATGACGGTGAAGCAACCAGCGAAAAGGCAATGGTTGGTGATTTCATAATCAACGGTGATGTTGCAGTAATAAGAAAAGGAATCGATGAGGCTGTTGCTCACGATGACATAGAATATTTTTACGACAGATATCATTCATACATGTCAAAAAGAAGAAATTTTTCACTGCTCTTCAGGGAATGTGACATCTCTTCATGGAACGAAGGGTATGACCTCCTGAACTCAATGCTTAACAGGGAAACACTTGAGCGACTGGGCCTGGAATACATTCTTTTTTTTGACATAAGTGATCCCGGCAGGGACAGCTTTATTGAGTTTGCCTTATGATTTGTAATGAGAATATATAAGAGATAATTAATAGAATTCATCCTGGTGCCCATCGGAAGGCGGAGTTATCATTTTAATAAGTATGAAAACCTGATTTTTAGAGGCAACCATAAGATGATGCTTATAGAATAAATCCTGCAGAATATAAAAAACAGGGAGAAAACTGTGAACAGAGAACAACTTGCAGAAGAGATTATCAGCGCAATAAACAATGCCCTCGACAACGGAACCGTCGAACGTGATGAAGTCTCACAAATAATTGCCGGCGTATCCGAAGACTGCCAGGCTATCCTGCTGTGGTCTATTGACGAATGGGAGGACTACGATTCTCATGACGAGGACAGGGCCTTTGCAGAGATAAGCAATGCCTCATGGCTCGACGAGGTTGACCGTATACTTCTTCCTGACCTGCCATCATCTGTTTTACCCCAAGAAACAGAGAATCAGGCGGCATTGAGAATTCCCCTGAAATTTTGCGATCCAAAACAAAATGCTCTTTTCCGGGGACTTGTGCTGAAGCTGCGGGATGAGCTCGTGGGTGCCCTGCGCCTGGTTGCGGTTTCAGGGAAGCTTGGTAAATTCTCAAACATGGTAGGTCTCATGGGCCAGGGGATTTCAAAGTCCGGTTACGCGGACCTGGTTGCATTCTATCACCCCAAGGGAAATCTTCCCATACTGCCCATACATGAACACAGGGGAAGAGATACTGATGTCTACCAGTTTGGTGTGTGTACTTCTGAAGGGGTCACCATGTTTTATCCTGAAGGAGAGGGGGACGGTCTTGAAGAGGATAATCTGCCTTCTTCTTCAAAGGAGTATCTTTTTGCTGACATGGTCTATTTCCGCGGGGAGAGACATGATATCTGGTTCCGTATCAAGGGGGAACTGTATGACATATACTTTTCTGCTGGACACTGCCATGATGAATGGGGAGGATTATCTCAGGATGAGGTGATGGAGATTCTGACCCAACACTTCAGAACACAACCCCACCTTGAGTTTGACCCATATACAATGTCTGACCCTTCAGATAAGGATACATTTATGCAATGGTTCACACTCTTTCAGGAGCTGTCTCCCGGGAATCCCTTTATCAAGGTCTTTAATTCCATTGATAAGGGCCTTGAGGATTACGGCCCTGATGCAGCGACCTCCTTTCTTGACCTTCTTGAGGAGGGAAGCGAACAGAGGCCAGAGGTAATTCGCTGCTTTGGCCGTTATCTTCTCCAGCAGGGAGACTCTTTAAAAGCCCTTGAACTCTTTGAGTCACTGGAGGGCCAAAACCGCCTCTATGAATGGAAGCATGAGCTCAGGGCTCTGCTGGATGTTAAGCGGCCGGAGGATCTGCTTAGCAGGGCTGATGAACTCTGTAGAGAAGATGAAAAGTATCTGGTTGAATCAGCCCCCTTAAGGGCAATGGCACTGAGCTCCCTGGGAAAACAAAATGAAGCCCGGGAACTGATGGACACAGTACCCTTGAAGAAAAGAGAGGAACTCTACTGGTGGGCCATGGCATGCATCGCCGCCCGGGAGAACGAGTCGAATGCCATTGACTACCTCCACAGTGCCTTTGCCAAAGGACCTGCCAGGATCGCCTGCAACCCTGCTGACCTTGAAGGTTTTCCGGAACTCTTGAGGCTCTATAAGAAAAGAGAGCAGCTTCACACCCGGGCAGGAGACGACAGCGCTGCAGCAGAAGAGGTGGTAAAAAGGATAACTGCTGAGGTTCTTGAAATTGACTCCAGGGAGACCCCCCTTGCATACCTTGATACTGTTGATGAGGTCTATTCCTGGAATGTCTCACAAACGCTGGAATATGAAGATAAGAGATCTGTAAAAAAGCTGGTTAAAAAAGATGGTGATACTGTTTGCGCACTCATGAAGGACGGCACGATTTCCCGGTACACTCTTTCTCCGTCTCATGGAGCAGTAATTGAGAAAAAAACAGACTACAACTTTAAGGGCAGTGACATTGCCTTTCATGAGGGCTTTCAGTTCATTGCTGACTGGCCCCGGGGCCTGGTTGTTATCCATGATGACGGGAAAGAGCTTCTTGAAAAGGAATATGTTCCCGGCCGGTTCTTTTCAGATAAACCGGGCTCGGTTGCCGTAGACAGCACAGGAAAGCTTGCCGTTGCAACGGGCAACCGGGGGGCAGAACTCTATGACATATCTGACCCTGAAAATCCCCAATTTCTTTCACTTGCCGCTACCGGATACCCGAGGGAGAATTACTACGGGAAGGAAGCGGTTATTGAGGGTGATGTACTCTATGTGGCCGCCGGCTGGGGAGGCCTCCTGACCTTTGATATCGGGAATCCTGCAGAGCCGAAGATCCTCGGGGGCCTCTCCCTGCAGGACCAGGAATTTATAGCTGAAAGAATAGAGTTGCACAGGGAGTACGCTGTTATCTACAGTAGAAACAGTGTATGGCTGGTGAACATTAAAAACCGAAAGGCCCCTGAATCCATCTGCCTGATAAGGGGTGACAGGCTGGAGATTGTCACCTGGCAGGAACTTGAACCAGAGGGGAATGCCGAAAGGTTTCTCCTGGTTGACGGTGGAGGTGATTATATGTGGGTCCTTGAAGTGGGGAAAAACAACAGGCCCCGCATAACTGAAGTGATGCCCATCCAGGATGAAGAGGGAGAGGCGAAACGACTGACAGGGCTCAATGATGCGGTCATAATAGATGACAGCCATCTTATTACCTTTACCGACTATGAAATTTTTGTGCTGGAAAAAAGCAAAAGACCCTCTCTGGATAAAACAATTGAAGAAAGCATCTTCTCCCTTGAAGATGGGATTGTCGGCTGGATTGATGAGCAGCTGAGAGACTATGGAACAGCCTCCCCCGGTTATCCTCTGGGGGTACTTGTCCTGGCGGTAAACACAGATGCCTGTGAGATTTCTCTCGACATCCCCCGTTCCGCCGCGGGTATTAACTCGGGGCCCGTGAATGATGAAAAACTTGAGTACGCCTTTACTTCCTTCAACCTTTCCTTTGAAGAGAGGCCGGGGATGGAGAGAGTCGGCCCGTGGGAAGACAGCAACTGCATGATAGGGGAACTGACATGCCTGAAAAGGGACAGGGCCCTTTTTGGTTTGAGCTCAAGGGTCTTAATGCGGGTAAAGGACCTGGAGTCTTTCAGGAACATCATGGCGGGGCGCGTTTACCTCATGAGCCTTCATGACTATGATAAATCCACAGTGGTTGACATTGCTGTGGATGAAACAAGGCCCTGGGTCCCCTGGCGAAAAGAAATTCAGGGTGATGTTGCCCTGTCGCCGGAAGAGGAACTTCAGGAATTTGATTTCATCAACAAGTATGTCCGCCTTGGGAAAGAAGATGAAGAGATTCGGCGGATTGTTTTTGAAACAGCAGGCCGTGGTGTAATCCCGGCCCTGAGGGCGGCGTGGAAACTCCGCGATGTTGATGCTGAAGGGGTGCGGGAGGCGTGCATGACCGCGGCCCGCAGTGAGTATGTCAATGATGAGATTATTGAAAGGCTTGCACAGTTTATTGACAACCCCGAGGTCAGGGCCCTTCTTGAATATCTTTTCAGCAATCCTCCCGCTAATTTGAAGTCCAGGGACCATAATGGAAGTTTTGAAGACCGTATCCTGGTTGAACTAGCCGTGGCCCTGGGCCGTTGTGAAGATGACCGGATCATCGACCTGGTAAAGGGAATGCTTAAGAATCTTGATTACAGGAGTTCAGAGTTTGTCACAAAGGCTATGAACGGAATGAGCAAAAGGCTCAAAGAACTGGAGCCTTCCCTGCGGCAGTATATTGCAGATGCTGATGAAGGAGACAGGAGACTCCCTGCTATATGTATCCAGCTCTTTCGAGCAGGCTGTCGGGAACTTCCTGAGAAACTGCTCACCCTGTCTCAACGTGAGAAAAGGAATGAGCAGTACGCTTCAGTAAAGCTGGGAATTACGTTCCTTGATGAAGAATACCAGACTGATTCATGCAGGGCGGAACGGCTCTTTACCGGTTTTATGCTTTCAGAGCATATTAAAGCTCTTAACAGAAGCAATGATCGTACAACATCAGCATGGCCTGCTGAACTTGAACCTGAACCGTGGCCTGCCAGCTGGAAGTTCCTTCTGAGGTCAGCTCTGCCTGTGATAGAGGCAAATGATGATCTGCAGTTTTTTACAGACCTGCTCTGCGGCCATGTTGAAAACAGGGAAGGATATACCCCGGATCATGTACTGCTTAGAGGACTCTTTGACTATTTTTATAATAGTAACAACATTGAAGGGGTCATGCAGGCCGGAGAGGCAATACTGGCGGGAAAAGAGGTTTACTCGCAGGGGACACGGAACAGCATTCAGGATAAACTGGTTCTTGCCCGGGTGCAGTATGGCTGGAATCTGAAAAAAGAGGGAAAGCTTGCTGAAGCTCGCAAGGTGGCAGATGAACTCCTTGAGATTGATCCTGATAACGGACAGCTCCTCTTTTTTGATGCCCGCCTCCACTGGCTTGAAACCGGTTCGCCTTCACAGGGGATCAGCCGCGCACATGCATACATTAGCAGGGTGGGCTCAGACCCGGCAGGGAAGGGACGACTCTTTAACCTCATTGGCTGTGCCCTTGATGAGGACGGGAAGGTTGAGGATGCGGTGGACTACTTTAAAAAAGCGGCAACGGAAGACCCCCGTGACCCGGCGTACCTGGCAAATATTGCTGAGTGTTATGAAAAGCTCGGCAACACCCCGGAGGCATTGAAATTCGCCCAATCGGCAATACAGCTTAAATCCTCCAGTGAACTGTGCCAACGTATCGTAAGGGAACACAGTGACAGCGAGGGGATATAAAGGGGTATTGTGACCATGGGAACAGAGCATTTCTTTGAGGCCGTCAGGGACAAAGATGAAGCAGTGGTAAAAAAAATATTAACAGGGCAAAAAATTCCAAAGAAAGCCCTGAACAGTGCCCTTTGGAGAATGGCAGAGAACACTTCTGATGATGGCCGCTCTTGAGGGTGCTGAAGAGGCAGTAAAGCTCTTAATGAAAGCCGGTGCATACCCTTATAGCAGAGTTTCGAACAAACGGGGATGATGTACTGGTCATTAACAAAATGTGGGAGACAGCTTCCAGCATTATAGAAATGAGAAAACGGGCCAACAGCATATGATTTCACAAATGTATTATTTCATGAAATGCGACGGGACACATCCCATTGCCCCTGTTGACATGAGGGAGAGAGAAGATATTCACTCGTCTGCAAGATGTGATAAGGGAGAACCGGTACATGAAAATTATTCAGCCTATAATATTGTGGATGTGGCTGATTTTGATGACCGGGAGTTCTGTTATATTGAGGATAATCCGACATCCCCGGGTATAAAGGACTATTATCTGAGAAGTGGCGAACCATTCGGGGATGAATGGCCTGATAATGTAACAATGAAAATGGGTAACCGGGTGGGAGTGTAAAAACTTCCCTCCCAGATATCCAATGTGAACAGTTTTTTAATACTGCACCGTGAGGTGGTGGGACTGATTAAGCCGATATGCTCAGAAACATTGAGTACCTTTCCTTTACGCTTCTTGTTCAAATGGAAAGGATTTACCAACATGTACCTTGAAGATATTGAATATGAATGAACAGGAAAGATATACTATGGCAAAATCAAAAGAAGAATTAAATTCCAAAGAATTTATCAAGGCGCTGGAAAATCTTTTTAACACCTCCCTTCCCCGGGAATATGCCGCATTTATTACAAATAAATCTTTTGCCGATTTTCAGGGAGGAACCATCCCTTTGTTCCCAATAATCTGCAGAAATAAAAACAATCAGGAAAGGAGTAACATTATGGAATTTTATGATGACAGCCGTCATGACTATGATTATAGAAACTATGCCACGGACAGAAGAGATACAAAAAGTATGATCATCAATAAACTGAACTCTTCATCAGACAGCAAAACCGCGCAAATATCGATAAAAAACGACCTGCTCAATGGGAACTTCTGGGGAATGTACCAGCGCAAAGATGAATCATTAAATTTTTGCGGCACTGTAATTATTCTCAACAAAGTTCCTAATCCATACGGCGATCCTCTTTCTGTATATGCTTCAGTAATAGAATATAAGGATAAGGTTTTCTTTGAAGGATTTTATGAAGAAAAAGATGCAAAGATGTTTGTCAATGACTGTTTTACTTTTCTGAATAACATGGAATAAAAATTCCCGGGCAACACCTTACATTAACTGATTTTCAGCCCGACAAAAGGCCAAAGTTTCTCTTTTTATAAGGCATCTCTATTTCTATTCAATTATTCCAATTGGAGTAATTGAATAGATTCGGTTGATGGAATGACATATTATTATATAAAAGTACTAACTAATTGGCACGACCAACACACAGTTGTTTTATATGTATTTTAGATAAATTAAACCGAAAAAGGATGCCGAGAATTTTCAACAGCCTCAGGAGGGTGAGAAATGTACGAAAAAAAATTAATACAATTAATTCGTGAAGGAACACCTGAAGAGATTCGTGAAATCATTAAGCGCGGGGCACCTGTTGATGCCCGAGACTGGGAAGAAAAAACCGCCCTTGAGTGGTCTATGTTCTATAGACGTGAAGATATAGCAGTTACACTTCTTGAACTGGGAGCAGATATAAATCTTCACGATAGTGAAGGAAACACCCCATTACACAATGCATGGGGGCGTGAATCCGGGGACATGATTGACCTGCTTTTAAAGAATGGTGCTGATTCAACGGCAGTTAATGCAGATGGGAAAACCCCCGAAGAACATAAAGGCAAAGGCAGGAGAATTGTTTCTGTCATCTGGGAAGCATCAGAATAGCCTGAATCATTTTGAACAAAAATTCATCAAACAATAAATCAAAAAAAGGCAATACGAAAATGTCAGAAACTGCAATCAACAAGGAAGAATTAATTAACTCAACAGAAAAGAAAACAGCACAGTTCCTGTGGGAACTCCTGTGTCTTAATTATGACAAAGAAACTGAGTATGAAATCTACATTGAACGTGCACGAAAACTACAGCGTGAGGAAACGACGTTCAAAGGACAGAATGAGCCTTTAAAAAAAATTTGCATTTACCAGTCAGAAAGCCCTGCCCTTTTTATTAACATGGAAACCAATGAAGTGGAAAGTGACGATACAATAATGATGATCGGTGTAGGACTGTATGAAGAAAGTTTTTATGATGGTTCAAAGGATAATCTTTACTCTGACCTTGAAACGGCACTGGGCTATGAGCTGGATGAATTTTTCACAATACCAGCGGGGATTGCAGATGAAGATTTCTATTTTGACAGCAATGATGATAACTGCGGCGGCATTAAAGATGAAGGAAAATTTGCCTCCTTTGCAAAGGACATTGGTGATTCTCCTTATAACATGTGCTCCATCAGTGAAGCCCTTTTCTATTACAGGCAGGCCATGATCCTGAAAAAAAGAATTCTTGAATCAGGACTCTTTTCCTGCGGCAATGATCTGAAAGTAACAGCAGCGACCCATGATGCCTTTGAATTTGTAAACACAGGGCTCTGGGACTTTGCCGGGAAGTCAATTGATAAAGATATTGCAGAGGTGTACCGGGTAACAGGGATATTGTAATATGTATTATAAATTCAGAGACGACTTTGCTTACTATGAAGATGCCGCCCGTTTACTGGAGCATACAAGGGCAAGAGGAATTATTCCAAACATCCCCCGGGAAGTAAGTTTCATGATGGGACAAAAAATCAACCAGGAACTTGAACTTCCAATAATAATGGAACTGGACACAAGAGCGGGTAAGGATTTAATGTTAAAAATGGGCTCAATGTACCTGGTTATGAGAGATGATCTTGTCGAAGAACTCAGGGAAACAGGTGTTAATAACCTTGATACCTATGAAACTATTATTAAAAACCCATTTACCGGAGAAAATATTTTAAACTATAAAACCGTAAATATTATTGGGGCCATCTTTACAGCCGATCTTACCAGCTCAGATTACCATGCATCAGACTCACCAAAACAGCCCGTTATTGGTACAATTCTTGTTCACAAAAAAGTAAAAAATCAGCTCGAAGGAAAATTCCCGTCTCTGAAATTTATTTCTGTAAAGAGTAAGGGAAGTTAACACTGCTCCCTGTCAGGGACATCATTTTAAAATATGCTTTTGGCAGCTGACAATAATAATCTTGTCCAGGGAGAAACCACAATGAAGCAGGAAAAAATGAACACAAGAACCGGGATTGACTCTGTGGAGGAGCTTCTCTCCATGCTTGGCACTGAGGGAAATAATGAGGATGCCCTGTATGACTTAAGAGACCTTGCATATAAAACGCAATCAGGAGATGCTGCTCAGGCACTGGCCTCTGTAATGGCTTGCCAGGAATATCCCCGGCAGGAACGCATGGCTGCTGCTTTTCTGCTGCATGAAATCTTTGAGTATATTGAAGATTCAGTCAAGGAGCTTCTCCTTGATTCCCTTGAAAAGGCTTTATATGAAACCATTGTAGACAGCAAAGCTGCTGCCATGCTCCTTCAAATGCCTGAGACACTAAAGAAAAGGTCAGTCGAAATATTTTTAACTTCAGCAAAAGGCAGTGATAAAGTAATTAAAACAAGGGCATTAAACTACCTCGGATACATGAAAATTCCGGAAGCGGCAGAGGCGGTTAAAACAATACACTCATTGCCAAAAGAACCATCCACAAAAGAAGAACGCCACGAAGAAATCAAAAAGTATGTTTTAATAAGATATTACATGATATATAGAACAGAGAAAAGCGAGGAAGAGATTCTTGAACTTGATCCCAATAATTTCCAGGCTGACCCTTCAATGTTTTATGAAATGGTTAGCTCTACTTTTAAAGTAGACTCTGAGCTTTTATGGAACAAAACAATAAATGAAATAATTAATGCTATCCTTGAGCAATGGGATGGAGAATATTTTAATATGGACTGGCCTTAAAATCATAACCCGGGGATAAACCATGACAATGAATACAGATGAGATAAGGGCAACCATAGAAGAAGTCCTTGGAGAACATGTTAAAAATAATGAAATCTCCAACGAGTTTGAACTTGAGGAGATTCAGGATAACATCTGGGACATGTACATATCTCCCATCAGCAAAAATAAAAAAGAATACAATAAAATTTTTGAAGATATTTTAGCTGAATTAAACATAAGCCGGGAAGAGATAAAAGACAGGAGAGCTATAAAAACTTTAAGCCAATACCTTAAAGATAATGTTAAAGGTTACTCAGGAATAAAACCCGGCTCATACAGGCCAAAGCCTGAAGATATGGAAAAAATCAAAAGTTACCGGTTAAAGGCCTCTGATGAATATATTGCCCTTGCATCCATGCTTGCTGGCCTTCGTGAAATGTTTATTATAAATCCCCATGACGGCAGCAATGTCAGTAAAATCTGCGGAGGTATTTTAAAAAATGAATTTAACCATTTAGAAAAGCTGGGAATTGAAGTTCCTGTTACAATGGAAGTCATTAAAACAATGACGCAAAATAAAAGCATCCGTGAACTGGAGGATCTATCCATAGGCACCTGGTATAACAGCATAAAACTCAGTGATAAAATGATGGCAACAATCCTCACCGAGTTTTCGTCATTAAAACGAATATCCTTTATTAATACCGGCACTTCAAGTTCCGGTGCTGCGAGTCTTGGAGCTCACATCGGAGGCCTTGAGATACTTGACCTCCCCGGGAATAATATTGACCATAAAGGCATTAAGGCATTATTAACTGGAGTTTCCAAATCTCTGCAGTACCTTGGTCTGGCAAAAAATAATCTGGATACTGCTGCAGCACAGTGCCTGGCAGATTCAGAAAATCTTTTCAATCTCAGGGGATTATACATCAGCAGCAATACCATAAAGGACAGGGGATTTTCTGCATTGGTCCACGGCAGGTTCCGGTATCTTGAAGTCCTGTCTGTCGGCAGCAATGAGTTAACTGACAAACTGTTATTACATGAGAATGAATGCCTCTTTTCAAAATCCCTCAGGGAACTGTCAATCTCAGAAAACAGTATGGGCCCCAATGCCCTGGAGCAGATACTTGAATGCTTTCCCAACCTGAAAAAGATTGATATTTCGGAAAACCCCGTTGGAGACAGGGGAATACAGATAATTGCAGATTCCCCTGCAGCAGGCAACATAAAAAGCCTGAAATTAAGCAGGTGTAATCTTGGCCCAGAAGGTATGGAGTTTCTTTTTAAATCCTCTTCATTTAAAAAACTGCAAAGCCTGGAACTGGTGGGCAATCCCCTTATTGATGACGGGACAGCACTTTTTATGGCTAAATCAAAATTAATCAGAAAACTTTCATCTTTATATATATTTAACTGCGGCTATGGGGCCAAAGGTGAAAAAGCCCTGAGGAGATGGAAGAAAAATTAAGTAAAGGTCTATGTCTTTTACATCAATGACTTCAGCAGTTCCGCAATATCAGCAAATCCCTTTTCCTCTGCCACCATTAGAGCAGTCTGGTTATCTTCATGCCGGGCATCTACCATGGCCCCCAGGGAAACAAGAAGCTCTACCATCTCTGACTTTTCTGAACAGACCGCATATACAAGTGGTCCGTCATAAATAGAGCCTCCAGCAGTAACCACCGGTTCAAGTGAAGCCCCTGAGTCAACCAGCATGCAAAGGATTTCTTTATAACCCCTGGCAGCGGCAATGTTTACCGGACGTTCATCATCATAAAAAATATCACTGTCTGCACCATATTCAATGAGCAGTTTCACCTGCTCAATATTATTATTACCGACAGCCATGGAAAGGGCATTATAAGAGCCTTTCTCATTCGTACTGTCAATACTGACTGAAGAGTCCTGAAGAAATATCTCACTTATTTCCCTGTTCCCGGACATGATAAAAGCATAATTGATATAATCTTCAAAATTACCCTTTTGAGAAACAACCATGAGAGGTGTAATGCCCTTTTTGTTTGTCTGGTTAATTTCATGGGTGTTGAAATCCACAAGATCCTCAGTGTTCCCATTTGCTATAACATCAAATATATCCTTCATGTTTTTTATCCCTGGGGCTTATGGTTGAAACCTATATCTTCATGAACGATCCTTCATCCGAATCATAACCCAGAAAAATCTTTTCTCCATATTCATCTCTCAGTCTTTCACGTTCCTCAACAGAAAACAAATTCGGACGAAAGTCTATCCTTACAAGTTTCGGCAAGGAGAAGAGTTCCTCAGGAATTTTCTCTATCGGATTGTTCCCAAGACCAAGGGATTCCAGACTGGTGAGTTGAAATATTACATCCGGTACTTCGGTAAATTCATTATACTGGATCATCAGGTGCTTGAGGTTTTTAAGGGCAGCAATGGATTCAGGAAGAATGCATAGCCTGTTGCCGACAAGCTGAAGCCATTCAAGTGATTCCGGCATGGAAGGGAGTTCCATCAACCTGTTTTCGCTCAGATTAATCATTGTCAGCTTTTCCAGTTTTTCCATGTCAGCCGGAATGCCCTCAAGATTATTATGACGAAGATCGAGATGCTCAAGAGCGGAAAGCTCTGTGATGTCTGATGGCAGTGACTTCAGTTTATTTTGAGAAAAGTCGGCTTTCTCCAGTTTTTTCAAAGCTCCTATACCTTCAGGCAATTCATTAATTTTATTACCCGATAAGTTAATATCTTTAAGCCCGGTCATTTTCCACATCTCTACAGGCACAGACTTAATATTATTTCTCGAAAGGTTTAACTCCTTTGCCTTAACAAGTCTGCCAATGGCCGTGGGTATTTTGCTTATACCGGTATCGTAACATCGTACCCATTTTTCATCGTGTCTGAAGTTATCCCTGCCTATCTGTATCATGCCATCAGAATCCCCGGTACTTTGATTTACCGCTCCCGATTCCGTATCAAAAATATCAGGAGGATTGTCGATGGTCAGATACAATTCATCCTTAAGGTCTCCCCTGCTGTGATAAACAAGGGAGATTTCAACATCATGCCACATTCTCAGGGTTATCAGGAAAGGATCAAGGCAGGGGCATGTATGAAACGTTCCCAGCTCTGCTGCTTCAAGTATTGCAGTCTCCATCAGTGCGGCCATGAGCTCATTCACCGTGTCCAGGTCATCATGAAGCTCTTCAGTACGGTCTTCTATACCACTGAAAATCCCGGCAAGAATCGGTTCCATATCAATCTGGGCAAAATTTTCAAGGTCGCTGTCCATCCATGGTTCATATACATTTGATGAAGAAAGCAGGATATCAAAGGAATTATGGTCAAAATCGTTCCACTGAAAACAGAAAGAACCGATTTGTATTCCCTCAAGGGTTTCATGGTTTTTAATGGCCTTCAGCGCTTTATCCAGCCGTGATAAGATATTTTCAACATTGGAATCCCAGTTTTCTGAAACGATGTTCTTAATGATGTGGGGATTCTCTTTGAAAAGAATATTGGGACTCCCCTTCAGGTACGCGGCTGTTTTTTCTGTGAAGTCTTTGAATTTCTGTCTTGTAGTCATATATCATTTCCTTAATCCATCGGGCAATTTACAACATATGAAGTCAGTTATGATCACAAAACTGCTTAAAGTTAAATTAAGAAAAACATTCACATAAGTCTATTCAATTATTCCAATCAGAGTAATTGAATAGATTTCTCTTAAAAACTGCTTATATTTAACCGAGCAAAAGGAGATTCATGTGGCTGACATAACAATAAATTTAATATTTAACAATGGTGACATCAGCAAAAAATTCAAAAAAACCTTCAAAGAACTTGGAAACCTGTCATGGGGCACAGAAGATGAGATAGTCATAAAAATTTTTGAAAAATACAGCACTGACGTTTCTGATTTTATCGTATCAGTTAAAAATAAAGCACAGTGGATGAAAAAAAAACTCATCTATTATCTGGATCCTGAAGAAATAAATGTCTATTCATCTTCTGACACAGAATCAGAGAATACCAGGGGTTATATGGAATACTGTGACCTTGACGAAGATGTCATGAAACATGCTGGTGAATATCAGAAATTTTTATCTGAGCTCCTCCTGAAGATGGGGGCAGCTAAAATTGATATCTCCATTGAATCTTATGATGAAGAAGAACTTAATGAATATAATTAAATAAACTGGAAATCCATATGACTGAAACAGTACTAAGCCATAATATTGGTCTGGGAGAATATTTAAGAAAACTCCGCAGGGAACAGAAAATATCAAAAACATCTATGGCTGAGACATTAAATATTTCTGTCATCAACCTTGAATCAATTGAATCCTATGGACAGGGAAGAGCGCAAGCTCCTGGTATATTATGGCAATTCCTGCTGCCTCGCTGTCCGGGATACCGTTGAATTTCTGTATTTTTCCGTCGAAAATGATGTCGCCGGTATAGTCATTGTGCGGATAAACGCCGCTAAGGATCTTTATCAGTGTTGATTTGTCGGCCCGTTCTCCCCAACAGGGCAGTGAATTTCCCCCGCGCGGCCTGAAAGCTCACCTTGCCATATCTGTGGGCTCGAAAGAAAAAGTCGATGAGCTGACAGAAAAACTGCGTGCGGACGGTTACACTGTAGCCGGTAATCCCCGGCTGACAGGAGACGGATATTATGAGAGCGTGGTCTTTGACCCGGAGGGGAACAGGATTGAGATAACAGTCTGAAGTTTGTAACTTCAATTGAACATGCCGGTTTAAATAGACTTGATTTTTAATCCAGATAGTATTAGTTTATCGCCCGTAGATCAGAGAGGGTTTGATGGAAACTGCAAAAGTCGCGATGTCTGTTTTGATAATTTTTTTTTCAATGGAGCTTCATGGCAGCGTTATAAAGTATAACGGGCAGCAATTAAAAAAAAAGCAGGCCCTGGCGTTAAAATATAAAGGGCTTAAACCTAAGCGTTTTTCCCAGTGGGTGCCAGGTGTAAAAACCAGGATAGCGACTGATGAAAAAATTATTGCTCTGACTCTTGACGCATGCGGAGGAAAAAAGGGTAACGGGTATGACCTGGAACTGATCAATTTTCTGCGGGAGCAGAAGATACCTGCAACTCTTTTCCTTTCTTCTGTATGGATTGATGCCAACAGGGAACTTGCTGCTGAACTCGCGCGTGATCCCCTGTTTGAAATAGAAAACCACGGCTACAGGCATAAACCGGCATCTGTTAACGGCGCCAGAATATACGGGATGAGAGGGACAAAGTCACCGGGTGATCTCTTTGATGAGATTGAGGTCAATGCCGTAAAGATTGGGGCTCTCACAGGGCACAGGCCCGTTTTCTTCAGACCGGGAACAGCGTACTTTGATGATGTTGCTGTAAAGATAGTATACGATCTCGCTCATATCCCTATGAACTTTTCTGTTATGTCAGGGGACGCTGCAGGTTTTTCATCACGAAGAATTGAACGGAGAATTCTTTCAAGGGCCCGGAAAGGTTCGGTGATAATTGCCCACATGAATCATCCCGGAAAAAGACTCTATCCTGCCATGAAAAAGAGCCTTTTGAAACTGCAGTCAAGAGGGTACAGGTTTGTTAAGCTTTCAGAGTCGAAAGATAAGCTAAGGTGAATTTTTTAACTTTTTTATATGGCCCGGATTGTTGCCGGTTTTTTTACAGAAATATTTTTTAGAGTATATTTCCCGCAGGCTCTGGAAGAAGTTTCGAAACATGTTTATTTAACATTTTATCTTATTGACAATATTTGTACAGGGGATTCCCTTATATCAGAAAGAGCATATTATGATTAAGGATGCCTCTATACCTCTTGTAAAGACTCTCAGTGAACGGTGCCGTGTGTGCTATTCATGTGTCAGGGAGTGCCCTGCAAAGGCGATACGGATTTCCGGCGGACAGGCTGAAGTTATAGCAGACAGATGTATCGGATGCGGCAACTGCGTAAGGGTCTGTTCGAGAAACGCGAAAGTTGTAAGAGATTCCAAGACTGATGTCCTGAATCTTCTCAGGAATGATGTAACTGTTGCGGCCCTTATAGCCCCGAGCTTTCCCGCTGAATTCCCCGCCATAAGCCACCGTAGGGTGGTGTCAATGATTCGTCAGCTCGGATTTAAATACGTGATTGAGGTTGCATTCGGCGCGGACCTGGTCTCTGCTGAATACAGGAAACTCGTAAGCGGTTCGGAGGAAAGCTACATCGCGACGACATGTCCTGCAATAGTATCATACATCGAAAAATATTATCCCGCGCTAGTGCCGCATCTTGCGCCCATAGCCTCACCTATGATAGCGGCCGCCAGGAGTGTGCACAGGCTTTATGGGGAGGATGTAAAGACAGTTTTTATAGGGCCATGCCTTGCGAAGAAGGATGAGGCCTTGAGAGAGGATGTTAAAGGCGATGTGGATGAGGTCCTTACATTCATTGAGCTGAGAGAGTTGCTGAGCTCAGATAAAATAAATCCCGATGATGTTACTCCTGATGAATTTGATCCTCCCCATGCCCTTAAAGGGGTTCTTTACCCCATAGGCGGGGGGCTTCTTCAGGCAGCGGATCTGAAGGAGGATCTCCTGACCATGGATATTGTTACTGCCGCGGGGCATAAGCAGTTCATTCAGGCCATAAAGGAGTTTGAAAGTCTTGATCACCATACAAGGCTGCTTGAACTGAACTGCTGTGAAGGGTGTATTTCCGGAGCCGGGCTTACCCAGCACCTTCCTCTTTATACCCGCCGCGGATATGTAAGCTCATATGCCAGTAAAAGGTACAGAAATGTTGACCATGAATTAAACAAAAAATACCTGGAAGAGCTGCAGAGCCTGAACCTCTCAGTGAAATTCAGATCGGATGATAAAAGGCTTCCTGCTCCGTCTCCTGAAGAGCTTCGCGAGATTTTAAGGAACAAGGGGAAAACATCTCCTGAAGATGAACTGAACTGCGGCGCATGCGGATATAATACATGCATAGAACACGCGATCGCTATTCACAGGGGGCTTGCGGAGTACGAGATGTGCCTGCCATACATGATTGAAAAACTGAAGAAGACAGCGACTGAACTGGCGGATTCCTGTGAACAGCTGATGGACGCAAGGCAGGCCATGGTGCAGTCTGAAAAGCTCGCTTCCCTGGGGAGGATGGCCTCGGGTATAGCACATGAAATTAACAACCCTCTTACCGGCGTGCTTACCTATTCCAGCCTTATGAGGGACGAACTGAGGGGGACAGAACACGAGGATGATCTCAACGTTATAATTAATGAAACCATGAGATGCAGGAATATTGTGAAGGGGCTGCTCGATTTTTCCAGAAATACCAATGTTGTGAAAATTGCTGCAAATATAAATGATTTAATCAGTGATACGATCGCGATTATTGAAAAGCATTTGTTGTATCAGGATGTCAGTATAAACCTTGATCTGGATGATGGTATACCCTTTGTTGAGTTTGATACAAGCCTGATGAGATCGGTCTTTAATAATCTTGCTGAAAACGCGGCCCATGCAATGCCCGGCGGGGGGGAGTTGTTCATATCAACCCGTAATGCCGGGGATCGTATAAAAATAGAGTTCAGGGATACCGGTACAGGTATAAGCGAGGAGAATATAACGAAAATATTTGATCCCTTTTTCACGACCAAGGATGCGGGTAAAGGTACAGGTCTGGGGCTTGCGGTTATTTACGGAATAATCGAAAGGCATGACGGTACAATTGAGGTATCAAGCGAGCCCGGTTGTGGTGCGGCCTTTACCATTACGCTCCCTGCTGCAGGTAAAAAAAGGTTTTAATCGGTCAGGATAGCAGTTCAGCCGCGTATTCGGCTATTGCCAGGCATGAAGTCAGCCCCGGTGATTCAATACCGACCAGGTTTATGAAGTTTTTGAGCCCCTTTCCCTCTTCATTCTTTATCACGAAGTCCCTGAATTTTTCCCCCGGCTTCTGAAGTTTCGGCCTTATTCCGCAGTCATAAGGCGACAGGTCTGACATGTCGCTTTTCATAAATTTCGAAACAGAACGGATGAATTCCTCTCTGTGCGTTCCATCCATTGAGTAATCGGTAAGGTTCTCATCAAGGTAATAGGCGTTCGGACCGAATGCCACGTTCCCGTCAGTGAAGAGCCTGTTGTGAATTCCCAGTGATCTGCCGTCAGGTGAGGGAACAGGGTAGATCAGCATATTCATTTTTTTGACATTATCGGATTTGTAATATTCCCCTTTGCAGAAATTGAGCCTGTAATCTATACTGTCTATATCTATCCCCGCGCATTCAGCCACCCTGTCGGAAAAGAGCCCGGCGCAGTTGAATATTGCGTCTGACAGAATTGAATCACCTGCAGAAGTGGTGACTTTATAGCCTGAAGAGGACTTCTCTATGCTGGAGACCTCTGACCTGTAGGAAAATAAAGCGCCGTTGTCTTTTGATATCGTCTCAAGCCTCTTCATAATTTCGTGCGAATTCATTACACCTGCCGTGGGTACATGAATTCCGGCTACTGCCCGTACAAGTGGCTCGGCCCTTTCAATTTCGTTCCCTTCAGCAATACGGAGGCACGGCACGCCGTTGGCCATGCCGTTTCTGTAAAGCCTCTCTATCTCCGGGATCTCATCTTCTGATGAGGCAATGATATATTTACCGCATTTGCTGTAAGTAATATCGTTATTTCGCATGAATTCATAGAGCAGGCCGTTTCCCCTGAGACAGAGTGTGGCCTTGAGTGAGCCCTGCGGGTAGTATAT
>DAIOFM010000064.1:10660-22837 GCA_036745755.1 Spirochaetota bacterium | reverse complement strand
AGGCATATTTATATGAATTAGTAAGGAGCTCATTAAGGATGAGACCGATCGACACCCCTCTCTTGGCGTTTATTTCCACCGGTTCAAAGTTCAGATCAAGTTTAATATAGCCCTGAACTGATTTATAAACATACGAAATATTTCCGGCTATCTCTGTCAGATACCTGTCAAGCCTTACCATATCAACTCCTTCAGAATAATAGAGGAGATTGTAGAGAATCCCTATAAGATATATCCTGTTCTTAAGGCTTTCCAGGTGCCCGGACACTTCAGGGCCTGATGCAAGGCCCAGTTCAAGTTCAACCAGGCTGCTGAGGATTGCCATGTTGTTCTTTGTCCTGTGCTGCAGTTCCTTGAACAGAGCGTTTTTCTCGTCCAGGGCCCTGGCCAGCTCGCTCTCCACGCCCTTTCTCTCCGTAATATCAATACCGATTCCCACAATACTTACAACCCTGGAGTCAACATAGACCGGTGACACAAGATTCGCATAAAACCTCTCTTCACCGTTTACGTTTCTGATATATTCATCATTAAGCAACTCTCCGTTCAGAACACGAAGGTCCTGTTCAATCCACTGTTGCTTTACATCGTCAGGAACATCAAGCTCTTCAATCTTTTTCCCTCTTACATCCCCGTAGTTTCTTATACTGGTTAAATTCTGCATTGTATATCTCAGATCACGGTCCATTGCCCAGAACTCAACGGGGATGTTGTCCACCAGGGTCTCCAGTGTGGCTTCACTCTCCCGCAGGGCCGCGGACTCATAGCTGTATTTATTAGTGCAGTCATTAAGACTCAGGGCTATTTTTACTGCGGAGATTATGACCATTTCGCCAGAACCGGCATGTATTATACCTGAATTGGGCACAGTCTCAAGTTCAGGCATAACTTTTTCTTCATCATGTTTTATAACAAATATTACAGGAATACCATGCCTGCCGCTAAGCTGCCGGGCAGCTTCAGCCGGTTCTTCAAGCCCGGGGACATCAAGTAAAGCCAGACCTGCCCCTTCAGATAAATCGGAAATGATTATATCTCCGCCGGATATTACAACAGGGCAGACACTGAAGCCATTCTTTTTAAGAATGGCAGATTCATGCAGCAGGCCCTTTGTGTCCCGGCTTATAATTAAAATTTTGTCTGTTATCGGATCCATAAACAACTCCCATTACTACAAGAGGCTTTTAAACGGGTGTATTAATATAATACAGTTAAAAAAAGGTTTGTCCTCTTTTTTTAAAAAAGAACAAACCATCTTATGCGATTTTAAAAACGCATTAATCTAAACAGGGCTTAAACTGAAAAAAGATCTGAACATTTCTCATATAAATTCTGACGAAACCGGATCAGATATAATCTTTTCAGTTACTGTTCTCCTCAAGCTTAATAAGAGAATCAACCCCTTCTATAATCGTGGCCCTTGCCATTTCAGCGGTTTCCTCAATAGACTTACCGGCAAAAGCCTCATACGGTATCTCATCAAGAATTTTAAGATAAAGATTATGCACACCGTGATAGTTCATGCTGTGTTTAGGCAGCGCCTTCATTGTCCCCGATATTGCAATAGGAAGAATAGGAAGTTTAAGTTTATGGGCCAGGATAAACGCACCTGGCTTAAACTTCTTCACATGGCCGTCAGCGGACCTCGTTCCCTCCGGGAAAAAATAGACCGAGCTCCCCTCACGAAGCCTCTCCTCGCTTACCTTCATCATCTGCTCAATACTCTCTTTGTCCCCGCGAATAAGCCTGACATACCTGTTAAAATACATATTCCATCCCACAAAAGGCACCCTGAATATCTCCGCCTTTGAAACCCATTTAAAATGCCTGAAAAGATTAAATGCGACCAGGATATCAAGCTGTGACTGGTGGTTTGATACAACAACATAAAGCCTGTCCCTCTGGAATTTTTTCCTGTCTATCACCTTCATCTTCCACGATGGAGTTACCCATGTATATAAAGCACCCCAGAAACATGTGTACTGGTGAAGAATAATTTTTCTCTTATCAAAAGGCATTGTAACAATCCAGATAATGAGCGCAGGGAAAAAGAGAATTATGCATGTAATTATAATAAAAGTTAATAATAATATCGATATTGTTCTGTTCATCATAATTTTATACCTCCTACATAACTTCCCAGAAAAAATCGACCCACTGCTCTTTCCCGGCAAGGGTTGCATATATTACTTCCGCTTCTTTTACTTTTGAGACAAGGCAGACTGTATCAAACTCCACCTGGGGGTACATTGAATGTATCTTCTTGATTGTATTTCCGCTGTCATAAATGTCATCACAGAGAAGAAATTTTCCTTCAATTAATTCCGGCTTGATCCCGATCTGAAAACGTCTCTGTTCCTTACCCGCGTAAGATGAAATCTCAATATAGGAAATCGGTAGCTCAAGATGCTGACTCATAAAGTATGACAGGAAAAAGCCCCCCCGCAACGGACAGAGAATTGCCTTATACTCATCTTTCTTTTTCTCAACCTGTTCAAGTAGCTTATAGCTCATCTCGAGAAAAAGATCATAGGTTACTTTAAAATTATCCATTTTTAAAATTCCTTACTGCCTGAATTATGTTATTGATAAAAATCCGGGAAATGTAATTCATCAGTTCCGGATATAATCAAAAATTAACCGTACCCTGTTTTTAATCAATAAATATTTTATATGCTCCTACAGTAATAGCTGCCGGTATTCATTAATTGAATAATCTGAATATAAAAAAACTCTATTATCCCTGTTGAAATAATTACCGCGTAAAGACTACTCATAAGTTTTCACCAATTTATTCCAGTAAAACATACAGAATTGTATATTCAGTTATGATTTATGCAAAGCCGGATTAAAGCTTACGGAATTGATCTTTTTAATAACAGGCACAATTTTTCTGAAAAAAAACAGCCTGAAATTTTATAACTTCCGACAACCAGGTATGTAAATCGACATCCGCTTATATTAGAATGTATAAATAATAAACATTATTTATACAGAATATTTTAACCCGAATGTGCTGCTTTTCATGGCATGGATGTCTCCAAAAAATTATTACCTGTCATGTGAATAATTTATAATAACAAACTCTTGACATTTCGACTCTTATTTGTAATATAAAAATATATATTCATGACCGTGAGGAGTAAAATAATGAAAAAATATATCCAGCTGTTTGTACTTGCTTTTTTCTTCACCGGATGCTTAAGCATGCCGGAACAGATTGATGAAAAATATCTTGTGGAAAAATCTGAAAGTGAAACGGCCCTTATTAAGAATATAGAACAGAAAATCATTGTTAAAAACAAAGAGAAACAGATTATTGAAAAAAAACTTAAAGAGGTCTCACCCGCGCCCGGCCGGACAGAGGATGAGCTGAAACTTCTTAAAAAAGAAAATTCACTGCTCAAAGATCAGGTTGATTTTTATACAAAAACAAAAGACGCGGTTAACCTGGAATCAAGAAAAGCGGCACTCAGTGAAAACGAAAAAACGATAGAGAAAAAAACATTAAATTACAACTTCCAGAAAGCGGAAAAGGAAATGATTGAGGCGGAACTCGATCTTAAATCTCTCGAGCTTGATGTTGAAGTCGCAAAACTCAATTATGAAAAATCCAGAATAGCTACAGCCTACAGAGACAAACACGAGGAACCGGTAGATGATAATTCCGGCAATTTCTTCACAAGGCTTATTAACAAACTTAAAAAGAAAGATCCTGATGACAGGTATGGATATAAAAAGCATGAAGAGTATCTGAAAAAACTTCAGAAGGAACTCGAAAAAGCGGAAAAAAAATACATTGAATCTGACAAGAAATTTCAGGATGCAAAAAACAAACTGCAGTAACAGGCAGATATATTAAACGGTAAACAACATGAAAAAGAAAAATATTATTACACTAACAGCTGTTTTAGTTTTATCTGCAGGTGCAGTACTAAAGGCGGACGTGTTTTATACGAACAAGGAATACAGAACCGTATATAATGAGAAGGTGGCCCTGGAGATAGAACTGAAAACTCTTAACCAGCAGTACAGTAATGAAAAGTCCAACCTGAACAAAAAGATCAGGGAACTTGAAATTGAAGTGGAGTCCCTGAAAAAAGAGATAGAAAACCTGAAGAACAGAAATGCTTCAGACAAAGAAGAATGCACCTCAAGAATTGATGAACTTCAGAAAATGATTGAACTTTTAAAATCAAAAAGTTCCGAGACTGAAAAAGATCTCATAGAGACAAACAGGCTTTTGCAGAAAAAATGTGACGAGGAACGGGAAAAGCTCAGGAAAGAATGCGACAGTGAGAGAGAGAAACTCCTTGATGAAATAAACTCCCTTAAAAAAAATTACGAAGATAAAATTAATTCTCTTAATTCGCAAATAGAGAACCTGAACAGTGAAATAGCGGATCTGAAAAAACTCAATGAAAAGCAGAGGGCTGAGCTCGCCAGAATGGAGAGCCAGGCACAGGAACTGGAGAAACAGCTTGAAGAGGAAATCAGAAATGGGAATATACGGCTCAAAAAATCGAGAAACAGGCTTATTATAAATATAGACGACCGTATAAGCTTTGACTCAGGCAGGGCCAACCTTAAAAAACAGGTACTTCCTGCGTTAAGAAAAATAAGGGACATACTCGCCCAGTATCCTGAATATAACATAATCGTGGAAGGTCATACTGATGATATCCCCATCAGGACAAGCCGCTTCAGGAACAACTGGCAGCTTTCAACAGAGAGGGCGCTGGCCGTTCTCGGATATATACTCAAGAATAAAGAACTCAAGCCTGAAAGGTTTTCCGCGACAGGCTGCGGTCAATACAGGCCTGTAGTACCAAACAATTCAAAAGAAAACAGGGCCCTGAACCGGAGGGTTGATATTATCGTTGTACCATCATTTATGATCCAGTAATTATACCCGGGCGGTGATTTACAGACGGCCTGGAACGGCCGCTAAATCATACGTGACAGCCGGTTCCCGGGTTTTCATTGACTTCTGATTTGCATTTGCAGATATAAAATAAAGAGACGGTATTCAAAACCGTCTCTTTATGCATCACTATTTGGTGAATTCAAAACTCAATTTTATAATTGGACCATCAATTGCTCCTGACATTATCAAGGTATTCAGTGATGATTTTCTTCAGAGCAGAAATTTTCTTTTTATCTTTTATAAAAATATGGGTTTTTTTACCTGTACCCTCACCGGAAATAAGCCCCTCTTCAATGAACCTGTCAAGGGCATGATTATATATAACACCCGACAGGGATTCTGAACACTGAATAAGGTTGAGATGGTACATTCGTGTGCCGTTTTTCCTGATTTCAGAAAGAAGATCTTTTTTAGTCATGCCTGACTTATCCGAATCAGATATTGATGTAAGAACAACAAGGTACCCCTCTATATAATCCTGAAGCATGCCGGCGAAAAATTTAAGTTTTTCAGCACCCTCTTCATTAAAAGAGATACTTTTGCTGTCAGTTTCAATAATCTTTGCTTCAGCGAAATGACCGGCTGCCAGTTCATATACAGCGTTACTGTCATTAATCAGATCAGCATAGACAAATTCCTTGCTGAAAGCGCTCCTGATTTTTTCATATTCAGAGATAACTTTCTCCCTGGTGCTTTTCCTGTCAGAGGATGAAGTAACAATCGCAAGGGCCAGCATATTCAGCGGCAGCGTCATATGCATAATACTGTTCTTATAAAGAGATATCCGGCCCCTCTGGTCATGATCTATTATATAAAGATCATCACCGTCTGTACCTTTATCTTTCTCGTTATCCTGTCCCAGGCTGATCCTGCTGATTATACCGTCATTCATATACGAATCAAAGACCAGATTTATTATCTGCTCAATGTTTTCATCATTCTTTAATATTTCTGTAAGCTTGTAATCAGTCTTTCTAAGAAAGGCAAGAAGCATCTCCAGCCTCTCCCTGATTATTCCCCTTGTGAATCCGCGCTCAGTTGTATTGAGAAGTGCCGCAGTTGTAACAGCAAATGGTGTCGCAACAACCGATTCATTTATTTTCTGAACTATGTAGTAACCCAGCTCAACAGTAAGATCATCCATATTTGTGATCTTTTTCTCTTTCGTGAGCTGTTCCCTTATTTCGTTAAGACTGAAAGGTTCATTAAAGCCCATGTATACTGAACCGTATTTTCTCTTTATAAGCTTTCTGCTTTTTATAAAACCGCTGGTGCTCTCCTTCTTCTTCTCCTTGCCCTTAACCTCTTTAAGGTAGGAATTCTCCTCAAGTACCCTGTCATAATTGACTGTAAGAGGGGCAAATACAAGGTCTTTGTTATAGCCTTCATCTATAGCCTCTATGAGATACTTAAGCACGCCCATTTTAGGCTGAATAATCTTCCCGGTTCGCGATCTTGTCCCCTCAATAAAAAACTCTATAGTATATCCTTCATTGACAAGGGTTTTCAGATATTGTTTGAGAACAACAGCATAGAGATTAAGGCCCTTGAATGTCCTTCTTACGAAAAAAGCCCCGGATCTTCTGAATATTTTCCCCATGGGGAAAAACGTAAGATTCGAACCCGCGAAAATATGCGGCGGGATCATTTTATTGTGATAAAAAAGGCTGGATATAATGATATAGTCCATATGACTTTTATGACTCGGGACAAGTATAATTGGCCCCTGGCTTGACGCCTCCCTGAGACGTCTGAAATCCTCAAGATCAAAATGAATATCATCAAACAGCTTTTTGAAAAGATAATCATTTGTGGCCTTGAAAAACCTTATATAGATAATCGAAAAATCAGCTGCGATCTCCCTGAAATAGCTGTACGCCTTCTTCCTCAGAGATTTTTCAGAGGAACCTTTTTCTGTTATCTCCTCCTGTATCACATCAAGAACATTACGATGATAAAGAACCTTTTCCATCATCTCCTGCTGTGATTTTATCTGGGGACCAAGAATACTTCTCTTCTCGTAATTATATATCTCAAGGAGCCTGTTTCTTACCTGCCTGGAAAGGTGTTTTGTATCCGCACCCTGGCAGTTTTCCAGCTCCTCCTTCAGATTAACAGGCTTACCAATCCTGACAAATGAAGGCGTCGCGCTTTTCCATATGGTAAGCATCCCGGATATAAGCCCCCTGTCGCCAGTTGCATCAGAACTTAAAATAGAGCCCGGTTTTTCCGGGTTCATATTCCAGTAAATAACCTGCGGGAATAAAAAAATCGGCCTGTCAGTTTTCTTCTGCATTTCCAGAAAATAATCGATAGTATCAGTTTTAATCTGAACATATCTCCTGATAAAAAGTCTCCTTGAAAGTATTGAAAAAGCAATGCTGCCGTTTATCAGGGTCTTTTCTATATAATCAGCATTGTTGACGAAATGATCTCCGCTGGATTTAAAGATTTTTTTAATGAAGACCATTATATTGCTGAAAAAAACAAATATCTTCTGATAGCTGTAAGGTATAAATCCCAGCCCCAGTGCAGGCTCCGGTAATGAAGATTTCTTCAGAGCATTGCTCAGGATAAACAGAGAAGTATACGTTGTCTGCATGGACGCAAAAACTATCCCCCCCTTTTCCCTGTACTCATTAAGTATAAAACGGCTTTCATCATCAAGATTCACCCTGTTGAAGATTAAGCCGGTTATCATGCGGAAAAATTTAAACCGCCCTTCAGTGATTATTCCACTCTTTATATAAGAGGAGTATAATTCATGATTATCGCTCATAACTGCCCCGCTAGTTAAATTTGATCTTCTGATTCAATAGTTTCAAAAAGATCTTCAATTCCCACCATGTCCAGAAGCTTATATATCTTTTTATTGTTTATTATAAGAACGCAGTCTATTCCACGTTCTATAAAAAAATGCCTTATATTTATCAGTTCACCAAGGCCGTAACTGTTAAGATATTGATTCAATCTCAGATCAAAGGCGATCTTCATGGTATCGTTATGCAGAACAGATAAAACCTCTTCACCGAAAGTGTTTATATCATACCCCACAAGGCTTCCATCATCACGTGAAAAGCTGATCACAGGAACCTTATCAATATATTTATAAACGAATTGCATTATTTGTGCTCCTGTAATTCAGAATTAAAAGAATATATCTATGGCGCAAGTATTTTTTCTGAGATATTGTTAAGCAAAAAGTCTAATTACTCCCCTCTACTCTATAATACATTTCAAATCTCTAAAAATAATAGGCATCAAAAAAGAAAATAATTGACTTAAATACAGCTGAAATTATTTTAATCGCATATAAATTCGGGGTGTAGCGCAGCCAGGTAGCGCGCTTCGTTCGGGACGAAGAAGTCGGGAGTTCGAATCTCCCCACCCCGAAATTCATATCACACTTATCAGAAACGATTCCAAACCGGTAAATGCTTATAAGAAACCTGCGCCATGCTTGTATATAACAATACATTTCTCTCCGGAAGATACAACAGAAAATCAATAATATCCTCAATCAGGGAAAAGCTGTGTGACATTAACGGAACTATTGCCCTCAATGAATTTGACCTTAACCTGGTTCTTGATGAAGCAATTATGAATGCAATGGAGCACGGGAACTCCTGGAATCCCGAAAAAAAAATAATTATTAAAATATTTCAAAAAGAAAACGAATTACAGATTTTGATTGAAGATGAAGGCTCAGGTTTTAATTTTAACGACCTTGACAGTACTGAACTGAAATGGCAGCCGGGCGAAAAACTGAATATCCGGGGAAGAGGAATTTTCATTTTAAAGCAGTTGTGTGATATAGAATGGATAAACAGAGGAAATGTTATAAAAATAGCACTTCCCCTGAAAGAGTCTGCTCTCAAATAACATATACAACTTCCTTTCAACTGTCATTTTACAGCAACCAATATGGCTTAAATTACCTCTACACCCTATTGATTTAAATTTCACATCAGGTTTATTCTGTTCACCAGGCGAGTTTAAGACTCCATTTTTATATTGATTTTTCCGATATAAAACCTGTATGATGAATATACGCAGTATTTATTCCTGAATTTTTAAAAAAAGGAGTTTTTACTGAAAAAATCCCGAGGTTCAGGTTTAAATGAACATTAAACTAAAACTTTTAAATATAACATTGATACTCCTTGCAGCGGTTCCACCACTATATTCCTCTGAAAGTAAAATAAATTCAGCAGCAATGAAGGTTATAAATTCAGCAGGGGATGAAACCTCATGCTCCATATCTTCCGACGGGAAAATGATTGTCTTTGCAAGAAAACCTGAAGGAGCAACAAACAGTGATCTATATTTTACCGAATACAGCAATGGGAAATGGAATGAAGCCATGCCGCTTGAAGGCCTGAACAGTGAATCTGATGAATTGACTCCATACCTGTCAAAAGACGGTAAAACCATTTACTTTGCATCCAACAGGGCGGGCAGCCTTAAATCCGGGACCGCATCCGGTCCCTCTTTTGATATATACTACTCGGAAATAAAAGAGGGGAAATGGGAACCCCCTGCCCAGATATTCGGTGCAGTAAACACAATGAGTGACGAATTTTCACCTTATGTAACAGCAGACGGCAAAATAATTTACTTTGCCAGGACCTCTTCCATGACAACCGGAAAAACTACAATAATAAAGGTAACAAAAAGAGACGACTTCTGGGAGGATGTTGAAACAGCTAAAATTCCAGGTAAAAAAAATTATACAGCTTCCTCTGCAGCAAAATCCGCTTTCAGATCTGTTTTTATATTTTCAGGATATAAAAACGGCAGCCAGTCCAGAGATATATTTTTTTTAAAAAGCAGGGGAGGAAACAAGGGGAAAATAACGGAAGACCCGGCACTGAATACCGATGGGGATGAAATAGCATTCTGTGAAATTGACAGCAAGACACTTATTATATCAACAAATAGCGGAGGGACCTCCGGCAGCTATGACCTTTTCCTGAAAAAAATGTCCAAAGAAGCAGCTGCCTCAATAACTGAATCAGATATAACTATAAAAAGCGAGATAAAAGGCTACGATAATACTGAAGGCATTAACATAGAAATTCTCTATTTTAAATCACCAAAACCGGGGGCAGAGCCTGTAAAAAGTGAAACAAAAAGTCCTGACAGCACAGGTGATATAACTCTTACCGTAAGTTCAGATATAAGGCGTATTCTTGCAATACCGGGCAACCGGGACATGAAAGAATTCGTGCTTGAAATATTCCCCGGCAGATCGGCAGTGACTCCATCTATTACCATTGAAAAAACGCCCGAAAGTGAATTCAGAATAAGACCGGTTTACTTCGCATTCAATTCATCTCAAATTCAAATAACAGACATCCCTTATATGCATGATTTAATTGAATACCTGAGAAAAAATAAAAATACAAGTCTTTCGATAGAAGGATATGCTGACGGAAGAGGCTCATGCCGGGCAAACAGGAATATCAGTCTTGCCAGAGCTGAAAAAATAAAGGAATACCTTGTCAGACACGGCATAAAAAAAAGCAGGATTAAAACTTCAGGAAAGGGATTCATAAAAGAAAACCCGAAAGACACTTCACAGTTCAGCAGGAGAGTTGAATTTATATTAGATGAATAAAAAAAGACGTGCAACAGCACGTCTTTTTTTACTATTACAATCAGCAATTATTTGCCGAGCATTCCATTCTTCAGTGATTTCTGAACAGGATTTGAGCCAATAAACATTGCAAAGAAAGCTTTTTTAGTCTGGACTCCTTTAATTACCCCAAGGGTCTTGTTATTATGAGTTACAGTAAGGCCTCTTCCCGGGATATAGTAGTTATTGAAGCTGTCACCCTTAGAAATAGTTACGCCATTATAAAGATCAAGATAAGCCTGTTTGTTGGCAGAGTAACCTGATTTTGCAGCACTGTCAAAACCATCAGAAACTGCACTGACAAATTTATCCTTTGAAATCATACCTGATCTTATTTTAATATAGATCGACATTGGCTCATTTTTATCAATTATATCAGATGCTGCCGCGCCTTTCATCTCCTGCGGTACAAAAAGTGTAGCATTATAAAGAGTCATCCCCCACTTTGTCCTTGTTCCTGAACCGTTTGCAACAACGTCTTTACCGCCGAGTTTAGCAGAGAAAAGCGGAAGAACGAGAAGTACAGCAAGAAGAGCTGCCAATGAACTTTTTACCATTGTAGACTTTTTCATTAATGAAGATCCTCCTGAATTTTAATTAGAGATATAACGGTATGAGCAAATCCGTTTTTTATTTTTTTAACCATACCCTTTTTACTCCATATGTCAAGACTTATATACCGGACAGATGGATTATTTAATATTACAATTAATATTGACATTCCCTCCTTGAGTTATATTATTCAGACCTGAACTGTAACAAAACCTGTGAAAAACCGGTCATCCCGGCAGCGGTTCAATTGGTGGAAAAAGAACCCGCCTTATATTCCGGACACCGCTAAATTCCAGGGATAATACAATAACGGGGGGAATTATCATGGAATACAAAACAATTCAATGCGAAACAGTCGAAAAAGGAATCATGCAGCTATCACTGAACAGGCCTGACAGCTATAATGCGGTTACGCACCTCATGATGGAGGAACTTGAGGATTTCTGGCGCGAAAGGCTTTACGATCTTGATACAGTTATAGTAATACTGAAAGGAAATGGAGAAAAGGGATTCTGCGCAGGCCTTGACATGAAGGAATCGATGGAGACCGCACCGAAAATGACAACCGAAGAGTTCTACAGGTTTCAGGCGCGGCTTGCCAGAGTAAATCTCCACATGAGAAGGGCTCCTCAGCCTATAATCACTCAGGTACATGGAGCTGCTGCGGGGCAGGGATTCAGCTTCGTTCTATCCTCTGATATACGGATAATAAGCCCTGACGCGAAGTTCAGCGCCGCCTATATAAATATAGGCCTTGGAGGGGCGGACATGGCCTGCAGTTATCTTCTCCCCAGGATGATCGGAGCAGGGAGAGCCTATGAATTCATGTACACCGGGAAATTCATGACAGCGGAAGAAGCAATGAACCTGGGCCTTGTTTCAAGAATGGTGGAGCGGGACAAATTGCAGGAAACGGCTATGGAATACGCAAAGATCATGATGACAAAAAACCACATGGGACTCCGCCTTACAAAAGAGGCTATAAACATGAATCTGGATGCGGGCGGAATGGAGCAGGCCCTTAACATGGAGGACAGAAACCAGACACTCCTTGCAATGG
>DAIOFM010000064.1:0-10560 GCA_036745755.1 Spirochaetota bacterium | reverse complement strand
GGAATGGAGCAGGCCCTTAACATGGAGGACAGAAACCAGACACTCCTTGCAATGGGAGCGGCACTGAAGCTGAATAAAATCAAGGGATAAGAATAAAAAAGGGGGAAGCCGCAAGGCTTACCCCCTGAAGTAATAAATCTATTTACTTGAGCATTTCTGCAGTTTTAGCTGAAGTCGCTTTGGCTTCTTTTACTATAGCAGCGATACAATCTTTTACTGTGGGGATGTCGTGTACGAGACCGCCGACCTGCCCGAAAAGCTGAACTCCTTTTTTATCGTAATCGCCTTCTTCTGTAGCGGCCTGGATTTTATCGAAAGCTGTGGCCATATGGGCAAGAGTCATCATCTTGTCAGGCTGAGCAAGCATGCCGAGCATAACTTTCATGAGAGGGAGCTCCATTGATTTAGCAATCCGGGGACCAACAAGAGCTGCTTTGAAAAGGTTCATACCGCCTTTGATCGATTTCTCTGCTGATTTAGACTTGAGAACACGGCACCAGAGTCCGTCAAACCTGTTTGAATAGAGTGTATCCTCAACTGTTGCCGCGAGGTGAGCCTCTTTTGTTCTGTCATGAATAGGGCTTTCAACAGTTGTGGCAAGCCTTGTGCCCATTGCGACCCCGTCAGCACCAAGTGCAAGAGCTGCCGCAAGTCCCTGGCCTGTTCCGAATCCGCCTGATGCAACGATCGGCACATCTACCAGTTCCTTGATTGACGGGATAAGACAGAGGTTGGCAACCTTTCCGCCGTGAGCGGCTGCCTCATAACCTGTAACCTGAAGAGCATCAACTCCCCCTTTTACAGCTGAAAGAGCGTGTTTTGCGCCTATAACAGTCTGAATAACTTTACCACCATAATTGTGAACTCTCTTAACGATATCATCCGGTTTACCGAGAGATACATTTATTACCGGAACCTGCATATCCATAAGAACTTCCGCATTCTCTTTAGCTCCAGGCATAAGAAGTGTAGCGCCGGCACCGAATGGTTTATCTGTTAGAGATCTTATCTTATTAATGGCAGCCTCTGTCTCTTTTGTTGAAAGAGGGCCTGTAGCAAGCCAGCCTATACCACCGGCATTACAGACAGCCGCAACAAGTTCCGGAGTACTGATCCAGCTCATGCCGGGAAGTACTATGGGATACTTGATCTTGAAGAGTTCAGTTATTCTGGTTTTCATTATTTAATCACCTCTTTGTTTTTTTATTCAAATTCGTTTTTTAAAAAATCTATAGCCTCTTCACACCATTTGATGTGGGCAGATTCAAAACTTATACCGCTCCTGAGATTCAGGTAACGGTACTTCCCTTTAAGAGAAAGACTCTTTACATCTGAAAAATAGATCTTTTCATATTCACGGAAGAGCCTGAGTTTCTCTTCATGTATGGTTTTGAGCTGTTCAAGTTCCGTTATAAGAATCTCCTTTGGTACAAGGAACCCGACATACATTTTGACAAGCATATCCTCTTTAATTGGTGACGGGATTGAGGGTTCCGCAATCCAGCCGATTAGGTGCTGCATTCCGGTTTCGGTAATGCTGTATATCTTTTTATCAGGCCGGTCCTTCTGTTTTATTACTTCAGAAGTAACCATCCCCTCTTTTTCCAGTCTTGCCAGTTCCCTGTAGATCTGCTGGTGCGTGGTTTTCCAGTAGAAGCCCACTGAACTGTTAAATTCCTTGGCCAGATCATATCCGCTGAGAGACTTCCCTCTCCCAATAAGAGTCGCTAAAATTGAATGAGAAAGAGCCATATACTATTTATTCTCCATTTATTATACCGGCCCGCTTTTTTCGCTGTTACGAAAACACTCTTTATTTGTTCTGCTATAAAACAGTATTTATATTATGAAAAGCGTATAATATTCAACTTGTTGCATAATGGAAAATCAGAAAATATTGTCAAGAAATAATAAAAAAATATTATAAACAGATTCCTCCCTTTTTTAAGTAACTGAGAAAATCTTATTAAACCTAATCAGGGATGACATAGAATTCCCGGAGCAGATATGAAAGAGAAAAAGGACAGACTTTTTAAAACAGCATACATGTTAAGTATCATTACAATAGCCTATAATATTATTGAAGGGGGAGTATCCACTGCTCTCGGTTACAGTGATGAGACGCTGGCTCTATTCGGGTTCGGTATGGACAGTTTCATTGAAGTAATGTCAGGAATCGGAATCGCCCACATGATTACCCGACTGAGAAGGAAGGGCTTTGAGAATAACGACAGGTTCGAAACAACGGCACTTAAAATAACAGGCACCGCTTTTTATCTGCTCACAATAGGCCTGGCTGCGACAATAATCATTAACATCATTACCGGCCACAGGCCTGAGACAACATTCTGGGGCATTGTGATATCATTCATTTCAATTATAACCATGTACTTCCTTATGAAGGCGAAACTCTCCACAGGTATAAAACTCAATTCACAGCCTGTAATCTCAGACGCAGGATGCACGAGGGTCTGCCTCTACATGTCCCTTATATTGCTCGCATCAAGCGGAATATACGAGCTTACCGGTTTTGCTTATATAGATTCAATCGGTGCTGCCGGCCTGGCCTACTATTCATTCAGAGAGGGGAGAGAGTGTTTCGAAAAGGCGGAGAACGGAACTCTCTCCTGCTCCTGTTCATGCGGCGGGGGGAATGGCTTTCACTGCTGAGAAAATGGCTCCTCGTATTTAGGCTCCCTCAATCCCAGGTCGACCATGAGCCCGTAGGTCAGGGCCAGTCTTAACCCTCCGAAGAAAAGTTCGCTCCCTTTCATCGTCAGCAGACCTTTATCTATACGCCCCTCCCAGAGAGAGGCTGTGGCTTTCATTACATGCTCTGTTGTCCCCTCCTCCCTGAAAGCATCAGAGATGGCACCTCTCAATGCGGTCATCAGCGAGGTATGATCTTCAAAAAGATTTTCAATATCTCTTCCGGAAAGTATCCCGAAATGGCAGAAACCGATCAGTTCAGGTTTGAGCATACGGACCTTTTCAATGCTCTCCATGTAATCGGAGAAATGGAAGTTCGGCGGCATTGACGATGGAGTGGTAAGCACCTCCCGCCCGGTATAGAGAGTACCGCAGGCCTCAGCTGCATAACAGAACACGCACCTTTCATCCCTCATAACCGCAGGAGAGCAGTGATCTGGTGTATGCCCCGGCGTATGAAGAAGCATTATGCGCGAACCGTCATTGAACTCCACCGGGAGATATGAGCCCGGTTCAAGGAGGGTAAAGGCAACCTCAGGGAGCGACTCCATTGTGCCCGCGAATTTTCCGAATGTTGTTGCTGCACCTCGCAGATGAGACGCGGCATTATTTAATTTATGTTTAGTCATGGGAGTGGTATAGATAGTGAAGTCCGGGTTAATCCCTCTCATCCTTTTCCATAGTTCCGCGCAGCCGCCGCCGTGATCAAAATGATAATGGCTCGGCACCACTCCTGCTATCCGTTCAGCGGGGATTCCGTACTTGTCAAGGGACGCGAGAATGGCGTCAGTATTATCGGATGTGCCGGCATCCATGAGTATCCCCTTCTCCCCGTCATACCAGCAGAAAATGGATGTAAGGGTGGGAAGATTAAACTGGAAAGTATCTATAACGTAAAGGTTATCTGTTTTTCGTTCTTCTCTGATTATTGACATTAAAGGCTCCTTTTCCGCAAAATTATTCAGCTCACCTTCACTGTGTCAATGAGATCTTTGCAAAAAAGGAGCCCCTGTTAATCAGACTTTTTTATGGCAGAACCACCAGTCGTAGCATTCATATTCAGAGGGCCTCTTGCGCGCAGTTTCAACGTCCTGCGCCGGAGGTATTATTACCCTGTCCTTAATGAGTTCATTTTCAGGCCAGTTTGCCGGCATGGCTACACCCTCACTGTCGGAAACCTGGAAAGCCTTTGCCATCCTGAGGATCTCGTCAAAGTTCCTCCCCAGTTCCTGCGGATAGTAGAGGATTGCGCGTATAATACCCTCGGGATCAACGAAGAACACGGCGCGCACGGTATTTGTACCCTTCCCCGGATGGATAAGCCCAAGGGTCTCTGAAACTGAACCTGTATCAGCTATTATCGGGAATTCAATCTCAACATTGAGCTTCTCCTTAATCCACTCCTCCCACTTGATATGGGCGAATACCTGGTCAACGCTGAGGCCTATAAGTTCGGTATTCATGCTCCTGAATTCCGGGTAGCGCTTCTGGAACGCGACGAATTCGGTTGTACATACAGGGGTAAAGTCAGCGGGATGGCTGAAAAGGATGAACCACTCCCCTTTATATGCTTCCGGGAGTTTCATTTTCCCCCTTGTTGTCACTACTTCAATTTCCGGAAATCTGTCTCCGATCAATGGCATTGTTTTTTCCATAATTAACTCTCCTTTTATTAGTAATAAGAACGATTATTAATAAGCGGGTAAAAAAATTTACCTGCATTTTTCGCAAATACCGAAAAATTCAAGGGTAAAGCTCTTCACTACTTTCCCTTCATTATTTTTAATAAAATCAGCCGGATTAAAATCATCCGATACTTCCAGATCGCTTACAGAATTGCACATCTCGCATATGAAATGGGAATGGGTCTCACAGTTTCCGTCAAACCTGTTAAATGTACTGCCGAAATCAAGCTTTTGAATCATACCGGTTTCAACAAGAATGTTAAGGTTTCTGTACACATTACCCAGGCTGAGATCCGGGAACTCATCCTTCATTTCAAGATAAATTGCATCTGCAGTGGGATGGCTTTTTGTCCCGCGTAGAATTTCAAGGATCCTCTCCCTCTGCCTGCTCTTTCTGTATTTTAATGTATCTGTTGCCATATATTCAACTTATTAAGAATCATTCTTATTATCAACAAGAAGTCAAGAAATTTTTTGAAAAAATTTAATATTTTCAGTATTTATTCCTTAACTTATTTCAGGTAAAAGATGCATTATACCCCTCGCCGCCGAAGGCGGCGGGGGGTATAATTTTTATTTTTTGCACTAAAATATATATTCAGGTATTATTACTGATAATATTTTTCCATTATTGAAAAGTACAGAGATCTTTACAGCGGTTCAGCAGGAGGGAGTGCCTATAATCGTAACAGGGAGAGGCCTCCCTGTTACGCTGAATCTTTTGTTATTCTTTTGTTATACAAAGGGGATTATCAGAAGGTGAACTTCCCTGCAACATATACCATATCATTTTCATCAAACTGGCCGATATCTGTATCCTCTTCACCTTCAAGAACCCATCCGCCAAGCATGAATTCAAAGTTATCAGTGAATTTAAACAGAAATTCGCCATTGGCATAGGTGCTTTCATCCCTGACATTATAGGCGCCTTTAGTTGAGATACAGAATTTTTTATTAAACATGAAGTACTTTAAGGTCCAGAGAATATGGCTTACATACTCATCCTGCGCCAGGGTTTTTTCATAATCCATTATTTTCTTCTGGCTGAACTGAAGGTTAAGGTAGAGGTCATTAAAGATAAAATCGTGGTCATCAAACCCGGCTGTGTACTCAGCGTAATTTTTTTCAACAGAACCGTCCCCTCCTGC
Source organism: Spirochaetota bacterium (assembly GCA_036745755.1). Classification (GTDB taxonomy): domain Bacteria; phylum Spirochaetota; class UBA4802; order UBA4802; family UBA5550; genus UBA5550. The sequence goes on along the minus strand of DAIOFM010000064.1, from coordinate 5,018 downwards.
CTGAAGATCCTCACCTAAAGGGGATAATAGAATATTCCCGGTGGAGGAGTCGCTGTCGTAATAGAAGTACTTCCCCCTGCTGTAATATGCCCCTTCGCCGCGAAGAGTGATGCCGAAAAAAAGCGCCCTCTGGAAATCGAAGCCGAACATCTGAACCTTCTCGTATTCAGGTGTGACTTCTACAGGAGGGGCCCCTGTAAACCTGAACCTGTTCACAGGGAGATGATTATATCCGTAATACCAGCTGCCGTGCATATCTATATCGAAAATCATGAGGCCTACACGACCGGCATAACTGTTTTCACTGTTTTTTTCATCAGGGAAAACCGGGTCATCAAGATCAAAAACTGTAGTATTTTCTCTCAGTTCCTCCAACTCTCCTGTGGTGAACACGGTTGAGGCGATCTCTGATGACCGGAACTCGGGGACTACCGCCCCTTCAATAAAAAAATTTTCCGTGAAGAAAACCGACATGGTACCGCTCATTACCCCGATCTTCCTTTCCTGCATGGGAGTGAAATAGAGGTTGGAGTAATCCTGAGGGTTTATTATATCCACAGGTTTCTGCTCGTCAGCATTACCCCATGTATAGATGATGCGCCCCAGTTTCAGGTTAACGCTGTCAATTATGCTGTCAAAGTATATATCGTGGCTTATATATGCCTCGCGCAGATAGACCCTTTGCGGGCCTTCATAATCATCGGCAAGATGGTTTCTGGTTGAAACAACGGTCTCTGTTGTATCAGTTTTTTCGATTTCCCTGTCCTTTTTTTCGGGGCGGAGGGAATCATCTTCAGCGCGAAGTATAACCTTTACCAGGGTGTTATCAAGGCTTTCGCCAAGTTCCAGATCGGCCTTCAGGTAGTTGCGGTATACATCCCCTTCATGCACACCGGACTGGTTCCTCGCCTCAACATTGCCGTTTACATTAACCGCAGAGGCCCGGGAAAAGGGGACAGCAATCACCAGTATAAATGCAAAAAGAACCGTTTTACTCAAAACAGATATTCTCTTCATTGGAATCCGCCTTCTACTGCTCCGCCCACTGCATACTCATACGGTTCCTGTTAAAGTAACCCCTGTTAATGTTTTTCTCCTGTGCAGTGGAAACATTAATAACAGTTTTGTGTCTCTTCTCAATATCAACTACCTCCATATGCATGGGGACGTTTATACTGCCGCTTATCTGTTTTATACCGGCCGCTTTCATGCTCTTAACCAGCCTGCCGGACCTGGCGTAAAATTTCACCTCAAGAGGGAGCATTGAGGATTTATCAATTGTGACCACATGCCTGCTGAACCGGGATGAACTCTTTTTTGGATATCTCTCTATCACATAGCAGTCATAGCCGCCTGCCTTTTTGTCAGGAAGCCTTTTATAAGTGTAGTCCTCGATGCGTGAGCCTCCAAGGTCCTCGTTGCTGAAATCGGTATCAACGAAGTTCTTTTCACGATCCGATCCTTCAATCTGCCTGGGGCTCCCGACCGAAGGGAGATAGAGATACTGAAGGTTGTCCCTCCCTTTTCTCTCCTGGGTAAGCATGGTTGTCCCCCTGTAGGATGAATCAGTAAATCTCACCAGCCCTTTTGACAGGCCGTTTGTATTGTAAGTGATAAGCACAACTGATCTTGAATCGGAAGAACCTCCCCCCACTCCGGCAAGTGTCATTTTCCCTTTCAGGAGAATTCCCCTGGATGATTTGTTTGAATCATGCGCTTTACGGGCTATCTCTTCTCCTGACATGTTGTCCTGTGCAAATAATACACCTGCTGTTAAAAATAAAAACGAGCTAAATACAGGAATAAATCTACTTTTCATAAAATCCTCTCATTGAGCTTTAATAATTCAGTCTTTTAAAAACCAGTCTTCATGCTGCCGCTGATTCCTCACTCTTCTCAGAACGATCCAGTACCTTCAACGCTGCAGGGAGCATGATTATGGCCGCAAGGCCTGTTACCGTAACAGTAAAGGCTATAAGCCCCCCGCACTGCCTGATTATGGGAAACTCTGAAAACATGAGTACAAGAAATCCTGCCATTACCGAAACCGCGTTTGATAGAACGGCCCTTCCTGTACCCTCATATGTTTTACGCACAGCTCTATCCACATCAGCCAGTTCCTTCATTGAGTTCCTATACTGGCTGATGAAATGGATCGAGTAATCTATACCCATACCTATTGATATTGAAGCAACAAGAGCCGTGGCTGCGTTAAGCGGAATATTCATATATCCCATAAGCCCGAAGTTCATTGATATCCCGATTATCAGCGGGATAAGAGAGATGAAAGTCAGCCTTAAATTTCTGAATATAAAGAACATCAGCATGGCCACAACCGCAAGGGAGAGCAGCAGGCTTGATATCTGGCCTTTCGACACAAGGATATTCGCCTCAATCATCAGGTCTAAAAATCCGCCCGGCTCCACTGTTACATTATTATCTTTACGGAAATCCTCACTGAAACAGCCAAGCGCATAATCCCTGATCCCGGCCAGTTCGGCCATCTCCCCCCTTTTCAGGTTTATATGGATTCTCAGCTTATCCATACTCTTTGAGATCATATCATCTATGTCACCGGAATAGAGAAGCAGGTACTCCCTTGCCATCTGTGTTGTTTCAGGGAGCCTGTAATATTCACTTTTACCACCATGCATCTCCTGGTTCATCTTCTTCAGAAAGTCGGCCACAGAGACGGTCTTGCCAACAAGCTTATACCTTGATTCCATCTCTCTCTGAAACTCTTCAACCTTACCGAGAATCTCAGGTGTTACCACTTCGCCACCGTCCACACCCTCAATATTAATATTCAGGAGCTGGGTGCCGGCAAGCCTGTCATTCAGTTTCTCATCCGCCTCCTTAATCTCTGACCCCTCCTGGAAAAAATCCATGGAATTCATACTCACCTTAAGGGAGGTGATCCCTGCAACTGAAAGGGCAAAGAGTACCGCACCGGTTACAAGTACCCGGACAGGATACTTTCCCGGCCCTGACTCAATAAGGGAGAGGAACCGGAGACTGATATCGGCACCGGCACCTTTTCTGACAAATTTAAGTTCAGGCTTCCCCCCTTTAAGCAGGAGGAGGAAGGCGGGTATCAGTGTAACCGTAATTACCAGTGAATAGAAAACCCCGATTGCCGTTATTATACCGTAGTTCTTTATATGGGTCATGTCAGACGTGGCGAGAGATCCGAACCCCACAACCGTTGTTAGAGCGGCCATAACTATGGCAAGGCCGTTACCCTTCATGCTCTCCATGACTGAATCAAATCTCGACTCTTCCGGGCTCATGAAGTAGTGTGTCATTAAATGGATCCCGTAGGCGCTCGCCACTGCTGTCAGCACTGTGGGTATGGTGATACTCACCATACTCATGGGGATCCCTATAATCGTCATGGTTCCCAGGGTCCATATAACAGAGAAGATCATGGCAGCCATGGGGAAAAGAACACCCTCGTAATGTCGGAAAATTATATAGAGTATTGCAAGCATTACAATGAGGACAAAGGGGAGCAGGGCCTTCAGGTCATCACCCATAGAGCTGCTCACCCTGTCAGAAAGCACAGGCTCACCTGCCATATAAACGGTAAGCTCCCCCCTGGGGCTGCTTTTAATTATTTTTTCCACTTCAATATTAAATTCCCTGCGAAGGTTAATATCAACGGGATTCATCCGTACCGACATAACTGTAAGCCTGTCGTCTGATGAATAGAGAAGCCTGTCGTAAAGATTCCAGCTCTTAACCTTCGATTTCAGGGCATCAAGGGAGCTATGGGAAATGTTATCAGGATCAACAAGTTTCTCCACAACAAACCTCTCCCCCTCCCCCCTTATGAAATCTGTATTATTGACCGATTTTATTTCACTAACAGGGAACCTGTAAAGTTGAAGGAGCCTTTCAACAGAAAACTTTTTGACCTTCCCGGCTATCTTTTCAGAAAAATCTTTCTCCCAGAAAAGTTCAGACATCATACTCTCCGGGCTGGCAAAGAGCGACTTCATAGCCTCTCTCCCCTGGATTTCATAACTGTTCACAGCATCTATAAGGGTCTGTGCCTCATCAGGAGTGAGACCGAATTCACCTGATATGCTCCGCACCGGGTAACCCCAGTTCAGCTTTTCAATCTCTCCCTGAAGCCACCTGATATACTCAATTGTTTCTTTCGAATAGGCATTATCCGACTCCACCCCGACGAGGATCATTTCACTTGATCCGAAAGTCTCATTAAGCCTGTCATTCATCACCCTGTGAGGATGATCAAGTGCGAGGAAATTCTTTACATCATTATCAAACTCAATAAAGGGTATGGCAGAGGCAAAGAACACGGTAGTTATAATACCGCAAAGAGCTGTTGTCTTCGGCCTCCTGTAGGTTGCCGAAAGATAGTGAAACAGTTTTTTATACATAATTCCCCCGAAGAAAAATAAAATTACCCGATGTTAAACTTTCCGCTTTTATCGTAATTGATACTCCCCCTGAACATGCAGCGCAGTGCCAGAGCTATGCTGTCAGCCGCCTCCTCCCTGGACTCACTGTATTTAAAAAAGTAAAAGAGGATGGCAAGGAATGTCCTGTACATGAAATCGGGAGTAAGTTCCTTCACGAAGTACCCCTCCTCAATCCCCCTGCTGAGAAACTCACGCAGCTGTGTAAAAAAAATCTCGTTCTCACTTACTATTCCCGATTCAATTTCAGGATATTCATTGAGTATATCCCCGTACCTGCTCAGGATATTGCCCCTCATAAGCTCTGTGATTCTCGATATTATCTTATCAATTGCAGTGAGGACATCATCACCCGCCTGAAGAATTTCAAAAACCTCGTCCCTGATTTCAAAAATGTTCCTGAATACAGTCTCGCGGATCATCTGTTCCTTGGAATCAATGAACCTGTACAGGGTCCTCTTAGTTATCCCCGCATGAGCAGCGAGATCATTCATATTCCATCCTTTAACACCGTTACGAATAATGAGAATCTCGGTGCTTTTAAAAATTCTCTCTTCAATAGCTTTATTTTTA
>DAIOFM010000063.1:0-23203 GCA_036745755.1 Spirochaetota bacterium | reverse complement strand
TACCGGTCATGACATAGGGCAGGAGAGGGACAGGGTGCTGAACGCCGGTTTTCTGATATAATTCTGAAACCTTTTGATATCGATGAATTCGCCGGAAAAATCAGAAAGTGGAAAAATAGAGATGATTAAAATTCTGGTCATAGATGACAGCAGGGACAATCTTATAACCCTGACTGCTCTTTTGAAAAATTATTTTCCGGATGCCGGGATTATATCATCTGTTTCCCCTTCGGAGGGGATTGAACTGGCCGTAGAACATAAACCTGATGTAATAATTGTTGATTATATCATGCCTTTAATGAGCGGGATTGATGTCTGCGGAAAACTTAAATCGAACCCTGAAACATCCCTGGCGCCTGTAATAATGATTACAGCGTCAGATACTACTGCTGAAATAAGGGCCACTGCATTTGATACAGGGGCTGATGCCTTTATTACAAAACCTGTTGATGAAATAGAACTCGCTGCGCAGATGAAGGCCATGCTCCGCATAAAAATAACAGAAGATAAGCTGATGGAAGCCAACCGTGAACTGGAAAGCAGCCTCCATCTGAAAGAGAGCAACTACAGCTCTCTTTTCAACAGTATAACTGATATTGTAATCATTCACGATCTTGAGGGTCATGTGCTTGAGGTAAACAGGAGCGGACTGGAGTATTTCGGGCTGACTGAAAACGAGGTAATCGGAAATTCGGTACTGGGGCTTTTCAACTACCAGTCAATAACAGATATATCCTCCAATATAATGAAGATGTCCTCCATGGACAGGAAAATAATAGAAACATCGATAAGAAATTACAGAGGTGAGCTTGTCCCCGTTGAGGTAAGCAGCAGGCTGGTTGAGTTCAATAATGATTATGCTATTTTAAGCGTTTTCCGCGATGTAAAGGAGAAAAGAAACAGTGATGAACTGAAGCGGCTAATATCTCTTGTTGTCAATGATTCCGATGATGCAGTTATAGGCATTACCCTGGGGGGCGAGATAGTCAGCTGGAACAGCAGTGCTGAAAGGATTTTCGGTTACAGCTTTGATGAGATTAACGGTTCATTATATTCTATACTTATCCCTCCTTATGAGCCTGATTTTTTTCCCTATCTTCTTGAGAGAATAAGAAACGGCGAGAAAATTGATCATTACGAAACTACCGGCGTGAGCAAATCGGATGAGCAGATTTACCTTTCTCTTAAGATCGTACCGATAAGGGACTCTCTTGGTGAGATTATAGGCGCTTCGATTATTGAGCGTGATGTAACTGAAGAACAGAAGGCAAGGGAGAAAATACGTAAAGGTAAAGATTTTCTTAAAAATCTTGATGAGATTAATCCCGCTTTTTATATAGCAATAGATGCCGGGGCCAATATCCTTTCTATGAACCGTACAATGCTGGTCGCATTGAATTACACACTGGGTGAAGTGGTGGGAAGGAATTATATAGAACTCCTCTTTCATGAAACTGACAGGGACATCCAGCGTCAGGATTTTAACAAGATGATCCAGAAAAAGAAGATCATGGTCAGTGAAACGGCAATCTATTCAAAATCAGGAGAGGAGATGTTTGTCGAATGGCACGGGAAACCTGTGTTAAAAGTCAACGGTGCTGTTGACTTTATTTTCCTTGTGGGCATTGATATCACTGAGAGAAAATGTTTTGAAAAAAAAGTTATGGAAACAAACTCCGCGGAAAGGCTCAGGATCGGTCAGGACCTTCATGAACGCCTTGCGCAGCATCTGTCCGGGATTACATTTAAAAATGAACTTCTAAAGGTCAAGGTCGGAGAGGTCATGCCTGAAGCGGCAGAGGATATTGATGAGATATCAGAGCTTGTGAATTCCGCGGTAAACAGAACGAGGGAGATTGCGAAAAGGATCTGCCCTGTAGAGAATAATCCCGGCGGCCTTCTGGCAGCTGTTAAGAACCTCATGGATGAAATTAAGGCCGGGACAGGCGTTAACATACTGGTGAGATGGGACAATGAGGTCAACCTTTCCGGCAAAACAGAACAGTCAAACCTCTATTATATTATAAATGAATCTGTAAATAATTCAATTGAAGTGAACAACGCGAAAAACATTATCGTGACTCTCCGGCAGGAGGGGAGTCTTGGTATTATTGAAATAATGGATGATGGAAAAGATTACGATGAAATAGACAAGGAGAGGAACAGGCTTTTCCGGAGTATGATAAGGTACAGATCCTGGCTTATGGGCGCTTCAGTGGAAATGAACAGCAACCCGGGCGGCGGGGTTACTGTTTCATGCAGGTTCAAATTGAGTGGTGAGGCCCTTGAGGAAAATGAAGGGAAGAAACTGCCTGAATTGAAAAAGAAACGGGGGAGAACAAAATCCTCTGTTCTTCTCGTCGATTCACATCCTGTTGTAAGGCAGGGTTTGAAACAGATATTTGAGATTGAGAAGGACCTGGCTGTTGTGGGTGAAACAGGCAACGCGGAAGAGGCTCTTAAACTTATCGGAAGACTCAGGCCTGAGATGATGACAGTGGATATTTCCCTCAGCGGTACAGGGGGAATTGACCTCATCAAGGCGTGCCGGGAGAGATATCCTACACTTCCCATACTTGTGCTCTCCATTTATGAAGAATCTATTTATGCTGAAAGGGCTATCCGTGCAGGAGCGCGCGGTTATGTAATGAAGGATGAGTCTCCAGCCGTGATTGTGAAGGCCCTGCGTACTGTTCTTGAAGGGCGGCAGTACATGAGTGACAGCCTTAAGGAGAAGCTCCTTGATAAGCTCTATTCACCAAAAGTTGACGAGGCAACTGCTCTGGTCGATTCCCTTACTGACAGGGAGTTTGAAGTGTTCCAGCTCATCGGTCATGGACTGGGTAACAAACATATAGCAGACAAACTTCATATTAGTGTAAAAACTGTTGAAAACTACCGTGAAAAGATTAAAACAAGGCTTAATATCAGTTCATCCCCTGAGCTGATACAGTTTGCGGTAAACTGGATTCATAACAAGACCTCATAACTATAGGGGAATTCCCCCTCATGTTTAAAAGATTTTTCCCCTATTTACAGACCCCCTGTCTTTCCCGTATGATATAGCAGACTTAAGCAATTTTAAGTAAAGTATATGGTTAAAAGGTCACGTTTTATTGATTTTGAGCCGGTAAAGGCCTTTCTTCCATGTAAATAATCAAGATTACTGACTTAGAGGTTGGATATGGATTATAAGTCTGGAATATGTAATTTCTGCGGAACCGGATGCGGCAACTTCCTCAAGATCACAGATGGCAGGATAAACGGGGTCTATTCATCCCGGAACCATCCGGTAAGTAAAGGGAGGCTTTGCGTCAGGGGATGGCATATCCATGAATGGCTGATGACAGACCAGAGGATAGCAAGTCCCATGATCAGGATTGACGGCTCGCTGAAAAACGTGAGCTATGAAGAGGCTGTTAATTTTATGATGGAGAAGATGAAGGATAATAAGCCGGAGGAAACCGGTTTCCTTGCGTCACCCAGATCTTCAAATGAAAATAACTACCTTTTCATGAAGCTGGCAAGAAGTGTGTTTAAAACAAATAACATCACTCTTGATTCCGAGTCAGGGCACAGGGCAAGCCTTAATGTTTTATCAGACGGCGCGGGTTTTGCCGGAATGACCGGTTCTCTTGAGGAGATCGGTAAAACCGGTTTTATCCTTATTGTGGGTTCCGATATAACCAAGATGAATCCCATTATAGGGAGTGAAATCCACAAGGCTCAACTGGCAGGTACAAGGGTCGTCACAATCTGCAGCAGAAGTTCGCAAATGGCGAAACTGAGTAACACACATCTGCAGATCAAACCGGGAACAAAAAATACCATCCTCGCGGCGCTGGCAAAGGCGGTGATTAGTGAAGGAGGGGAGGACGCTGATTTCATTAACGGCTCTACTGAAGGATTTGAAAAGTTCGCGCAGACTGTGTGCGATCTCGATCCTGAAATGGTTTTTTCTCTTACCGGTATTGAGTATGCAGCAATTAAAGAGGTGGCAAAAGAACTCTGTAGTTCAGAGTCTGCCATGGCTTTCTGGTCAACCGGGATTTCCGGGCTTGAGCAGGAAACAGTAAGTTATATATATAATCTGTTCCTCCTGTCAGGTAAAATCGGAAAAGAAAACTGCGGTGTTAATCCTGTGGCAGGTATTGCGAACCTTCAGGGTGGATACGATATGGGGGCAGCACCTGATCTTCTTACAGGCTTCCGGAAACTTGATAATTCCGGCTCTGTGTCAGAATTTGAAAAGGCCTGGGGAGTTGAACTGAACAGGGAGCCCGGCAGAGATATTTATGAACTGCTTGCTGACAGCAACTCCGGGCTGAAGGCACTTGTGGTGGCTGATCACGATGAAGGGATTATAAGGTACGAGAAAGAGATTGATGGTCTTGAGTTTGTCGCTTATTTCGGCGCTTATGACAATCCTTTTATAAAGTACGCTGATGTTGTTTTTCCGGTGGCAGCGTTGATTGAAGATGACGGAACATATACCAATACAGAGAGAAGGGTTCAGCTTTCACAGAAAAGGATAGAACCCTTTGAGAATGTGCTTCCCGGGTGGAAACTTTTTTCCATGATTGCATCAAAAGCGTCAATGGATTGGAAATACAGTTCAGCTGAAGATGTATTTAACGAGATAACTTCTCTTACTCCTGAATATTCAGGTTTATCATACCCTAAACTTTCAGGTTCAATGGGGATTCAGTGGCCATGCGATGACAGTAACCCGGAAGGTTTAAAACGTCTCGATGCCAATGCAATGAAGAGAAAATTCAGATTTACTCCTGTTTCAGGGGATTTCGCTGCTCCTTCAGCTACTCCTGAGTATCCTTTTCTGCTGATGAGGGGGCAGGGAGAGCATTTCTGGCATCAGAACAATATTATGAAAAAGAGTTATATCCCCAAAAGGGAATATAATGCCACTCTCCTTGTTTATCCTAAAGGTTATGTTGAGATATGCAAAGAGGATGCGCAGAAACTGCAGGTCCGTGAACACTGGACAGTTAAGGTTGTATCAGCCAGCGGTTCAATGGACGTGAGTGTTAAAGTTTCTGAAGATGTCAGGCCCGGAACCGCATACGTGCCGTACTTCATCCGTGAAATGATTACAGAGTTCCTCCTCGAGCACAAGAGTTATACGGTTAAATGTGAGGACGCTATAATTCCAGTCAGGATAGAGAGGGTATAAATTATGTATCTGATAGAAAAGAGTAATGTAATGAAACTGGCTGAAGAGCTCGCAAAATCATATGAGCTCTACGGACCGGTAACAGATAAAGAAACCGGCCAGGTGTTTTTCAGCAGGGTGGACAATGCGTCCGAAATAAGCCTCAGTGCTGAACTTCCGGCCCTGCCACCTAAAAGTGTGGTTTTTCCTCAGATTGAGAGGATCATGAAATACAAATATGACAGGGACGCGAAAAAGGCCGAGATCGAAGCTGACTATGATAAAAGCAGCAAGGCGATCTTCGGTATGCGTCCCTGTGATCTTACCGGGCTCATCGTACTGGACAGATTTTTTCTGGGGCAGGAATTCGTAGATGAAGTCTACAGGGAACATCGTAAGAGAATGTTCATTGTAAGTAATACATGCGTTGTGCCGTTTAAACAGTGCTTCTGTGTATGTACAGACAGCGGCCCTGCTGCTGATGAAGGTTATGATCTCAATCTCACCGAGATTGGTGATATGTACCTTGTTGAAGCTGGTAGTGAAAAAGGGAAGGCCCTTGCGGAAAAACTGGGGCTCAAGGCCGCGGGTGATGAATACGTTGCACTGAAAAAAGAGGTGGTGGACAAATCTATATCCCTTTTTGAAAAGGTCGCCACTGACAACAAGGCCTGGATTTCCCGGGTAATGAACAGGGTCACAACAGGTTTCATAAAAGAGGAAGTCTGGGAATACATAGGTAAACAGTGCTTTGAATGCGGGGCCTGTACTTTTGTGTGCCCCACATGTTCATGTTTTAATGTTGAGGACCATAACAGGTTTGACGGGTCAACCGACAGGTTAAGGACATGGGACTCCTGCTCATTTGAAGGTTATACCAAGATGGCAGGTGACCATAATCCCCGTCACCCCGTTGAAGACAGAAGAAATAAAAGGTTCTTCTGCAAACTTTCATACTCCCAGTCAAAAAAATATCTGAGGCCGGGATGCGTGGGTTGCGGAAGATGTCAATGGGTATGCCCCGGAGATATAGGTCTGCCGAATGTTGTCACATACATCAGGCGGGAAATAACAGAGTAGGTGGTAGCTATGAGCGAAATGGATAACAAAATAATAACAATACCTGAAATTGCCACTATAGAGGAAATAAAGGATGAGATACAGGATGTAAAAACATTCTATCTCAAATTTGACAATCCTGAAGTTGACAAAAATTTTAAGATCAAGTCCGGGCAGTTTGTAATGCTCACTATATTCGGTGCAGGGGAGTCTGCAATATCCTTACCGCCAAGCCCGGAAGATGACAGGTTTCATCTCTCTGTAAGGAAAGTGGGGAAGGTGACTGACGCTCTCCATGCTCTGCAGGTTGGTGATAAAGTCGGAATTAGGGGGCCTTTCGGCAACGGGTTTCCCTTTGAAGAAATTAAAGGGAAGAATCTGATATATGTGGCCGGTGGTATCGGTCTGATACCTCTCAGGTCTTCAATAGTCCATGCTCTTCAGCACAGGGATGAATTCGGGCGTATCATAGTTCTTCTTGGAGCCAGGACCCCGGATGATCTGATGTATCAGTATAATATCGAGGAATGGCTTAAGATTCCCGGATTCGAATGCTATGTTACGGTTGACCAGCCTACTGAGGGATGGACAGGGCATACAGGTTTCGTGAACAGCCTTATAGAAAAAGCAAATGTCCCTGTAGAAAATACCGTGGCCTTTGTATGCGGGCCTCCTGTGATGTTTAACTCGGTTATCGGTGATCTTATGAAGAGAGGGATGAAGGATGACTGCATTATCTCTACCCTTGAAAGGCATATGAAATGCGGTATAGGCAAGTGTCAGCACTGCGCAATCGGAAGGACCCTTGTATGTACAGACGGGCCGGTCTATACCTATAAACAGATAAAAACTCTGGGTGAAGAGATCTGATGAATACTCTGCTGTCAGACATAAAAAAAACTGTAAGCAGCAACTGCTGTCTGGTCGGTATGGGTAACTTCCTCAAAAGCGATGATGCAGTAGGGTTATACATTATCGAGTCAGTCAAAAAAGCTGTGAGCAATAAGGAAATGCTCTTCAATGTGGAAGACGTTATTGAAGCCTATGTGTTTAAGATTTCTGAACTTGACTGCCATAGCGTGGTTGTAATTGACGCTGTTAAAGCCAATGCCGAAACAGGCTCAATAATCTTCGGAAAGCTTGATGAGGAATTCGAAGAGCTTGGAGGAACATTATCCACTCATAAACTTGCTCTCAAGATGTCAGGCAGGATTTTCAGTGAACATGATAAGGTCACTTATCTTCTTGGAGTTGTTGTTGATAATACGGATTTCGGCGCTGAACTTTCACCGGTAGTGAGGGAAAGCGCAGATGTAATAATAAAACTCATTATTGAAGCATTAAATTGTGAAAAAGGAGTTGGTATATGAATACTGACATATACGGAAACCTGATTACAGCCCTGGCCATACTCGCTGCTTCCGCGGTTGTATCTCCAATCGTCGCGGGATTCAGGAGAAAACTGGCAGGCTGGATAAATTTTCTGATGGTAACAATAGCAGCAATATTTCTCCTTCATATAAGTTATGCGGTTATTTTTAAAGCTGCTCCACAGGGATCAACAATAATTACCCTTGGACCTACAGGGATTTATTTCCTTGTGGACAGCTTTTCCGCTTTTTTTGTCGCCATCGTATCGTTTATGGGTGTGATAAGTTCATTCTACTCCATTGAGTATATGGAACATTATCCCGATTACAGCCTCAGCGGATTTTATTTTAATCTTCCAGTGTTTATACTGGGAATGGTCGCACTGCTTACGGTTGATGATCTTTCAATCGGCTTTACTCTGGCGTGGCAGCTTATGACAATATCATCCTACTTCCTGATTAAATTTGAATTCAGGGAAAAGGGAGTTATATACGGCGCCAACAAGTACCTTGTACTTATGGAACTCGCCTGGGCCCTTATTGTCGGCGCGACTCTCCTTGTAGAAGGTTCTGTAATGGGGGATTCACTCCATACTATTACACAGAAACTCGGCTCAACATCGCCGGTAATGATGTACGCCATATACGGGCTGATACTTGTGGGATTCGGCTTCAAGGCCGGCATGTTCCCATTCGGGCAGCTCTGGCTGCCGGACGCACACTCAATCGCACCGTCACCCATAAGCGCCCTTCTTTCAGGTGTTATGCTCAAGACCGGTATATACGGAATAATGAGGACATTTTTCTGGATGGTTCCTCACGGTGAGGGTGTGCACTTTGACGGATTTTTCTGGGGCACAGTTATAGCCTCCTTCGGTGTGGTGACACTCTTCATCGGGACAGTGCAGTCTATGAAACAGAGTGATGCAAAGAGGCTTCTTGCTTACAGCTCTATAGGGCAGCTCGGTTACATTATATTTGCGTCAGGCGCGGCCCTCGTTCTTCTCAATTCGGAAAGCATGTACCTGAAACTCCTCGCGCTTGTCGTTATTATTGGAGCCCTTTACCATGTTATTAATCACGCCGTGTTCAAGGGGCTGCTCTTCCTTGTAAGCGGGAGTATACTTTATACGACGGGAACAAAGGACCTTAATAAACTGGGCGGACTGATAAAATTTATGCCAGTATCCGCAATTGTTGCCGGTATAGCTTCGCTTTCAATTGCCGGTGTTCCCCCGTTCAGCGGTTTCTCAAGCAAGTGGACAATAATATCATCAACCGTGCTCGCGGGGAGTGAGGTTATGTTCCTGGTAATATTCGGGATAATAGCCCTTTTTACAAGCGCTATAACTCTCTCATGTTATGTTAAATTTTTCGGTATGGCTTTCACATCAACAGGTACTGAATGGAATATTGATAAAGAGATAAAAGAAGTCCCGTTTATGATGCTGCTTCCGAAAGTCGTGCTTACAATACTCTGTATAGTCCAGGGGCTTCTTCCTTTTGTTTATTATAATGTGATAATCGAAGTTTTCAGAAAGTCCGGATGGTCTTCGCTGACAGGAGCTTTCAGGGAAACAGATCTAAACGCTCATATATTCAGCACAATGAACGGAGTATCCTTCAGTGTTCCCGGGATGAGCGGAATAATTTCATCCGCTGCTGTTCCGGCTGTAATTTTACTTATAGTTGCCGCTGCGTTCGTACTGGCAAGGCTTCTCAGAAGTTCAGGCGGGGCGGAGGAGAGAGAGTCAACCACATGGCTCTGCGGTTATGCTGAACTGAATAACCTGACCAGATATCCTGACAGGAGCATGTTTTCATCTCTCAGGGATTTCCTGTGGTGGACTGGCGGAAACGTAAAGAAGTGATGGAACGGAATAAAAGGTGAGAGGTTGGATATGAACTCATTGGAACAAGTATTAAAAACTTTAAATGATAAATTCGGCGGAAGTATAACCGGTCATGAAACTCCGCTCCCCACGAGACTTTTCGTGGATATAAAGGCCGAAAACGTACGGGAGATATCGAATGAGGTTGTCGCTCTCGGCGGAAGATATCTGGTGGGTATAGGTTATGACAATATCGCCCGCGATGGAAACATAGGAATGATTCACTCATTCGGTTTTGATAAAGATAACTTTATAGTTCATCTCAGGACAGCTGTTCCGGAGAGCAACCCGGTGATGCCGTCAATTACACCGGATATTCCGGGTGCCGGCTGGTCGGAAAGGGAGTACCAGGATCTTCTCGGCATGAAATTTGAAGGACACCCCAAGCCGAAGAGACTTGTAGTTGCCGATGACTGGCCTTCTGACATCTATCCCATGAGGAAAGAGGTCCCTTATAACCTGGTCCCTCCGGGAGCGGAGGACGTGGCTTACCAGCTTGATGAGTGCCCTGAAGGGTGTTCAATAATACCTGTAGGCCCCTTCCATACGGCTCTCCATGAACCTGAACACTTCGCGGTTTATGTTGACGGTGAGACCATTAAAGGGTGCGATTACCGAGGGTTTATGACCCACAGGGGTATTGAGAAACTCTGCGAATCCCAGGTAAGTTATAATGAAGTACCTTTTATCGCGGAAAGGATTTGCGGTATCTGCGGTTCAGTCCATGCAACAGCTTATTCGCAGTCTGTTGAAATGGCGGGAGGAATTCCCGTGCCTGAAAGGGCTAAGTATATCAGAAGCCTCCTCCTTGAGATTGAAAGGCTTCATTCTCACCTGCTGTGGCTGGGTGTCGCGGGACACCTTATCGGGTTTGACACGGTGTTTATGCAGTCCTGGAGGGTGCGTGAGCAGATAATGTGGCTCAGTGAGAGAATTACCGGAAACAGGAAAACCTACGGTATGGTAATTGTCGGAGGGGTCAGAAGAGATATCACTCCTGAAATAGGAGAAGACATACTGAACGTATGCAGGAAAGTCGAAGAGGAAGTAAAAATAATACATAAATCAATTACGGGTGATACTGCCCTTCACAAAAGGACAAAAGGTGTCGGCTACCTTTCCAAAGAGGAAGCGATCAACTGGAGTCTGGTCGGCCCCGTTGCCAGGGCAAGGGGAATCGACATCGATGTGAGAAGGGACCATCCGTATGCTGCCTACAGCGATCTCCAGTTCGACGTACCTGTCGTTGACACGTGCGACGTCTGGGGAACGCTTGTAGTGCGGCTCCTTGAAATCTATGAATCGATCAGAATTATAAGGCAGATAATACCGAAGATGCCGAAGGGGGAACTCCTTACTGAACTGGACGCTGAGATCCCTCCTTTTAAACACGGTATCTCCGTTGTCGAAGCGCCAAGGGGTGAATCTGTTCATTTCGTCATCACCGGAGAGGAGAACAGACCGGACAGGTGGAGGGTGCGCGCCCCGACCTATCCTAACCTCCAGGCGATTCCTGCAATGCTGCTTAATGACCAGTTCGCGGATTTCCCGATAATTGTCGGCAGTATTGACCCCTGTTTCTCATGTACGGACAGGGTGGAGGTTGTGAACATAACTTCCGGGCAGAACAGGATTATGAGCAAATCAGAACTTGAATTTATATCACGCGGTAATAAGTGAGGAAGGTGAATTATGGATATAGTATACATTGCAGTTAATATAATTGTATTCCTTGCTTTCGCACCTCTTTTTGAAGGGATAGTGAGAAAGCTTACGGCAAAAGTACAATCAAGGCAGGGGCCTCCCGTGATACAGCCTTACTACGATATAATTAAACTTCTCGGGAAGGAAAATTTTGTTGTGGAAAACTGGGCTTTCAAACTTGCACCGCTGATGTCTTTTGCAGCTATACTTTCGGTAATCTGTTTTGTTCCGCTGGGATATAAAAGCAATTTTCTGACGCAGTATGCAGACGTGATTACGATCATTTATCTTTTAACCATGGGCGGGGTGTCAATACTTCTTGGTGCGCTTTCAAGTAGAAATACATTCGCCATGATGGGTGCAAGCAGGGAGATGGTTACAATGATCATGGTTGAGCCTGTACTGGCAATGACCTTCTTTGTAGGCGCTGTTAAGGTGAAAAGTCTTGGCATTGACACAACAATTTTCAGTGTTATGAACACCGGCTATTCCTGGTCTGTTGTCCTGATGCTTGTACTTTATCTCATGGCGCTGCAGGCATTTGTAGGCAAACAGCCTTTTGATATAGCTGAAGCTGAGCAGGAGATACTTGAAGGCCCCTTTATTGAATACAGCGGCCCTAATTACGCGCTATTTAAATATTCAATGATGCTTAAGCAGATGTTTTACGCGTCTCTTTTCGTAATGGTATTTGTCCCCTTCCTTTATACCGGGACTTATGGCCTTGATGTAGTAATACAGTTATGTGAAATCGCGCTGGTTTATGTGCTGATTGCGCTTGTGGGTTCAACAAACCCCAGGCTCAGGATAGACCAGGCTGTGAGATATTATGCTGTCCTGATTGTCATGGCGCTTGGCGCTGTGGGACTTTCAGTATACGGTATTTAACGGACAGGAGGGGAGAATATGTGGTTAACAAGTAAAATTAAACAGGTTTTAATGGTTATAAAACCGGGCGTGGTCACCCTGAACTATCCGTTTGAGAAGAGGCCTGTACCTGAAAATTTCAGAGGGGCCCCGTACTGGGACCATGAGAAGTGTGTCGGCTGCGGAGGATGTGCCAATCACTGCCCTGCAAGGACAATCCTTGTACGTGATATATGCCAGGAGTTGAGAGTGATGGTTTATGACGGCTCCAGGTGCACATACTGCGGCAGGTGCGCTGATGTATGTCCGGAGAACGCAATTACCATGACAGACAGGTATGAACTGGCAACAGATGACAGGCGTGACCTGAACGAAAGCATGGAACTTTTTATGTTAACATGCCAGAGATGCGGAAGATGCTATGACATGGAGAATAAAAACATGATCGACCGTATGGATCTTCAGGGCTACAGGTATGATAATCTCGAAGCTAGGGCTTTTATCAGGAAAACAACGGATTCTTTTGATCCTGAAATGCTGAAAAAGACCGCTGAATATAAAAGACCTTCGAAAATAGGAGAATAGGTATGTTTGAAAATCTATCAAAAAAGCTTTTCGGAAAATCACTGTGGCTGTACCATTGCAATACCGGAGCATGTAACGGTTGCGACATAGAGATACTGAACGTACTTACTCCGTACTACGATGTTGAAAGGTTCGGAATGAAACTTGTAGCATCCCCGAGGCATGCTGACGTAATGCTCCTTTCCGGGGCAGTAACCAGGCCTACACTGCCGCTTGTTAAAAAAGCCTATGACGCCCTTCCTAATCCGAAACTTGTTTTCGGTGTAGGTTCATGCGCGACAGGGGGCGGCTGCTGGTTCGACTCATATAATGTAACAGGAGGAGCATCAGGAGTAATTCCCGTAAATTATTTTATCCCGGGCTGCCCGCCAAGGCCTGAAGCTATCATATACGCAGTCGCTCTTGCACTGGGACTTGTTGATAAACAGGTAGCGCCTGTTGAACTGAAGCAGATGGAGTTCCCCATTGACGCGTATGAAAGAAATAAGGCCTGGGAAGATAGAAATACAATATATCAGCTGATTCAGGACTGAGGGGGGGAGAAAAGAGATGGCAAAAAGAATACTTCTTGTGGATGACGACAGGGACCTTGTGTCGACCCTGTCCCAGGCATTAAAGATCAATGATTTTGAGGTTGTTGAAGCGTACAGCGCAGCAGAGGGCCTGAAAAAAGCTCTCTCTTCAGAGCCCGACCTGATAATTTTTGACGTGATGATGGAAACCGATACAGCCGGGTTTGAGGCAGTTTACCAGATCAGGAGTAAAAGGGAGACATCAAGGTATAATGAGATTAAGGATATACCTATTATAATGCTAACAGCGATAAACCAGGTGACTAACTCCCGTTTTTCACTTAATGCGGAGCAGAGTTTTCTGCCCAGTATCAGTGATTTTCTGACCAAGCCTATCGATATTGATGAGCTGCTCGAGAAGATCAACAGGTACATATAAGCCAAAAAATTTTATTTTGGTTGATAAAATTAATGTGTTCATTAATTTTATCAACCATACTTCTTTTTTAATTAAAAAAAAGATAAACCGGCAAAAGGTATCTATATGGCAAAAAAACTCCTAATCATTGATGATGAAGACATAGTCCTCAAAAGCTGCATCCGGATCCTCAGGAATGAAGATTATGAAATAGATACCGCTTATTCCGGGGAAGAGGGCCTGAATAAGATTGATGAAAATAAGTACGATCTTGTTATAACCGACCTTATGATGCCCGGCATGAGCGGCATGGATGTGCTCAGAAATGTAAAGGAGCGTAAACTCGATCTTATAGTTGTTATTTTTACAGGTTACGCCACAGCTGAAACCGCCCGCGAAGCCCTGAAAATGGGTGCTTTTGATTACATACCAAAACCTTTTACCCCTGAAGAGTTCCGTGATGTTATTCATAATGCGATTAAATCGGGTGAGGGGAGTGAAGCAACAATGCTTGACCTCATGGCCATTGTGTCACATGAACTAAAAAGCCCGGTCTCTGTTGTTCATACAACTGCCCAGACCCTTGCCAAGGGGTATTTCGGGAACCTGGAACCCAAGCAGAAGGAAATTCTTGAAACAATAATAAGAAACTGTCAATATCTTGAGGACATCATACGCAGTTATATCGATCTTTCAAAGATGGAACTGGATGATCTGGAAGCTTTTAACCAGAAAGTCAATCTTGTTGATGATGTTGTAAATGGTGTGCTGGAAATACCTGAATATTCCTCCAACATGAAACAGATGCCCATTATTACGGATTTTAAAATCAAGCCTGTAATCCAGGGTGATCCCAATCTGCTTCAGATTGTTATTACGAATCTTGTAAATAATGCTATAAAGTACGGCAGGGAGAAGACCGAGATTAAAATATCCGTCTATGATAAAGGCGGTGATATCATATTTTCAATATATAATCAGGGTGTTGGGATATCTAAAGAAGACATCGACACCAGACTGTTCAGTAAATTCGGCCGTCTCAGGCAGAAAGGTACTGAGGGTGTCAAGGGCTCGGGTCTCGGTCTTTATATATGCAGAAAGATTATTGAAAAGCATAACGGAAAGATGTGGGTGGAGTCAGTGCCGGGTGAATATGTGAATTTTTTCTTCTCAATACCGGCATCAGCCTGATATTTTTTTCCGGCTTTTAACAAAAAGAATTGATTAAAGCAGAAAATAGATTCAATTTTTAATAATAAAAATCAAAAAGGGGAGCGGTTTATGAAAAACAGAAGAAGAGGACCTGATTTTGTCATTAAAGTCATAAACTGGATCTCAGGTATATCATGGGGGATCCTGGGTTTAATTTTTCTTTTCCTGATTATATCAAACCCGACATCCAAGGGAATTTCAGTAAGCAGACCTGCATTAAAGGCAACATCAACAGCATGGATGTCAAATGCGATATACGCGTTTCTGATATTCCTCATACTTCTCAGCATTTCCGGTATCGTGTTTAATATAACCAGAATGAAGCGTAAAACAGACAGAATGAGACTTACATTTTTCTTTTCAGGGATTCTTGCAATAATAGGATTGATTATTATAAATATTACCTGAAGCAGAGAGTAATCCTGATATTGCGACAAAAGCTCCTTTTTTTAAAGGGGCTTTTTTTGTTGTATTAATTTCAGGTTTTATCACATAAAGGATCTGATGCCCTGATGAATTGAAACAGTGGCATAATGTATAAAGAGGGAAAATGTTAAGGAAAAGGGATAACATTGAAGAATGGTTCCGGGAATATACAGGATCGTTCATTTTTGATTCATATGAACTGCAGCGGAATATTGATCTTAAGACTGAACACACTTACAGGGTTCGTGATGAAATAGTATATTTAGCAGGTAAACTGGGCATTTCAGATGATGATACAGCGCTTGCGGAAATTACAGCTATTCTTCATGATGTTGGAAGGTTTGAGCAGTTCAGAAAATTCAGGACTTTTTCAGACAGGGACTCGGTTAATCACGCTGAACTCGGTATTGAAATAATAAAAGAGGGAAACGTGTTAAGAGAATTTGCGCCTGAATCCGAAAATCTAATTCTTAAAAGTATACTTTATCATAACAGGGCCTTCCTTCCTGAAAAAGAAAACGAAAGGGTAATATTCTTTTCAAAGTTATTGAGGGATGCTGATAAACTTGATATCTGGAAAGTGGTTCTTGAATATTATTCAAAAAGAGATATTTCAAAAAATAGTGCTATTGTACTCGGGCTGCCTGACACTGAGGGGATTTCGCCGGAAGTTTATGAAGATTTAATGAGCCACAGTATAGTAAATATGGCTAATGTGAAAAATGTAAATGACTTTAAGCTTCTTCAGGCAGGATGGGTATTTGATATAAATTTTAAACCCGCTCTTGAACAGGTTGTGAAAAGGGAATATATCACACGTCTGAGAAGTTCTCTTCCTGATACCGGTGAAATAGAAGTTATTTTTAATGAGATAGATGGATATATAGTTAAAAGATTTAAATCCACAGTCTCTCCCGCGCCTGAACAGTTATTTTAAAAAATTCCGGTATATAAAATTTTTTTAAATAAAATGTTGACAATTTTTATGTGTTTCTATACATAGAAACACATTGGTGATTATATGAAAATATCGAATGAAAACAGATTCTGGTGGTGGCAGGGCGCTATATAAAAGCTCCCCGGATATCTTATTTGCAGGATGGAGAGGGGGCTCCCCGCTTTCCTGAATAGATGACAATATCAGCGGCTGCGGGTTAAACGCAGCCGTTTTAATTTTATGGAGGATATATGTACCCCGATTTAAACAGAATTGAAAAACTCGCAGAGAGATACAGCAGGATCCCTGTTTACAGGGAGATGAATATAAGCATGCTCGATTTTCTGTCTATAATTGATTCACTGAAAGATGAGGAGAGTTTTATATTCCTTGAAAGTTCAGACAGAACATGTAAGGCCGGTAGGTTTTCGTATCTCTGCTTTAATCCCGTGGCAAAGGTTACCGCTTTCAGGGACCATGTTGATGTAAAAGGAAAAGAGATCGAATACCGTGCTGATGAGGACCTCTTCACCTTCCTTAAACGTGAGACAGAGAAGTTCTCATCCCCGGATATAGAGGGATTCGGCGATTTTAACGGCGGGTTCACAGGGTATATCAGCTATGAGGCTGTTAATAACACCGGGATTTTAAGAAGAAAGATTAAGTCCGGAGACACCAGGCCGGTTGCTGAACTCCTCCTAATTGATGATTTTATCATATTTGATAATGTGATGAGAAAATTTTATGCTTCAACATCGATTTACACTGAAGGGGGGGATATTCCGGTTAAGGTTGACAGGGCGCTGCAGAGAATTGATGAGATAGAGGAATTTATGGTTAATCTCATCCGAAGTTCAAGGGTCACTTTCCTGCCATCAAGGCCGGTTGAAGTTACAATGGAGTACGCTGATTCAGACAGCAGTTTCCTTAAAAAGGTTGAATCTGTCAGGGAGGAGATCTGCTCCGGAGAAATTATTCAGGGTGTAATCAGCAGAAGGATGGCGGTTAGAAATAAAGTCTCCCCGTTCAGCTTTTATCTTAAATTGCGGGATGTCAATCCTTCACCATATATGTATCTTCTGAAGCTGGGGGACAGGTATGTTACAGGGTGCTCCCCTGAGACCCACCTGAGGATGAAGGGGAACAGGATGCTCCTCAAACCTATTGCGGGGACAGCTCCTATTCCTGAAAAAAGGAATGACCGTAAGATCGGGCGGAAAAACCTCCTCCGCGATGAGAAGGAGAGGGCGGAACACCTGATGCTTGTTGACCTTGCCAGGAACGACCTGAGCCGGATTGCCGCAAAGGGTTCTGTTTCAGTGGCAGAGTTCATGAAGGTGGAGGACTTTTCCCATGTAATGCATATAGTTTCCAGTGTAAAGGGTACATTGCGTGAAGGTATGACAGCTGTTGACGCTTTCAGGGAGACCTTTCCGGCAGGCACTGTTTCAGGTGCGCCCAAAGTCAGGGCGATAGAGATTATTGATGATCTTGAGGAGCAGGAGAGATGGGCGTATGCCGGTGCAGTGGGTTACTTCGGTTTCAATAAATCATGCGACACATGCATTACACTTCGCACGGCCTATTTTGACGGTGATGAAGTCTTTACACAGGGTGGTGCCGGCGTTGTTTTTGACAGCGTTCCTCAGAACGAACTTAACGAGATAAACCATAAACTCAGGGCCCTTACAACAAGTATGGGCTATGCTGTATAGAGGTTAAAGATGATACTGCTTATAGATAATTACGATTCATTCACATACAATATTGTTCATTCACTTGAAAGTATGGGCCATGATGTTGAAGTGCTGAGAAATGATCATGACTTCGCATCAATTGATTTCAGCAGGTACAGCGCCATTGTCCTTTCTCCGGGGCCGTCAAATCCCGATAATTCAGGGATCACTCTTGATGTAATAGGGGCAGATCACGGGCTTCCGGTCCTTGGTATATGTCTCGGCATGCAGGCGATTGTGCAGAGTTTCGGAGGGAGGATTATTCGCGCGCCCGGAATTGTGCACGGCAAGCAGGATACTATTTCACATACCGGCGAGGGTCTGTTCAGGGATTTACCGCAGAAGTTCAGGGCTGTGCGCTATCATTCACTCTGCGCGGAGAGGGAAAGTTTCCCGGAAGTTCTTGATATAGAGGCATTCTCTTCTGACGGTGTCATCCAGGGGATCAGGCACAAAGAGAGAAAGATATTCGGTATACAGTTTCATCCCGAGTCGTACATGACTGAATATGGTGATGAAATTTTCAGGAATTTTCTTGGCACTGAAACCGCCATGCAGGTGTAATCTTATTGAATTATTTTCCGTGGTTTATTATTTTTAGTCTACATAACCGGAAACATAAATACCGGAAATAAACTACGGAGATACTATAATGAAGAAGCTTACGGCATTCGTGGCATTGATTTTAATAATGTCATCAGTATTCGCTTTTGCACAGGAAACGGAGGTTGATGTCGATATAGACGCCAACCAGAAGGCGCAGGAGCAGGCAATTGATTATCTTATCGGCGGTGTCTTTGGCGGAACAACAATAAACGGCCAGAATTACCAGCAGATAGGCCTTCGGCCGGAACTGAAACTATGGAAACTCGGCATAGGTCTCGATATCAGTATCCTTCTCGATGAAGACGGCAAGGTGCGTGAAGAGGACTGGGACGAATGGGACGATTATATTGACAAGGTATACTATATAAGCTACGGCAAAAGGGGTGACCCGTTCTACTTTAAATATGGCGGCCTGGAATCGACCACTCTGGGTTACGGCACAATTATTCACGGCTACACAAATATGCTTGAGTACCCCACATATAAAAGACAGGGACTTGATATAGGGTTTGAGACCCGTTATATAGGTATGCAGGCAATTGTTAATGACTTCAAGGAACTTAAAGGGGAGAACCGCTCTGTAATGGGAGGAGGCAGACTATACCTCAGGCCTTTCAGCAGAATGCAGATAGGTGTTTCCGCTGCGGGTGACATGAACGAGTACAAGGGGCTCAGGGACACTGATGATGATGGCTACCCTGATGAGGTTGACGCTTATCCTGATGATGATAACTATGTTACAGAGATTGATTATTATGCCCATGAGTTGGGTGTAGACCCTACGGATCAGATTATTGTTGACCTTGTTGATGCGGGTTTAATTTCACCTATACAAACCAGCCAGCTTCAGGATTACAGCAACCAGCGTTCCAGGACCGGTTTCTGCGCCGCTGATGCCGGGCTTGAGATTATAAAAGGGGAGTTTGTTAAATTTGACATCTACGCGCAGATCGCACGTTCTTTAAATACAGGGGGATGGGGATTTACGGCTCCTGGAGCGAAACTCACACTGGGGAATATACTTGAAGTCTACGGTGACTACAGGGCACAGACCGAGGAATTCATCTTCGGGTACTATAACGATACATACGATCTTGAAAGGGCCAAGTACGTTGATGACGGCACAGGGGACCTCTACGTGACAACCAAACTTGACAGGCTGGAAGAATCAGAAAAGCTCAAGGGTTATTTCGCGGGCGCGAAGCTTAATTTTTTCAATATCTTTACCGGTAAGGCTGAATACCAGGACATGAGATGGGGGGAGGACGAGAGAGAAGACAAGTCCCTCAGAGGAGAACTGGAATTCAACAGGGAACTGATCCCTGTTCTCAGCCAGGCAAAGGCATACTATGTGCAGAATAATGTTGCAAAGCTTGAATGGAAAACTGAAAGCACTGTAGTGGGCGCTGTTATAGGTATAGGGATGGGAGAAGGTGTGAGCATTAACTTCAACTACCTGATTACCTACGAAGATAAAAATGGAGACGGTGAAATCGAAGGTGACGAAGAGGAAATCACAAATGTAAGCGTATCAACAAGCGCTGTTTTCTGATAAAAGCTGAAGAATATAAATATATATAAATATAAAAAAAGCTCCCCTTGAGGGAGCTTTTTTTTTGCCGGTTATAACCGGCAATCAGAAAACTCTCAGGCCTGAAATTGTCTCGGCAATATTATACGCATGGTCGCCGATCTTCTCATAGCAGGAGACCATATCTATGAATATAATGCCTGAATCCACATCGCATCTTTTATCGTTAAGTCGTTTTATATGACCTTTGCGAAGTTCTCTTTTAAGTTCATCAACTCTGTTTTCAATGACCTCCGCCTGCGGCATGATGTTTGTGACAGTTGAAGTAATATGGGGCATTATGAGGTTCAGAAATTCTTTTACCTTTCCTGCAGTTTCTGCAATCTCCTTCTTTCCGGTCTCAGAGAATGACAGTTTCATATCGTATTTTCTTCTGAGAAGTTTCATAATAGCCTCGCACTGGTCAGCTATACTTTCAAGCTCATTGACCTTGTGAAGCATGGAGGTCACTTCATTACTCTGGTCTTTTGTGAGTATATCCCTTGATACCTTTACAAGGAAGTTTGATATCTCCCTTTCAAGAAGGTCTACCTGGTTTTCCAGTGTCTGTATCTCCTCGATCTCCTTTCCGAGTTTTTTATCAGGATTTGTAAGAACGTCGGTGGTCTTGTCAAACATCCTGACTACAATTTCCGACATCCTTTCGATCTCAAGTCTTGCCTGGTTAATGTTTATAGAGGGAATTGAAACTACGTTGGTAGTTATATACATCAGGTGTGTTTCAGTATATTTGTCATCACCCTTGACCATGAATTCCGCAGCTCTTGCAAGATATTTGACAAATGGTAGAAATATAATTGTGTTGATAATATTAAAACCCGTATGAAAAGCAGCCATATGATCCGCTATGGCATTTCCTCTTGTGGCAAGATCGGCAGAAAAGGGATCCCCCGGGATGATCCAGTCTATAAAGGGAATAAAAAACGTTTTAAGAATAATAAGTATCCAGATTACCCCGAATGTATTAAAAAGAAAGTGTACCCTGGCAGTCCTCCGGGCCTCTATGGTGGACCCGATTGAAGCAATATTTGCGGTTATTGTTGTACCTATATTTTCACCAAGAATAAGGGCCGCGGCTGTATAGAAATCTATAAGGCCGTTAACAGCAAGTGCCATTGTCATGGCCATTGTAGCACTTGATGACTGAATAATCATTGTCACAATGCTTCCGATTACTACCACTATGATTGTTGAAAACAGCGAATCCGCCCTATAGGTGGACATGAAATTCATTATAACTTCTGAGCCCCTGAGATCCCTGACTGAATTACTCATGATCCCCAGTCCCATGAATAGAAGGCCGAAACCTAATAAAAAATCACCCCAGCTGTCTGTCCTGTCATTATCAATAAATCTGAGAAAAAAACCTATTGCAATGGCCGGGAGTGCAAGGGCATTTATTTTGAACTTAAAACCTATAATAGCCACGATCCATCCGGTCACCGTTGTACCGATATTGGCACCTAAAATAATACCGGTTGCCTGCATGAGGTCTATAAGACCGGCGCTTACAAAACTTACAACCATGACCGTGGCGGCACTTGAGGATTGAATTGTAGCTGTAATTCCGAAACCGGTTATAACTCCTTTAAAGCGGTTATTCGTGGCTTTCCAGAGGATGTTTTTCAGGCCTTCTCCTGTGGCTGATTGAAGGCCTTCACTCATGATTTTCATCCCGTAAAGGAATAGAGCAAGTCCCCCTGTAACGTTAATTACTAATTCTGTCATCAGTTGAAAAACTCCTATAATATTATATTAAGTTTAATCTATTTTAAAATTTATGTAAAAAAAATATTTATTATGATATAATGCAATTATAATAGTCAGGATAATGTAAAGAAAATATAAATTTTTATGTTAAAATCAGTTCTATCCTTTATCCATGTTATTTAAGAATAAGGGATAATTATTCAGAGTAGCAGTTAAAATTGAATAGATATTTTATTTTTAACTAAATTTATCGGTCGCCTTTTAAAAACAGCGGGTGAAACATGTAACATTATTGATGAGATTGAACCCGAAATTTTGGTAATTACCAGTAAACCGATGATAATAAAAAAATCAATGAAACTTATGAATTGCCCGATGAAGACCATTGCAAAAAGTTCAGGTGATATGACAAATATCATTGACATGATAACCGGAATAGCGGATCAGATTAATCTTCATTTATATTTCAGTCTGGGGGATAATAATATCAGCTGACAGAGGGAAACGTGCAGCTGCGCGAACCCTGTAAAGGGGAGTGAGGAAAGTCCGGACATCACAGGGCAGGGTGCCGGGTAACACCCGGGCGCCGTGAGGCGATGGAAAGTGCAACAGAAAATATACCGCCTGCTTGCAGGTAAGGGTGAAATGGCGAGGTAAGAGCTCACCGCGCAGACCGTAAGGGATGCGGCAGTGTAAACCCCATCCGATGCAAGGCCAAGTAGTCAGCCGTTAAGGGCTGCCCGCCCGTGGCTGAGGGTAGGCCGCAAGGACGCTCATGGCAACATGAGCGCAAGATAGATAGCTGCTTAAACAGAATCCGGCTTATGTTTCCCTCTGTCAGGTGGCATTATATACCTTATTAAACTGCAGAAAATTCGTTTTTTTCTCCGGATAAAGATTGCGAGGATTTTATGAAATATGCAGCTGTACTTCTTTCACTCCTTCTTCCAAGCTCAGGCGGAGGGGGGAGAGGTAAAGTCTCCGGCGATGCTTCAATATAATTTATAGTTTCCTGTGCATCATTAAACAGCATCATATGGGACCTTTAGAACATGGATAAGACTGGATTTATCAGGGAACAGTTTCAACACATCAAACCCTTCATTAGGCGCTTACGAATATTAGATTGACATTATTGCTCAAAATTATATATTATATTAAGAAAGGATTTCTAAATATTTTAGTGTAAAAGTAAAACATTATATGGGCTGTCCAAAAAGCTGGTTTTTCCTGTTCGTGTCATTCCGGTTTTGCAACTTCAGTTCGTGCAAATACCGGAATCTCCTGATTTAATCAGTTGTATGAGATGGTCAGCATAATCTGGACATCCTGTCCTTCGCTGACAGGCGTTCCTCGTGAACGCACCCGGCATGGAGTTTACCCCGGCTGATAATGCCGGGGCTGACGC
>DAIOFM010000062.1:0-23212 GCA_036745755.1 Spirochaetota bacterium | reverse complement strand
AAAGATATAAAATCGGCAGTGGCAAAGGTAAAAGCGGGCTGACCTTGAAAAAGGCAACCGTTACAATACCTGCGCTTACATCGCAGCTGCATGTTGCCAGGGACGCTGTCACGGAATTTACCGGTGATCTGCTGGACTCCGCCGGGCAGAAACGTATTATCCTGGCCATTGACGAGGCCCTCTCCAATATAATAATTCACGGCTACAAAAATGACTCATCAGGAGAGATAACCATTGACATGCAGTCTGACGGCCCTGAACTGAAATTCATAATATCTGATAATGCACCCTCTTTCAATCCGCTTGAAATCCCTCCGCCTGATATAGACAATTACCTTGAGTCGGGGCAGACCGGCGGCCTCGGTATTGACATATATAAAAGAATAATGGATGTATCCTATGAAAGAAAAGAAACCGGCGGAAACCGGCTCATCATGGTCACAACGGCTGAAAAAAAGAGCAGCGGAATTCAGCATAGCTGAGTTCATCCGAAACAGACCCTTTCTTAAAAAGAAAATGCCCGGCATAAGGCTGAAGCTTGCAGCTCTCTTCGGGCTCTTTGTCGCTCTTATCCTCGCGGCAGCCACGCTGTTCAATTACATCAACCAGAGCCGCATCCTTGAAGAGGGTTTCAAAAATGAAGTGGAAGCCTCGCTGAAGTACATCAATTCCGCCGCTGTGTCAATGGAGAGTGTGAGGACAAATATACTCCTCATTGAAGAGATGAAGCTCAGAATTAAAGAGAAACAGAGGGATCTGAAGAAATACAGAAACTACGTGTACAGGA
The DNA here is from genome assembly GCA_036745755.1 of Spirochaetota bacterium. GTDB lineage: Bacteria > Spirochaetota > UBA4802 > UBA4802 > UBA5550 > UBA5550. The sequence goes on along the minus strand of DAIOFM010000062.1, from coordinate 22,425 downwards.
GAAGGGACTCCCTGGGGAACATGTTCAAAAGTCTTGGCAGAAAACTGGGGATGAAAGTACGGTATGACTACTACAGAAGAGGCTACGACACCTACTACAGCATATACCTGACAGAGAAGGAGATATCAGCCCTTGAAAAAAGGGTGGCCGAACAGCTGCGGCACAAAGACGGTTCCCCGGCAACCGCGGCGGAGATAAAACGCGTGTTCTCGCGTGGAAGCTCAGTCTCATATTACCAGCGCCGCATAGACTCCATTGAAAAAAAAATAGATGAAAAGGCCCCTCAGGCCGAAGAGGAGGGGAAAGAGAAGATTAAAGAACCGAAAGAGGTCAGGATACTCAGGGCCCGCCTGAAGCGTGAAAAGAAGAGGAAAGCCTATGCTGACAGAAGATTCAGGAAAACCCTGAAAGGTTTCTATGAACACAGTTTCAGAAGACTTGAAGATACCGGGATCGAAAACAGCAGTATAAGGATAATAACCTTCGCGCCTGACGGAGACATCAATTACGATACAGGGAACCTTCTCAGGGACGGCATTGTCAATTTCGCGCCTCTCATGAAGGATAAAAAATATCTGAACGACAGGTACAACTTCTTTTCATCATCCTCCCGGGAAGAGGCCGCAACAGATGAATTCAGATACATGGCAGGCGGGAGGAGTTACAGCGTCAGATATATGCCTGTTTTTAAAAATCCCGCGACCTATGAACGCCTTGTTACATTAACAGAAGAGCTCGAGGACAACAGCTCCCTGTGGCTGCCTTACCTGAAGGAGGACGCAAGGATCTCCGGGCTTACAGGGGAACTGGCAGTGAAGATAAAGGAAAGGCTTTCAATACTGAGAAAGGAGAGGAAAATACCGGGCAAAGACAGCGAATACAGGGCGCTTTACTCCTCCTACAGAAAACTTCTTAACGAGAGGGAGAAGGCCTTTGACACCCTGGCACCCTATTCCGATGAGGCACGCAGGCTTAACGAGTATTACAAAGAACAGATAAAAATCGCATCTTCAGAGATTTCAAGAATCAAAAAGAGCATCTCGGCGTTTAAAAAAGACCCGGGCACAGATGACGAGGAGGACATTAAAAACAGGCTTGAATCTCTAAAGGCCCTCATAGATGAAAACATTGAGAAGACAGCAATGCTCAAAAAGGAGATGGCCAGGGCCAGGGAGGACATATGGCAGTCCGGTAAACTTACGGCAAATGATTCTATGAAATTCATAAGGGAAGCGGCTCTTCTAGATTTCACCATACTGAGGCAGAAGAGTAATCCCCGCGCATACAGGGAGTACCTGAAGTCATCAAGGGCAAGGGCTGTTGAAGCCGCAAGGTTTAATACACTGCGCCGGTGGATAATGAGCGGAGAAAATGAAACAGGACTCCCGGGAAAGGTGCGCGGAAGGAGAAACACATCACTTGCCGGTGACGGCATCCTGGCATACAGCAGGAGCGAGGCCGAAGAGTACATGTGGCTCATTGACAGCACGCCCGTTGCAGGGGACATAGGTATCTTCTCCGCAGAGACAGAAGGGGGGCTTATCTCTGATCTCAGGGGAAACAACATCACGGGGTACAACGCCGTTATTATTGACAAGACCGAAGGTATTAAACGAGTAGAGTCCAACAGGAATATGATGATACTCTACTCATCCCTCATTGCCCTCTTCTCTGTCATATTCACCTATTTTCTGGCGGGGTTCATGGTGAAGAGGATAAAGGGGATCATCGGGCAGACATTCCTTGCCGGGCGCGGGGACCTCTCAGTACAGTTCCCGGAAAAAGGACTTGATGAGATCGAGGAACTGGGTGTTTCCCTTAACAGCATGATTAAAGGGCTCAGGGAGAAGGAGGAGCTTAAAGGCGAGATAGCAGCCGCAGGTGAAATCCAGAAGATTCTCCTCCCTGAAAAGATACCATCAACACTTGAAGGGTTCTATTCAATCGGCACCTTCTACCGTTCAATGAACGGCGTGGGAGGGGACTACTACGATATCATTGAACTTGACGAAAGCAGGATTCTCTTCTGCATAGGCGACGTGTCAAACCACGGAGTGGGGCCTGCAATAGTGATGTCCATGCTCAGGGCCCACCTGCACGGCATAATAAAACGCGGGGGAAGAGACCTCATAGAAATACTCTGCGAGCTGAACAGGCAGATATTTCTTGAGACCCCGTCGCATATATTCGTCACTCTCTTCGTGGGGATAATCGACAGGGGCACAAATGAAATAGAGTACTGTTCCGCCGGCCACCTGAGGCCCGCTGTTTACCGATACAGGAAAAATGACATAGAGGTCCTTGAAGGAGGGGGGCTACCTGTGGGGATGGATGACAACGATTTCTTCACGGACACGATTTCAGTGAGCCGTACTAAACTCGCGGCAGGGGACCTCTTCTTCCAGTACACTGACGGGGCAAATGAGGCGATGAACAGTTCAAGGGAACAGTTCGGGGACGAAAGGATCTTCGCTGAACTGAAACAGTACGCGCGGAAAAACCCCGGGGTCATGATACAGCAAATCGCCCTGGCGATTGAAAATTTCACGGGGAAAAAGATTATTGATTCAATGGTAAGCGAACTGAACGACGACCTCGCCATGATCGCCTTTAAAAGGATTAAATAGTATCCCCTGCCCAGCCGAGCGCCCTGTCACGCCCGGCCTCCTTGGCCTGATAGAGCGCCTTGTCCGACCTGTCCTTAAGCTCGTCCATTGTGGATGCATGTTCCGGCAGGGTGGCAAACCCCATACTGCATGAAAGACGCAGTTCCTCATGTTCTGCAAATCTCATCTCCCGTATTGCGCAGCAGAGAGCGTTGCACTTTTCCTGCGCCGCCTTTGCATCAGCTCCTGGAAAGAGAAATATAAACTCATCCCCACCGTAACGCACAAGTATATCATCCTGGCTGAAGACCTCCCTGAAAACGTCGGCTGACTCCACGATAAGCCTGTCGCAGAACTCCTGTCCGTATTTTGTATTCAGGGAACCGAACCTGTCCATGTCAAACATAACGAAGCTTAAATAACTACCCTCGGTTTTTGCCTTTGTAACAAGGCCGTCAAAGGACTCCTCAAGATACCTGCGGTTAAAAAGCCCGGTTGCGGGGTCTGTGATTGCACGCTTTCTCGACTCCTCGCCGTACTGTACCATCTGCGTAACAAAGGCGCCGGTCTTCATCAGCCTCTCAACAATTATGGAGAGCATCCTGTTCATCATCTTTGATGCTGATTCAGGCATCGTGCTTGTTATCCTTGTGAAGTCATCAGCGTGAAGCGCCAGCAGTACTGTATCCTCAAGCGTTCTGCAGGTGGCTGATCTGCTTGTCTGGTCTATAATAGACATCTCGCCGAAATAGCTCCCCTCCCTTATCTCCGCGAGCATGACCTCCTCTCCTGTCTGGTCCTTTATAAATATGGAGACAGCACCCTTTATTACTACAAACATTTCGTCACCGGGGTCTCCCTCCTGGAAGAGAATATCGCCGGCGCTGAACTCGTACCTCTTCATCTCTTTTGCTATAAGGTCAAGATCCTCTTCATCCTGCCCTTCAAAGATTGCTATGTTTTTCAGTATATTTCCGTCCATTACATTAATCCATTTTTATCTGTAACACTTAAGTTTGTCATTTCGAATCCTCTTCAGTTCTTCGGGTGAGAAATCTCTGATTATAGATTCACAACCTGGATTTTTCTGCTATAAAGATTTCTCCTCTCTGACGATCGTCGAAATGACAAAAAACATTCCCTTCAGACAACTTATCCCTCAATTCCCCGCGTCCTCCGGAAAGAGAATCATGTTCCCTCCCCTCTCGCGGCCCACAAGAGGAAGGTCATGCGCCTTCAGTATCAGCTCATCAGCGATGTTGGCATGGTCAGGATAGACCGCCACCCCGATACTCATTGAGAGAAAAACCTCTTTAGAGCCCGTGGCTCCGGATATATCCAGCTCATTGAACATCTTCAGTATCTCGCCGGCAACGCCGTAAGCCTCGTCCCTGCCGTGATTTTCAAGTATAACTCCAAGCTCGTTACCCATGTATCTCAGGACCGTGCCCCTCCCGTCCATAAAGCGGTTAAGGGACGCGGCCATAATCTTCAGAGTGTCATCCCCCGCCTCATGGCCGAAGGTATCATTTATCATTTTAAAGTTGTCAGGCTTCATCAGCAGAAGACCCACCGGGCCGGTGCGCTTCTTTAAAATTCCCGGAAGGGTCTCCTCCAGGTATGTCTTGTTGTAAAGGCCGGTAAGCTTGTCGCCGTACACCTGGCGTTTAAGCTCCTGCACAAGCGCCGAGTTGTCCTTTACAAGCACATTCGCCTTGCGCAGCCGGTTTGAAAAGACCTTGAGAAACCTGTACAGCATCTCCGCCGATATATCGGGATGAGCTTCAAGTATGTCCCCGAAGTCCATATCCTCGCCCGGTACCCTGAGCAGGGTAACATCGCTGACAGCCTTCACCGAGTTGTTGAACTTTGCGCCTGTAAAAAATTCAAGCTCGCCCAGGATGTCTCCCTCTACAAGCTCGGCTATAAGGGTGTCCCCCTCCCACTTGTCTGTCTTTACAGCCTGTACACTTCCTGACACGACGATGTGGAGAACTCCCCCCCTTTCACCCTCCTGGATCAGTAGGTCACCCTCTTTGAAAGAACAGATCCCCGTATAACCTTCAATGAGTTCCAGCTCCCTCTCGTTCAAGGCCGCGAAAACCTCAGCCCTGCGGAGCCAGTTCTTTTTATCAATATGCATATAAAAACTCTGCCGTAAAAAATAAAATATGAAGTCTTAATAAGCCCGACCGGGTTAAAAAAAGAGCCGGGCAGTCTGTGTTTAATCCATTAAAGCATTTCCCGAAAAGGATGTCTATTTAAAAATTATCCGGGAAGGCACAGATAAAAGAGGATTGCCGGATAAATGTCGGTAATTCCGGTGAATATAGCGGGGAATACAGACCCGGTTACCTGAAGGTTTCAATAACCCCTTGACTGATACTCATTTTTTATTTATATATAAACAAATGCCAGAAGAACCTGATAATACAAATCCACCTGAGTACCGCAGCCGGTTATATAAAGTGGCCGGACTTCTTATGCCGCACGGCAGCATCAGGAACAGGATCATGGCTGCCTCCCTTTTTATTGTAATCATGCCTGTCATTATTACTGGTATTATTTCAGGGGAGTCCATCTCCCTGAGGGCCGAAAAACTCTATTTTGACAGAATGGACGCCGAGCTTTCACAGATCAGCAACCTTGTAACCGAAATAGCAGAAAATGCCATAATGGATCTTGAAATGATCTGTGCGCTCCCGGCTTTTAAAAAAGCAGGCCCCGGCTCTCTTAAAATTTATTACAACACCAGGCAGCCGACTGATATGAGCAGGGTGAAACGAGGCCCCCTTGAACAGGAGATCTACAGTTTCATAAAACTTATGTCAGAGAAACACGGCAACTACGTCGAAATATACGCGGGGACAAAATACGGCGGCTTCGTTTCAAGCGGCGATTATGTAATGAGAACGGCATACGATCCCAGGGAGAGGCCATGGTATAAAGACGCCATTGAGACCCCGGGTAAGGCGGTAGTGGCGAAGTCATATTTTTCAACAACCGGATTCAATGTCACAGCAGTGGTCAAAGCGGTTCCGGGGAGTTCAGGGGAAATACTCTATGCAGCGGGAATAGACTTCTCGCTTAACCGCCTGAGTGAAATACTGAGAAAAATAAAAATCGGAAAAACCGGCTACCTTATATTGACAGAAAAGGACGGGACAATACTCGCGCACCCCAGGAGGCCTGAACTTAATTCCATTAATATAAAGGAGATCGGCATCCCGGAAATTATTGATATCATTGATCCCGAAAAGGGAACATTCAACTATTCGTTCGAAGGGGAGGAAAAAATCGCCAGGCTTATCACCTCCCCGCGTACAGGGTGGAAACTGATAGCTGTTATAGATTCAGGGGAGATAAATGAAACGGCATTTTTCTTCCGAATTGTTATCATGCTCGCAGTAATCATAATAACAGCCTCATGCGTGCTCCTCTATTATTACATACTAAGGGGAATCATAAGACCTGTAACAATGCTCACTGATTTCGGGAGGAGCATAGCGGCCGGGAACCTCGAGACCCCGATTGTACTTAAAAGGGATGATGAACTGGGAAGGCTCGCCGATGACTTCAACGACATGATGTACAGGATCAGGGAGAGCGTGGAATCAATAAGATCGCTCATAGAGATGGTGCCCTCCATAATCATTCAGATCGATACCAGGGGGCGGGTCCTTGAATGGAACAGGCACGCGCAGAAATTCACGGGACTTGCCATTGAGGAGGCCAGGGGGGGAGAGCTTGCAGATATAAAACCTGAGCTATCCCCCTATATAAAAAACATAGATTTTCTGAGTAACCTGGATGAACCTGTCTCTCTCTACAGGGTAAAAATCGAGGGAAAGGATAAAAACTGGTACAACCTCTTCATCTTTCCCTTAAAAACGGAACATTCAGAAAGCCTTGTGGTAATGATAGATGACATTACCGAGTTTGAGAAAAAAGACGAACAAATCCGCCAGATACAGAAGATGGAGAGTATAGGCCTTCTTGCGAGCGGTATCGCCCACGATTTCAATAACATACTTGGAGGGATGCTTGCAACAGTTTCACTGCTGAAATACAGGATAAAGAAAGGGAAGATAACCAGAGCGGATGAGACGTATAAAGACCTGGAAGTTGTTGAAAAGAGCTGTGAAACAGGCGCTGCAATAGCATCACAGCTCCTTAACATATCGAGGAAGGAGCATAGTATTGAAATGCACGAAGCGGACTTGAACATTATAGTGGACCGCATCGTGAAAATCTGCCGCAAGTCCTTTAACAGGTCTATCACCATCACCACCTTTCTACAGGAGGAAAAGGCGTCAGCAATACTCAATACTGCACAGATAGAACAGTCTATACTGAACCTCTGCATCAACGCTGCCCATGCCATGACAATAATGAGGAAACAGGGAGAACCCCATGGCGGCCTTCTTGAAATAGGAATAATAAAAATATACTCTGACCCGATTTTCGTAAACTCGCACTACGGGGCTGAAGAAGGGCTCTACTGGCAGCTATATGTGAAGGATACGGGCGTCGGTATGGACAGCAATACGATTTCGAAAGTCTTTGATCCCTTTTTCACTACCAAGACCGGTGCCGCAGTACAGGGCACGGGGCTGGGCCTTTCCATTGTATACTCAATAATAAGGGACCACGGGGGTTTTATAGACGTATATTCAGAACCGGGCCTGGGTACAAAATTTTCTCTCTACCTCCCGGTATTTACGGGAAAGCACAAAGAGGAGACTTCCCCTGAAAAACCTGAAATATGCAGCGGGGAGGGTACAATCCTAATTATAGATGATGAGGAGGTTATCAGGGACTACACAGAGGGGATGCTAATTGAATGCGGGTACACGGTTTTAAAGGCTTCCGGTGGTGAAGAAGGAACAGAGATATACATGAAAAACATGGGGGGAATCAGTGTTGTAATAATCGACATGATGATGCCCGGGAAGTCGGGATTTGAAACACTTGCCGACCTTGTTAAGCTTGACCCTGAAGTCAGGGTGATTATGACATCGGGTTTTCATTCAAAAGACCTCATAGATAACGCGGAAAGAAACGGCGCTGCCGGCTTCATAGAGAAGCCCTACTCCATGGTCCAGCTTTCACGGAAAATAAACTCCATCATCTGAAAAAATATCAAAAATACTGCCCCCGGGAACACCGAAAAAATCCCGGGTGAAAATATATTGTGTTTGACCTGCATCGGTTCTGCCGATACTTCTCAATGAGAATTACTTCTTTCCGAGGCCGATTAGATGAAGATTAAATTTCCCGCAATGCTTTTTCTTGCACTGACCATGCTTATCCCAGGCAACTTTAACGCCCCTGTTAAAGATTCAGAACCTATATACAACCTGGGGCCTGAACAGACGCTGTTCAGTTACAACAGGGACATAGTAAAACTGGTATACGATAAAATCCTGGGGGAGAGGTTCCTTTCACCGACACTTTTTAAAGACAACCATATAGTGGCATACTACGGCCACCCGAGATCAAAGATAATGGGTATCGTGGGGCGCCACCCTGTTGATGAACTGGGGTCCCTCCTTAAAGAGGCTGCCGCCTCATACGACAGAGTAAACGGGGAAAAAGGCGTTATGCCGGCCATATACCTCATCTACGGCACCTGTCAGCCCGGAGGGGAGATAAACAGGATAAACAGAAAACTGCTGGATAAATACATAGAGTATACCCTGGTAAACGGAATGCTCCTCTACCTGGACCACCAGATCGGGAAGTACTCCCTGGATGAGGCCATAGGAGAGCTTCTCCCCTACCTCAAGTACCCCCACGTACACCTTGCATTTGACCCTGAATGGCACACAACCAGGCCCATGAGGGAGATAGGCCACGTCACCGCTGCCGACATTAACTCGGCGCAGAAACTGATGAGAGACTATATGATGATAAACAATATACCGGGTAAGAGACAGCTTGTGTTTCACCAGTTCCACAGCACGATGGTCCGCAACAGGGACGGGGTGTCAGCCACTTTCGATCCGGTCATACTGGTGCATACAACATCAGGCTGGGGCCCTCCGGGAAACAAGATGAGCACCCACGACAGGAACGCCCTCACGGTTAATATACCTGAAAAGGGCTTCAAACTATGGTATTACTACTCAAGTAAAAAGGGAGTCCATTACGACAAACCTATAATGACTCCGGAACAGGTACTGGGGCTCCGCCCTGAGCCCGGGCTCATCATCTACCAGTAAATATGCGGATTCAATGATAAGGGACGCGCTGATAGAAGATTCCGGGCATATAGCTGAAATTATTGTTTCAGCCTGGCAGACAGCCTATGAGGGGGTAATTGACCCCGGGTTCCCGGCGACACTATCCGTGGAAAAATTTACTGAAATTTTCAGGGATAATATAGGCGACAGTAAAGAGATTATCAGGATCCACAATTCCGGGGACGGAGAGATTACAGGGTTCATAAGCGGTGTTATAAAAAATGAAGGGAGGCATGATTCAGAAATTATCGGCCTCTACGTCTCCCCCTCCTCCCAGGGGAAGGGTATCGGCAGGGGGCTCCTCCTGCATATGCTCAGTTTCTTTAAAGATTCAGGATGCCGCAGCACCATGCTCCGCACACTGAAGGGGGTAAAAAATAATTCATTCTACGAAAAACTCGGCGGCATTGCAGCTGAAGAGATCTCACTTGAATTCGGAGGTAAAGATTACCGGGGGACAGTCTATACCTGGGAACTTTAAAAAAAAGACCGCCTGGTTAAAGGCGGCCGCAATAGTGGGAACTTTTACTTTTTGAAACCGTTAAGCGCAATTTTCCTCTTCTTTCCCCTGCCCGCCTTTGCGGAGAAATTTAAGGTAAGGTATAATATCATCGTTCTTTGAACCCCCTGTGCCGTCATACTCGATAGTAACAACCGGTATCCCTGTCACACTCTCTATCCGTCCTGCCATTGCCTCTGTCACAAGGGATGGGCAGCAGAAGGCAGGGTTTGTCTGTACAAAGAGCGACAGACCGGGATAGTTCATTACCAGTGAAAAAATCTTTAAAATGTTCTCCATCGATTCCCCTGTATGCTCAACATCAAGCCCGAACCTGGAGAGCACTTCATCATATGAAGGAAGCGCAACATGGGGCGGCTCTTTCAGCACCCTGTTGAAGTACGGCAGGTATCTCCTCTCAAAAATACCTATTGCCTGTTTCATTATCTTTGAAGTCACGGCTCCCAGTATATCACCCTCTTTGAGCCATCTCCTTATATAGGGGTCTGCTATTATCTTTATAAGTTCACTGTACGGTGTGGTAATGACCTCGCCGCCGTTCTCCTCTATCACCTTTATCACGTTCTGGTTCAGTATATCATTATCCCTTACATAAAGGTCGCCGAATATCGCCACAAGGGGGCGTCTGCCCGGTTCCACCTCTATCCTTTCAAACCATGATACCGCTGTTTCAAGGGCATCCTCAAGCGGGCCGCCGTCCCTGAACGCCCCGGCTATAAGGTCTGTTGATTCCCTGATCACAAAATCGGTACTCCCCTTAATCTTTTCATAGGGCCGAACCCTGCACCCCATCCTGCGGATCATTCCGCTGAACATATAGGCAAGGTACATGTTCATGGATGTTCTGTATGAAAGGTCTGTGAAGGTTACGTTACCCGTGTAGACATTGATTTTCTCGGCCCCGCCGCCCATAGATTCAAGGAGGGTCCTGCTGTAATAGGGAAACATACCCAGGTTACATGAAATCCTGGACTCCACGTTCCAGAGCACTGCCTTTGAGGGATCTATATTATTTTTCCTCACGTATTCAACTGTGTTCTGCACCATTATATTAAGGGGTATGCACTGCCCGTTATTGTGTGACAGGCTTCTTCGAATCGATTCAGGGCTCTCATCAACAAGCCTTGCGTCCATCCCGCTGTTCTGAAGCACGCCTGTCATGAACTCACCCAGTATGGAGTCCCACCTGGGGATAAGGAGCGTCTTCCCTTTCAGAAAGGAGCTGTTCCTCTCCACAACCGGGTTTATCCCTGAATAGTCAGTGCGGCCCTTTCCTCTCACAGAACCGTAATGGTTACGGAATGACCGGAGCCCCGCTTCTATCCTGGTCTCGTAACCGACATTTGAATCATGCTCATCTATCTGCAGTATAAGGTAGGGCTTATCGTGCGCGTCCATTATCTTCCTGAAGTACTCCACCACGTATGAATCGGGTGTGCACTTGAATGAAGTGACAAGTACAGGATAAAGCCCCTCTGTCCGGGCAGCCGCCTCTGCCCTCTCCAGTATTTCAGAGGCGTAGCGCCAGTGGATGGATTTAAGGAGCCCCTCCACCCCTTTTTTCTCTTTATCCTTTATATCAATCATGTCCTGGTAAAAGGCCCTTGTCCCCAGTTTACCGAAAATTTCAGGTATACCCTTGTTCATCGCAGGCGACAGAACCGTATAAGGCCGCCCCAGGAGTAGAACGTCAACATCATCCCCCCTCCTGAACCTTCTGTAAATATCTTTCAGCTTCCCCGCTCTTTGTACTGAACTTTTCTGTGCCGCGTCAAAGGCTGAAGAGACCTGCATAAAGGAGATCCCTTTCCCGGTAATACCTTTCAGCATCCTGTGAAGCTGCAGCTTCATGCTGAAAGTCCCGGCAAGTGTACGCAAAAGCGGAGTGAGGAGCTTCCCGCCCCCTGCCAGATCTTCGCACGATGAGATGACAGCAGGGGCAAACTGCGTATAATAGCAGTACACCCTCCTGACCCCGGACTGCCCGGTTTTTCTTTCAATATAGGATGGGAGAAAAACATAGTCACACTTACCGGCAAGGTATTCGATATGACCGTGCAGTTCAGACATGGGGGCGCAGAACTCTGCCCCGGAAATACTCTTCCCTCTCTTGACACCGTCCTTTAAACCGCTGCTGACCAATGTCTTTATCCCCAGGTTGCTGAAGAATGCTCTCCACAGCTCCACCTCGTCAAAGATATGAAGCGCCGCCGGGATGCCCACAGTAAAATCATATTTTACACCACTCTCCGCACCTGCTGAATTTATTTTTTTTCTCTCTTTCAGGAGGTCGAAACCTGAACTGTTTTTATCAATGAATTTCTTTGTTTCATAGTCCCTTCCGCAGAGGAACCCGAAAGCCGAAGTCTCCCCTCCGATCTCGGCGACCTTGAGCTTGCAGCTGTTGGCGCAGAGGGTGCAGACCTCGCTCCTCACAGGGATCGCCTCTTTGTAAAGCTCTACGCCGCGGAACAGGCTCCCCCTCAGTCCACTGTCCATCAGTGAAAGAGCGACTCCAAGCGCGCCGGTGAGATGGCAGAACTGTGAGACCATTATCGGTTTTCCCAGTCTCTGTTCAAAAGCCGCCACAAGGGCCCTGTTCTTTGCAGTGGCGCCCTGGAAGAATATCTTATCACCTATGTTCTTCTCTATGGCCACCCTGGTCAGGTAGTTCTCCCTCACTGAATGAAGAACGCTTGCGAGAATTTCCCTGCGGCTGAAGCCGTCGCTCATGTAGTGATTGAGGTCCCGTTCCATGAAGACTGTACACCTGTCGCTCGAAAGGGGCGCGGCCACACCCTCGGCAAGGCCGGAATATTCAGAAAGGGGGCACCCCAGTTTCTTCGCCTGCTCCTCGATAAAGCTCCCCGTGCCTGCGGCACAGACATTATTCATAATCGAAAAGGTAACCATGCCGTTTTTCATTGTTGTGAACTTTGCGTCCTGCCCGCCGATCTCTATAATCGTATCAACCTCCGGGTCCAGCATATACGCGGCGCGGGCATGCGCGGTTATCTCATCAAGTGCGAGGTCGGCGTTTATTATGCTCCCTATGAATTTCCTCCCTGAGCCTGTTGTGCCGGCGCCGAGAAAAGTGAAAGAAGATCCCGCAGAGGAGGAGATATTGTCAACTGCCTCAAAAATCGACTGCACCGCCTCAAGGGGGCGGCCTGAAGTTCGTGTGTAGAGCCCTGCAAGCACGGCCCCTTTGTTATCTGTAATGGCAGCCTTTGTGCTCGTTGAGCCTATGTCTATACCAAGGTAAACCTCAAGGTCTCCCTTTACTGAAAGGTCACTGTATATGTCAACCTCAACGTCAGCGGCGAGTTCACTTACAGATGGGGAAAAGAGATACGACTTCACAGACCTGAAGTCAGGGTAGCCGGAAAGCTTCAGCTCAAGGGGATCGTAATGGTATTTCTTCTCTTTCTTTTCATTCCTGAAAAGTTCAGGCACATTTCCAGCAATGACTTTTGTCACCGCCCCGTTTTCAAAATCACTCATAAGAAGGAGTGACGCCCCGATGGCCCCGAAAAGATGTGAATATTCATGAACTGTTATCTCATACCCTGACAGGACTGAAAGGTGCTTTACCACAGCCCTGTTAATGGATACACCGCCCGCCATGACAAGGGGAAGGTGTATATCCTCCCCGCTGAAAAGCGTGTCCACCACGTTCCGCGCAAGCCCCTCGCAAAGGCCGTCGCAGATCTCCGGAAGCGTGTACCCCTCCTGCTGCGCGTGGATAAGGTCGGTCTTGGCAAAAACCGCACAGCGTGATGCTATCTTCGGTATCTCCCCGCTGTTTTCATATGCTGTTCTGCTGAATGTCTCTATATCTGGGAGGTTAAGCCTTTCGGCCTGCTGGTCGAGGAAACTCCCTGTGCCGGCCGCGCAGGATGTGTTGGACCTGTAGTTTTTGTAGTTTCCATCTTCATCGAAAAGTGCAAGGCCGAACTTCTCCCCTCCTATAATAATGACCCCGCCGGGGTCTGAATAAAAATGTTTCGCCGCTGTTATTATTGCCACCCTGGAATCGTACCTCACCCCCGAACTGAAAATGTCAGGGGATGACGAAGTAACGGCAATACCTTTAATATCTTCAAGGCCTATACCCTCAAGGAGCGATTCCACTTTTGCCTTCACGTCACCTTCGTGAAAAAGATAACCGGTTTTCACAATCTCCCTGACAGGTGAAATCACAGCTGCAGATACAGAGATTGAACCTATATCTATCCCCAGGATATTGCCTTTTTTATTCATTAATAATTCTCCGTTAATTTACTGGTAATTCATCAAAGCGGAGGGTGTTACGTTCAGTCACCGCACAATTCCGCCATGCATGTCAACTGAAAGATATACCCTTAATAGAGGAAAATCGACCGGAAAAAAAATTCAGGACTTTTCTGAAGAAAAAAACTGCTTTCTGTACTTCGCGGGAGAGAGGCCTGTCTGCTTTGTAAACGCGTCATAAAACACCGACTTTGAATTGAATCCCACGGCAAAGGCAATAGAGAGGAGAGATCTTTTTTTGTCCTCAATCATCATCTTTATCGCCTCATCCACCCTGTGCCTGTTTATGTATGCGTTGAAATTCATACCCAGCCTGTGGTTCAGGTACTGTGAAAACTGCTGCGGCTGTATGGAGAGCATATGAGCCATCCTTTTAATCGACAGGTCCTCATCACAGAAAGCCTTCTCCTCATTCATAAGCTGATGAAGCTTCTCCTCAAGTCTCCTTATATCGAGCCCGTCAAGGAGTTCATCCCCCCTCCCGGCACTCTTCTTTTTTTTAATTGATGATGAGAAGAGTTCAGGGTGGATCTGAACAATGACAAACCAGTATATAAAAAAGAACGTCATCAGGGTCAGGGCGATTCTTGAAAAGACCATAATTCCGGAAACAAGGGCGGCAACAATAAGTGTCACGACAAGGGTAAGGAGGAGAGTGACTGTTGCACCGATCACGGCAAGTCTGTCGCTCCTCCCGTTTCTTAAAACCGATACAGCGTCCATCTTCATAAGCATACCGGCTGTATAAATGAATATCAGGGCGAATCCCAGGGAGTGAAGGTATGCGAATACGGTGTTCCGTAATATATACCCTCTCACAGAAAAAACGGCCCCGGATATATGGCCCTCTGAAACTGTCATGAAAATTATAAGCAGAGTAACCACTGCCGCAGGTATAAAATGGGCAATGCCGGCGGAAGAAAATTCATAATCCCTGTTTGAAACAGAAAGATAAAATATATAAAGCGACGGCCCCAGCATATACTTTGCGAGGAGAAAGATATTCATGGCAGTACTGTCATGATAGGCCGGGGAAACGGACACAATATATTCATAGATATGAATAACGCCCAGGCTCATGAATATAACAAAAAGGAGGATATTCTTTATTCTGCTCCTCTCATGCAGCAGCTGGACAAAGGCAAGGAGCAGCGCGAGCCCGCCTCCGAAAAGTATTATTCCGTTTAATATTTCAGTCATTATATTATATTCTGCCTGGAATCAGATTCACGGGACATTGCAGCAGGGCAAAAATTTTTACAAGCATTAATTCCCGGCACATGATAAGCTCTGCAACAGTCCGGGTGTTCTTTCAGTACAGGTAACTGACACCCGCGCGGCCCTGCGCCTGTTCATCAAGGTAGACATTGCCCGCGACCCAGCCGTCGCTCTTCACGTCACCTTCAACGTACAGTTCAAGTTTTCCCTCAATGATCGGAACATCAAGGCCTGCAGAAAACCACGCTCCGGCCTCCCTCTCTCCTGTATGAAACTCATGGTCGCGGGGCTGAAGGAAAAATATCATGCCTGTATTTCCGTAGATTCTCCACCCGGCAACTGCAAAGGGATACCTGTGAATTCCGGCCTCGATTCCAGGCGAGTAATGTTCTTTATTAAAATAACTGTGCAGGGCAAGTTCAAGGTTGAGCTCCCCCTCCCGCATTAAAAAATTAAGAGATACATCATTACCAAATGAGGTCAGGTTATGCAGCACCATAATGTTCCAGCGCATAACATCACCGGTAAAGGGGTCCCGGCCAGTGAACCTTTCAAAGCCGAAAAGCTGGGGCGAGATAAAATTCAGAAACGTCAGGTAACCTGTCATCCTCAGGTATTTCTTTTCTGAATCAGTGAGGTCTGAATATCTGACATACCTGTCAATACCTGTCCCCGAGGGGTGCACCCCCCTGTCAGAGTAAAGTTCATCCGGCCTGTTAAGGTCGTATATCCAGGCGGTAAAGTCAAGTCCGGTAAAGTCCCTTGCCTCAACATTATCCACGTCAATCTCATTGTAATGGTCAGTGTCGCTGTCAGCACCCTTTGTGCTGCAGAAGATCACGTAATAGGAGGCATTGGCCAGACTCATCCATAGCGCCGGGATTTCAAGGTATATAGGCCTGCCGGTGAAGAAGCTCTCCCTCCTGAGCGCCCTGGCAAGCTGCACTTCGGCCTCATTACCCGCAGCCATGAGCCTCACCATGTCGGGGTTGCTGTTCTCCTTGAGCCATGCCAGCTCGCTGTCCTTCACGTGGCTGACGTAAATCGCCTCAGCCCCGAGGTCAAAACTGTATACATCATTCCTGCTTGAAATACCATACTGCCCCATTACGGCCCTGTGCCACTCCTCATGAACCCATGCTGTTCCGCCTGGCAGCTGGAAGAAAAAATAATCCCATACTATCAGTGAAAGCCACTGCACGAAACCGCCGCGTGAATCCGTGAGGTCCCATACAATACTGTGGCTTGCCTGCATTGCCCCCTTTGTAATCATCAGCGACTGGTTCATTGAAGGGAATGTATACCCGTCTTCGGCATTATAAGGCAGGTCCGCCAGGGGGAGGCGTATAATCGTATCAGTATAAGGGTAATCTATACCCTCCTCTCCTTCAGCATAAAGCAACGGGACCATCAGAAAAAATATTACCGTGATGAGGAACAGTTTTATTCTTATCATATAGAACGAATTTCTTCTCCCTGTTTAATAAAAATTCATTGTAATAAACGTCCCGCCGATTTCAAGAAGATTACAGGATACAGTAAGGTTCTTCATATATCCCTGTTTCGGCTTGACCTTACGGCCCGTATAGGTTAAAATATTATTCAGAGGATACAATTATATGGATATAGTTATAAAATCCCTCACAGACTGTTCACTTGCCCTTATAGCGCTTATTAACCCGATCAGCAAGATATTCCTGGTTTCATCCCTGCATGAGACATCATCATGGAGGGAGATAAGGCAGATACTTATAAAATCGTCACTTGTTGCAGCAGTAATTCTCCTTACATTCATATTCCTGGGGAACTTTCTCCTTGCCAGGTTTTTTCATATACAGATATACGCCTTCAAAATCGCAGGCGGAACTGTACTCTTCATGCGGGGCCTTGACGCGCTGAACAAGGGGCTCTTCTTTGAGCTCAACCACAAGCAGAAACTTGAAGACATGTCAATTGTTCCCCTGGCCTCCCCCATGATAGCGGGCCCGGCAACAATAACCGCTGCAGTATCTTTCCCTGCAAAATACGGCATACCTGTAACCTCTGCTTCGATGATTCTCGCGGTTGCCCTGAACCTATTTATAATGATGGCAGCGCCCTTTATAACATCCCACCTGATAAAACAGAATATCATGGGCGCCCTGATCCGTATCACCGGCCTGATTGTTGCCACCATAGGTGTCCAGATGATGCTTGACGGCCTGAGAGAATTTATAAAAACCCTCTGAACAGTCCAGACACCTGTTATATTTTAACCGGTATATGCCGAAAATTAATATAGGAATACGATTTCTGGAGTATGCTATGGAATATAAAAACCGTAATTTTATCTATTCATGCACCTGTGGTTATACTGTAAATGTCTTCATAGATTTCGGCTCCCCGCAGGAAAACTATAAGTGCAGAAGGTGTGGAAATACAGTCAAACGGAAGGAGCTGCCCTGAAATTTTTATTTAATTGAAATGATCGCGCCGCATTGCGGACAGGGGACTGTCATCTCAAGCACAACATCCGCTTTTTTAAATTCATACCTGTAGCCGCATTTACAGGTACCTTTAACTGTTACGAACTTTATCTTCTGGTCCGGGATTTCAAAATCAAATGACAGCTGGTTTTCACCATCGCCTTTTTTTGCCATTAAACAAGCTCCATATAACTGATGTCATGATACCCGGACAGGGCCGTTATCAGTGCCAGTCAGGAATTGTCATGTAGAGATAATCTACAAGTATCCTCCTCTCTTTAAGCTTATTCCTTATGGCGTCAATAAGTTTCTGGTGCATTATAATTGTACTCAGTTTTCTTTTCATGTCCTTGGCCAGATCAACTTCTATGGGGTTCTGAAAGAACCTGAGGGAAGACTTTTTACCTGATTCTTCAAATCTGGCGAATACTATCATTTTCGGTTTCATCATATCTCTGGGATTTACTTCACTTACAAGGGTTATCTCCCCCGTGTTAAGAATGCAGAAATCCCCTTTCCTGTAAAATGCCTGGGAATTATTAAGAAGAGTTCCCATGAGATTAACGAAATCGCTTACTATCTCCCTGTCAAACTGTTTATCAACTGAGTTAACAATAAGCTTAAGGGCCTCTGAAGGGGTATATGCCTGCCTGTACGGTTTTGGCGTGGTCAGGGCATCATACATGTCACATATGGCCACTATCTTCGGCGAGGAGGGGAGAGTTTCATAGGGAAGGTTATAGTATCCCTCATCATCATACCTCTCATGATGGAAAAGTATTGTCTGGAGCACAATGGGATCAATCCCCTCCAGTGACTTTATTATATTATACCCCTCCTGGGGATGGAGCTTTATCTCCATCTGTTCCTCTTCACTGAGCCTGTCAGGTTTATTGAGAACAGATTTTTCTATCCTGATCTTCCCCAGGTCACTTAAATAAGCCCCGAGCACGACACTTTTAATCTCGTCCCCTTTATATTTTCTCCCCTTCCTGACCAGGAGAGCTGAAAGCAGTCCCACATTTACTGAATGATAGTAAAGATATTCATCATATGATTTCATCTCTTTAAGGAGGTTAATAGCGTTAAGCTCCTTTGTATTGAGTTCATCAAGGATCTCTTCTATAATTTCTTCACTTTTCTTATAGGAGTCCTTTGTGAATTTGTTGGTTATAATGATATCGTTAAGAACATTTTTTGTCTTATCCAGGGCCCTGTGGTATACATATGAAGGGAGCACACTGGCATCTTTTTCCGCGGGAGAGTAGTATACCTTGCTTCCGTATTTATCCCTTATGCTTTTGATTTTACTCTGTGTAAGTACTTCTCTTTCACCTAACAGTTTTTCCCCGTCAGGTGAATATATAGGGTACACGAAGGATGTGTCAGGCATAATATAATCAAGGTCAATTTCAACCTTTCTTCTGTCCATATTATCACTGTTCATATTTAAATTATTGTTCATTCTTTATAACAGCCTGTTATCTTAACGGAAGCCCCATAAAAGAACAATTACTTTTTTAATATTCAGCCTTTTTTTAATTTCCACTCTGTTATTGACTCAGCCGATACCCTCCCCCTGTTTTCATTATAAGCCCTGTGGTATAGTTTATTCTCCGCACCGCTAATATAATGAGAGCCGCACTTTATAACATGATTATAAAGAATTTCGCCTTTAAACAGTATATCAATACTCTTTAAAACTGCCGCCCCCTCCATTACGCTGTAACCGCTTTCAAAAAACAACTGGGCATACGAGGCATTATTCATATGGCCATTAATATCTATATCCTCATATCTCGTGGCCGCGTTATAAATATAATCAGTTTTTTCCCTTTTTTCAATCTGGAAAGGTACATAATCAATAGCCCTTCCACGGTGTGAATCAAACTGGCTGATAATAAATTCAGGTATTGCAACAGGTTTTCTGCTCTCCCTGTCTATGAGTGCCAGTGAAGATGTGGCCCTCAAAAGCTCCCTGCCTGAATCATCAGTCATAATAAACTCCCTGTTGACCATGCCTTCTGTAACGCCTGAACGCCATGTCTCACACCTGACCTTTTCATATATTTTCGGATACCTGAAAATATCAGCATAAAAACGGGCGTAGACCCATGTAAGATTTTTTTCAGCCATAAGATTTACCGAAGTGCCCAGTGATTTTGAATGATTGTCAGCTGTACTCTGCATGAAATTAAACATAGTCCGGACCCCGCACGTGCCGTCAGGCCCGCAATCGTACAGCCTCACCTCAAATTCGGACATACCGGTTATATTATCCATTCCCAATCTCCTTTCAGGATTTAATCAAACTGCTTTTTCAGATACATGCTATACCCAGATAATACAAACACCATTTAAAGTCCATAAATATACTATACCTGAGTAAGGTTTACACTTTTTCATTTTTAATAATAAAAATTTATACTTACTCAGGCGGCGGGCAATAGAGAATTTTTTACCCCGAAACAGGTTAAGGATTAAATAATGATTTTTTATAAATTTTATATAACTTTTATATTGTAACTTAACAGAAAAGTTATTATCATATAATTCCTTAATGACAAAAATGTAACATTAATAATAAATTGTGAAATATATGGAAAAAACAACATTTTTAAAACAGTATTCAATGAGAACCATAAGATCAGATATCGCCAAAAGTCCGGGGAACCATACGGCAGGAGGAGAGAAGGACACAGAGGATCTTAACTACTATTTCAAAATATGGTTGAAAAAATCCAGGAGTGGCTCTAAGAGGTAGTAAAAAAACAGAGCAGGTATCAATCTTGGAAAAAATAACCACACACAAAGAAAACGGCCTTATGGAAATCATTATAAACGGTAACCTTAATATACACAGTATAGATCTGCTTGAATTTAAATTCCGGGACATCTTATCTGAAAGCGGTACCTTTAATACAATAGCTGTTAACTGCGAAAACATTGACAGCATAGACTCTTCCGGCCTGGGGATGCTGATCAGCCTGTCAAAACAGGCGGAAAAAAACAGCCTGAAATTCTACCTGTGTAACCCGAACAGAAAAGTAACCACCCTCTTTGATATTTCAAACCTTGACAGGTATTTCAATATAACAGACATTGAAGAACTCAGGCAAACTCTTCATCGCTGAAATCCGCAACTTCAGGTATATCCCCGGATGTAATTCCGCAGAGCAGTTCGTCACTAAGTTCATCAAGTGAAGAAAGCCTGTCTGCCTGGTTCTGTACTATTTTTTCAAAGACATTCCTGGCGAACCTGCCGTTGCCGAAACTTCTGTCCCTCCTGTCATAAAAATGTCTGAAGAGCTCCTCTGTCTTCTTTACAGCATCATCCTCCAGAACAAATTTGACGTCACCTGAAAAGATATTAAATATCGCCATCAGCTCATCCGGATTGTAGTGGTCGAAATAGAAGTACCTGCTGAACCTCGATTTAAGCCCCGGGTTGGCATTAATGAACCTCTCCATTTCATCCGGATAGCCGCCCACTATCACGGCAAACCTGTTTCTTAAATCTTCCATCCGTTTAAGGATAGTGTCAACAGCCTCCCTGCCGAAATCGTTTCCGCCGGTTTCAGGTATAAGAGAGTATGCCTCATCTATGAAGAGCACTCCGTCAATGGCGCTTGTGACCATCTCATCTGTCTTCACGGCAGTCTGGCCTACGTAACCTGCCACAAGACCGGCCCTGTCTGTTTCAATGAGATGCCCTTTTGCCAGAAGCCCCAGGGCCTTATACACACGGCCTACAAGCCTTGCTATTGTAGTCTTACCTGTACCGGGAGGGCCGTAGAAAACAGCATGCAGCGAGAGAGGGGTAACGGGGAGCCCGCGGGTCTCCCTCTCCTTCCTTATCTTTATAAAGTTTATATAGGAGTTTATCTCGTCCTTGACCTTTTTCATCCCCACGAGTTTGTTGATGGCCTCCATCACCTCTTCGATGGTCTCCGGCTCCTCCTCTTCCGCGGCCTCTGCTTCAGCTTCGCCGGTTTTCTTCTCTGCTGCCACAGGTTCCGCGCCTGAAGGTGAAGGTATGACCGGGGGTGCGGGCCTGGATGGAGCTTCACTCTGTGATGCAGGAGGGGCAGCCGGTCCGGCAAAGGTCCCGGGCAGGGCGCTCCCTCCTCCAAGTATATTCTTTATCTCACCCTCTGACGCGTGGGTAAAAAAACAGTATCGCCTGTCATCAGAGACTATATTCAGCCTCAGCCCGGAGAACCCCTTTGAAAAACTGATCTTCTGCAGCTCATCGGAATCGATGGTCATATATTCTGAAGGATCATCTGAACGTATAAATATCCCCTTTTCAGAAGTAATTATAAACACGCCGGAGATCTGCTCCTCCGGGCCGGCATTACCGTCTTCTGATGTAAAGAACCCCTCCACGACATTGACTATACTTTCATTTTTCTTTACCGCGTGTTCAAGGGCCCTGAGGATATTCTTCTTGCCGGGAACAAGGTGCCATCTCCGGATCTTTTTCAGTTCATCCTCAATACGTTCTATATGCTGCATATGACCTCCGGAATATTACCTGTAATTTAATATATATGAGTGAAACTGTAAATAACAAAAAAAGCCCCGGTTAGAGGGCTTTTTTATTTCCGCATGATAAATTACAATAATCTTCTGCCGGGCAGCAACAGGTTAAAACTGGTACAGTCCCTGGACAGATACAAAATATCCGTCCCCGGCATCTACTTTTTCCTCTTCACGGTAAAGCTCCCTTCCGCTGAAAGCATATCCCCCGGTTACTTTAAGTATAGAGAAATCAAGAGCGCCGTAAACCGCATAATAATGGACCTCAATGGATTCCTCCCCATCGTGGCCCCCCAGGTTGAATGCCCCGTAGTTGTCGTTTTTAAAGCCTGCTGATATACCGGCAAAATCACCCATCTCATGACTCGGATTAAAAAAACGACAGGCCAGAGCAAAATCGAATATAAGGTCACGCATGTCGCGTGTCTGGTCCATCCTTAAGTCACAGGTAAATCTTACCCTGCTTTCAGGGGCCAGTGTGAAGCTGAAATTGGGGGAAGTGATACATTCAAATTTCGCATCTATCCATTCAGAGT
>DAIOFM010000061.1:0-23234 GCA_036745755.1 Spirochaetota bacterium | reverse complement strand
TGGTAGGATCCATCTATAAACTGGTGTCTCTGCCAGCCTTTCGGCACGCTGACCATTCCGGGACGCTGTTCTTCGCTCAGTACTGCCTTAAGAACAACATGTCCCCGGTCATTAAATACCTCAACAGTGTCACCGGTACTTATTCCCCTGGCCCCGGCATCTTTTGGATGAATTCTGGCCACAGGTTCAGGATCAAGTTCTCTCAGCCACGGTGTACCATGCCACTGGCTGTGAAGGCGCCACCTCTGACGAATAGTATGATAGACCAGAGGATATTTTTTCATCAGCGGATTATCGGGCCACGCTTCTGTAGGAGGGGTAAACACAGGGAGGCGTTCACGGCTTTTATCAATTTCAATTCCGCAGTCTATTCTCGGCTTCGGGTCTTCAAGGTAGAATTCAAGTCTCCCCGAAGGTGAAGGGAATTTATTTCCTGCCCAGTTAATCCAGCAGGTCGGCAGTGTCTGTATCACTTTCTTTTCCTTCAGAGTTTCCCATGTCAGACCCGATTTGCGCGCAAGATCCGTATCGATCAACATCTGTATAAATTCTTCATCAGTATACTTATAAAATTCACCAATTCCCATACCTTTTGCAATAAGCCGGAAAACATCTGTTGTAGATTTTGATTCAAAGGCTGGCTCAAGGGCCTTTTCGGTGAGCGTTGTATGGGGCTGATCAGGACCCTGGGTAATATCAAGCCTCTCAAACCAGTGGGCAGCGGGCAGAACAAGATCAGCATATTTAGTGGTGTCAGTTTCAACAATATCAAGAGCCACAATGAACTCCAGTGCAGGGAATATTGTATTTAATATCTCATTCTGATTTGTAGCATTACAGACAACATTACTTGCGAAAAAAAACATCGCTTTTATAGGATGATCTTTCCCCTTGAATTTCCCGGTTTTCAGAACCTCTTTAAGGTAAATCCAGGGAACAATATGAGCATTCATACCTGTGGGAAACAGGAATGGGATCAGGTTCAGGTTGTATCCTGAGAGACCGCAGTGCCCCAGCGAAGCACCCTTCTTCGCTATGTTCCCTGTTAAAGATGCAAGTATACCCCATGCATGGCCTGTCTGCAGACCATTGTCATATTGAATATATCCGTTATAAATACTTGATGGTTTGTTCTGAGCATAGAGACGGGCAACTTCCCGTATTACCTCAGGCTTAACTTCACAGATGTCGGCAACTTTTTCAGGGGGATATTTTGCCATCTCTTCACATAGAAGTGAATAGGCTGTTGTTACTTTAAAATTCCCCACAGTGAAAGTCCCCTCCAGGGCAGGTTTCTCCACCTGGTCAACGGTTTTCCCCTCCTTCGCAGCGGAATCCCATAGTATATACGGGTCAGGAACCCCTGCTTCAGGCTTAATCCCCGTAAGATCGCTCTGTCGGAGAAATTTTTCTGTATCTTCACGCACAAGGAATGGCGCCACTGTATGATTCAGCAGAAACTCCTCATCATAAAGCTTTTCTGAAATAATTACATTCGCCATTGACATTGCAAGGGCGGGGTCCGCTCCGGGCCTTATCGATATCCACTTGTCCGCTTTCGACGCGGCTGTTGTGAATCTGGGATCAATTACAATTACTTTTGCACCTGCCTCCTGCGCATCAACAATAAACCTCCAGTCGTGCGGGTGTGAATCAGTAATATTGGCAGACCATACAATTATTGTTTTTGCGTTCGCCAGATCCGCCGGGTCATTTCTCTGATTAAAAACACCTCCATTCCCCAGAACACGGCCCAGGCCGAATGTATCTGACATATCGAGTGAGTACTCTGTCTCAGTTGCCCCGAGGAGGTTTGTAAGACGCTTTAAACTGTAGACTCCCTGAAGGAATCCCATATCACCGCTTACAGTTGAAAAAGCAACCGACTGTTTCCCGAACTCCTCCCGGTAGGCATTAAATTTTGTGGTGATCATTTCAATCGCCTCATCCCATGAAATGCGCTCCCACTTTCCTTCACCCCTTTCTCCTACCCGTTTCATAGGGTATTTTAAGCGGTTCGGATCATAGATCCGCTGAACCTGGCTTAAACCGCGCAGACATACACGGTTATACCGCGAGTCGGGGAAAGGAGCCATTGTTGTTTTAACAGCCTTACCATCTCTTACATGAACATGGAGTCTACATCGGCTCTGACAATTACCTGAACATACACAGCTGTAAATCTCATCGCCGCCCGGACCTGTTGCTTTCTCCGGAATATCTACTGTTCCGGCAGCCAGGCTTCCATCGTTATCCATAAAAACCACCTCACTTTTTAAATTGCGTTTCATAAATATTTAAAACCAACCAGTTGGTACATTTTATACGTAAAAATTTCGACTGCTTTCCCGGTAATAATGCCACCTGTTAAGACAGGTTTTCATAAAACCAAACAGTCGGTATAAACTGAAAAATAAAAAAATTCCCTTTTACCTTATTCTCCTCTCATCAAGAACCGTTCTGATAAACCTGGTACAATCCGTAAGAGGCTCAACTCTTCCTGAAATTTTTGACATAAGAACCCCTCCTTCAATTGAAGCAAGGATCATCCTGGCAAGTACAATTGCAGGTTCCTTCAGTCTTATTTCCCCTTTTTCAACGGCCCGGTTCAGAAGATCTTCAAAACGTTCCTCCCACCTTTTGAAAACTCCTTCAACAAAATTTGATATTTCAGAACCGTCATGCCCTATCTCCAGGGCCATGTTTCCAAACATGCAACCTTTTGTAATATCACCGTTCACATGATAATCTGTAATTGCCTCAATAATACTGTCAATCTGATCAGCCGCTGCCATATGTTCGATACCTGCATTTATTTGAGTTTCATAAATCGTTAATGACTCTTTCAAAACCTCTATTATAAGATTTTCCTTGGACTGATAATGAAAATAAAGGTTCCCCTTTTTTACACCTGAAGAGTCAAGTATATCATTTATACTTGTACTGCCATAACCCCTTCTATGAAAAAGTTCACGGGATACATCCTTTATCCTCTCTTTTGTTTCATCACCTTTCTGCATAAAACCTCTAAAACCAACCAGTTGGTCTATTTTTATCCTTTTATTTTAGCTGTCAATTCTAATAAAAATCATTTTAAAAAAATTATTATGTTATTTTTAATATAATACAGTCACGACAAATCAGGCAAACCATAAAAATTGCCTGATATCAGAAATAATATTTCACCCTGTACTGCAGCGATTTGGCAAAAAAACGGATCCTCCCCCAGTAGCCCCTGTAAGTTACCGAAAAAAAGGCAACGAGCAAAACCGCAACCACTGTAAATGGATAACCGCCTATCCGTTTTTTCAGGGCTGAATAGATATAATCAAAGGGTGTATGTTCCGGAGGAAGAACTATCGTGAAAGACCGGTAAACAGGCTCTGTCCAGGAATAGACTCTTTTTCCATTTATAATTTTAAAATACCTGCACCTTGCCCCAACGGTATAACTGCCGTTCTTCAGGCCCGCGATATTTATTATCCCGGTTTTGAGATTAATCCTCTCCGGCGGGACTTTGCCCTCCCTGCCCATAATCACCGAATAACCTTCAATATTTTCAGCACGTATATTTAAAGGCCTGATAACTCCTTCAAAACTGCTTTTATTAAAATGAGAGAGAGCCCCGAAGGGGAAAACAAGCTCGATACCCGGCACGCCCGCAGGAACAGTACGCTTTTCTTTATAATTGAGATCAAGGTTAGCTATTTTTTTCAGATAATCCGGATCGACCTTGCCCTCACTGCCGACTACAAATGTGTAAGTGGAAACACGGCTTACCTGGTTGGTTTTACTCACAGAAGCAAGATTAAAAAAATAAACACCCTCTTCAAGTTTATCAAATTCAATTCCGAAATCGTTTAAAAATTTACCCGGTTTTACAGGCACATCTTTCGTAAAGCTGTAGACAAAGCCCTTCAGCCTTCTTGTATCATTTACCGCCCATCTGAGTACAGCGTTCTTAGCGGTCGAGTTCCCGTTTTCAGGATGGGTTGTTGACACAATTACAGGCATGGCAAGGGGGTTTGAACTGACCTGCAGCCTGTAATGAACAGTCCGGCTCATATTACCGGCGCCGTCTACTGTCCTGATGTGAAAATATGTTATACCGTCCTCCAGCCCGGTAACCAGGGTACTTGAAGCGTCATACCTCATATTCTGGATAGAGGGATTTGTATCGGGAGTTTTATCGATCAAAGTGGCAAAACCTGCAATGCCCGATTCATCATAAGGTTTTCTCCATCTTATTTCAGCTGATGTTTCCCTGCTCCAGCTGTCCTGAGCATGCGTCCGTGATGACACCACGGGGGAATTCACATATATATCAGACTGATTCATGGTAATACCGCCGCCCTCCTCCCAGAAAACAAGGAGTTTCTTCCCTGAACCCAGGGCAACAGGGCTGCGCCCGGGCACCTGTTTTACAGAGAGTTTCTTTTCCTCAAGAAATTCCCTGGTGTTCACAGAATAGTTACGGTAGAATATCCGGCTCCCTTTTTCACGGAGGTCGTACCATGTAATAAATATCTCATTATCCGGGCCGAGAGTCACATCAGGAGAGTAGCAGTTCGCATTTGTAGTCGAGACCTTAATCGGGACTTCATCCCACCTGTCTCCAAGCCTGTATCCTCTTAAAAGATTAATTGCCCAGTTCTTCTCGCTGTTGTTCATGTAAGCCAGGTAGATAATATCATCAGAAATCTCAATTGACGGAGCCTGACTGTTGCTTTTCCCTGTTGTTATTTTTTCCACCCTGCTCCAGCTCTCACCGTAATCTTCTGATTTAATGAAGTAGAGATGGTCAACGTAACTGGCCTCTTTAGTCTGCCATACAATAACGGCATTTCGTTTATTGAATTTCACTGCCGGGAAAAACGCGCCTTTCACATTATCATTAAGCTCCGCAACAGGTTCGGGAATAATAAACTTACCCTTCTCCCTGACGGAATGAAACAGGTTGAATATCCTGTCCCTGTACGCGGTAAAAAACAGATGCAGGTTGTCCCTTTCATCAAAGGCAAATACAGGGAGAATCTCCATCTGCAACCCGAAGGTTATCTGCTCAGGAGGGGACCATGTCGCTCCCAGGTCTTTTGACATGGAATAGAACATCGCCCCTTCAGCCTCATCCTGCGAAAGGATATTCCACACAGCGTAGATCTCCCCTGACCTGGAAATCGTTATTCCGGGATTTTTCCTTATCGATGTACTGTACTCAGCAACCTTTACAGGCTGAATAAAGTCCGCTCCGGCATTGACCGAAACCGACACATATATGCCGGCGCTCCCCCTGCTGTCCCCTTCATATATTACGGCAATAAGATTACCCCTGCTGTCAACAGAGGGACTCTTTGCCTTAATTCCTCTCCCTGATATCAGCCTTGCCTTCTCCCACCCCTGAGGATCTGTCCTTACATCCTCTGACTGGAAAAGAATCACAGTGGATATGCTGAATACGATAAAAATCAGGATCATAAAAAAGAAGAGCCTGATTCCGGGGAACCTGAAATAGAGTGACAGTAATATGCCTGAAAATCGTTTCATAAACCTGAATTACCTTATATTATTATCGAAATATTTTTAATAATATTCAAGGATGAAACAGTAATTATAATTTAAATTTTGGTATTTATTCTTTAAATAATTCCAAAGCACTGATATATTGCCAATATTAAAATTTTAATTGCAGTTTTTTTTTTATTATATATAACATGCACAGGATATCCTTATTTCACAGCCTGCATGGGCGGAAATGATTATATATTATATCCTGTTATCAGATTTCAGCAGGGACGAGCCGTCCGATTAAAAACAGAAAGGAGCATAAATGAAGCTCAGCGATATTATCAAAAGTGACAGTGACCGCCTTTTCATCGTAGACACAGAGTGTTTTATTATATTTACAGGCGGCTCGATTAATGATGACAGGCCTTTCATCAGGATAGGCACATGGGCGGATCTGCCGGTTGAAATAATACCCCTTGTGGAAAATATAATAATAAGCGACAAAATACTGGGCAACCCGGCAATGGAACAGTTCAATATCAACGTCAGAAGCCTGGTTACGAACAGATATATAGGAGGGGAGTCTATACTCAGAAGATTTCTCGATTACCAGAGAAATTTCGGCCTTGATCTAACCAATGTTTCGGCTGTCAACATTGAAAAGGATCTCCCTGAACTTCCGGACAAAAAGCATATTTCGGACAGGGATCAGTTCATTGGTGTTTTCTACAGTGACGGCAATGTTAAAATTGTCCATGACGGAAGAGATATTTTCGACCTGAACTCCATTTATAACCGGAATATCAATATCACAGAAATACTGGATCGGCTGTCAAAGAACAACAGGCATAACCAGAGGTACTCGGGCAGCGGATTTGTTATTTCCGACAGGAATCCCCTGTTTTATTCGGAAGGCTACTTTACCTCATACCAGTTCCCCAGGACCTACGCTTCCGATTTTTCACTTCTTGAAATAGATCCCGGGAAAGTCAGGGAACTGCTCCTCCCCTCCCATAACATGATCTACGCCTCAGATATTCTTAAATACAAGCACGCAAAATCGGGAAAGACAAGGATTTTTTCCGACAACAGGGACCAGACTGAACTGATAAGAAAACTTTTCAAAGGCGCGACAACTCTGGATGAACCCTTTTCAGAGATGAACTACAGTACCGGAAACGGAATGTTTATAACAGCTTACGGGGATACCCCGAATATCAGGGTGCTCTGGAGCCCCGAGACGAAGAAAGAGAAAGGGCTTTCCATATGTTTCATTAAATCCCCTGCCAATATTAAAACGATCCTCAAAGAACCGTCAGACGCTATAGTCATATCGTATACAGCATATGAGCAGTCAGCTCTTCTGTTCAAATCAGTTCAGAAACCTGTGATGATTCTCAATGACGGCAACCGGAATATTCGAAAAATTTCTGACTCTGAACATCTGATTCTGCAGAGCGGTATACAGTATGATCTGAAAAGCTACGAGACAGCTGACGATTTAAAAAAAACCCTTGAAACAGATGAAGAATTTAACGAGGCATTAAACAACGGCAGCACAGCCGCTATTGACAGCTGGTTTGAGAACAGACTCTCTTCCGGGTGTGATTACTTTTCACTCGCGAATTCCATCACCCTTCTCAGGGTACAGATGAACTCAACCAGAGACCGTAAACTTTATTCGGCTTTGAGGGAACTTGTACAGAAATACAGCCGAAAAGTCTCAAGACTAAGGCCTGAAAATTTCAGGGCTGATTCATTTATCGAGATAGCACTTTGCAATAAAAGTTCATTCCCCATTGCCCGTAAAATAGACAGAAAAACCAATACCTTTTTTGCAGACACCTACAGCAGTGACACACCCGGCATTAATGACCTTGACAGCGACCAGTTACAGCTCGCGGAACGGATTATAAACGACCGGGAAAGACTCGCTAAAATATTGTCCCTGTTTTATGAAGACAGGATTTCTCATCCGACATTCCAGTTTATGAAATCTGAACTTGGACTTTTAAAAGACGAAATCGATAGCCGTAAAGAAATATATAACACCGAATATTATGACACTGAAACAGCTGAAAGAAAACGGAAGAAGAAGGGACCCGGGGTTTTAAGCTTTCTTTCTGACTCTGATGATTCTGAAAATACAGGTTTCAAAAAATATCTGAAAAACAGATACGGTATAACAGCAGCAGTACTTATTATCCTTCTGCTCCTTGCTGCGGGAGGGCTGATTGTTAAAAATACATTTAAGGATGACAAACCTGTCCTGACCGAAAAAGACATTGCAAAGGAAACTGAAAACAAAAATATAGTGGTGACCGTAAAAAGGGTAGATGAGCAGGAAAAAGAACTACTGAAAAAGCATAATGTCAGAATCAGCGATTACGACATATTCCACTATGCGAATGATGTGGCTATAAAAAACGGATACTCCGGCCTTACGTTATCCGGACTGAAAATGAAAAATCCACACTGGATATACCCTTCCAATATTTTCATAATGCTTGACGGGGAAAAAGTTGTGGTACAGAAGGGTGATACCCTGTGGGACCTGGCACATGCGAAGCTGGAAAAGATGAATGCCGACTTTTACAATATTATGGACAGGCTTGACAGCACAGATCCGGATGACACCGATAAGATCAGGGATATCCTTAATGAAGCAGAAAAATTCCTGTATACGGTTCAGCAGAAAAAATTTATTGAAAGCTATAAAAACAAGTACCTGAAAAATGACAGATGAAATAAATTATTATATCGAGCCTGTAGAAATTGAAATTTACCTGAAAAAGGCCGGGATTGTAAGAACCATTATAAAAGATCTGAAAATTGAACTCATAGATGTAGTGCCCGGAAATGAAAAAAGTCATGAAATTTTTGAACTCTTCAAATCTATGGATGAACCTATAGACCTCATGGAGGTGCAGAATTACTTCCCGCAGTATATACGCAATATCTATGACTCCTACTACAAAAACATGGAGTTATATGAAAAACTGAGCATGCACTTCAAGGCCGGGCTTGCAGGGATGACGGACTCGTGGAGAAACGCCCTTTATTTCACCGAGCTGTTAATGAAGTATGAACCGACCGTAGCATCAACAGAAATTCTCGGAAATTTCAGCACCTACAACCTGAACTACCTGATAAAAAAGCTCAACTCGCTGAATGAAAAATTTCTCCTGGAGGATTCAACGGTTTATTACCTGATTAAAAGAAAAAATGAAGCTTACAGTGAGCATCCCCCGGACAGGGAGTTTGAAAAACTGGTGGAGTTGTGGGAATACAACGTAAAAGGGAAAAACTGAAACAAAGTTTTTTTACTGAAAAAATCAGTAAAAAAACCAGTAAACTATATCCATGAATATGGCAATGATAAAAAAAACCGTAAAAGCCTTAAATATTTTTATAAAAAAATCCTTCATAAACTTCTAATCCCGGACAGCCGCTCTTGTAATTTCAAAAATGAGGTTCTGCTCACCCCTCTTTACATATAAAGTCACCCTGGTGCCGGCCTTTCCTGTCAGATATTTCCTGTAAATTTCGTCAAACCTCATACCGTTTTCAACAGGCATTTCATCAATCTGGATTATTAAATCACCAGGTCTTACACCGGCCTTGTACGCCGGGCTCTCCTCATAAACCCCGCTTACAAGATAAGGTGTGCTCTGACTTACCTTTCCGCTCCCTATGGGCACCTCGATCCCGAGAATACCCCTATCTGAATCTGAAGAACATGATACAAAAAAAAGAATAAATAAAGCCAGAAAATAAATTTTTATCCTGTCCATAGACACCGCCTGAATTATTGAGTATTATTTGCAGATTCTTTATCAGAATCTGTTTTCTCTTTTCTTTCGGATTCTATTTTATTTATACCATCAGTTGCCGGCTTCTTTTCCCCGGAGACTTCGCTGCTTTCTTCTTCCTTCTTAACATCATCTATTACTTTAACATCCCCCACAAGGCTGTCAAGAATTGATTTACTGTTAAACAGCTTATAATTGTCATTATGATGCTGGAGGAGTTTAGAATAATCCTGCTTTGATGACACTGCCGCCCCTTCACCTGAATGGTCTCCCTGTTCAGAAAGGGTCTTAAGTGTGGCTGTTATAAGCTTAAAGTTATAGTTATCAACATATGATCTGATTATCGGTTCAGCTTTATCAAATTCCCCGTTAAGGAGATAGCGGGAGAGCCTCTGTTCTTTTCTGAATCTGACCCGCCGTGCGACCCGCCCCTCAAAGGCAACCTCTTTAATTTCAGCGGTCCCTGTTTTTTCCGTGCCCGCGGAACCATCCTTTGCAGCTGTCTCACCGCCCCCCTGGTTCTCCTTCTCATACTCATCGTATGTTTTGTTCATCTCTTTTATATAATCCTGCTCATTTTTATCCACAAATCTTTTAAAGAATATTGAGCCGTTCTCATTCTCACTTTTAAACAACTGGTTAAATATCTTCATTTTGAATGCCGGGGTCCGGCTCGTATAGATGGCGATAAAACCATACCTTTTTGCACGTCTTGCCATATTGATAGCATCAACATACTTATAAATTTTATATGAATAAAGTCTCGGGTGCGAAGCTTCCCCCACTGTATAATGTGTTCGTGAAAGGGTCCTGTCCCGGTAACCCAGCGTCAGGTACTGACGGGCTATGGGATCTTTTGACCTGATAATT
The DNA here is from genome assembly GCA_036745755.1 of Spirochaetota bacterium. Classification (GTDB taxonomy): domain Bacteria; phylum Spirochaetota; class UBA4802; order UBA4802; family UBA5550; genus UBA5550. The sequence continues at coordinate 13,047 of DAIOFM010000061.1, read as the reverse complement.
TCCGGCGCAATATTATCCAGAATATTTTTTGAATCTTCAAGATAAAAGTCTGTCAGAATTTTTTCATAGAGTACAACCATATATTTCTGGGAATCATAGACATTATCAAAAGCCCTTTTATAATCCCCCTGAAGAAAAGCAACTTCCCCGTTAAAATGCTTCTGGTATATAACAAAGAGATCATTTTTTTTATCAGGGGAGAAATTTGTAACACCTACATCGATATAGTCTATAAAATCCCTGTTTTCCTTAAGTATTCTCTCAACATATGTCTGATCTATCGCAGAAAATGCTGTAGAGAGTCCTGCGAAGATGAACAGAATAACTGCAATAATACCGGTTTTTATATTCATTCCATTTAATCCCCTATTATGAAGTCTGGAAAAACTGTGAAAAGTTAAAGTTCAGCTATAAATGTTTATACAACCGTATATATATCAGCCGATAATCCGGATGTCTCATCAGAATTTGTATAAAAAGGAACCCCTACCCCTATATTATGATTATCGTCCTTATTAGATTAAAATAGAATATTTTTATTGTAAATCAATTTTTAAATGTGCAGTATTATAATTATTAACAGGTAGTTATATAAAGCATAACAGTAAAACGTATGCAGTCATTTTTAGTAACGATTATTATACAGTATTGATTTATTGGCTATACCGCTTTTTTATATTGACATTATGTTCCAATGGCATAATAATTAGTACCTGAAATAAAAAAGTAAATTGAAATGTTTTAATTATTCAGTTATTGATTAATTAACATTTTTTATAAGAATTAAAGCTACTCTGGTTTAATTAAAAACTAATTCCCGGTGTAAAATATGGATTCTGGACTTACTCAGCAGATTAACGAGAACATACTGATTATAAAGGGACGCTTCAAGTCGAGTTCTATGAATCTCTACGGCCTGTTTCTGCTCATTTTCAATACTATGAGAAAACTCGACACTCATCATGTCATAGTTTCCTCCTATTCTGACATGTATGACCATGAACCGCATACATCCTGGGAGAAATATGAAGAGATAATTGTAGACAGGAAGTGGAAAGGCAACTTCAACAACAGTATGACAGCTTCAATAATGGATGCTTTTACCAAACTTTCCGAGGATGTAAGAGCTTCAAAAATCCTTTATGATCATGTCTATAATTATGACTATGACCAGATGGATATTATAATTTATGACCTCATAAACAGAATAATTCATGATAAAAACCTAATGATGGAGACTATAATCCAGGAGGTCTCTTCACAGGAATTCCGCAAAATAAAAGAGGATCGGTCTAAACCGCAGGAAGAAGAGAAAGAGCAGGAAGCACAGGGGGAAACTAAACAGGCAACAATTCTTCAGGTCAAACCTATAGTTGCCCCTATAAACGGCAAGCCGATTTACAGTCTGCGGATAGGAGACAGGATAATTATTAAAATTATTCCCGCATCAAGCAGGGAAAACTACTATATTGACCTGTATAATCTGAAAGAGGAGAAAACAATAAGGCCGGTACCTGCTACTGTTGTTGACATCAAGGCGGGGCTGGGTAAAAATAATCCGGTTGAGATTCTCACGGAAATAATGCCCGGAGTATACGGGCAGTTCACTGAAGATGAAAAACAGGTCAAGCTTAAACTGTTTGATCCCATGGTTGACGATACAATCAATGGCAAACGGAAAGGGCTGACTGGAGCAGGAATTTCATCATCCCCTGATGATGACTCAGCCGCATCGATGAGAAGCATAATCATAATGGCTTCACTGTTTGTTGTCATCCTGACTCTTTTTGTGCTGCTGATTATGCTCAGCTGGTAATTACAATACCGGGGATAAACATAGAGATGGAAAAAGATAAAGAATATATACTGAAATTTGCTCACGAAAATAAGATTAAATTCATCCGCTTATGGTTTACAGACATACTCGGTTTTCTTAAGAGCTTTGCCATAACGATTGAGGAACTTGACGACGCAATAAACGAGGGAGTACGCTTCGATGGTTCAACCCTGCAGGGATATATAAGATCTGATGAAGAGGAGATGTTCGCCGTTCCTGATGTGTCAACATTTCAGATGCTTCCATGGCGTCCGCAGGAGGATTCAGTCGCCAGGATGTTCTGTGATATATACAGAAGGGACATGAAACCTTTTGAAGGTGATTCAAGATATATCCTTAAAAAAAACCTCCAGAAAGCATCAGCAAAAGGTCTGACCTACTATACAGGCCCGGAAATTGAATTTTTCTTTTTTAAAAATTCAGAAAGGCCCGAGATACTTGATCAGGGAGGATATTTCGATCTCACTCCCCTTGATGTAGCTTCAGACTACAGGAGACAGCTTGTTCTTACGCTTGAAAAGATGGGAATTGATGTTATATCCTCACACCACGAGGGTTCATACAGCCAGCATGAGATTGATCTTCGCCACGAGGATGCTCTCACAACGGCTGATAATATAATGACATTTAAGCTAATCGCGAAAGAAATTGGCCAGCTTAATAATATATATGCCTCCTTCATGCCCAAACCTCTCATGGGGCAGAATGGTTCAGGATTGCATATACACCAGTCCCTTTTCAGGGATGATGAAAATATTTTCTTCAATCCTTCCAATGAAAATTACCTTTCATACGAGGGAAGACATTTTATAGCGGGACTTCTCAGGCATGCCAATGAGTTCACCATTATCACAAACCAGTGGATTAATTCCTACAAAAGGCTTGTTGCGGGTTATGAATCGCCTACACACGCCACTTGGAGCCCCAAAAGCCAGTCAGCGCTTGTAAGAATACCGCAAAGCAGACTTGACAAGCCATCTTCAATGAGGGTGGAACTGAGATCCCCGGATCCGGCATGCAACCCATACCTGGCGTTTTCAGCAATGCTTGCGGCAGGGCTGAAAGGGATAGAGGAAAAATATGAACTCCCCGAGCCATACCTGTCATCAAAGAACAGTGAAGATCTGAAAAAGCATCTCCCTCTTCCGATGCAGCTTAACGAGGCTCTTACCTACTTTTCAGAAAGTCAGCTGATGAAGGATACGCTGGGTGATTTCATCCACAGCATGATAATAGAAAACAAGATGTATGAGCAGGAACAGTTTAACAGGTACATTACCGATTACGAGATAACGACATACCTCTCCAAACTGTAACATGAAAAAACACTCCATTGCATTGATCGGATGCGGACGCATAGGCTTTATCCTTGAGGATGACAGGCTGAGAAGAAAGCCGTGCACGCATTATGGCGGTGCCCTCAGCGCGGGGCTTAACATTACCTCCGCCTGCGATATCAACCCTGAACGTACAGAAAAATTCAGAAAAAAAACAGGATTACCCGCCTCTTCATGTTACAGTGATTACAGGCTCCTCCTTGAGAAAGAAAAAGCTGAAATGGTAATAATAGCCACCTGGACCGGAAGCCACGCTGACATAGCCATAGATTCAATTAAATCCGGCGCGAAAGTAGTAGTAATTGAAAAGCCCGTGGCACAGTCACTTAAACTTGCCCGCCTGATCGCAGACACAGCAAAGGAATACGGGTGCACGGTAATCGTAAACCATGAGAGGCGTTTTGACAGCAGGTACGTCAAGGTCAGGGAGATGCTGGAAAAAAAAGATATAGGCAGCATACTCACAGTCAACGCGCGGATTCTCACCGGCGGTTACAGGGGGAACTCGACTCCTGATGAAGGAGGCGGTCCCCTGCTTCATGACGGTACTCACCTTGTTGACATGATCAGGTTTTTTTTCGGCGAAGTTAAATCTGTAAAAGGAAATTTTTCAAGGTTTGACAGGGAATCAGGTTACGAGGATTATGCAACGGCCTGGCTTGAAACAGACCGGGGAGTTAATGTCTTCCTTGAAGCAGGAGGGGGAAGGCGTTATTTCCTCTTTGAAATTGAAATATGGGGTACCGAGGGAAAAATAATTATCGGAAACGGCTATAACAGGCTTTTTAAAAATGAAACTTCAAAGTATTATTCCGGTTTCAGGGATCTCGTGGAGAAGGGATTCCCTAAATTCAGGGTAAATAACTGTTTCACTGAACTTTATAAAAATGCAAAGCTTGCATTAAACGGGAAAGATTTCCGCAACGAGTCCACGATAAACGACGGGTACAGGGCCCTTGAAATTATTCACGCGGTTTATCTCTCATCATCAAAATCGGGAAAGGGAATAAATCTCCCCCTTCCTGTAAACTCGGTAAACCTGAAAAAAATATTCAGGCTTGATTATAAATAGCCGTTTTCAGCGAGTTTTTTCAGAAGAGACTCGTCATTTGCCCCCGGCTCATCCCCCTGTTCTATCCTGCCGAATTGAAGTATTCTCTCAACATACCTGGCAAGAATATCTGTCTCTATATTTACAATATCACCGTTTTTCCAGGAGCCTATGTTTGTGACTTCAAGAGTTTCAGGTATAAGATAGAGCCTGAACCCCTCTTTCTCTATTTCAACCACAGTAAGGGATATCCCGTCAACAGCGATGGAGCCTTTTTCAACGATATATTTCATGTTTGCTTCAGAAACTGAGATATCAATCTCAACACCCTGCGAATCCCTGGATATCTTTTTTACTTTTCCCGTAAAATCCACATGTCCCTGTACAATATGGCCTCCCAGCCTTGTACTGAGGGTCAGAGCCCTTTCAAGATTTACAATTCTACCCGGTTTAAAATCACCAAGTGTTGTTACAGCGAGGGTCACCCTTGATACAAAAACAGAAAAGGTATTTTCAGTCATGGATACAACGGTCTGGCATGCGCCATTAATGGAAATTGAATCGCCTCTTTTAGTTTCCCGGAGGACCATGTCCCCCTTTACCTCGAGAATCTTCCCTTCTCCGGATTCCTTTATACTTACAACGCTGCCTGTTTCTTCAATTAATCCTGTAAACACGGTGACCTCACATCATCTCAAAATTGTACTTTTCCCTGTAGCCGCAATAGAGCAGATCCCGTTCTATCATCGCGGTGGTAATATCATGCAGGAGGAGCGAATCCGACATCCTTTCCAGCGGAGCCCCCTTTATTGGCGGGATACCGTGGCCTGCAACTTTTGGAGCAATTATATAGAGGAACTGATCAATTGAACCGCTGTCAAAGAAGGTTCCGTTAACCCCTCCTCCACCTTCAAGCATTGCATGCATAATCCCCTTCTCTTTCAACACCTGGAAGATAAAATCGATCCCGGCATCCTTCTCTTCCCCCTGCCATAGACGCATATTAAGCTTGTCCTCACATCCCTTTAATAACGGGGTATTTTTAACCGCCTCATGAAATGATTTTTCACTGTCAATTATCACGTAATTATTATCCCGCAGAAAATTACTGTTATCCGGAATCTTTTCAGGCATGCCGATGAGGACCCGTAAAGGCTCGACTGAAGGATCCGGGTCTGATTTGATTATCTGCTCCAGCAGAAAATTTTCCCTGCCGTTAAGTCTGACTCCGCCGCCGGAAAAAATATCCCTTACCGGTTTATCAAAATCATCCGGCCTTATATTAAGTGAAGGATTGTCATTAATAAAAGTATTCCTGCCTACTATAACCGCATCCATTTTAGAACGGAGTTTATGCACAAAAAGCCTTGCCGCATCAGAGGATATCCATTTCGAATCACCGGTTTCCGTGGCTATTTTACCGTCAAGGGTTACCGCGCACTTATTGATTATAAAGCTCTGCCCCCTGAGAATATATTTCTTAAACCCCCTGAGCAGATCCGCCGCTGCGTCAGAAAAGCTGTGCATAATTTCGACCTCTACACCGGCTTCAATAAGGCGTTTTACCCCTTTGCCTGCGACAAGGGGATTGGGATCCAGTATCGGTATAATCACTTTTTTTATCCCGCTCTGAATAATCGCCTCGGTACATGGAGGAGTCTTACCGTAATGGCTGCACGGTTCAAGCGATACATAGATATCCGCGCCATTCAGGTCAGCTCCTGAATTCCTGGCACTTTTAAGGGCTGTAATCTCTGCATGGTCCGATCCGTAAGGGCCCGTACCCCCCTGCCCCAGGATACGCCCGTCCCTGACAATAACAGCCCCCACAGAGGGATTAGGGGATGTCTTCCCCATTTTTGAAAAGGCGATCTCGCAGGCAAGCTGCATATAAACTGAATTATCTGACATCTGAACTAATACCACACTTTAAATAAATATCATCTATATCTTTTTCCAGCATAAAATCCCTATCAAGCCTTAAAACAAGTTTTTCAGCTAGCCCCCTGTTATATTTCACTGTCTCCATATAGCCTCCCGCGATACTCCCTCCGTAGAAAAAAAAGGTTGCTGTTCCGGACACTGCTGCAAGAGGCTGCACATCATTGATATGCGCCCCCCAGGTGATCGCCGCACCGGCGGAAATAAGAATAAAGGAGACAATTCCTGTTCCGGCATCCCCTGCGTAAACATAACCCATTCCAGGTATTATTCCTGCAAAAGCGCCCAGAAAGGGTGATTTCCTCTCCCCGGACAGCGTTTCCGCGTAATTATAAGAATCACTGTATTCTGAATTTATATAATCCCCGAAAGAACTGTTATTGTAAAAACCGTTTAAAATAGTATAATAATGTCTTCGTTTCTCAAAATATTCCGCATATTCGGAGGAGACGCAATCACTTCTCAGCAAAGACCCGGGCATCTCCCCTCCCTTATAATCCCCGGATTTTAAAAAACCGTCAATTCTGAAAATATCAATTTCACAGCCGCACCCTGCTGTTCCCTTCTCTGCGCAGGCCCTGCTGTCTGTTATATCACTATATCTCCCGCTTTTATAATACAGATAATTTTCAGTAACATTGTAGCATAATGGTGAAATATAATCAGGATAGTAACTTTTGAGACGCATAAGTTCTGTATGAGCCCTGTAATACTCGCCATTATCAACAAGGTATCCGATAAAAGACTTTATATTCGCCGGAGAAAACTCAGCAGGGATGTCTTTGCCGGTCCTTAAGGCATCAGAATAACCACAGAAGGGGATAAGAATAAAAATCAGAAGGAGAAGGGGAGAAAATATTTTTTTTAGTTTTTCCAATTCAGGACTCCCAGTTGTTCCGGGCCATACATTGAAAGCACAGCCCGGTATACAGGAGTTATTTTGTTCGCCATTTTTCCCATGCCAGCACAGCGGGGGAAGCGATATAAATTGTCGAATATGTTCCTACCACAATTCCGAACAGAAGAACCGTTGCAAAATTATGAAGCACCTCTCCACCGAGAATAAAGAGAGAGAGAACGGCAAACATCGTTGTGAGAGAAGTAACGACTGTTCTTGAAAGAGTCTGCGTTATAGCCTTGTTTATTACTTCACTGAATATCTGTTTGCTCTTGATCTCATTGGTTTCCCGAATTCTGTCAAATATAACAATTGTATCGTTTACAGAATAACCGTAAAGAGTAAGAAGCGCCGCGATTACGGGAATATCTATCTCAATACCCATCATGCCGCAGAAAGCCACTGATATAACTATGTCATGGATCAGAGCGGCCATGGCTCCCACAGAATACTTGAATTCGAACCTGAAGGCAAGGTAAAGCATCATCATAATAACAGCCATAATGGCGAGCTTATATGCGGACTTCCTCAGGTATTCACCAATTGCAGGCCCGACACTCTCTTCACTTTCAACCGTAATATTCTGAAAAGTGGCAGTGAGCTTTGTCCTGAGCTTTTCAAATTTCGTTGATGTTGTGCTTCCTGCAACTGACTCGGTAGCACTGGCCAGTTTTGTGGAGATCATATATTCATTCTTGTCCGGTTCTCCAATCTGCTGAACAACGGGATTGAATTCAGACAGGGCCTGCCTTATTGTGCCTTCATTAACAGACTTGTCTTCAAACTTTACTATAATCTTATATCCCCCGACAAAATCGATACCGTAATTCAGCCCTCCATGAAAAGAGGCAATAACACCAAAAGCGATTATAATGGCAATTGACAGCCCCAGAGATACAAATCTATATTTAAGAAAATCGATAGTCTTTTCCAAAATTCACTCCTTATATATGCAGCTTTTTTATTTTTTTATTAAGGGATATTATTTCATAGACAAACCTGGTCACATAAAGAGCGACGAACATACTTGAAAGTATACCTATAAATAATGTAACTGCGAAACCCTTAATCGGCCCGGTACCGAACTGGAACAGGATAAAAGCAGCAAGAAGTGTTGTCAGGTTTGAATCGAATATTGTCCAGAAAGCCCGTTCAAATCCCGCCACTACCGCCATACGGACAGATTTTCCTTTTTTAATTTCCTCTTTTATCCTTTCGTAAATAATAACATTCGCGTCAACAGCCATACCCATCGTGAGAAGGAAACCCGCCATACCCGGAAGTGTAAGAGTGAAACCAAGAAGAGAGAGTATAGCGAGCATAAAAATCATATTAAGTATAAGCCCTATGTCAGCAATGAATCCGCCCACCTTATAATAAATTATCATAAATATCATTATAATAATAATACCGACTAAAAATGCCTTTATACCGGCCTCAATTGAATCCTGCCCCAGTGTGGGACCCACTGTACGCTCTTCAATAATTTTAAGGTCAACAGGAAGCGCACCCTCTTTAATAATCCTTGCCAGGGTTCTTGCTTCAGCATATGTAAACCCCCCGCTTATATTACCGCTACCGGAGCCTATTGTTTCCTTTATATTCGGAGCATTTCTGACTTTATTATCGAGGACAATGGCCAGTTTCTTGCCGTGGTTCTTTTCTGAAGTTGCCTCTGCAAATTTCACGGCACCCTCGGCAGTGGTTTTGAAAACTACTACCACCTGCCCGTATTCGTCCCTGTCGACAGTTGCCTCCTGGATATCTGTACCGAGCAGAGAGACCTCTTTCTGCAATACGATGGGGTAATCGGGAAGGATAGCACCGGTATCCTTGTCTCTTTTATAAAAGAAAAGAGTTTCAAGGGTACCCGGAAGTTCTATAGATTTTGACATTTCATCAATAACAAGTTTCAGTTCATCATAGCTTTCAGGGAGCTGTTTATCCTTGTAATTCTGTTTCATCCATGCCATAGCCAGGGAACTGTATTTATCATCAACGATTCTGTATTCGAGCCTTCCTGTTGTACCTATGGCCTTTTTAACACCTGCGGGGTCCTTTACGCCGGGGAGCTGTATCTCAATAGCTTCATTCCCTCTTGGCCTTATTGAAGGCTCGGACACACCGAATTTATCGATCCTGTTTCTCAGAAGCTCAAGCGCCTGCTGGGCAATTTCATTTCTGTCTTTTTCAGTGAGCTCCCGCCCTATCTTCTCCTGAATGCCTTCAAAATTGGCCTGGAGCACAAGGTGCATCCCGCCCTGCAGATCAAGACCAAGATTGATCTTCTTGGCAAGAAATGTTTCTTCCACCCAGTGTTTCAGGAGCTTTGCATCAGCCACACCGTTATATATTCTGATTTCATTCATTATCGCATCAGTGATATTTCTCCCTGAGACAACAATGGTATTTTCATTTAATTTAAGTTCATAATCTTCTGACGAAAATCTCTTCTTGACCGCCTCTATATCATCAGCTGTTGCTGAAGCGGCAAACTTCACCTCCATCCCCTTTGTTCCCACTGTGGGCAGGATAAGAAGAGCTGAAAAAACAATCAAAAAAAGAATAAAAAAAAGCTTATATATCATTCCTCTGGACATTTAGATCCCCTGAATATCTTATTTCCTGTAACTGTTCATTACGTTTCTGGCGGAGCTTCTCCTCACCGAGCCTCTGGATCTTGTTTTATAGAGTATAAATATAACAAGAACCATAAGGAGTATCCCTCCCTTGGCGACAACATCCGCAGTACTTTTGCTTAAACCGAAAAAACCTTTCCCGGCTGAATCATCCTGGTTACCGGTATCAGCTGCATCTGCGGTTTCCTGATTAATCTGTTCAACCATGACCGGTTCAGAATCAGCAATCTTAATGTCAGGAATTCTTTTATACTTAAAATTCCCTTCGTTTATCAGCAACAGGTAATCATCACCTTCATTGCTGTCATTGTTTTTCTGTACGGGTTCTTCCGAGATTGATGGTGTTTTCTTTTTCTTAACCGGAGTTTTTTTCGATTTTTCAACCCCGGAATTTCCTTCAGAAACCGGCTTTTCGGAGGTTTTAACAACCTCCTCATCTCCGGCATTAACCGGTATTTTCCCGGCCGTATCGGCAACACCTTCAATTCCGGTATCAGCCTTATTATCAGTTACTATAGTCCCTCCGATCTCTCCAGCTGTCTCCTGAGAGAAAAGCAGAGCCCCGTAAAAAGACAAACAGATAATTATAGTCAGAACTTTAATCGACTTCATGACAGTATTTTTCACCCGGTCTCAGGTAATCAGGAAATTTTCGCCTGAACGGAACTTTTAATAAAGTCAATATTTGTATTTGATGCAACCTTGAGTGTCACAACATCATCTTTAACATTAACTACAACGCCGTGCATCCCGCCGGCTGTAACAACTTTATCCCCTTTCTGGAGACTGCCAATCATTGCCTGACGCTGTTTCTCCTTTTTCTGCTGCGGCCTTATCAGTAAAAAATAAAAAATCAGTATCATCAAAACGATAGGAACAAGACTTACCCATCCGTTTGATCCGGCAGCACCCTGCCCCTGTGCATAAGCTACTCCAAACATAGTATGTGTCCTTTATTAGATTTCTGTTTATTCATATCAATAGAGAATAAATCCTGAACTTATGTCAACTTATTAATTGAAGGTAAAACTTCAAAACCTGACTAATTCATTCATTCAGTATAATTACAGGCGTATCCAGTGCAATATATTTTTCGATTTCAACAACATCTCTGTTATACATCCTTATACAGCCGCTTGAACAGGGATGCCCGATCGATTTTTCATCGTTATTCCCGTGAATAGCTATGCCATAGCCTATATCAGCCGGTTTGCCATTTTTGACAGGAATCACTCCTTTAAAAATTCCATCCTGATATCTTTTCTTATCATTCTCATTGGGATAATTAATCCCGTAAAAACGGGGACCATATACGTTATCTCCCAGATCCAGGTCTGGATCACCATACCGGGTATAACCGCTGCTCTTTTTAAAATAGTATTCATTCATCCACTTAAGCTTACGGTAAGATCCGGAGCTCCTGTCAGAATCCATACTCAGTATTTCATTGACTTTATAATAACCTTCAGGGGTACGGTTATCACCCTCAAAGAGTTTCGGGCCAAGATCGCCATTTCTGCCGATTCCGATTCTGTATATTGCGACAACGCCAGCCCCTTTTTTATACACGGATAACCTGAATTTCTTTTTTGAGATTACAATAAGATAATTTCCGTTATAACTTTCGAATGTTTTTTCCGCAATCCCATCCTCACTTTCACCGCAGGAGCAGAAAAACGCAATAGAAATGAAAAAAAGAAGCAATTTACGCATCATAGGGTGACCTGTATCACTTGTTTTCAGGAGATTTTATATCAATTAAAGTTTTATACTCCCTGATTACCTCCCCGGTAAGATCATAAACTGACCTTGAATAAAGAAGGGCATCACCTGTATTGATTATAAAGTCAGCATTATGCCTTTTGGCTACAGATGAAACAGCGGTTTTAATTCTACCATAAATTCTCTTCTTCTGATCATCAGAGTTTGCAATGTTCTTGCCCTTATCAATCTGAACAGCATAGGCGTACACCCTGGCAAGATCAACATACCTTATAACATAGGCGTCACTGTTTTGCCTTCCCCATGACGAACATGAAACTGTAAAAAGGGAAAAAACAATAACAAAGAACCCCCCCGCTCTCATCAATACCTTATATCTCCTATGGAAAACTGGAAATTATATCCGCTGATGGTCTTAAAACCGTCATCATAAATCATCTTTTTACCAAACCAGAAACGGAGCGGCATCATCGGCACCTGTAATTTAATACCGAATCCATATGAATATATAAAGTATGGAAGCAGATCGCCTTTGGTTATATCATCAATTCTTCGAAGCTTTCCGCTTGCCAGATCCTCAGACACATATTCCGAGTAAGTGCTGTTAATCAGCTTCTCTTCCCAGTAACTGTCAGACCATAGCGATCCCGCGTCAAAAAAAGCCACTACCCAGAGCATCTGGGGATGCAGGGGTACCCTGTATTCTCCTCCATACAGTATCCTGTGATACAGGCCCACATATCTCCAGGAATCAGGGAGATATGAATCATAATATTCCCAGGCTCTAACAGTTTCAGTACCGCCGATATCAAGCCTGTCTTCAGATTCAAGCCATTCATTATCAGAATTTGACTGGAACTCCTCCACCGTATCTCTCATCATAGGAGGCAATATAAAATCAGCACTTCCCCTGAGTTCAATTACCGTTGGATGGGTTTTAAGAAAAGGTATATGGAACGGGGAATAATATATATACATTTCAGGAGAGACCTGTGTATAGTGATCATCCCCGCGAAGAATCCCTCCTCCAACAAAGCTGAATGAAACACCTGTACGCCACCCCCTTGTGGGGTTCATATAATTGTCCTTTGAGTCCCTGTATATATAAAACTTAAGATTCCTCTTCTCCTGCACACCCTCATCAACAGCCATGAATATTTCATCCGGAGAATTGCCTGAGGGATCCATATATGTTTTAAAAGTATGGGTCCATGTTGTTCCCACGGCCCAGTAGTACCAGAACCTGTAGCTTAAACCTAGGGAGTAACCTATACCCTGTTTTTTATATGTAGCCTTATCATCTGTTGAAGGGAACATAGAAGTGGTTTCATATTGATAAACATAATAAAAAATCGAGCTGTTAAAAGCCACCGGATAGTCAAATAGCCACCTCTCCTGAAAACTAAGGGTCACAGAGGTTTTCTGCGGCCCGTACTCAAATTTCACACCCACTGTCTGACCGTTGCCGAAGAGGTTGTTCTCCTTCACGTCAGCGAATATAGAGAAACCGGAAGCTGAGCCATACCCGCCGCCAAGAGAGATTGTGCCTGTAGGCTGCTCCTCCACGTCAACAATGAGGTTCATAAACCCCTCTTTTGTACCGGGACGAACGTCAAAATTCA
>DAIOFM010000060.1:0-23270 GCA_036745755.1 Spirochaetota bacterium | reverse complement strand
AAATCCGTCAAGGAGTATTTCATTTACGTTATAATCCGGATTGAAGAATAGTACACCGGCGATATGTTTAATATTAAGAGCCCGCCCGGGCTGTTAATGGAACGGGCAAAGTCTGTTATTTTGTATTAAAAAAAAATCAGTAAATTTTTTTTATACTATCCTTAATTTCATTCGTCTCTATAATGGAGCAAAAAAACAGGAGGCGAAATGACTATTCAGGAAAAGCAGAAATTTGATAGGGAATTTGAAAAACTTTACGAAGAGTATTTTAGTTATCTGGTTAAATATCTTCTTACGATTGTCCATGATTTCAGCAGTGCGGAAGATATAGCGCATGATGTTTTTCTCAGGATTTATAAAAACAGAAAGATCCCGCCATCGGATCTCGCCCGATGTAAAAGCTACATGATCAAATCGGCGAAAAATATGGCAATAGATTATCTGAGAAAACAGAAACGCGACGAGCGGAAAATGAGAAGGGTAATACCTGAATGGGATGAGAAAACAGATCTCTCAGATAATATTGAAAATATAGTTATTGAGGGGTGTATCATTTCAACTGTTAATGAAGTTTTAAGTGATTTCCCCGAGAGGAACAGAAAAATATTTATTGAGGGTGTAATGGAAAATCGATGCCTGAATAATTTATCCGCAAAGGGGGGGCTTTCAAGGTATAAAGTCAGGAGAATTCAGACAGAGATAGTATACAGGTTAAAGGAGAAGTTGAAGGATTACCTTTGACCTGTCATATAAGGCTTATTCCGACAATCAGCAGATCATCCTGAAAACCGGCACCTCCATTTATAGTGTCCAGTCTGTTCATAATATTGTCCAGGATGTTTCCCATACCTGTTGTTGTATCGTGTCTGAATATCTGTTTCAGCTCTTCCCCGGAACCTATAGGCACACCTGTGATATGATCGGTCATTTCAGGGAGACCGTCTGTGTAGATGAAAATTCTGTCACCATGATAAAGTGTACATTCCACTATGTTATATTCCACGTTTTCCATGAGGCCTATTAGCGAGCCGTGAGATTCCAGAAGTTCCACGTCGCCGGATTTTCTCACCACTATTGGCGAAGGGTGTGCGCCATTAGAAAACTTAAGCCTGTATATATCCTCTTTCTCATCGTACAGAATTAAAGAATAGATTCCGGTGAGAAAGTACGACGACATATAACCGGAAATGCTTCTGTTCAGAGCCTTAAGGTATTCCACGGGGTCTTCCCTGTACCTTGAGTAGAGGTCATCAGTAATAAATTTCAGAAGCGAAATGAAAAGTGAGGATGCTACTCCATGCCCTGATATATCGCCTATAAAAACAGACATGTCATCAGAGCCCGTGCTTTTAACGGTGAAGAAATCCCCCCCTATCTTCTCTACACAGCGCTGCCTGAAATCCATTTTAAATCTTTCCCAGTTGCCGGAGTCGGCACGGAGAAGAGTGCGCTGAACAATTTCCGCTATCGATATCTCTTTCTCTATGATCTGGTTTCTTTCCATCAGCTTGAGCTGGTTTTCTTTCAGCTCATTTTCAATAGTTTTTCTGAGGGTGATGTCCTCTTCAACTGCAACATAATTGGTAATCTTATTGTTTTCATCTTTGATGGATGAAATTGAAGCGAGTTCCCAGTATTCAGTGCCGTTTTTCCTGATATTTTTAAGCTCCCCGGTCCATTTCCCTCCGCTTTTGATAACGTCTATTATCATGTTCACTTCATTCTGAAGCAGACTCCTGTTAAGGAAGTCTTCAGGCCTTTTCCCTGTGACCTCTTCCAGGGTGTAGCCTGTCATCTCTTCAAACCTGGGATTAATATATTCTATTCTGCCCGTCCTGTCTGTGATGCAGATGCTGGCCGGAGAGTGCTGCACTGCTGCTGAAAATTTTCTCAGAATATTTTCAGCGTTTTTTCTTTCCCTGAGTTCACTGTGAAGCTCTCTTGTCTTCTCTTCTATTTTTTTGGCCAGGAAATTGTTGTATTCTTCAATGATTTTCTGCTGGGCCGCTGTTTTTTCCTCATAGGCTTCTATTATGGGGATATTCATGTACACTGCAATGGTTATAAAAAACATGATTATCATAATAAATATTTCGCGCAGCAGGTTGAAACCTGTATTTACTGTTACACCTTCAACAACCCTGATATATATTTCAGCACCTGAATAATAGGCAACAGCAAGAAATATGATCCAGTTTGCCAGAATAAGAAAAAAAACAGTCCTGTAAATTTTCTTATTATATAGAAACAGGTTCGTAATGACCAGTGTAATATAAAGGACAGCAATATTGTACGACATAAGAGCAATGTCCCAGCCAAGCTGTATTGCGTAGATATATCTGGAGGATATAATACTTACTGCGAACAGAATTGATGTGATGAAAGAGAGCCTGGTTGCTTCCCGAAGCTGTTTTTTCCTCGTATAAATGAGCCAGGCCATTACGGATACTGTGAAATTTATTGCAAACGGAATAATAACCGTAGTTATATGTATACCGGCAAAGAGCTGAAAAATTGCTGCAACAAAAGTGATCCCGGCAATTGAGATGAAGTAGATAAAACTTCCCCGGATCTCCATAACGTGCCAGGGCCTGTACCCCGGTTTGTAGTTAAGGGCAAGCAACTCTTCAGTTACCCCTATAAATGACCATATAGCGTCGCTTATTGAATTTCGGCTTTTCATTTTATGTTATTTTTTTTCAGAAAAAGACTGTCCGGACATTAGAAGATCGGCTATATGCGCCTTTTTGTCAATTTATTTAAATTTTTCACTCCCCTCTGGCAGACCTCTAATAATATGACACGTCAGTTTTTATGTGATGATTATTCATAATTCTGAAAGAGGTATTTTTTGCGGATATTTTTAATAAAAATAGGATGAGTGTTATTAAAAAATAAAATAATTGTGGATTTATATAAAGCAGATTTATAAATGGGACTGTAACGATTATTTTTGGTGTAAACAGCCGGATAAATACGGCGGATTATACCATCAATAATATAAATATAGAAAAGGGTAAAGCCGGATTGGATAGTCGGCAGAAGATGGTCAGAAACCGCTTAATTGCGGTGGTTCATGGAAAATTCAGCAAACCGGCTTTACCGATATACCATAAAATTCAAAATAAGTGAGGTTTTCTATGGATCGCATAGTTGATTCAAGGGATCAGAAGTTTGTTCTTTATGAAATGCTGAACGTAACTGATCTCTGCAAAACAGAGATGTTCGCTGACTTTGATCAGGAAATGTTCGATATGACTCTGGATCTTACAAAGCAGATCTGTGAAGAGCATGTTCTCGGATGCTACCAGGAGGTAGACAGTGAAGGAGGAGCAAAATTCGATAATGGAAAAGTAACTATTCCTCCACAGTACCACAACGTTCATAAAATTATGACTGAAGCCGGCCTTTTTCATATGGGTATAAGCCCTGAGCATGGCGGACAGGGAATGCCTTATACAATCTGTTTGGCATCTTATGAGTACTATTCATTCCATATGGGTTTCATGCTTTATCCTGAAGCAACAACAGGCGCCGGTCACCTTATCGAAGTCTTCGGTACAGACAGACAGAAAAAACTTTACATGGATAAGATGTACGCCCAGGAATGGGGCGGAACAATGTGCCTTACAGAGCCTGATGCGGGTTCTGATGTAGGAGCTCTGAAGACCAAAGCCGTGAAACAGGCGGATGGTACATACAAGATTTACGGAAACAAGATATTCATCACATCAGGTGAGAACGACCTTTACGAAAATATGGTTCACCCTGTACTTGCAAGGATCGAAGGCGATCCCGCAGGCACAAAAGGTATATCAATCTTCATCGTTCCCAAGTATAAGGTAAATGAAGACGGAAGCATGGGTGAATTCAATGATGTACATTGTACAGGTATTGAACACAAGATGGGCCTTAAGGGAAGCGCTACATGTTCACTGAGTTTTGGTGATAATGATAACTGTGTAGGCGAACTGCTTGGCCAGGAGAGAAAGGGTATGGCGATCATGTTCCAGATGATGAACGAAGCCCGTCTCGGAATGGGACTCCAGGGCGCAAGTACATCTTCAGTATCATACCTTCACGCACTTGCGTATGCTAAAGAAAGGGTTCAGGGCAAGAATATCATGGATATGATGAACCCTGACGCTAAGAATGTACCTATTATCCAGCACCCGGATGTAAGAAGGATGCTCCTCTGGATGAAAACTCATGCTGAAGGTATCAGGGCACTTGTTTATCTCTGCGCTCTCTGCCTTGATAAAGCTCACGCTTCAACAGGTGAAGAAGTTGATAAATGGTCAGGTATCATGGATTTTCTCATTCCTGTATGTAAATCTTACGGAACAGATATGGGCTTCAGGGTAACTGAGCTCGGTATCCAGTGCTTCGGCGGATACGGTTTCTGTAATGATTACCCGATGCACCAGTTCATGAGAGATATGAAGATCGCTTCTCTCTATGAAGGTACAAACGGTATCCAGGCAATGGACCTCGTTGGAAGAAAACTCGGCGCGAAAAAAGGCGCTGTGTTTATGAACTACCTTGGCGAAATGAACAAGACATATGAAACATACAAGGACTCTCCAAGACTTGCTGATATGGCGAAAGATGTAAAAGAATATATCGATCTTCTTGCCGGCCTTGGAATGTATTTTGCTTCATGCTCAAAAGAAGGCAAGTTTATGCTTCCTATCGCAAATGCGAAGCCTTTCCTTGATCTGGTTGGTAACATTTCTCTCGCATGGCTCCACCTCTGGATGGCCGGTGTTGCTGAAGGTAAACTCCAGGAGATATACAAGGCAAAAGGCGTTGCTGCTGATGACAAGAAAGCGATTAAAGAACTTCCGAATGAAGACAAGGAAGCTGCTTTCTATCAGGGTAAAGTATTTGGTGCAGAATACTATATCAAAAACATTCTTCCAGGTGCAAAATCCTACGCTGAAGCAATAAGGAAAGAAGACCTTTCTATTATGAAGATTAACGACGCAAGCTTTGCCTGCGGTGAAAATCTTTAATCCCCCTCTGCCCTCCGGGCATCTCCCCCGTAAACGGGGGAGAATTTAAGGGATAAATTATTTCTTTATAAAAAAGGCTGCCCCCGGGCGGCCTTTTTCTGTTTAAAAAAGATCTTGATTGGAATTGTGTGGTTTCTATTATGGAGTTCAATGGTGTTGTAACATGAAATTTAAACTCATTATTACAGCTTTCTGCTGCATAATTATAACAGGTCTAATTTCCCTGTATATCAATTCATCAGGAGATGCGGAGTGGCTCCAGGTTGAAACACCTTCATGTGTCTCATATAAAAAACCATTTAGTATACGGGTTACGCTTTTTAATCCTGAACCGGGCATGATTATAGGTGCGGATATTCACGGTTCAGATAAAGCCGGGGTCTCCCGCGGATTTTTATCCGGGGTGAAGAATCAGAAAGTTACCTGTGGTAAAGCAGTTTATGAATTTTCAATAAATGTTCCTGAATACCTGAGCGTTGAGTATGTTTTTCCGGTTATTGTTCTTTCAGAAGACGGGACATGGGAGAAAAGGGTCTCGGCCGCAGAAGGTGAACCTGTCCCTGTAATTAAAACAATGGATGAAATAACCAGCCTGCATTTAAAAAAAATGAAGTTAAAAAATACGGCAGAGGGGAAGGTCCGGGCAATGCCGGAGTCTGCAGAACTCAGCATTCTTATTTCAATTATCTGGTTTGCTGTATCGGTAATTACTGTTATTTATAAAACAGGGGGCAGGGCGTATCTTTTTCCCGCGGCATCTATAGTTTCAGCTGTATGGGAATTATCGGGATGCAGCGATGCCTTGGCTGCGGCTTTTCGTTATACAGCACTGAAACACGGGTTGTATATTTCAAGGCATGCTCCTCAGCAGTATTTTTCAATAATTATAATTTTTCTCTTCATTGCTGTTTTACTATACCTTTTGTTATTTGCCAAAAGAAATTGCGGATTGGTATTATTGCTATGTTTTTCGATCTTCTGGAGCGTTGCCTTTTTACGGGTGCTGTCACTTCATCAAATTGACAGGCTCTTCTCTTTTACAGTATCTGAAATACCGATGGGGCAGGCCATAAGGCTTGCTGCTTCATCTGTTTGTCTTGCCGCAGTTATAATTATTTTCTTAAGAGAAAGAAGGAGGGCGGTTTCGGTTCCCGGCAATAATTAAAGGTCTCACTGATATGGTATAATCCCCGGATAATAAAATTTGACTTTCAGTCTAACAGGATATATTTTATTACAAATCCGCTTTTTGCTTATGTATTCAGAATTACAGTGATATTAAAACATTATCCGGGGGTTGTATTTGGTTGATTCGCCAGGCCATTTTCTGATTTTTTTCGGAGGAGCCATGTCATGGACGCTTTCATTCGGCCAGCTGATGCTGAAAGAGAAGACTATATTCAACTATATGTTCGCTGCCCTGCTGTTCAGCGCGGGGGTATGCCAGTTTTATTGCGGCCTGATTGTTACCAATACTATAACTGATCATCTTTATTTTGCCTTTCTTCATCTTCCGTTTTTATGCGCGACAGGGCCTGCTTTTTATTTCTGTTTTAAATCAGTAATCGGCACGGAGTATAATTTCAGGAGGAGAGATATCCTTCATCCGGTTTCGGTAATTATAGTTGCCATTATGATAATTCCGCTGGTGATTGCTGATGATAGTGTGAAAACAAGGGTGGCATTAAATCCCCCCTCCTTTATAACAGGGGATATATGGCGAACTTATTGTGCAATTATAATTACCGCTATTATACTGGATGTCCTGGGCTATATGTTTTTCTTTCTTAAAGAGTGTTCATTTCTTCTGGATGTTGAATATATCCGCGCGAAGAGAGTCCCCCCGCTTATTATAATCATTATGGCTATGATTTACATAATAGGTATACTTTACTTTTTTACCTTTATGATAAATAATTTTGCCGTTCAGCAGGGAGATCTGTATCCTGCAACTCTGGAAATTTTATCGGATATACTTTTTATTATCATTTTTCTGATGTATTTCATGTCAAGCAGAAGCAGTAATTATTTCCAGCTATTAAGAAATCAGGCTGAAAAGAGCCGTTATGAGAAATCGAAGATTAAAAATGTTGATCTGCCCGGGATTCTCAGGCATCTGGAGCATCTCATGGAAGTTGAGAAGGTTTTTCTTAATGAGGACATTTGCCTTAACATGCTTGCCGGGGAGCTTGGCATAGAACCGTATCAGCTGTCACAGATAATAAATGAAAATTTTAATAAAAATTTCAATTCATTCATTAACAGCTACAGGATAGATGAGGCCAAAAGGCTTCTGATTGAAGAGGTCAACAGGACAGTTTTTTCGATATCCTATGCTGTGGGTTTCAATTCACCCGCCCCTTTTTATGAATGGTTTCAGAAACTCACGGGAATATCCCCTTCCAGGTTCAGAAAGAACAGCATGGCGGAATAAAAGTCTCCTGATTCATAAATCAGGAGACTTTTATTTTTAAGGATTTATGAATCAGGATGATTACCTGCCATAAATAAATTATTTTTTTAAAGATTCAGTTAAAATCCATTTTTAAAAATTTTATTCTCTCCCATATTAAAAGACCGTCTGGACGGTTTTTTAATATGGGAGAGAATATTTTAAGGAGATTGTTTAATGAAAAAAGTTTATGCTGGAATAGGTTCATTTGTATTATTCTGTTTTTTTGTTTTTAACATTAGCGGCTGCCAGGACGCCGCACCTGATCAGGGGACAAATCTTAATGTTGAACCGGTATTATCAGATACAACAAGAGCTGTATCCTCCTCAGATGAAGGAATTCTTGATCAGTCTGAAGGTGAAACACTTGTAAGTGAACTGGCTGAAAGGGGTGTTTCAGATGTTACTATAGATCTGAATGTACGGGTTACAGTTCCGGTATCGGAGAATCCCCATTCTGATGAGGAAATTGATCTCTGGGGTACCCTTATAAGGCCCGCAGGGGGAGGCAAACTCCCCACGATACTCGTTGCCGCGCCTTACAGGAGAGAGATTATGATGCTCTTAAGTGTGACTACAATAAGCAGCGGATATAACCTCTTTGCCGTTGACATCAGGGGTACAGGGTCATCTGAAGATGCATGGACATCATTCGATCTTGTGGAGCAGTATGATATCAGGTATGTTGTGGATCGTTTTATACCTTCTCAGGACTGGTCTGACGGAAAAGTGGGGATGGTGGGAGGTTCATATCTCGGCATAATACAGCTCCTTACTGCGGGCCTCGTTGATACAGATCCTGTTACGGGTGAGCCTGTTCACCTGAAGGCTATATTCCCGCAGGTCCCGATGGCGGATGTTTACAGAGACATTGTTATGCATGGAGGGAATCTTGACCTTCTTTTTATCCCCATGTGGCTCGGGATTGTTGACCTGCTTGCGGTATTCCCTCCGCTTCTGATCCTGGGGGAGGACGGGAAACTGACTGATGAAAGCATAGCTGAGTGCAAAGAAACTCTGCAGGAGCATATCACCAATATCCCCACAACAATAGGATGGATAATGGATCCTGAACATATAAATGACGGATATTTTTATAAATCAAAATCCGCAATGATATACTGGCCTGTGAAGCCTGAGGGGGGATGGGGATTCGCTGAAGGTGAGCGCTCCATGCCTTCAAAACTTCCTGTTATGACTGTTGGCGGATGGTTTGATATATTTACAAGGGGTACACTCAATACATATCAGTACGGATTGAGCGCTCATGACCAGTCTGACAAGCGTATGATTATTGGAGAGTTTTATCACCTTGAAGGGGCCATGGGCCTTGGGCTTAACTCAACCCTCTCAAGCAAACTCCAGACAAAGTGGTTTGACTGGAAAATTAAGGGTACACCTGAACCTGTAATGGAGGACTACCCCGTACTTCTCTATGTTATGGGTGAGAACATGTGGAGGGGGGAGAAGACCTGGCCTCTTGCTGAAAGCAGGACAGAGAAGAAGACACTCTATCTTACAAAGAAGAACCCCTCTGCAATTGACGGTGACTGGTACAGCGATGAGCCGTGGTGGCTTCTTAATAAAAAGTATACGGATAATGACCTGGGGCTTTCAGAAACCCCCGATTATTCCGGCGATAACCCTGTGCTTCAACATGACCCGCTGAAACTTAAGGGGCTTAAGTCCAGGGCAAGTGTAAGGTGGCTCATGGGGCTGGAGGCCCTGATTGCCGATATATCCAAATTCTTTTTTGACGAGAATATAGACGCTTCTCAGTGGTATGAGGACGAGAGAGATGACGAGAAGGACTGCCTCACCTTTACAACCGAGCCTCTGGAGGAGGATGTTGAAATAACAGGCCCGCTCTGCGTTACATTCTGGGCAAAAACAAAATTCGCTGACCCTCTGACCTCCGCCACAATAGACCTGATCTTTAATACGATGAAAGAGTCAGTAGATGTGGATCAATCATTGATGTTCGACATGATGAACAAGAAGGACGTGCAGTGGGTTGCCGAACTTAATGACGTTTTCCCGGACGGCAGGGCTCGAAATATTTCTTCAGGATGGCTTTCAGCCTGGCACAGGCAGTATGACCCTTCAGGCGCTACAAACGTATACTACGAAGGGCCGTGGTATAACAGGGTGAAGGTTGTTGAGCACGCACTTGATCCTGCCTATGTTCCTTTTGATCCGTTCTATAACGGGCCGGACAAAAACCCTGTGGCAATTAACGGCGGAGAGTTTTACCAGTACACGGTTGAATTGTGGCCTACATGTAATGTATTCAAAAAGGGACACAGGATCAGGATAAGTCTCTCTGCATCAGACTTCCCGCATCTGCTCCCAATAGTACAGCCCTCAAAGAATACTATAATCATAGATGAAGACCACCAGGCAAAGGTAGATTTTACAACTGTGAACAGGGCCAATGAAGGTGTTACATGGGAATGGATAGGGGACAGCGATGATGCGGACGCGTATCTCCTCTCAGGGGCAGACGCGTCATGCGGTACAGCGGCATCTGCTTCTGAATACAGGGGTACTGCTGCAGGATATTTTTCTGAAATCCTCGGGTTCCTTTTTATCATGATGTTCCCTCTTTCTATTATTGCGGTGCAAAGATATGCGAGAAAACGGTTCGGCAGAAAGGCCGCCTGAAAATCGCGTTATCCGGTACTAACATAATTTTTAAAGGCCGCCCTTACCGGCGGCTTTTGCCGTGAAAAATAATTGAAGAAAAGATTCCCTCTCAGTAATTTATTAAACACAGGCAGATGTTTTGAGAACAGTGAACGGAGTGCTCTGATTGTCGTGATTCCGATACCTTTAGCAACCCGGAAATGGAGGGAATATGCATGCTGAACTGATAACAGAAGGGGCCCCTGGCTCTGCGCGGGAAATAAAAATCCGTTTCAGACACGGAATAATTAAGGCTGTTCTGTTACTCTTTTCAGCTGCCTTTTTATCCTGCACATCTTTCCCTGAAAAAATTTCAAGGGAAAAATTCACAGTTGAGGATGCCAACAGGGCGGGATTTAAAACTGAGCTGGCTAAAACTGCTGTGCAGCCTGACGGAAAGATAGTTGTTCTGGCAGTAATAAATTTACGCGATGACAGGAACAGCCACAGGCTCTATTTGAAGGTTCAGAGGTATCTCAGGGACGGGAAGCGCGATGATTCATTCAGGTGTGATGATTTTTTTTATTATAATGAGATTGAGGATTTTTCAGAAAGTTTTCTCGTTATTGATAAAAATGGTGATATCTATTTCCCCGGAATTTTGAGGGATGTGGACAATCACTATGGTTACAGGTTCAGGTATAATGTTTTCAGGCTTTCTTCAAGCGGAGCACTCACGGCAAGATATCCTGTTGATACAGGGGGGCTTTATTCAAGTCTTTTACACAACCTTGTGCCCGTTATGCGGGATGGTTATCTTAAGGGTTTTTATGTTACAGGTGAGTACATGGCTTTCAATCGTAAAGGGAATATCTATACAATACTGAAGCTTACCAGCGAGTGTAAACCTGACCCCGCATTTACCCCGGTAAGGGGGATTGAAAGGGTATATGAAAAGATCCACCCCGGACTTAAAGCTGTTACGCCTGACGGCGGCCTTGTGTATGCTCTTGAATACGATTACGGCCATAAGGAACGTGAAAAGCGCGGTATAAAGTACGCAGTAAAAAAGATATACGGCAACGGCAGGGTGGACATGGCATTTAACAGGAATATTGCCGTTTACCTGCGGGACGGTTCAGAGGTTCGTTCACATTCAGTAGATTCCCGCGGCAGGATTGCAGTATCATTAAGGACGGGAGACAACAAAAGAGACAGGGTCAACCGCATCCTCCTTTTTGATAAGAAGGGGAGGAGGATTCCGTCATTTGAATTCAGTGAACCTTCACTTGTGGAAAAATGGGGAGGGGTCGATTCAGAATATACAGATCTGGTTTTCCTTGATGACGGGGGATTATACGCTGTTAAAATGTATATATACGAGGCCTCACTGGTGCGCCTTGATTCAAAGGGCAAAATAGACTCCACTTTCGCCGGGGAGTTCATGGATAAAAAGATCCATTATATCTATTCGCTTGATCAATTTAACGATGAAATATATCTTCAGGAGAAACACCTCTGGCGCTTTAACCGTGACGGAAGTGTTGCTGCCCTTTACAAATTCTGCAGCGGCCCGGACTTTAAGCCGAACAAAACTCTATTCGAAAAAGCATACCAGGGCTGTACCTTCGGATGTATGCTTACAATTGTGGGTATCTATGAACTCTTTGGCGGTAAAATGAGATTTATGCCGTGAAGAGTTGCGGATGCGGCCAGTGCAATGGCAATGCATAAAACAGTGACTTTAAATCTGTTTTTGGAAGTGGGAGCAGGCATATTCGTTCCCTGATTTAAATATTTTCTGAATTTTTCTTTTTCTTCTCCTTTGTGATTTTTACACTGTCAATCTTGAGGCCGTCCAGGCCTGTAACTTCAAATCTGTAGCCCCCTGCAATGAAGGAGTCCCCTTTAAGCGGCATTCTTTCAAGTTTATGCATGATGAATCCTGCAAGGGTGGTAAAACACTCCTCCTCATTACCAAAGCTCGTTATGCCTGTAATTTCGCTTAAAATATCAAGCTGAGTGTCCCCGTCGACAATAAAGCTGTTTTTTCCCTGCCTGACAACCTGCTGTACAGCTGATGCTCCCGAGTCAGGAAGGTTCCCGAAGATATTTTCAGTAAGGTCGTGAAGTGTTATTATACCCTGCACCGTATTCTGGTCATCAATGACAATTCCGAAGTGGCAGTGTTTCCTTTTGAATTTTTCAAGTATCCTCACGGAACTCATGTTTTCCGGTATGAATGTAACAGGTTTGAGAATGCTTCTCAGGGTGAAGTTTTTCTTCTCCCTGTTGTCCACGTAATCTTTAATTGTTATTATACCAAGAATGCTGTCCGGGGAATCCAGGCAGACAGGGAATTTGCTGTGAGAGCTTTTTCGTATAATCTCATTAGTTCTCTCCGGCGTGTCATTGACACTGAGCCAGGTTAATTCGCTCACATGTGTCATTATCTGGTTCCCCCTCCTGTCAAAAAACCTGAACATGTTCTGGTGAAGCTCGGCCTCTTTTGAACTTATGACACCGTCTCTTCCGGCCATTTTAATCATAATTCTCAGCTCCTCCTCCGTGATGCTGTTTTCGGGATTTTTACTGATAAAGAAGATTTTAAGTATCAGCCTCGTTGATAATGAAAGAAAGCCAACAACAGGATAGGTGATTTTTGTAAGGAGGTAAATAACAGGAGCCATTATTTCCGCGATTTTTTCCGGGTTCCCCATTGCAAAAGTTTTCGGCACAAGTTCTCCGATTACAATGGAGAAGTATGTTATCAGGGAGACAACGAGTATAAGTGACAGGTCTCCCGAGTAGGGGCGGAGAGTTTCAAAACGGGAGAGGAATTCGGCAAGGTCGCCTGAGAGCTGCATTCCCCCGTAGGCACCGGAAATGATGCCCACCAGGGTTATCCCGATCTGAATTGCCGATAGAAAATCCTCAGGCTTTTTAAGGAGATTCAGGGCTGTCCTTGCGCCGCGGCTTCCGGAGTTACCCTTTGTTTCCAGTTTTGATTTTGATGATGAAACAAGGGCGGTTTCACTGAGGGCGAAGAGTCCGTTCATAAGTATCAGCAGAGTTATTACAATTATTTCCATGGCTTCCCGGTTTTATTTATAATCTGAAATCAGTAATAATTCCTGAACATGTCATTTGGTGTAAAAAATTAAAAATTATATACCCCCGCCGCCTTAGGAGGCGGGGGTAATAGAGCTTTTTTTACCTGAAATAAGTTAATGAATAAATACTGATCGTGAATATAAAATTTATCAGTTTATGGATCAGCATTTCAATTATTTTTCATTAATTAATCCCCAAATAGTTCAGGGACGGAAATTTAATGTTTTTGTAAAGGTTGAAATCATGTTTATTCAGTAAAAAAGATTTCAGGTAAGGGGTACAGGGCTTTTTTTATTATAATGCAGGAGGGGGATACTAAAAAAATATTTACTTAACAAAAAAATAGTAATATTCTTGACATGTATGCCGAATTATATACTATACGTTTATATAGTTCGGGTTGGAGACATATTCTCAGAATAGTTATTGCAATTTAATATGGTACGTTTAAATTGTAATTAAAGAAAAAATGAAATAAATCGGTCTCCCGAGCGTATATAGAGTAGAATCTTCCATTAAACGCAATTAAGGAGTAAGCATGACTATCCAGAAAGAATTGAATATGAAAAACCAGGCAATTGATGCCGCTATGCTTCAGATTGAAAAACAGTTCGGTAAAGGCTCTATTATGCGCCTTGGAGATAATCCCGCGAAGGGACAGATACCGGTGATTTCAACCGGTTCACTTGAACTTGATATAGCCCTTGGCGTGGGCGGTGTCCCCCGTGGAAGAGTGGTTGAGATATACGGCCCTGAATCTTCAGGTAAAACAACACTTACTCTTCATGTGATTGCGGAAGCGCAGAAGGCCGGAGGGACTGCGGCTTTTATAGATGCCGAGCATGCCCTTGATCCTTTATATGCGGCAAAGCTTGGTGTAAAAACAGAGGATCTTCTTGTTTCGCAGCCGGATACAGGGGAGGAGGCCCTTGAAATCACAGAATCACTTGTAAGATCCGGCGCCATTGACATTATAGTAGTCGATTCTGTCGCAGCTCTTGTGCCTAAAGCGGAAATTGACGGTGATATGGGTGATTCCCACATGGGCCTCCAGGCAAGGCTTATGAGCCAGGCGCTTCGCAAACTTACAGGTGTAATAGCAAAATCGAATACCTGCGTTATATTTATCAACCAGATAAGGATGAAAATAGGGGTAATGTTCGGTTCACCTGAAACAACAACAGGTGGAAATGCACTTAAATTCTACTCATCCGTAAGGCTGGATATAAGACGTATCGAGACCCTTAAAAGCGGAGATGATCCTGTGGGTAACAGGGTGCGTGTTAAGATAGTGAAGAATAAAGTCGCTCCACCGTTTAAACAGGCGGAGTTTGATATAATGTATAACTCCGGTATTTCCCGTGAAGGGGGAATTCTGGATCTCGGGGTAAAATACGATATAATTAACAAGGCCGGTACATGGTATTCGTATAAGGATGACAGGATCGGCCAGGGTAGAGAAAATGTCAGAAAATACCTCAGGGAAAATCCGGAGACATGCAGGGAAATTGAAGAGAAAATAAAAAAAGAGTCCGGCATAAACGGGAGTGATAATGCTGCTGAAAAAACTCCTGAACAGATGAAAAATGAAGCTGCAAAACAGGGCGGGAAATCCTCACCTGCTGCTGAGGCTATGGCGAAACAGGCTTAATCCGGACTCAGAAGGTACGGTTTTTATGAACAGGATGATAAGGCTCAAAAACGATGATGATATCAGGCGCATCAGGGAATGCGGCCTTATTATCCATTCACTTTTCAAACTTATTGATACAATGAACCTCGAGGGACTTACCACTTGGGAAATAGATTCATTCATTGAAGATTATATAATGAAGAATAAGGCACGCGCAGCTTTCAAAACAGTGAGAGGGTATTCATATGCCTCCTGTATATCGGTTAACAGTGTGGCCTCTCACGGGGTCCCCTCCAGGAAAGTGAAGATTAAAAGCGGAGATATCATAAAGATCGATACAGGGACCGTCATGAACGGATATTTTGCCGATGCCTGTGTTACATTCAAGGCCGGTGTTATCAGTGAGTCTGCGGAGAAACTTGTTGAGGCTGCATATAAGGCTCTGTTTACAGGGATTAATGAAATATACCCGGGGAATAATATAGGTGATATAGGGTTCGCGGTTGAAGAGTTTGTTAAAGGCCAGGGTTATTCTGTTGTGAAGAATTTTACCGGCCATGGAGTCGGTTTTGCTCTCCATGAAGCTCCTGTAGTGCCGAATTACGGTTCCAGGGGCACGGGCCATCTCCTCAAGGAGGGGATGGTTGTCACAGTGGAGCCGATAGTCAATGAAGGGAGTGATGAACTTGTGGTTCTCGATGACGGATGGACATCTGTCACATCAGACGGAAAACTTTCCGCCCAGTTTGAGCATACCATTGCCGTAACTGAGGGAGGGCCTGTTATTCTCACAGGGGGGTAAAAAAAGCCTCTTTTCCGTACTTCCTGCCATGTTTCGTTGATTTCATCAAAGCCGGATTATATCTTTTTAATTGACTCAATCTGTTATATTTTCCAATCTGTCTAATCATTTGATATGTTATGAAACTGATTGTTGTGATAGGGAGAGTCTTTTATCTATTCTTTCTCTCTGGCTGACTGCAGGGTGAAATGTGGTTTCATAACAGGTCTGTTGCTGCTGAAGGTAATCATGAAAAGTGAAAAATTACGGGATATACAGTCTGAGCCTGATTTCAGAAATATACCTATAAACAGGGTGGGGATAAAGGATATCCGCTACCCTGTAGTTGTTCTGGACAGGATGGAAGGGAGGCAGCATACTGTTGCAAAAGTCAACATGTATGTCAATCTGCCTCATCAGTTCAGGGGAACTCACATGAGCAGGTTTATTGAGATTCTCAACCGCTATCGTCACGGGATCAGCACTCTTAAGATCCGTGAAATACTTGAGGATATGAAGTCGCAGCTTAACGCTGAGACTGCCCATTTTGAAATAGAGTTTCCCTATTTTATTACGAAGTCGGCACCGGTTTCGGGAGAAGAGGCAAAGATGGAGTATACATGCCGGCTGGTTGCTAACTCCGATGTTGATTACTACATGCTTGAAGTTAAAGTTCCGGTGCTCTCTTTATGTCCCTGCTCAAAGGAGATAAGCAGTTACGGTGCCCATAACCAGAGGTCAATTTTTACTCTGCAGATCGAGGCAAGTGAAAAAGTATGGATAGAGGATATAATTGAGATAGCTGAATCTTCCGCAAGTTGCGATATATACTCCATATTGAAGCGGGAAGATGAGAAATTTATAACAGAAAAATCCTACGAGAACCCTGTTTTTGTTGAAGACATGGTGAGAAATGCCGCGGAGAAACTTATGCGGACAAAAGGTATTCTATGGTTTTCCGTTGAATCTGAAAATATGGAATCTATTCATAATCATTCCGCTTATGCGCAGATCTGTCTTGATATGAGAGAGAGGAGATGCGTCCGCTGAAAGTCATTTTCTCCTTCCTTATTCTTTTTGTGCTGTTCTCATGCAGAGGGGAGGGGGATATACTGGCTGAAATGAAATCCGGCGCTATAACCCGTTCTGAATTTCATACCTGGCTCAGGGCAAGAAATCTGGCCCCCTCTGATGTTGCCGATAATCATGCTGCTACTGAAAAATATTTAAAGCAGATGGCCATTGAGATGCTTGCTGTCCGGGCTGCGGTTTCCGAAGGATTTGACGAGACACCTTTCTATAGTATGATAAGGAAGTCCATGCTGGCGAATTACCTCTCCTCTTATTATAAATCCTCGATAAAGAAAAAAATTGAATTCAATGAAAAGGCCGTGGAGCTGAAGATTATAAAACTTCACCTTCCCATGAACAGTGGAGACCCTATATCAGGGGAGGTCCGGAAAGACAAGCTGGCCCTTGCATCTTATATCATACAGCAGCATAGAGAGGGCGTCGGCTTTGACGAGCTGATAAAGAAATATTCAGAGGGGGATGTTCCGGAAAGGGGCAGATACTCCAGGGTGTATCCGGTGGTGCTTCTTGAAAAAGCGATTTTCGAAAAAATAAAGGATGTCAAAACGGGCGGGTGGATATCCGGGCCTGTCCTGCTCTCTGATTCAATAGTTATTATCTGTCTGGAGAGATGGTTTGAGCTTAACAGGGCAAACTCTGAGAAGCTCATTGCTGACAAAGAAGTGTATAACGAATTTATGGACTATCTTTCTGAAGGTTATATCGAATATATCAGGGCGGAAAAAGGGGCTGAACTTGATATTGTTTCAAATATTGAAAGAGCCCGTTTCAGAAGGCGTAATGAACTCCTTTTTTCAATAAACGGGGAGACTTTTACGTCAGGAGATCTTGATGATCTCATGGATCTTTTTCTTTTTCTTTCACCCTTCGAAGAGGGGACAAATGCTGCCAGCCCCGGGGATAAGGCCGTTGCATTGAATATATTTAATGAACATGTTTTAGCGTCAATTGCCGGGAGAGAAGGTGTCAGTTCTGAAAAAAATTTTGTTAATCAGTGGAGGAGTATAGAAAACAGCACACTTGCGGGAGCATATAAGTACTCGATTTTTACAGGTAAAACATCAGGTAAAAGCAGGGTGCTGGCCGGGAGAGGGCCGGATGCCTCAGTAGAAATTGCCGGCAAGGGCGGTTTTGTCGCCCCTCCTGCAGAAAGAAAAAAAACGACCGGTGAATATTTTCAGAGAGAAATTACATCTGTTAAAGACAGATGGGAAAAAGAACTACTGCAGTCAGATAGTTTCACGATCTTCAAAGATAGATTTAACTGAAATAATTAATTAATAAATCCCGTGTTCTCGTGGGTTGCTTCTGCTATAAATACCTTCTCATTCCCTTCTATGGAGATATCTTTGAGCGGATTGATGTCAATACCCAGTTCTTTTGCTGATGATATATAGAAATTGATTACATCTTTAAGCCGCCTCACTGCTTCATTTCTGTTTGAGCCGTAACAGTTTATATCAAGTTCAGGGCAGTTGGCTATATATTCTTCGCCGTTGTCAATAAGCTTTATAGATATATTCATTAATTAGATCTCCATTCAGTATACGCCGTTTTTTAAAAAAGAAGTATCGGCTCAAAATGAGTACAGGATTATTTTCCCTGAAGATGATTCATCATCCGTCAGGTTATCCTGTTTATTAAAGATTCGGAATTTTTTCCGGAAGAACTTATCATTTTTATTGATGGAGCGGTTTAGTTGCAGAATAATTCTTGCATTAATTTGTAATTCAGGATAATAATTGAAAAAACTGGAGACGCTTGTGGATAACAAAAGAGGTTCCGGGCAGGTTGTATTTGCTCATATTACAATAGGAATACAACTGGCCATTACAATTCTTATCTTTGTGCTTGGGGGGAACTGGCTTGATCAGCGTTACGGAAAATCTCCGCTTTTCCTGGTTATCGGCACTGCGCTCGGCATGGGGATCGGTTTTTATCATCTCCTCAAGGATTTGCAGAGCGAGGAGTCCAAAGATAATAAGAATAAAGAAAAAAAGCGGGTTAAGTGGAATTAGCATATATAAGAACTAAAACTTTCCGGTTTTTATGTTTTTTTAAAAAATTATCGAACTGGAAAAAAAAAGATTTACAAAATAAATGTCTTTGTTTAGGGGTTATATGAACAAAAATCCAATTGAAGGATTGTTTGTTTGTGTGTGTTCAATAAATAAACAAAAACAAAAATATAAAATTTTTACTAACTCAAGCATTGTCGGTTAAGCCATAACTGGTTATATATAAAGTATAGCATTTCAATAATTGCAGATGTTTTAACATTTTGTGAGCTAAATAAATATATATACAATATGAGGTTGTATCCTTATGGTCCATTTTGTTCAATTGCTAAACTCTATTGTTACATCCGGTGCCGAGGCTCATGCAACAGCCTGCGGCGAAGAGTCAATGTATAACATTGTTATAAGCCACGTAACTGATACACCGTTTTTGTATCATGTTCATCCTCATGGAATATCTGAACTCTTCGGAAATCTGATATTTAAGCTGAATACTATTCTTGGTTTTCACAAGCCTGATCCTGCGCCGGTTATCGAGTGTCTTCATGGCCACGCTGCTGAAGTCATAAATGCCACACCGATTAAGCTGCTCGGTATTTTTGATCTGAGGATTACCAAATGGGTGCTGATGCTCTGGATGGCTCTGTTTCTCTGCGCTCTTGTTTTTATTCCCCTTGCGCGTAAAATTAAGAATTCCCCTATGGGTTCAACGTCCAGATGGGTCAATCTCTGGGAATCGCTTATAGGTTTTGTGCATGATGAAATAGTTGAGCCGAATTTCGAGCATGATTATGCGAAAAAGGCTATGCCTTATTTCTGTACAGTGTTTTTCTTTATACTGTTTGCAAATTATCTCGGTTTAATACCTATGCTTGCAACGTCTACGGGTAACCTTGCTGTAACTGCCGGTCTGGCGATGTTTACCCTGTTCGGTATGTTTGCAATTGGAACAATTAAGCAGGGGCCTCTCTGGATATTTTCAGGAATAGTGCCTCACGGTATACCGTTTCTAATGTATTTTCTTTTATGGCCGATTGAGGTTATGGGTCTTATAATTAAGCCCTTTGCCCTGACGGTCAGGCTTTTTGCCAACATGACAGCGGGTCACATCGTTATCGTAATTTTCCTTTACCTGGTGATGATGTTCCAGAGCTATCTTGTTGGCGTAGGTTCAGTATCTCTGTCGCTGATAATCTATCTGCTTGAACTGCTGGTTGCATTTATTCAGGCGTATATTTTTACATCACTGTCAGCTATGTTTATTGGATCATCTATGCATGCTCATTAAACCTGTAATTTTTTACAGGTAAAAATAGAAGAGTTAAGTAAATTACAATTAATAATGCTTAACAAAAACACAAAAATTTCAGGAGGAATTTAATGGAATATTTGGGAATGTCGTATTTAGCGGCAGGTTTAGGAGCAGGTCTTGTTGTTGTTGGTGCAGCTCTTGGTATCGGTAAACTCGCAGCCGGTGCACTCGAAGGTATGGCTCGTCAGCCTGAAGTAAGTGGTGACCTCAGAACAGCGATGATTATTGCTGCTGCTCTTATCGAAGGTTTCACATTCTTTGCTCTTGTTGTTACTTTCATGCTCGCAACACAGGCACCTAAGGAAAATCCAGCTTCTGCTAAAGCTCCGGAAGCAGCAACTGAAACTAAGTAGTTTTCGGTAGTCAGTTATGCTGGAAATACTAGAAAAGGGTTTGCTAAGGGTTGAGCCGGGTCTGCTTTTATGGACTATCATAACATTTATAGTGTTACTGGTAATCCTCTGGAAAGCAGCCTGGAAACCTGTGGTGGAAGCGCTTGATGCCAGGGCAGAAAAGGTGCGCAGCGACATAGAGAACGCTGACAGATCCAGACAGGAAGCTGAAAAGCTTCTGGCACAGCATAAATCAATGATGGATAATGCTAAAAACGAAGCTGCCAGAATTATGTCTGACAGCAGAGAAGCAGCAGAAAAATTAAAAAATGAAATCATTGAAAAAGCAACTGCTGATGCACGGGATTTATCAGACAGGACCAAGAAAGAGATAGAACTCGCCAAGGATAGAGCATTAGCTGATATCAAGGCTGAAGTTGTAAATCTTTCAACGGAAATAGCTGCAAAGATAATCAACAAGAACCTTAATCCTGATGATCAGAAAGCTCTTGTAGAAGAGACTCTTAATAAAGTTAGAACAGTTCAGTAACCTGAACTGTTCTAACTAAAAAAAAGAAAGAGAAAGGTAATCAAAGTGGCTGCTAATGATATTGCTCGAGTTTATGCTAATTCAATTTTTGATATAGCAAAAGAGAAAAATATCCTCCCGCAGGTTGAAGAGGAATTAAAAGCTGTTTCTGATATAATTGCGGAGGATGAAACTTTCAGAAACTATTTGAATACTCCAGGTATCACCAAGGATATCAAAAAGGGGTTTATTGATAAAGTCTTTGCCGGTAAAATATCTGAATATATTGTGAATTTGTTAAAATTATTAATTGATAACAGTCGGCAGACAGTAATTACGGAAATCTACGAAGCCTTTGTGGAATTGAATGATATAGCTAATAATAGACAGAGAATTACAGTTATAACTCAATCAAATCTCAACGCTACTTTGCTTGACAAGATCAAACTTGAAATCGGTAAGAAACTGGGTAAAGAAATTATTGTAACTGAGCAGGTTGATGAATCGATATTGGGTGGTATCATTATTAAAATAGGCGACCTTGTTATAGATGGATCTTTAGCAAAGGGATTGAAGAATATAAGACGAAATCTATTAAATAGTAAAGTCAGGAGTGAAATGGCTTATGAAGATTAAAACTGAAGAAATTAAGTCAATTATTAAAAAGGAGATTGAGGGATATAAATCTGAACTCGATGTCAGCGAGGTCGGTACTGTTATTCAGGTTGGTGACGGTATTGCCAGGATTCACGGTCTTACCAGCGCGATGTCAGGTGAGATGCTTGAGTTCGAGAATGGAGTTCAGGGGATGGTTCTTAACCTTGAAGAGGATTCAATCGGTTGCGCCATTCTCGGAGACTATCTTTCAATCCAGGAAGGGGATTCTGTTAAGAGACTTAACAGGGTTCTTGCGGTACCGGTTGGTGATGAGTTACTCGGAAGGGTAGTTTCTCCTCTTGGTGAACCTCTTGACGGAAAGGGGCCCATCAACTTTACGAAATTCAGACCTCTTGAATTTCTCGCTCCAGGTATTGCAGACAGACAGCCTGTTCATGAACCATTACAGACAGGTATCAAGTCTATTGACTCCATGACCCCGATAGGAAGGGGCCAGAGGGAGCTTATTATCGGTGACAGAAAAACCGGTAAAACAGCTATTGCGGTTGATGCTATCATTAACCAGAAAGGCAAAGACGTTGTTTGCGTTTATGTAGCGGTAGGTCAGAAAGCTTCAACGGTTGCTACTGTTGTTGAGAAACTGCAGGAAACAGGCGCAATGGATTATACCATTGTTGTTGCCGCAGCGGCTTCAGATCCTTCACCGGTACAGTATATAGCACCTTATGCAGGTTGTGCAATGGCTGAATATTTTATGTATGACAAGCATGGTCATACACTATGTGTATACGATGACCTTTCAAAACAGGCAAATGCATACAGGGAGCTTTCACTTCTCCTCAGAAGGCCTCCTGGAAGGGAAGCGTATCCCGGGGATATTTTCTACTGCCACTCAAGACTTCTTGAAAGGGCTGCGAAACTTTCAGATGATATGGGCGCAGGTAGCTTAACTGCACTTCCTATTATTGAGACACAGGCTGGTGAGGTTTCCGCGTATATCCCGACCAATGTTATTTCAATTACTGACGGTCAGATTTATCTTCTCCCCAACCTTTTTGCATCAGGTGTAAGGCCTGCGGTTGACGTTGGTATTTCTGTATCACGTGTTGGTGGTGCTGCCCAGATTAAGGCAATGAAGAAATATGCAGGTTCTCTGCGACTTGACCTCGCTCAGTTCCGTGAACTTGAAGCTTTTGCTCAGATGGGTACTGAGCTTGACCCGGCGACACAGAAGCAGCTTGATCGTGGTATGAGACTTGTTGAGATACTCAAGCAGAATCAGTATGTTCCGATGGATGTTGCCGAGCAGGTTGCGATTATATTTGCCGGTACTCAGGGTCTTGTCGATAGAGTACCTGTAGCTCAGGTTAAGGATTTTGAAGATAAATTTATTAAACATCTGAAAGATTCTCATAGTAATATAATAAAAGAGATGCATGACACTAGAGAATTAAAGAGTGTTGATGAATTAACCAAGATTACAGCTGAGTTTGTTGATAAGTATCTCGATTCACTAAAATAAAAGGTTGAGGATTGAGCTGTGGCTAATCAAAGAGACATTAAGAGAAGAATAAAATCTGTAGGTAATACTAAAAAGATTACCAGCACGATGGAGATGGTGGCTACTTCAAAGATGAAGAAGGTTCAGGAGCGTCTGGGCCAGTCTAAACCTTATGAAGTAAAGGTAAATGAGATTATTAAAAATCTCATGGCTGCCGGTTTTTCAACCATTCATCATCCTCTTCAGGG
>DAIOFM010000059.1:0-23470 GCA_036745755.1 Spirochaetota bacterium | reverse complement strand
TACGACCAATTGGTTAACAGCCAACTGCTCTACCGACTGAGCTACAGGGGAATATTTCATTAAAGACAAGATGGTTAATAGCAAATCAACACGTCTTATGTCAACACAATTTTTTTATATTTTTTGAAATTATTAAAAATTGTATGTTCTCCCGCTGCATAATTAAAAGTTAAATATCTCTGTAACCGGTTTTTAATATTTATTGCTTGAGGCTGATTTTAAGGGTTTATACATTAAAGTATAAAGATAGGGCGCGAAAAAACCGTTAATCAGAATATAGAAAGATATATGGTGAAAAAGATGCTCCATGAACCAGAACTGCTGAAGGTAACTGTTGATGATCTTGATGGTGAAGATACTGCGCCTGAGGCCCCTGTAAATATACTCAGAGAGAAAACATTTAATCCTGAACTCAGTTCTCTGCTTGGTAAAATATACTCTCACGAAAAGGTTGCTGCAGCTGATGTTCCGGTTATGGATGGTTATGAACCTTCCATGAAAATTTCACTTCTTCAGAAATGTGATGACCTGATATACAGGTTAAAACATGAGGAGGAGGCTGCTTCTGTAACATCAGATTTCAATCCCTTCTCCCTTGATATAAATGTTTATGATGATATTGATGATCTTAATGATTACATAAGGGCCGGTTTGAAACAGTGCGGATTCAGCCGTTTCCTGATTATGAAATATAATTTCAGGGACGCGGCATTCAGAACAGACCTTAACATGATTAATGACAGTCTTACAGCTGATGTTTTTTTCAGTGTAAGGGATCATCTGTTTAACCAGCTTTACAGTACTGATCAGGGATGCCTTTTAAATTACGATACTGTCAAGGAAGACCCGTTCTTGTACAAGAAGCTGGGCCTCTTATTTGAAGATGATAACCGGAACAGGGAGGTGTTCCTTGTAAGGCTCTGCAGTATTGCCGGGGGCAATGACGTAAATCCTTTTACAGGCGAAAATATAAGTTTATTTGAAAAGTATCTTTCACCGCTGCTCATAGTAATTTCTGATGATGAGTCGGGCGGAAAACCCGCCTCATACTATTATAACACACTTAAAATGAAAATGCAGATACCTTTCTCTCTTTATGTTATGAAAAACCTTTTCAGCTTTGATTCCGCGGAATTGAGTCACGGAGACGCTCTGTTGATGCTGGAACTGTTTATCAATTCTCCTGCAGGGAAAGAGATGTCCCGTACAATTCTTACCCTTGAAGATTTTTCAATTAAGGAAAACCTTTTTATCCTTAAATACCTGATGTCGAGAATAAGGAAAAGGCTGGAAATAAATTCCTTTTTTATGAGAATAAGCATAAATAAATGTATATTAATTGCTTCAGAAGAGGAGAGCAGTGATATCAGGGAAATCGTTGACGAAATCAACACACCTGATGAAATTATTAATTTTCAGCCGGTAAATAACGTATTAAATATTGATAGACATTCTTTTGCCTCCCTGTTTCTTTAATATGCTTTATCAATTATTTTCTTGCTTAAAAAAGAGCTATCATGTATCCTGAATAGATAGATGAGTCATATATAATAATATGAAAAACGGAAGATTAATATACCTGCTGACAATTTTATTTGTCCCTGTTCTACTCTTTGCAGAGGGGAGCATAGGGACTTCCGGAGCTGATTTTCTTGAACTTGGCGTGGGGAGCAGGCCTCTTGCCATGGGAGAGGCTTTTACTGCTGAAATAAATGATATTAATAGCCTTTATTATAACCCGGCAGGTCTTGCCACGCTTAAATATCCGGTTCTTTCCATTTTTCATCATGAATTGATACTCGATTCCAGGTTTGAAAATATAAGTGTTGCACAGAAGGTATACGGCGGATGGCTCGCTGTTTCTAATTCACTTTTCTGGGTCCCTCCATTTGAAAAGATCGACATTGACGGCAACGAAACAGGTGAAGTCCAGTTTTATAACGGGAACTTCAGTATCGGTTACGGCTATGACCTGGAAATGTTTTATCTGGGCGGCTCAGTGAAGTATATATACCAGAAGATAGATACCCTGTTTCTCAGTTCTTTCGCGGTTGATGTCGGTATCTTAAAGGATATGTATCTTTACTCCCCCTTTGACAGCCCTTTAAGAAACTTCAGTGTGGGCCTTTCGATCCTTAATTTCGGTACTGATGCAAAGGATGACCCTCTCCCCAGGATGCTCAGGTTCGGTACATCCTACAAAATGACAAAATGGTTCGGCTTTAACATGGATTTTACTGAAAATCTCATTGATTCCTCTGACATTTACGATTTTACGTACGGTTTTGAGGAGAGCTTCAGGCTTAATACCGGGGTTGAGTTCAATTATCTTGAAATACTGTACCTCAGGGGCGGATGGAGATTCAATGACGCCGGCACGTATACCATGGGTATGGGATTTAACTATGCTATTAAAGATGTTGCGTTCAGCCTTGACGCATCATATGCTGATAACGGGATTTTCGGGCCCGTCTATTCCATAAGCCTTACATTTAAATTGATACCGAAGGTAATAACAGTTGAGGACAAGGTGAAGGCAGAGGCTCACTACAAGAAAGGGATCAAACATTTTGTGGCTGATGATATTGATTCCGCAATCAATGAATTCAATACCGCAAGGGACTATAATCCTTACCATAAAAATATTGACAGGAAAATCGAGGACCTTAAAGAGATTAAAAAACTCAGAGAAGAGAACAGGGAACTTGATGAAGAACTTAGAAAGGACGAATACCAGGGAGGCTTCTTCGATTAGGGAGACCTCTGTAATTACAGATTTCTGCAAAAACTCCTACAGCTCTGTACTGATCAGCATGGGGGATACAAGGGTAATCTGCGCTGCAAGTATTGATACCGATGTTCCTGAATTTGCAAAAAATAAAAATATAGGGTGGCTGACAGCAGAATATACTATGCTTCCCTATTCAACTCCCAGAAGAACAAGGCGTGAACTGATGAAGCGCGACGGGCGTTCTGTTGAGATTCAGCGGCTTATCGGCAGGTCGTTAAGGGCCGGCATAGACCTGGGGCGTTTCCAGGGGCATTCAATGTTCATAGATTGTGATGTGATTCAGGCGGACGGGGGGACGAGAACCGCTTCAATAACAGGCGGTTTTATAGCGATGAAGCTTGCAACTGACAGGATGCTCCGCGAAGGGCTTATTGTTGAAAACCCGATAACCGGAAATATAGCCGCAATATCGGTAGGTATTGTTGACAATGAAATTCTTCTGGACCTTGATTTTTCAGAGGATTCACGTGCTGATGTTGACATGAATATTGTAATGAACAGCAGTTTTGAACTTATAGAAATACAGGGAACAGGTGAACAGGCGCCTTTCAGTGTCAATACAATGAACAGTATGGTCGAAACTGCCGGAAAAGGTATTGCGGAACTTATAAATATCCAGAATAGCTGCTTTAAGTGACAAATCTCTCCAACAATTTCAGACATAAGCCGATATTAATAAAAAAATTATAGTGGTATTATAATGAAACGATTTTCCTGGAAAGCGGCAGTTCTATCTGTTATTATATTTTTTTACGGGGCGGATCTCTATCCTCAGGGTAAACAGACCTCTGTAATAGATACACCTACAGCTTTTACAATTGCAAGGGGGACGTACAAGGTATCTCTCCTTGAGTATGATAATGGCGGGATGGAGTTCAAGACCTTCCTCGGGCTTCATGATATAATATATCTTGGTGTGTCACTTGATGTTCAGAGCGCCATAGGGCGTGATGATCCCGGGTTTAACGTGCCGGGGGTAATCGCGAGACTGAAGTTTACAGACGGGCATGAAGCATTCCCTATAGCCATTGCGGCAGGATACGATTCTTTTTACACCGGCTATGAAGGCCTGGAAGAGGATGATACAGAGGATGAAAAGGATGATCTGAACAGAGTGATTTACGGGCCCTATCTTGTATTTACAGGTTCAATCTACCTTTTTGATTCTGAACAATATCTCAGTGTAGGGGTAAGAACTCCCACTCAGCCCGATTATATACCGGACAACACATCATACTTTACATCAATCGATATACCTCTCGGAGAATTTTTCAGGTTCCAGTTTGAAGTGGAGAGGGTTTACTGGAATTTCAGGGATGCTGACGACTGGCTTTTCAATCCCGGTATCAAGTTTAATTATTTTGACCAGGTATTCTTTACTCTGGGTGTAATGATTGAGAATGATGAAAGGCCGAACCGGATTATCAGGTTTGAATATCACGGCGAATTTTAAATAACGGCAGGTTCAGGCGGGGTATGTTTTTGAAAAACAGAATAAGCGGAAGAGGTTTGAGAAAGGTACTTTCAATATTGCTTCTTTTTATGCTTTTTTTTTCAGGTATACATGAAGGTTCCGGGGAACTTAAAAGATGCGTACTAAAACTTTATGGTAACAACGGGCGGGTCGTTAAACTGAGAGTAGAGGTCGCTGCCCATGAGCGTGACAGGCAGAAGGGCCTTATGTACAGAATGTCGCTGGATAAAAACAGCGGAATGCTCTTTGTCTTCAGCAGGGATAAACGCCTCTCTTTCTGGATGAAAAATACATACATCCCCCTTGATGTAGCTTTCATTGATTCATCCGGTGTGATAAAGGATATATACCAGATGAAGCCCCTGGATACATCTGTATTTTACAGCTCATCATCAGAAGTCAGGTATGCCCTTGAAGTAAACCAGTGGTGGTTTGCTCAAAATGGAATCACCGTGGGAGACAGGATAGGTCTTAATGGATGCATCGGTCAATAGGATAGCGTCATCAGCAGATGAAAGGGCTCTCCTTGTCTCAATTGTATTTAAAGGCGAAAACCCTGTAAAAGCAGGTTACTCTCTTGAAGAACTCTCCCTTCTTGTTAAAACAGCTGGAGCGATAATTGTCGATAAAATGACAGTAAAAAGAGAAGCTGTTGATCCGGCCTTTATTATAGGGAAGGGTTATGTCGAAATACTGCAAAACCTGATATCTGAAAATAATATAAAACTGATTGTGTTCGATCTGAACAATATACGGCCTGTACAGATTCGTAATCTTGAAGACACC
This sequence comes from Spirochaetota bacterium, assembly GCA_036745755.1. Classification (GTDB taxonomy): domain Bacteria; phylum Spirochaetota; class UBA4802; order UBA4802; family UBA5550; genus UBA5550. Next base: position 18,419 of record DAIOFM010000059.1, on the reverse strand, counting down.
CTGAAATGCCGTGTCATAGGGAGAAACGAGATAATTCTTGATATATTTGCCCGGAGGGCAAGGAGCGCCGAAGCAAAGATTCAGGTCGAACTGGCGCAGCTCAGGTATATTCTGCCCAGGCTCAAGGGGCTTGGAGGTGTTCTTTCAAGGCTTGGAGGGGGGATAGGCACCAGGGGACCCGGTGAAAAGATGCTTGAAACTGACAGGCGGCATATACTCAGGCGTATTGATACCCTGAAAAGGAAACTGAAAAAATATGAGGAACACAGAAAACGGACAAGGAGTTCACGTTCAGGAGAACTTCTTGGCGCTGTTGTGGGATATACTAATGCAGGCAAATCAACATTGATAAACCTGCTTGCTAAAGATGATCTCTTTGTTGAAAACAGACTTTTTGCAACCCTTGATTCGTATACAAGGGCAGTTTATATTGAGGAGGGTTTTAATACCCTGCTTACCGACACTGTCGGTTTTATACAGAACCTTCCGGCAAACCTGATTGAATCGTTCAGGTCAACGCTTGAGGATATTGAAAATTCAGATTATATAATACATGTGATCGATATAACTGCGCCTGATATTGAATCGAATATCAGTACTGTTGAAAGGGAGATTAACTCACTTGACATAAAAGGGAAGCCGGTTATTCTTTTTTTTAATAAATGTGATGCTTCAGAGGAGGCAAGACTTAATTTAGTAAAAAACAGGTTTCCAGATGCAGTTACAGGTTCTGCAAAGGATGGAACTGGTGTTTCGATTCTTAAGGAGAAAATCTCTGCTCTCAAATATCTACGCAAGGGGAAATAAAAAAACTGATCACCGTAAATGACGGGTCTTATCATCCCGGCTATAAAAATAATGTATAATATAATAAATAATTTCTTGATAAATAGATAATACAGTATGATTATGTAACATTAACATGTGATTATGCCACTCAATAATTTTGTAATCTCTTAATTAACCTCAATACAGGATAAAAATATGCTAGAACTGATTCTTAATACCGTTTTCGGAACAAAGCCTGAAAGGGACAGGAAAAAACTGCAGCCCTTTGCGAACAGGGTAAACGCCCTTGAAAGCAGTTTCCAGAAACTCACTCCACAGGAAATACTTTCGAAGTCTAATGATTTCAGGCAGAGGGTCGAAAAGGGTGAACCTCTTGATTCAATACTTCCCGAGGCTTTCGCCCTTGTTCGTGAAGCCTCAGTGAGAACTCTCGGTATGAGGCATTTTGACGTGCAGATAATGGGTGGCGTCGTTCTCCATAAGGGGCAGATTGCCGAGATGAAAACCGGTGAGGGTAAAACCCTTGTGGCCACTCTCCCTGTATACCTGAACGCGCTTAGCGGCAAAGGAGTTCATGTTGTTACGGTAAACGATTACCTGGCAAGACGTGACGCTGAATGGATGAGTCCTATTTACAGGTACCTGGGGCTTTCTGTGGGTATTATCCAGCATAATCTTGGCCCCCTGGAGAGGCAGAAGGCCTACGGAGCGGACATTACATACGGAACAAATAATGAGTTCGGCTTTGATTATCTCAGGGACAACATGGTTGAGCATAAAAGCCTAAAAGTACAGAGGGAACTTAATTTCTGTATCGTAGACGAGGTGGATTCAATACTCATAGATGAATCGAGGACACCTCTTATTATTTCCGGTTCAATTGAGGAGTCCACTAAGAAATATACTCTAATTAACAAGCTGATCCCTCAGCTGAAAGAGGAAGTGGACTACGAGGTCAATGAAAAAGACAAAAACGCCACCCTGACTGAAGAGGGGGTCGCTCATATAGAGAGAATAATGAAGATCGACAACCTGTATGACAACAGGCATATCGATATTATCCATCATATAAATCAGGCCCTGAAGGCACATACTGTATTCAACAGGGATATAGACTATATAGTGAAGGATGGCGAGGTCGTTATAGTTGATGAATTTACAGGAAGGCTCATGCCGGGGAGGAGGTTTTCTGACGGACTTCATCAGGCGCTTGAAGCTAAAGAGAATGTTACTGTCGCGCGTGAAAGCCAGACACTGGCCTCGATTACCTTCCAGAATTTTTTCAGGATGTATAATAAGCTTTCAGGCATGACAGGAACCGCTGAAACTGAATCTGTCGAATTTAAAAAGATATACGGGCTGGATGTTGCTGTTATTCCTACCAACCTTCCTCTAATAAGAAAAGACAATCCTGATAAGGTATATAAAACAGAACGGGAGAAGTTCAATGCCATTGCAGAGGAGATCTCCGATTATACGAAAAAAGGGCGGCCCATACTTGTAGGTACTATCTCAATTGAAAAATCTGAAAAACTCTCCAACGCGCTCAGGTCAAAGGGGATTATACACAATGTCCTTAACGCCAAGTATCATGAGAAAGAGGCCCAGATTGTTGCTGAGGCAGGGCGGCCCGGGGCTGTAACAATCGCGACGAATATGGCAGGTCGTGGTACTGACATCGTTCTCGGAGGCCGTAGGACGTACATTGATGACGCCGAAAATCATAATCCCTCACAGGTAAGGGAACTCTGGGAAAATTTCAGATATAAAGTAATTAATTCCGAATTTGATGAAGCTGAAAAGATGATTGAAGAGATGCAGGGTCAGGACAAAAACAAGGCTTTATCGATAATTAAAAACGGGCGTGAATGGATTGTTAATCATAACCACGTTGTCGGAGCGGGAGGACTCCATATACTCGGCACAGAGAGGCACGAGTCAAGAAGGATAGACAACCAGCTGAGGGGACGTTCCGGACGTCAGGGGGACTCCGGTTCTTCAAGGTTTTATCTGTCACTTGAGGATGACCTTATGAGACTTTTCGGTTCAGAGAGAATCGGCAAGGTTATGGACCGGCTCGGAATGGAGGAGGGTCAGGAGATCGAAAGCCCCATGGTTTCAAAGGCGATAGCAAGCGCGCAGAAACGTGTTGAAGGGCGTAACTTCGAAATAAGGAAACACCTCCTTGAATACGATGATGTTATGAATGCTCAGCGTACCTTTATATATAATGAGAGGAACGAGATTCTTGACGGTGCCGATATTTCACACAAGATTTACACCTATTTTGAGGATGTAATAAATCCACGAATCGAATATTTTACGCTCGGTGAAAGGCATCCCGAGCAGTGGGACCTTGAGGGGCTTCAGGCATGGCTTAAACAGAAGTTCACAATGGAACTTGATTATAATGAGATCAATCCTCTTGAGATGTCATACAGTGAGTTTGTGGATGCACTCATTGAAAAACATACCGTCATGTATAAGGAGCGGGAGGAGAAGATCGGCCCTGATGACATGAGAGTCCTTGAAAGGCTTATATCTCTTCAGGTAATTGATAATAAATGGAGAGAGCATCTTCTTTCCATGGACCACCTGAGGGACGGTATATGGGCAATGGGGTATGGTGAAAGAAATCCCCTTGTTGAGTATAAAATTGAGGGATCAAGGATATTCGGAGATATGCTGGTCAACCTTAAAGAGGAGATCATGGAATACATGATGAAGGTTGAGGTGCAGAGGGTTGAGCAGGATGAGGTTCCCTTGCCGGCTCAAATGGCTGCTGCCAGTGAATTTCATCAGGAGGTTGACCAGTTCGGCGCGGGAGGAATACCCATGTCAATGCCAGATGCCGGGAAACCCCGGGAGGAAAAACAGACTGAAGGCGGTGTTAGACGTAAAAAAACGAGGAGAAGCAGGAGATAGCTCATGGCAGCACCTTTGATGAAAAGCGTTTCAGGAATCAGGGGTATCGTGGGTGAGAGTTTTACCCCGGAACTGCTGGTATCTGCCGGAGCGGCATTTGCTTCATACGCCAGATACGGTACGGTCGTGGTTGGAAGGGATTCAAGGCCAACCGGTGAAGCTGTTGCAATGAATATGATTTCTGTTCTTCTTCTTTCAGGATGTGATGTCGTAGATATCGGGGTGGTGCCCACACCTACAGTTCAGGTAATGGTGGAGGAGCTTAACGCTGCCGGAGGGATCGTAATCTCAGCTTCGCATAATCCGGTTGAATGGAACGCCCTGAAGCTGATAAATTCATCCGGAACATTCCTCAACCCGGCTGATATAAAGAAACTTTTTGCCCTGATGGAAAAGGAGCCGGTTTTCAAAAAATGGAACAAAGTAGGTAAGCTCACTGTTAATAATGAGGCAAATGCGCTTCATATTAAAAGAGTACTCGATGTTGTTAATGTAAAAAATATAAAAAAGAAAAAATTTCATGTTGTACTTGATGCTGTAAATGGTGCAGGCTCTATCATCACTCCTGAACTTCTTAAGTCATTGAACTGCAGGGTGACCATGATTAATTGCACCCCTGACGGCATCTTCCCGCGCGGAGCCGAACCGCTTCCCGAAAATCTTAACAAGCTTTCTGAAACCGTAATTAAAAGCGGCGCTGACATCGGATTTGCCCAGGACCCTGACGCTGACAGGCTGGCCATTGTCGATGAAAAGGGTAGGCCCATTGGAGAGGAGTATACGGTAACCCTTGTTGCGGACCATCTTTTACAGAAGGAGAAAGGCCGTGTAGTTGTAAACCTCTCAACAACAAAAGCGGTGGAAGATATCGCTGCCAGACATGGTGTCCCATTCAGCAGGGCAAAAGTCGGTGAGATAAACGTAGTGGAAGAGATGAGAAAGAAGGGCGCTAAAATCGGGGGTGAGGGCAACGGAGGTGTTATTTCTCCCGAGGTCCATCTCGGACGCGACTCCCTTGCCGGTATTGTATATGTCCTTGAAATGATGTCATTGAGAAACAGGAAGGTTTCAGAAATAATGGATGAAATGCCTGCCTATTTTATGAAGAAGGGAAAGGTCTCACTGAAAAACACTGAACCCATAGGGAATATAATAAGCAGGATATCGGACAGTTTTAAAAATGAAAAGCTCTCGCAGACTGACGGGCTGAGAATAGATTTTAAAAAGAGTGAAGAGTTCAAAAACGGATGGGTACACCTGAGGTCATCCAACACTGAACCTGTTTTCAGGATAATAGCAGAGTCCGACAATCCGCAGAAAACTGAAAAAATCTATAAGTATTTCGCAGGTATAATAATATAGGAGCCGTTTCAGGCTCCTATATTTTTTCGAACTGTCCCGATTTAAGGGACTTGTATGCCGCGTCCACAATGCGGAACTCCATGGTGATCCTCTCAAGTGAAGGGGTCCAGGGTTTCCCGTTAACGTAATCATCAATAAATGACTTCAGCATTTTCCTGTATCCCAGGAAATCTGTAAAGTTCGTGAAGAATTTTTTCTTTTTTCTCCCGTAAACAGAAGAAAAAATTCCGTTGCTTTCAAAAGTGATAACGCCTTCGCTGCCGTAATATTTTGAAAGGCCCACGCCCTTTAACCTGTTAGGTATTCTCCATGAGTGAAAGAGTTTGGCTGTTAAACCGTTGCTGAATTTAATAAGGAGTGTTATCGAGTCCTCAAAGGGGACCGGTGTTTCATATTCAACATCAGGTTTTACCGCAATTACACTTACAGGTTCTGAATCAGCTATAGAAACAAGGAGATTGATCCAGTGAACCCCTCCTTCAAGAAGGGCGCCTCCTCCCATGAGGCCCGGATCTGTTCTCCATCCTGAAATATTGTCCCTGTTATATTTATTGATTTCGAGAAATAGAGGTTTGCCTATGTGGCCGCTGTTTACCGATTTAACAATTTTGGGAACAAACGATTTGAACATGTAATTTTCAGCAACAGTGCATCTGACCTTGTTCTTTTCTACTGCGGCAGTTATCTTTCTGATTTCAGCCATGCTTCTTGCGACAGGTTTTTCAAGGATTATATCCTTTTTGCTCTTCGCAGCTGCACAGGCAATCTCTGCATGATAGGCATGCGGCGTAGTTATGAAAACAATATTCACCTTTTCGCTGTCAAGGGCATGTTCAAGTTCAGGAAATGCTGCTTCACCCCTGAATTGTGACTTGAACGCATTGGCTTTAGTCACATCACTGTCCTGGAAGAAAAGGGGAATGTCCCCGTAAAGCTTTCTCAGATTTTTTGCGTGGGATTCGGCAATTTTACCGCATCCCACAAAACATATTCCCGGAAGATTTGTTGTCATTGTCCTGCCCCGGTATTTTTATCAGGAACCGCAGCAGTCACTGCCGCTATCGCATCCGCTGCATCCGCTGCATCCGCCACCGCCTGCATTGAGGCCGTACATTGCTTCTTCCTCGGTCGTATCTCTAATGCCTGTAACTTCAACATCAAAGTGAAGAGTTTCACCTGCAAGAGGATGGTTCCCGTCAAGAGTTACTTCACTTTCAGAAACGTCAACAACTGTCAGTATCTGCATACCCTGTTCATCATAGGCCTGGAGCTGCATACCTATTTCTATTGTATCCAGGTGAGCAAGCTTGTCCCTTTCGATTTTCTGTACAAGCTCATCATAACGGATTCCGTAAGCATTTTCAGGATCTATCGATGCCTGAAATTTGTCACCTATCTGTTTCCCCTCAAGTTCAGATTCAAGGCCGGGAATAATATTTCCTGAACCGTGTATGTACACAAGCGGAGAATGATTGGCGGAAGTATCAAGGATATCACCGTTATCATTTTTAAGTGTATATTCGAAGGTTACCACCTTATTGTTTTCAACTTTAAGCATTTCAACCTCACTTTTTAATGGAAAGCTATTTAAGTCAGTTAATTTATCCATTTTATTGTTACTTTAAATTTTAATAAAGGAATTAATTCAAGAAAAAACGTATAAAAAAGGTTTATTTGGCGAAAATTATGAGGTTTTAACCTCATTTACATGTAAAAACAGGTAAATTAACATTTGAGAGACGTATAGGACTTATCTACACAGCTTATAATTATTTTTATCCCGGTGCGGCTCATGAAAAAAAATTATGGACAACAGGACTCCTGTTTTTTAAGAATCTTGTTAATGGAGTAATTTATGTCACAAAACAATTATGCGAAATACAGGATAGAAGTTTCATATAAAAAAGATGATCCCCGTGGAGATGCCGTAAAGGAGAAGTTTAATTCACTGGGATTTACTGTTGATACGGTTGTAATAACAGACAATTATCTTGTAAATATAGATTTCACTGACAGCGAGATTAATTCAGCTGCTGCGCTTCTGATACAGCCTGTTACGCAGGAATATGTTATCAACAGGCCGTTTCAGCCGGTTTCCGATTTTACATACTGTATTGAAATCGGTTTCCTCCCCGGGGTTACAGACAATGTATCCCATACTGTGCGGGAATCTTTTGAAGATCTTTTCAAAAGGGAATTTAACAGTGAGAAATCTGTTTTCTATACAACATCATATTTTCTTACCGGTGACTTGTCAGACGATGAAGCTGAAAATATAGGGAAGGAGCTTTACAATCCCCTGATTCAGAGGATTAAAATTCTTTCGTCATCTCAATATAAAGAGAAAAACGGGTTAGGCCATGAAATACCGGTAGTTAATATATCTGAAAAGGGTGAGTCTGATACGGTAAATCTTGATGTTCCGGATGATGAACTTCAGAAGATAGGCAAAGAAGGGATAGCGGACAGTGACGGAACAAGAAGAGGCCCTCTTGCCCTTGATATGGCATCGATGCATGTTATCAAAGAGTATTTCAACGGTAAAGAGAAGAGGAACCCTACAGACATTGAACTTGAATCAATCGCGCAGACCTGGAGTGAACACTGCAAACATACTATTTTTGCCGCGGCAATGGACGATGACACACCGGGCGGCATATACAAGACATATATAAGGGAAGCCACAGTTAGAATCCGAAAAGAGAAAGGTGACAGTGATTTCTGTGAATCGGTGTTTACCGATAATTCCGGAGGTATAACCTTTGACGATAACTGGATAGTTTCAGATAAAGTTGAGACACATAACAGCCCCAGCGCTCTTGATCCCTTCGGGGGGGCAATAACCGGAATTGTTGGAGTTAACCGTGATTCTATAGGTTTCGGCATGGGGGCAAAACCTGTTGCCAACAGGTATGGATTCTGTTTTGCAGACCCTGAAGATGAATCCCCCCTGTATAAAAAGAAATCCGATGATTCAAAACTCCTCTCCCCGCGGAGAATAATGGAAGGTGTAGTGCATGGAGTAAATGCGGGGGGCAATACGTCGGGGATACCTACACCTCAGGGTTTTATATATTTTGATGAGAGATACAAGGGGAAACCGCTTGTATTCGTGGGAACAATAGGCCTCATGCCCAGGGTTTCATCCGGCCGTTCATCTGTTGAGAAGAAGGCCATGCCCGGTGATCTTGTAATAGTCGCTGGCGGACGCGTGGGGAGGGACGGGATTCATGGAGCAACCTTTTCATCCGAGGCCCTGACTTCGGGAAGCCCTGCCACCGCTGTCCAGATTGGTGATCCTATTACACAGAAGAAACTTTCTGACGCCATTGTTAAAGAGGCAAGGGACCTGGGGCTCTATAATTCAATAACTGATAACGGTGCCGGCGGGATATCATGTTCCGTGGCTGAAATGGCAAGGGAATGCGGAGGTTTTACCGTCGAACTTGAAAAGGTGCCGCTCAAGTATCCCGGCCTCTCGCCATGGCAGATATGGGTCAGTGAGTCACAGGAGAGAATGACTTTTTCTGTTCCTGTAAAAAATGCTGAACAGTTTATTTCCCTGCTGAAGAAACGCGGCGTTGAGGCCACTGTAATCGGGGAGTTCAATGACAGCGGCAGGGGGATAGTTACCTACCACGGCAAAACCATATTCGACCTTGATCTCGATTTTCTGCATGACGGTCTCCCTAAAAAGCAGCTGGTAACTGAAAAGAACGATACAGGTGAAATTTTTATTGCCTTCAGGGAACCTGATGATCACACGGAAGTATTCCATAAGATGCTCTCCAGGCTCAATCTCTGCAGCTTTGAATTTATATCAACTCAGTATGACCATGAGGTGCAGGGAGGTTCAGTAACAAAACCGCTTCAGGGAAAGGGGAATGTTAATTCAAACGTCTCCGTTATCAGGCCGCTGCTTGATTCGTGGAAAGGGGTCGTTTTATCTCAGGGGCTTTACCCCTCCTACAGTGATATTGATACATACTGGATGGCAGCGTGTTCAATTGATACGGCTGTGAGAAATGCCGTTTCAGCAGGATGCCCTCTTGATCACCTGGCTATCCTTGACAACTTCTGCTGGTGCGATTCAAATAATCCGAAGAGATTATGGCAGCTTAAAAACGCGGCAAAGGGATGTTACGATTTTTCCGTGGCGTATGGAACACCCTTCATTTCAGGCAAGGACAGCATGTTTAACGATTTCAGGGGATTTGATGAAAATTTTGATGAGGTCGAAATATCGATCCCTCCTACAGTGCTGATCTCCTCAATAGGGGTCATGGATGATGTCAGGAAAGCACAGACAATAGATTTTAAATTCCCCGGAGACTTAATTTACCTTGTCGGCAGAACATCTGATGAAACAGGCGGAAGTGAATATAACGTGCTTATGGGCGAAAGGGAGAAGGGAGTTAAATACACGGGAAGGAATATACCGGTTGTTGACGCGGTCTTTTCCAAAAAGACCTATTACGCCATGGGGAAAGCCATTGACATGGAGCTTGTTACTTCATGCATAAGTATTGAGCGGGGAGGGCTCGGGGTCGCTGCAGCTAAATCGGCACTTGCCGGTATGCTCGGATTTGAAATGAGCCTTAAAAAGGTATGCAACAGCGAAATGCTGAGAAACGATATAATACTCTATTCCGAATCCCAGGGAAGATTCCTTGTCTCGGTAAATCCTTCGTTGAAAGACGAATTTGAAAAGTGTTTTGACGGACTGACTATAGTACAAATCGGACGGGTCAGGGATGATAATAAGGTAGTTATAACAGGTACTGAAGGGAAGAGGATTATAAACACTGAACTCGCTGACATGAGTTATTACTACAGAAAAACGCTGAAGAAATATTGAGGTATATGGATGGCGAATCCACAGACACTGGTCCTTACCGGCTACGGAATAAATTGTGAGGAGGAGACCTCATTCGCATTTGAAAAAACGGGAGCCGCAACAAGGATTATTCATATAAATGATCTTATTGAAAACAGGAAACTCCTGGATGAATACCAGATACTTATGTTCCCCGGGGGCTTCTCTTACGGGGATGACACCGGAAGCGGCAAGGCCCTGGCCAACAGGATCAAGAATAACCTTCTGGATGAGATAAAAAATTTTATGGAGCGGGATACTCTGATTCTGGGTATCTGTAACGGGTTCCAGGTCCTTGTCAATCTGGGGGTTATACCTGCACTTAAGGGGTTCAGCGGTACAGCTGAGGTATCCCTTGAATACAACAGGACATTCAGGTACCAGTGCAGGTGGGTGGATGTTGCTGTTAACCCGCAGTCTCCCTCGGTATTCATCCGCGGGATTGAAAGTATGCATATACCGGTTGCTCACGGTGAAGGAAATTTTTTCGCTCCCGGTGATGTTCTTGCTGAAATAGAACAGAAGGGCCTCTCTACGATGAAATATATACGCCCGGACGGAAGGGCTGCAGAACAGGAATTCCCGTATAATCCTAACGGAGCTGTAAATGATATTGCAGCTTTATGCAGTGTCAACGGCCGTGTAATGGGCATGATGCCCCACCCGGAGCGGGGGATGTTTTTTACGCAGAGAAATGACTGGACTTATCTGAAAGAGAAGTATAAAAGGGAAGGAAAGGAGTTGCCGGAATACAGCGACGGTATCGGAATTTTCAGAAATGCTGTTGAATATTTTAAATAAATCCATCATGATAAACTACATAAACAAATTCAAAGCAGGTTATTATGTTTAAAAAAATCGCGGCCATATCGTTAGTTATACTTTTCGCAGGTTCATGTTCGAAGTGGTATGTCAATTCGATGAGTTCAAAAAAAATAACTGAAATTAAAAGCGGTGATGCCCCGGGACAGGTCCAGATAATAAGAGATGAATACACGCTGAATGAACTCTCTTTCAGGCTGGAGATAAATGACGACAGGATAATAGCCGCTGACAACAGTCTTAAGAGACTTCAGGTCCTTGACAGCAGCGGCAATCCGGAGCTGATAATAGGCTCTACAGCTGATATAGATAAGACAAAGTATAAAACCTTTAATTTTAAATTCGGTGTTATCGGAACATTCACCATGGATGATGACAACCTTTATGTGCAGAACAGGCTTGAAACAAGAAGCGCGAGATCATATGGTGAGGGGGCGAATTTTACCCCGTCATATATTCTTGTTTTTAACAGTAAAGGGGAACTTCAATATACCATGGGTAAAACAGGGACTCCCGAACTTCCGTTTTTCTATATAGAGAAACTTTTTGTAGATTCTGATAACAGGCTTTTTGTTATTTCCCGGTCTTTTAATTCCTGGGAACTCTACAGGTTTAATAACAGGAAGAGGGAAAAGTATATCGATTTTTCAAAACTTGATTTTGTTGAAAAAGAGGATAATAATACCTATAAAGGAAGAATTGAGAATATAAGAATATTTAAAAGCGGAGATGAAATTCTGCTCTCAGTAGCCTATTATCATGATGTGCGTTTCAAGTACAGAAAACTTTATATATTTTCACTTGAAAAGAATAAACTTCAGCGTGAAGTGGGCACCTTCCCTGATCCCAAGAACGTTCTTTTTAACATAGTTGATGACAAGATAATTTATTTCTGGAATATAGAAGGTAAGGATATTAAATTCATGCTTGTGAATATGGAAGGTAATATCATAAATAACATCAGGGTATCCTTTGATAACAGCAGCATCTTTTCAAAAATAATAACTGATGAAGATGGCGTGATTTATTCCTATCATGTTCATAATGATACACTTCAGGTACTGCAGTGGGAGTAGGATATGAAGGCAGTAACAGCCTCTGAAATGAGGGAAATTGACCGTATATCTATTGAGGAATGTTCCATCCCGGCAACAGTTCTTATGAATAACGCTGGCAGGTCGGTTGCTGATTTTATAATAAAAAATTTCAATACTCAAAAAGTCGACATATTCTGCGGAACCGGTAATAATGGAGGTGACGGGTTTACAGCCGCATTCTACCTCAAAAATGCCGGAATCGAACCTGTCCTTTATATAGCCGGAAAAAAAGAAAAGATAACTGCGGTCTCTCTGCTTTTCCTGGAAATATGTAAAAAATACGACATCGAAATTCTGTATGTTGATGATACAAACATTGATTCACTGCAGATACAAACAGACTCTCTTATTCTTGATTCTATCACAGGTACCGGTTTTGAAGGGCCCCTGAGAGGAATTCCCCTCAGGCTGGTTAATCTGATAAACAGCTCAACATGCGAGGTTATCTCTGTTGATATACCAAGCGGCCTGCCATCGGACGGGGACGCGCCTGCGGGAGATGCAGTTGAAGCTGATTATACCATAACAATGGGGCTTCCTAAAATATCTCTTGTAACATGGCCGGGGAAAGGCTATTGCGGCAGGCTGTCAGTTTCTGACATAGGGTTCCCGCCTTACCTTACCGGAAGTAATGACCTTAAAGTCGACCTTGCTGATGAAGGGCTGGTGAAAGATTCGGAGTTGTGTAAATTTTCTGAAGATATCCATAAAGGTGATATGGGGAATACCCTTATTGTCGGCGGTTTTACAGGTATGGAGGGAGCTGCAATGCTTACCGCTTCGGCAATGTTTAAAACAGGCACAGGGCTTGTTACACTGGCCACAGTAGAAAGCTCAAGGAGTTCTATTGCCGGAATTATACCTGAACTCATGACAGCATCTCTCCCGGATAGCCCCGATCCTGATTCTGTTGAGTTACTTCTCAGGGCAAAAAAATATAATACGCTGATCATCGGGCCTGGAATGGGAAGGGACAGCTATTCAGAAGTTCTTTTTAATACTCTTCTTGAAAAAGCTCAAGGAGCCGGTATTTCAGATATACTTATCGACGGGGACGGCCTCTTTCATCTGGCTTCATATTTAAAGCAGAAAAAGATTCCCGAAGGGATTAAATGCATTATAACACCTCATTTTATGGAAGCTTCAAGAATTTCAGGCCATGGTATTGATTATATTAAAAACAACAGGCTTAAAAGCTGTGTTGAACTGGCAAAATCTACGGGATGCGTCACAGTCCTTAAGGGGCCTGCCTCAATTATTTCTGACGGGTTAAATTCCTGTATAAATACTACCGGCAACAGGGCCCTTGCAACTGCAGGTTCAGGCGATGTCCTGTCAGGAATTATCGGAGCTTTAGCAGGCCGTGGAATCGACCTGTATCAGGCAGCCTGTGCAGGTGTTTATATTCACGGGCTTTGTGCCGATATTTTTGCTGAATGTTATGAAAAGGATTCAATGAGTTCCTCGGATATTCTTGAATTTATACGCCCCTCACTGGAAAAAATTAAAAGCTGAACAGGTGAAAAAATGGCAGATCAATATACCCCGCCATGTGATAAATGCGGAGGAAAGTGCTGCGCTTATGTGGCGATAGAACTGGACAGGCCCAGAAGTAAAACTGATTACGATCATATCAGGTGGTACCTTGCCCATAAAAATGTAAATGTTTTTATTGATCATGATAAAAACTGGCATGTTGAGTTCAGAACACCATGTGAATTTCAGGGCACTGACAAAAAATGTAAAAATTATGTCAATCGTCCCGCAATTTGCAGGGAGCATGGCACTTCTGAAGGTGACTGCGAATTTTACGATTCACCCTACCTGGAATATTTTTCATCCTGCAGGGAGTTTGAAGCCTACCTTGATAAAAAGGGAGTAGACTGGAGGTTCCGGTACAGGAACTGATTATACAGGTGTTTTCAGTTCTAAAGAAAAATCTTTATTATTCCGATCTAATATATATGAAAGCGGAATATAAAACTCTGATAATTTTTTTTCTTATAGTATTAACTTTTCCCCTTTCCGCGGAAAACAATAAAAAGTCCACGGATCCCATAGGTAATTCCTATATTATAAATAACCTTGAGATGGAAACAGCTAACGATCCTTTTAAGGATACTGTTGAGGTATCTGACGGGGAGATTATTTTTGACAATACATTTGATGATACACTCCTCACCAAACCACGGAGGAAAAAGAATAACGGTAATATAAATGTCCTTCAGAAGCTGCAAAAGAAGGACAAGAGATGGCATCTCGTTGAATATAAGATAAAAAAGAACGACAGTGTATGGAAAATTGCCAGGAGATACGGAACAGAAATTTCTGTTGTCCTTTCTCTTAATAATCTTTCTCCGAATGGGCTGATAAGGGAGAACGACACTCTTCTCATCCCTTCACGCAGTGGTGTGCGTTACAGGATAAAAAGGGGGGATACACTTAGCGAAATTGCAGATAAATTTGACACTGATGTTGAAAAAATCGCTGATCATAACAATATAGACGGAAATACGATTATAGCAGGGAAATCGATTTTTATACCCGGAGCTGTTGAATCAAAAAAATCAGTTCCGGCCGGAAGAGCGGATAAAAAGGTCTCAGAGAAAAAATATTACGCTTCAGGCAGGACTAAATATGAAACAACTGAAAAATCATCTAAAAAGCTCCGCCTGTCCTGGCCGTTAAGGGGGCCGATAACCTCCGGTTTCGGCTACAGAAAACACCCTTTTTCAGGCCAGAAAAGTTTCCATTGCGGACTTGATATAGGGGCTGAGATTGGCACTCCTGTAAAGGCCGCGGGTTCGGGTATTGTTATATTCAGTGGCTGGAAAGGCGCTTACGGCAATCTTTTAGTTCTTCAGCACAGCAATAATTATATAACTGTTTATGCCCATAACAGTAAACACCTGGTAAAATCCGGTGAAAAAGTTAAAAAGGGGCAGAAAATTGCCCTTTCAGGAAAGACCGGTGCTGTAACAGGCGCTCATTTACATTTTGAAATACGAAAGGGGATAGTTCCTCTTAATCCAACCAGGATATTGAAATAATCTATGAAAAAAACAGTCATTGTCTTCCTTGTGCTTTTTACCGCCGTAAATTCATTTGCCCTTTATAAATATGAAGGGCAAATGCTTAATACTAAAATTTTTTTTAACATGAATGATAAGGCCGGAAAAAAGGCGATGATTATGGGGAAGGTCCTCTCCTTTTCCACCAGCGAGGAACTTGCTGAAAATGATCTGTCAGGATATTCCCATGTAAAGACAAAGGCAACAGTAAGGCTCTTTACCTCTGAAAATGTCAATCCTACTAACGTAATGTATGTGATAAATCCTAACAATATCGTGGTTTCAAAATTTAAAGTGAAATATGTCTTCAATAATAAAACATTCGGCCCTATGCTCATAGGATACGGTAATTTCAAACTGAGCAATAAGGGGTATCGCGTTGTTCAGCTTACAATAGATTCCGGCAGGAATGATTCCCATATTCAGAAATCTAGGGGTGATTATTTTGTCCGTTCCGGCGACAGCGGCAAGGGAATTGCCCATTATAAGAAGGCTATTGAAAGTGATCCCGGTGATCCTGCACCACATCTCGGCCTCGGCCTTGTTTATTATAAAGACGGTATTTATAATTTTGCATATTCTGAACTGCGAAAGGCCTATGAGCACATTGAGAGACTTTATGACAATGAAGACAGGTTTACGCTTCTCAAGGCCCTTTCTGAAGTAAGATTTATCGAAACATATGATAATTATAATATACCAGAAAACAGAATAAAATTCAGGCAGGAGGGGATTACCTACTGCCTCGAGGCGCTGAAGGTCAATCCTGTATCTGCTGAAATGAATTTTCTCCTTGCTGAATTCTACATGCGCGGCATCAGGTCAGGCAGCAGCAGGGAGGAGGATGCCCGTGACAGGTATCAGAAAGTCGTGCAGGTGGAGCCTCTCCACTCAAAAGCGAACTTCAGGCTTGCAAGTTACTATATGAAAAACAGAAAAACCAGGATGGCGCATTTTTATGCGAAGAGGGCAGTTGAAGGCGATCCTTCAAACCAGGAGGCCCTTGAACTGCTTAAAAGACTTCAGTGAGACTACGAATCAGATATTACTTTCTTGACAACCGTTAAGCTTTATTGTAGATTATCTTGCCGGTTAAAAAGAAATGCTGATATCATTATTATTAATATCCCTGGTTTTTTCATTCTGTTTCCAGTTCCTCTTAATTGCTCTTTATCTTTCAAATAAATCTGAAAAATATTTTAGAGCATTACTGGGTACGTTTATAATTAATACAGTGCTTATGGTCATAATAAGCGTTGTTGCGGTGAGCAATCCTGCCGATGTGTACAGAATTAATATCAAGTATGTAATGTGGATTGTTTCCGGTATTATACTTTTTTTTATTATTTTGCTTAAAATCAGCATTATCATGAGGATATACAGAAGAAGCAGGGACCCTGAATATTACAGCATAAATTTTTTCGGCAAGAAGGTTTATGAGCCGGGAGTAGTGAAACCGAAGGAACTTTTTGCTTTTGTCGCCTCTTTTCCTTTTTTCCTTTTTATCGGAGCTTATTTCATAGCCAGGCTTATTAATCTCATCCTCTACGGGCATATCTGAAATAATATACTATCCATATTTTTCCGCGCCACGGACGACGGGCAGGGAGGCCCTAGTGCAGCATATCAACAGGAGGTTGGTATATGTGCTGCCGTAGGCGATATCACGTCCCTCCCTGTGTATAATTTATTGTGTTATTATATGTTCCGTTGCGATGCGTTATTCAATGAAAAGTTAAGGCATCCGGGGGCGTGATACAAGCCGCGAGCCGGGCCGGCGACAGGTCTTTATAGAGCCGGGGCGCCATGTCCCTGAAAGAGAATTATTTTGTTAAAAGCGATATAAGCTCAATATGGTGTGTACAGGGGAACATGTCGATAAAGATCAGGTTCTCAAGGCTGTATCCGTTTTTCATGAAGTCCCGCACGTCCCTTGCGAAGGTCGAGGGGTTGCATGATACATATACGATTCTGTCAGGTTTTATGGCATTAACGGTTTTTCGGCCCCTTTTGGAAAGTCCGCTTCTGGGAGGATCAATAACCACTACTTCAGGGCTGTAAATGTGCGGCTTAATCTCTGATTCCGGGATATTAAAAAATTTTACGTTTGTAATACCGTTTATTTTTGTGTTCTTCCTGGCAAAGCTGATTCCTGACCGGTCTATGTCAAAGCCGTATCCATTGCCTGCATTTGCTGACAGCGGCAGTGTAAAGAATCCGCATCCTGAACATATATCGAGAAATGTGCTGTTGCTGTCAGAGGTTGAAAGCGAGGTAACCTTGCGAATCATCTCCCCCCTTAGAAAACGGTTGGCCTGGAAGAACCCGTTTATATCCCTGTGGAAAAGAAATCCTTCCTCAGATTCAACTATATCCTGAGGGGAAGCATTACTGCTGAAGTGAACCTCTGACCTGCAGTCCATTGCGGCTCTGATTTCCTGTTTTGCGTCATCCGGTTTGAAATCTTTTATTGCACAGTTCAGCTCATCGGCAAGGAGGAGGCAGCCCTGTTCCGGGAAAGGTACTGTTTCGTTGGTCCCTTTTCGATAAAAGCCCTTAATCCCCCGGTCGCTGCTGAACCTTGTATGACTTCTGTAGCCGTACCTGTTTCCTGAAATTGTTTCTAATTGCGGTAAAGACTCATCTGTAAAACCGGCGATTCTTTTAAGCTGGTCTTTTATTATATGCCTCTTGAATTCAAGCTCTGTACCGTAATCAGAACAGAGATATGTACACCCTCCGCAGATTCCGGAGAGGGGGCAGTCCGGTGTGATTCTTGACGGGGAGGGTTCAATTATCTTTTCAATTAAGGCCACAGAGTAATCCCTGTGCTCCTCCCTGAAATTTATCTGCACCACATCACCCGGAATGGCGGAATCGACCAGCACTACCTTCCCGTCAATCCTTCCAATGCCGTAACCGCCATAGGCAATGTTTTCTATTTTAATTATTATATCTTTACCGCTGTTCATTATTTTTTTATAATTGACTTATTATTAAATTAAGATAAGTAATTATTTCTGAAAATACAGGCTTGTCCACTGTGTTTTTATCATCCCGTTAAAAGTCTTTTTTACACTTAAAATTATATATATTATTAATAATATCAGTTTCTGAAAATCCAGTTACAGTTATTTAAAGGTCAATAAAAATGTTTACAGTAAAAAAGTCAATTTTATTCGTTTCAGCTTTGATCATGGCGGTTTCATGCGGAAAAATTCAGAGCAATGAGGAGATCGAGCCGAATAATACTGTTTCAACGGCTACAATCGTTGAAACAGGGAAAGAATATACAGGTTTTCTCGATACAGAGAATGACATCGACAACTATCTGCTGAAGATACCTGAAGATCAGGTGATAAGGATTGAACTTTCAGGTGTCAAGGGGATAAATCACGCTATACAGGTCCGGGGCATTGTGGATGGCAGCCTCCGGGCTATTAAAACTGTTGATGACAACCGGAAATCTTCCCCCGA
>DAIOFM010000058.1:0-23531 GCA_036745755.1 Spirochaetota bacterium | reverse complement strand
CCCTGATTTTATTATTTTATTATTTTAGTATTTAATTTAAGCACTTATCCGGTTTTTTAATTATTTTATGCCGGCTCATTTACAGGGGGCATATTTTTATTAGAGACGATATTCTTTTTTAAGAATATTAATAACAACCGGACGGACGGTGGTCAATAAAAATAACGATGTTCAGGGTAAAGTTTTCAGGAATCGGTACTACCATTAAGTTTAATTATTCATTTTTTTTTCATTGAATTCAGGTTGTTAATGAAAACAGGATAGATTGAATCGTATGTTCCAATGTTTTTTTCATTAAAAACAGAAAGTTCGGTTGAACAGAAAATCAGTACAGTTACAAGTTTATTATCATTATAAAAAGGTTTGGCAAAATAAGATTTTATGCCGTTTGGAATAAATATTGCCCAGTCAACAGGCTTGATACTTTCGAAAGTGTTTTCTACTATGATATGCGGAAGGTTGTAGTTCAGAATATTTTCTGCAATGGTGCCTTCAAAAGGATGGGTATATCCCGGAGTCAGGGTCCGGAAGGCTTCTCCCGCACCCCAGACAAAGACTTTTCCCTCGTCAACATGTATATCCGAGTAGAGTATTGCATTTGCCAGTCCATGTATGGGCTGATTTTCAAGAATTATTTCAAGAAGCCTTATGATATCTTTTTTCTTTGCTGCTGAAAGGGCATCGCGGTTTATTTTTTTCAGGTCTATATCTGTTATTTTTTCAGGGAGGGACGTGTAATCTGCTTCTGATCTCCTTTCGGGAATATTGTAAACAGAAACCCACAGGAGATTTTTTCCCTCAACATGGAGCGGCCTGATTGATGTATCTGAAAGGAAATCATTGTCCGGCATGGTTTTAAAGGTTAGTTCACCTCTCCATCTTCCGGAAAATATAATCTCTTCGTAGATATGATCCAGGTATTTAAGGGAATTTTCAGAAATATAATCCTTAAGAAATGAATATTGCAGCGATTCAGGAGAGATGGCAAACATTTCCCTGAAAGCATCGTTGCAGGCGAACATCTTTTTATCATCAAAAACAAAAAGAGCTACAGGGTTATCAAAAAGGTTAATCCTTTTAATAATCCGTGAGTCAGAGTTATCAATAGATTTAATAAAAACCGCGGTTTCAGTAATATCCATTATATAGCCGACATAGTAATTCGACCTGTAGATATCCTGGTTGCCCGCAATTTTAAGCCATTTGATTGTACCGTCGTAAAGCTTGATCCTGAAAACAGCGAGCCCTACCTTCCGCTCTCTTATATTTTTAATAAATTTTTCAAAGATGTGCCTGTCTTCATCAAGGATTATGCTGTATGTGAAATCGGGATTTTTAATTATAAGCGTTGAGTTTTCTCCAAGACCGGGCAGGGCGTATTTATTGAGATATTCAATTCTGTTTTTGACTACATCGATACTCCAGAAAAGGGCAGGGATCGCGTTTATATAGCTGTAGATATCTTCAAATGAATTTTTGAAGTGCTGGTTAAGGTTTTTGTCTGAGTCAAAAAATCTGTCCATATGGTTTAAGTTATTAAATGATTATATGAGTACAAGTTAAAAAACTATCTGAATAAATTTTTTTAAATATTAAATAATCGTATTTATATGAAGAAAATACCCTTCTAAAATGTATTGACATCATGCCCTGTATTAATGTTCTGTCATGTAATGCACCATGTAAACCAGATCTTTTATCACCTGTAGTTTCCATTTGTTAAGACTGACTTGAATATCCGCGGTGCAGACAAATCAATATTATAATTTAAAAAAGAGAAGGTGTAATGTTATCAGTTAATAATCTAAAACTGGCTTTCGGCAAAAGAATACTTTTTAAGGATGTGAATATAAAGTTCAGGCCCGGGAACTGTTACGGCCTTATAGGGGCCAACGGTTCAGGCAAATCGACATTTCTGAAAATTGTTGCCGGTGAAATCGAGCAGACAGAAGGAGAGGTTATTGTCGATCCAGGTGAAAGGATTGCGGTTCTTAGACAGGACCAGTTCGCTTTCGATGAATTTGAAGTAATAGACACGGTAATAATGGGGCATAAAGAACTTCATGACGTTCTCAGGGAGAGGGATGAGATATACTCCAGGGATGATTTTACTGATGAGGACGGGATGCGCGCTTCTGAGCTGGAGGAACTTGTTGAAAAGTTTAACGGGTACGAGGCGGAGACCGAGGCTGAAATCCTACTGAGTGGTCTTGGAATTGCCGAAGACCTTCACAGAAAGAAGATGAAGGAGCTTGAAGGAGGGGAGAAGGTCAAGGTTCTTCTCGCCCAGGCTATTTTCGGAAACCCTGATATACTCCTCCTTGACGAACCTACCAACCACCTTGACCTGGAGTCGATGAAGTGGCTTGAAAACTACCTTGCTGATTTTAACAATACGGTCATAGTGGTAAGTCACGACAGGCATTTCCTCAATAATGTCTGTACGCATATTGCTGATATAGATTTCGGAAAGATTGAAATATATGTGGGTAACTACTCTTTCTGGCTCGAGGCCAGTGAACTTGCACTTCAGCAGAAACGGGATGAAAACAAAAAGGTTGAAGATAAAAGAAAAGAGCTGCAGGCCTTTGTGGAAAGGTTCAGCTCCAACGCTTCAAAGGCCCGTCAGGCAACCTCAAGAAAGAAGCTCCTTGAAAAACTTACACTTGAGGATATTAAACCCTCCTCCAGGAAGTTTCCCTTTATTGAGTTCAAGCCTCTTCGTGAAACAGGAAAGGTAATACTTGAGGTGGAGAATCTTAACAAGACAGTTGATGGGGAGCATCTGTTGAAGGATTTCAATCTTCTCCTTAACAGGGATGACAAGATCATATTCCTCTCATACAGTCATATTGTTCAGACCACGCTTTTCCAGATTCTCATGGGTGAGCTCAAGCCCGATTCGGGGACATTCAGATGGGGGGAGACAATAACCACATCCTACTTTCCCAAAGAGAACAGCGGATATTTTGAAAATGATATGAGCGTTCTTCACTGGATAAAACAGTTTACCACTAATCCCGATGAGGCTTATGCCCGAGGTTTTCTGGGGCGCATGCTTTTTACAGGTGAGGAGTCGCTCAAGAGCATCAAGGTACTTTCCGGAGGTGAAAAAGTCAGGTGTATGCTCTCCCGCATGATGCTTTCAGGCGCCAATGCCCTTATATTCGATGAGCCTACGAGCCACCTTGACCTTGAGGCGATAACCTCTCTTAATAATGCATTAATAAAATATCCTGAGATCGTACTGTTCACCTCCCATGACTATGAGTTCATTAACACTATAGCGAACAGGGTGATCGAAATCACACCTGAAGGCGTTATCGACAGGCGTATGACCTTCGAGGAGTATGTTGAAAATGATGACATTAAAAAGCTCCGTGATGAGATGTACCATGGGCATAACAGGCTGGTTCTTTAATCCATGGCGCTGATAAATTTTCAGGACGTTTCACTCTCTTTCGGCGGCCCGAACCTGCTGGATCAACTGAATTTTCAGATCCATGCGGGTGAGAAGATAACCCTTCTGGGGAGAAACGGCGCAGGGAAGTCTACCCTGATGAAGATTATTAACGGCATGATTGAACCTGATTCAGGTGAAATTTTCCGTGAAAAAAACCTCCGCACGGCAATGCTCCAGCAGGAGGTGCCTGAAGACATTTCAGGGAGCATATACAGCATTATAACAGGGGGAATCATTGATGACCCGGATGAAGTCCATGACGCGGCCCTTGAGAAGAAACATATAGGTCAGATTGAAAAGGTACTCTCCCTGATGTCGCTTGACCCGGAACCTGAATTCAGTTCACTCTCCGCGGGAATGAAGAGGAGGGTGCTCCTGGGCCGGGCCCTTGTTAATGATCCAGACATTCTTCTTCTTGATGAGCCGACAAACCACCTTGATATAGATTCAATAAGATGGCTGGAGGATTTTCTCTTCCGCTATGACGGCACACTTTTCTTCGTGACGCACGACCGTGCCTTCATGCAGAAGATCGCCGGAAGGATACTTGAAATTGACAGGGGTAACCTCTTTGACTGGAAGTGCGACTATAAAACATTTCTTAAAAGGAAAGAGGCATGGCTCGACGCGGAGGAGCAGCAGAACGCCCTCTTTGACAGAAAACTCGCGCAGGAGGAGATCTGGATACGGAAGGGGATAAAGGCAAGGCGCACCAGGAACGAGGGGCGCGTGCGTGCTCTCAAGGCCATGAGGGTGGAGAGAAGCAAACGTATAGAACAGCAGGGCAGGGTCAAAATGGACCTCAACCAGGCTGAAAGGTCAGGGAAGCTTGTAATTGAGGCCACGGATATAAGTTTTGGTTACGATGAAAGATCTCTCGTCGAAGGTTTTTCTACCACAATAATGCGCGGGGACAAAATTGGTATAATCGGGCCCAACGGCTGCGGCAAGAGCACAATGATCAAGCTCCTTCTGGGTGAACTGCAGCCCGGGTCAGGAAAGGTGAGGCAGGGGACACGTATTGAGGCCGCCTACTTTGACCAGCTTCGGGAGCAGCTTGATCCGGATAAATCGGTCCGGTATAATGTCTCGGACGGTACCGATATGATCGGGGTAAACGGGAAAACAAAACACGTTATCGGGTACCTGCAGGATTTTCTTTTCACTCCTGAACGGGCTGATGTTAAGGTGAGCGTGCTTTCAGGAGGGGAAAAGAACAGGCTGATGCTTGCCAGGCTCTTCACAAAGCCGTTTAATCTCCTTATTATGGATGAGCCCACAAATGATCTCGATATAGAAACGGTTGAACTCCTTGAAGAACTCCTCCTTGAATATGGGGGTACACTGATTACGGTAAGTCACGACAGGGAATTTCTCAATAATGTTGTAACCAGCACAATCGTTTTTGACAGCGACGGTTCTGTACGGGAGTACGCCGGCGGTTATGACGACTGGCTTATTCAAAGGCCCGCTCCCGTGAAGGAGGTAAAGGATAGAAAGTCCCCTCCTGAAAAGAAAGCCCCTGATAAAATAAAGCTGACCTTTAAGGAAAAGCGTGAACTTGAAGCCCTCCCTGAAATTATTGCTGAAAAAGAGAAAAGAAAAGAGGAGCTTCTGGCCATCGTCTCAGACCCGGAATTTTTCAGAAAGAGCGGCAGTAATGCCGCTGATGTAAAAAATGAGATGGAAGGTATAGACTCTGAGCTTGAGACTCTATTTGAACGATGGATGGAGCTTGAGGAGAAGGAGAAGTTATCAAAATAAAAAAATAGCCCCCGATTGCCGAGGGCTTCAATTGCCGGTTTATTGCAAGATGGGGTTTGGGGTGCTACAGGCCCCACGTCCTGTTGAAACGGAGAAATATTGAGTGAGTTCAATCTGTTAGATAGAATAAAACATATTCCGGAATTAATTGGAATAGCTACAGCGACTATTATTCTGTAGCAGTTTCAGTTATTTTTCTGTAACAGTTATAATATGAAACGGGTAACATTTTATGCATGATTCATGCTCGCTTTGTCCAAATTTTAATTATTGACAATTATTATATCTTCCCATTAAAAAAGGCTTATCTGATTAGTGTAATATAAATTTATTAACCGGACGTTTTTAACATAATCTTTTATAATTTTATTTTTTGTAAAAAAAGCGTGATTCCACAGCCGGAAACGGCTATGAACTATTTTTTATTTTAGAATAAAAAAATATAATTAGAATTTTAATCAGTTTTAATGTATTTTCAAATCAGATATCAATAGTTCTGTTGCAAATTTATTTTTTAAACATTTAATAAGGGATGCTGCTTCTTCAAATGCAGGACGGCACAGGGCAGAATTAAAACAGAGCCGGGTTCATTCTCTAATGCGGGACGCAGTCTGGAATGAAATTAAATCGATGTATTAAATAACGATAAATAAGGACGAAAATTGTAATGCTGAATAATTATTTTATTGAACTGAACAAAGCTGTTTCAAAGAAATCAACATCCGCAAAAACAGCAGGGAAGAAGACCGCATCAAAAAAAAGTGCGGGGAAAGGCGCTGCATCATTTGACAGTAAATTGCTGATAGAAAAACTTGATGGCATTATTCCGGCAGGGCTTAAAATTTCAGAGGCAAAGCCTATAGATTCAACAGGCTTCTCACCTGAAGGAGCAGATTATATTGTCTATAACGAGTATTGCCGCGATATTTCGACCCTGTTTAACGGTTATATACCTTTTGAACTTATCCAGGGGGCTTTTTTTGCAATCCCGGAGCTTAAAAAGAATACCCTTGCTGACGCGCTTAACCGTGTTGTTACAGTAAAAAAAATTAATCGTTTCTCTGAGGAGGAGAGTGAATTTTCAGTACCCTGCTTTATTGTTACCGGTGGAGCGGATTACTCTCTTCCTGATCTTAAAAATGATGTTGTGAATTACTATATTTCCAAGGGAGTGGAGCCTGAGGCTGAGTTTGAGATAATGATGATATTCAACCAGGGTATCCTGATTAAGGACTGGCATAGCGGCAACAGGAGTTATGTGGGACTTGAGACCGGTGAGGATACGCTGATGTGGTTTTATATACTTATTTCTGAATATCTACTGATTGAAAGGGAGGAGGATTTCGATTTAAGGAGGTATATCAGGTCTGATAAGGTATATAATGAATTTTAATTTGAATGTTCTTTTTAAATATTGTTGACAGGAGAAATAATTTATAATATTTTTTATAAAACTATAAAAGAACAATCGGGTGGTAAATGTGCAATTGCTAAAAAAAGGCAGCTATAGCTTCATTATTATAATGGTAATGGCATTTGCTTTTCTTCTGACTTTCCAGTCTGAATCAAAAGCTGCATCGAATAAGGATGTCATTCTGGTTCTTGATACTTCCCTGAGCATGGTTGGTTATCAGGGAAAAAATATCATGGATGATGTTAAAAGGAGTGTTTATACTTACATTGATTCACTTCAGGATGGTGACAGGGTTACATTTGTCACGTTTGACGAGGATTTAAAGACTTATCCGCAGGTTGTAATTGATGACCAGAATGACAGGGATATCGTCAAAAAGTATATATCCGTTACCGAGGCAAAAGGTCAGTGGACATTTACACTTAAGATGCTTAAAACTGTGTTCGGAATCGCTGATAACCTTACAAAAGCAAATTTAGAAGAGAATCCCTCAAATCCGAGAAATGTCGTAATTGTTATTATGACAGATGGTCTTGATGATCCTCCTCCGGCAAGGAGTAAGGAGAAATTTGATTTAAAGAAAATTGCAGATCAGTACAGCGGTAATGACTGGTGGATATACCTTGTTAATCTCGCTGAAATGAAAAAATCCAAGGTAATATCTGAAGCTCAGGAGAATCTGAAAAAAGAACTTGCAAAAGTGAGTGGAAATACTACTTTTATAGATGGTGAGAATCCTGACAAAGCAATAAATGAGGACATGAGGAAGGATATCGAGCAGAAGGAGTGGAACCAGTTTCTGAAGGTTCTTCCTTTTATAATTCTTGCTGTTCTCCTCGCCGGAATTATTATACTTGTTCTATTGAAAAGGGCAAGCGGTATTAAGGTAAGCGGCACCCTTGAATACTGGAACCATGAGCTTCTCAGGCCTGAGGCGTTAGCTGTTTCTCTTGATACTCTGGGAGCTAAAGAGGTGGTAATAGGAAGGGTTCCTGCAGCGAATCTTAAGATTCGGGATTTTGAGGCAAGGTATACCTTAACTCTTAAGGCTGTTCGGGAAAAAGGAGTGATTCGCATTAAGCTTCTTGCTGAAGAAGGCCTTGAAGTGGGCTTCAAAAACAAGGAGTTTGACGGTTACGTAAATGATGGTGATATTTTCAGCGCATCTAACTTTAGTTTCAGATACAATGGCTGAAAAATCAGGAAATGCTATTCTTTTTTTGTTTTTTGACGATATAGGTATTAAATTGTGTCCGGATTGTTAAAGATTTATCAAGTTTATGAAATAAATCTTGACATAGCAAACAAGTTGGATATTTATATCAATATTATAAAAAATTATATATATTCAGATTTCTGGATATATTTAATAAATAAACCAAGAAGTATTGTTGTTGTGTTATATATCTAAGGAGGGTTCAATAATGTCATTAAGCCAATTCCCAAAAAGTCCGAATAAGGTGCATCCAACAGTTCCAAGTGCTGTAGGTTCAAGGGAGTCAATAGCCCAGGAGGGGAGAGACAAGGTCCAGGAAGGAAAGGTTATTCTGGATGAAACTTTTGATAAGGTTCTAAACCAGATCCAGACCAAGCTTCCTGAAGAGGTTCTTAAAGAACTTGATGTAATGGGTGGTTTAAAAGAGAAATTGTATAACTATATCAACCAGACATATGTAAATATGTTTAACCGTTATACAGTAACAATGGAAGATGAATTCCTGAAAAAAGTAAGGGATTTCGTTGATAAAGAAGAATCTAAAGGTCTTGCAAGATATACACCGAAAGAGATTGTTGAGATTCTCGATAAAATCGGTGGTGCTGACAAGTTCCATACGGGTGAAATTGAGAAATCAATTGTTAACATGTATGGTCACCTTCAGGGACATATCCAGAGGGGAGTCAATGACCTTGAGGTTGAAACAAACTCTATCCTCAGGCAGAAAACTGACGTTGGTGCTTTTGTAAGGGGTGAAAACGCATACGCGATACTCAAGTGCGTCTTCAAAGACAATGAACTTCGTCCAAAGTATGTTTATGATGTTAAGCTTTCCATAAATATTCTTGAAAGTGAATTGATTAGCCCTATGTACCACTATCAGGTAACTGTTGAGTCTATCATGAAAGATACGATTCAGAAACATATTCAGAGCCTTATTGATAAGCAGGTTCAGCTTTTTAATGATGAGCTTGTAGACAAAGGTAAAAATGAACTGTCTGCCAGTGAAAAGATGTTTGAAAGGGTAAAAAGAATTGAGAATTTCACTGATGATGACAAGGAAGATGATAAATCAAGAAGGTACACAATCCTTGCGAAGAAATTCCTTGATAAGATTGAAGGCTTAAGGGCTGAAATTGATGTTGAAGAGATGGATCCTCTGAACATCAGGGAAAACATCAAGTATGTAATTGATGAGGAAAACATCAGAAACAGGGGATACAATACATGTATCAACTCTATAACATCAATTCTTGATACAAGTAAGCTTGGTTATCAGGTTTGTGATAACATGAAAAATGCACGTGTATGTAGAATCAGTGAGTATGAAGAGACTGATAGAACTGTACTTCCTGACGAAAGATATACAATAAGAATGGCGTACTATGATCAGAATCAGCTTAAAGAAGCGAAGAAAGAGTATGATAAGCAGGTTGCTGCTTTCACAACTGAAATAGGAATGCTCTGGGATGTTGTTCATGCTCACTATGAGTCAAAGAAAAGATTCCGATCACTTCAGGATTTTGATGACCTCAGCGCAAGGCTTATGAATAAAGAATGGAAGAGACAGAAGAAAGCATACGAGGATGATCCTGATGGAATTCTCTGGAATGAAATCGGTGATATGTATAACGAAGCTTCATTTGTTGAGAAAAATAACAGAACATATGAAGACAGGTTCAGAAATCTTAAGAATAAAATTACTTATCTCAGTTCAATTCTGCAGAAGATGCATGGATATCAGAACCCTGTTGAAAGAGTTATACTTGATGAAAGGATCAGCTTTATGGAAAAACGATTCAATGAGTTTACTCATCTCGTTAATCCTCACCATATTCAGCCTGGACTCATTCTTGATATAGATATCACTACAATCAAGAGAAAACAGTATATTCTTAAGAGTATGGCTAACGTACTCAACGAGTTCCTCTACAGTGTATCTAAAGGTTTCGCTGATGCGGCGTTCGCAACATACTCCAGAAGGAGATCAACAGTAAGGGCGGATATCGATCAGGCTTTCGGTGAAGAGGAAATTGGAGAGGACCTTTTTGAAACAGCATACAAAACTGATGCTGGAACTCCTGAAATTAATATTCCTGAGGTTACAGGTTCAGTAGATCTTACCCCTAAAGCCAAGCCCAAGAAGAAAAGTTCAGGATTAAAAGAGCTTTAAAATTAATATGATATAAAATAAAAAAAAGGGATGTGATACATCCCTTTTTTTTATTCAAATTTTACTTCTTAAAATTTAATTTAATACTTGAAATTTATTATTCTTTTTAGGTAAAATAATAATATATGTCTTATCAATCAATGGAGAGTCGATGATGGAAACTACATATTTTTCACTTGGTTCCAAAGCGTCATTCAATAAAGCACTGAGGCATTTTTATGCAGTTAATGATGCAGTGGATGAAATAGAATCAAAAGGGAACATTGCGGATTATATTAATGATTTACTGGATGAAGAGGATCTGCATGCGGATCAGATCCTTCCTATTATAGGTTCAGTTGTTAAAGACAAATTCAATTATTCATACGGGTCTTTCGGTGTTCTTACTGATATAACTGATTTTGAAAAAATTTCAAATGTCGCTAATAAGTGGAGCGCCCTTGATCTTGTTGTTATTTATTACGCTCCTGACGGGAAAAGAATTGTGATAAATCCCAAGAAAACAGACAGCTGGGAGAGAGCCCGTGAATTACACCGCGATCAGCTTGTTGTTATTTACGCAAAGTATCTGAAAGAAGAAAATGTATCTATTGAAAAAGAGGCAGTTAATACACTGAATGATCTTCTTCGCGGAAAAGATGTCTTTATAAATAAAAATTTTGTCGATAAAAATGCAATTGTAAGGGTTGAAACACCGGTACCTGCAAAACCATCAGTTGCCGCGGCCCCGGCTGCAGGCGCTGCCGAAGTTGCTGTTCCAGTAGCTGCCCCTCCTTCAAAATCTAAAAAGACAAATATTACTCCTAAATATGGTGTCCAGGTAAGTAACGAGTTATTCCATAACGGGAATGTTGAGGCATGGAAGAAAATTCTTGAAAGCTATCATGCGAAGTATCCGGATCTGTCTGTGCATGTAATGTTCGCAGGTGAAGTTATAAACGATATTAATTCACTCTTTAAGTGGGGAAAAGTAAAGCATGGTGATTCCATATTTTTTCAGGTATCAGGTGAAAATATTATGGGTGTATCAAAACTTCAGAAATATCTTTATGAGGGCGCAAGCCAGAGATATGAACAGTTTCTGAAACTCGGTGTGGGCAGAGTTCTTAATCTATTCTAATGGAAATGAGGTAAAGACAAGATGGCAAATATTATATATTTCAATAAAGATCTGAAAGGTGTTGATGACAAGACTCTCCCTAAAATCGGAATAAGAGGGAGAAGAGCTGTGGAACTGGCAAGTATGGGATTACCCATTGTGCCCGGGTTTATAATAGATTCTGAAATGACCGTAAAACTTCCGCAGGTGAATATTAAGGAGCAGATTGCTTCACATATTGCGCAGATTGAAAAAGAAACCGGAAAAAAATACGGTGATAAGAAAAAACCTCTGATGCTGAAACTGGTTATCAGTTCCGATCTTAATGTACCTTTCTTTCCTTCAATTCACAATATAGGGATGAACAATGATACAGTTGAGGCTTTTGGTGAATTTACAGGTAAGGACTTCGCGTATGGGGAGTACCTCTTCCTCCTGAGGAGCCTTGCACGAAAGATTTTTGATATAAGCGAAGAGGATATCAAAAAAATTGAAAGCGGGCTTTCAAAAAAGCCTACAATTGAGCAGATTAAAAAAACGATAGATTCTTATAAGAAAGAATTTGGTGAAAATTTCAGCGATGATGTTGTTGATCAATTGATCCTGATAATGAAAAAATCAGCTGAGAAATACTGCGATTCAGAAATAGACGTTGATCAGACACTCTCTATTATGATCCAGGCAATGGTTTATGGTAATTTCGGTAAGAATTCATATTCAGGGAGTTATTTCACAAGGAATATAGTAACAGGTGATTCTGATATTCAGGGAGATTTCCTGAAGAATGAATTTGATTTTACCACAGGAAAAGCCCTGGATATTAAGAAAATTGATAAAAAATATTATGATAAATTCACCCAGATAGCCAAGAAGGTGGAAGAGAATTTTAAAGAGATAAGAAATATCAAATTTACTATAGAGGAGGGGGATTTCTGGCTGGTTGAACAGAGAGAAGTTGATGAAAAATCAACACAGGCCCAGATTAAGACCCTGCTCGATCTGAACCAGAATAAAAAAATCAGCGATGAATTTCTTATCAATTCAATTAAACCGGGGCAGCTTAATGAGCTTCTTCATCCTGTAATTGATCCCCGTTCGGTTAAGACTATTAAAACAATTAAAGGCGGTATTGCAGGTTCTACAGGTGCAGCAATAGGAAGGGTCTTCTTTTCAACTCCCAAACTTCTTGAAGAATACAAAAAGGCCATTATGCATGGCGGCGATACCAATATGATTCTTATTCTGGTTTCATCCTATGCTGAGGATGTTAAGGCTATTGAAGTATCCCAGGGGGTCGTTACCTGTGAAGGTGGTTTCTCCTCTCACGCTCCTGTTGTAGCGCGAAGTCTTGGCAAGGTGGCCATGGTGCAGCCTGAAATGAAGATAAAAGGTAACACTTTTACCCTTGGCGGGAAAACAGTAAAAGAGGGTGATTATATTTCTATGAATGTCCCCTATTATGATGACCCGACACTTTATCTCGGACAGGTCTCCTTAATAGAACCTGATTTTAAAAAGAACGGTCTGCTTGACTTCCTTGAAATAGTTGAAAAATACATTGAAGATTTTGATGTTCGTTCAAATGCCGACCAGGGCCGTGATGCTGTTATTTCAAAAGAGTTTAAGGCTGACGGTATTGGTCTCTGCCGTACAGAACATATGTTTTTTAATGAAAAGCGTATCATGAAGTTCAGGGAGATGATTATTGCTGAGGATGATAAAGAGCGCCTCAAGGTTCTGGAAGCTCTTAAACCGATGCAAAGATCTGACTTCTACGATCTGTTTAAAATTATGGCCGGAAAACCGGTAACAATCAGGCTGCTTGATGCTCCGCTTCATGAATTTCTTCCAAGATCAGCTGACAGCATGAAAGAATTTGTGAAGTATATGCAGGCTAAGAAGAAATCGTATAAAGCATCTGATATCCAGTCAAGATGTGAGGAACTGGGGGAAATGAATCCTATGCTTGGGCACAGGGGGTGCCGTGTTGCAGTAACCTACCCTGAAATATATGAAATGCAGTGCAGGGCTATTTTTGAAGCTGCGTGCATGCTGAAAAAAGAGGGTCTTGAAGTTGTGCCTGAAATCATGATACCTATAGTCATGAGCGAACAGGAGATTAAATTTCTTAAAAACGGTAAAAAGATTGAAGGAAAAGAAGTGAAGGGTATTCGTGACATCAAGGATGAGGTCCTTGAGGAGTATGGGGTAGCTGATCTCGATTATAAAGTCGGGACAATGATTGAGCTCCCTGCCGCGGCCCTTGCTTCCGGTTCAATTGCTGAATATGCTGAGTTTTTCAGTTTCGGCACCAATGACCTTACACAGACAACATTCGGTCTTTCGCGGGATGATTCCAACTCATTCTTCCCGGATTATTCATTATACGACCTGATGAAAAATAATCCGTTTAAGGTTCTCGGTGAGCCGGTGAAAGAACTGATAGGTATAGCTTCTCTCCGGGGAAGGCTTACAAGGCCTGATATTAAAATGGGTCTCTGTGGTGAGCATGGAGCCAATCCTGATAACATCACTTTCTGTATTGAAGCCGGATTGAACTATGTTTCATGTTCCGCATACTCAATACCACTGGCTAAACTCGGTATTGCGCAATATAATCTTGGCAAAAAATAGAGTTGAATATTATTAGACAAAAAAAGAGCGGTTTAAAGCCGCTCTTTTTTTTATTCTGCTGTGTTTTTTTTTACCTGTCAAGGGCTGCTATTCCTGGCAGAATTTTTCCTTCAAGTACTTCAAGGAATGCGCCGCCTCCGGTTGATATATAGGTAATTTTATCAGAAACACCGGCTTTATTTACTGCTGTTACACTATCACCGCCCCCTACAATGCTCAGACAGTCAGAGTCAGCAAGCACCTGTGAAATTGCATTAGTTCCATTGGCGAAATTAGGCATTTCAAAAGCGCCCATGGGGCCGTTCCATATTACAGTTCTGGCTTTTTTTATCTGTTCGGAAAATATCTTTACAGATTCAGGCCCTATATCAAGGCCGATTATATTATCAGGAATAGATTCGACAGGAAATACCTCTCTTGGTGATTCGTTGTCAAATTCAGAGGCTCCCACAATATCAACGGGGAGTAGTATTGAGACATTCTTTTCGCTGGCTTTTTTCATAATTTCTTTCGCGGAATCGATCAACTCCTCCTCAAGAAGTGAATTCCCGATTGAATATCCGTTAGCCTTGAGAAAGGTAAAAGCCATCCCCCCGCCAATGATCAGGAAATCGACTTTGCTGACAATATTGTTAAGCGCATCAAGTTTGGATGAAACTTTCGCTCCGCCTATGATCGCCCCAAAAGGTCTTTCAGCATTTTTAATGACATTCTGGCTGTATTCAATTTCATTTTTCAGTAAAAAACCTGCTCCTACTGTTTTAACAAATTCTGCTACAGCAAAGTTTGAGGAATGACCTCTGTGGGCAGCAGCAAAAGCATCATTAACGAATATATCTGCATGACGAGCCAGCAATTCACCAAGAGAATGATCATTTTTCTCTTCTCCGGGGTAAAACCGGATATTTTCAAAGAGTATTATTTCGCCGCTGTTCATTTTCCTGGTGATTTCAACCGTTTCATCCCCCAGCGGAGTATCAATAAATTTTACGGGTTTATTCAATATTTCAGAAAGTTTTTCTGCTACAGGTCTTAAGGAGAGTGAAGGTTTAACCTGGCCTTTTGGTCTCCCAAGGTGGGAAACCAGAATAATTTTTGCTTCATTTTTTAAACAGAAATCGAGTGTCGGAACTGTTGCGGTAATCCTTGTGTAATCAGTAATGTTCATTTCTTTATCGTAAGGAACATTATAATCCACCCTGATCATTACACGCTGGTTTTTAACATCGATCTGATCTATATATTTTACAGTCATTTTTTAAATCCTTTAAAAATGAATATTAAATTTTTTTACGCTCCCTTATTGATATGACTTTTGATATAACTATTGATATTTCATACAGAAACATAAGAGGAATTCCCACAAGCGCCTGTGACAACGGGTCCGGAGGTGTTATCAGCGCTGCCATAATCCATATTATTACAATAGCATATTTCCTTTTGGTTATCAGAAATTGAGGAGATATTATACCAAGTTTTGTCAGAATCAGTATAATAATAGGTATTTCGAAAATAACGCCCATGGCAAGGCAGAATAGGATAAGAAAACCTATATAGTCATCAGCCCCGATTGTACTCAGCATTTCTGTTCCTATGAAACTCAGCATAACCTTAATTGCCGCAGGCAGAATTATAAAAAAAACAAAAGCTGCACCGGAATAGAAGAGTATTATAGCAGAGAGTATTGTCAGTCTTGAAAAAGTACGGCTTTTGATTTCAATCGCGGGAACAATAAATCTCCAGATCTGATAAATAATCAGCGGTATCAGTGCGAAAAGAGATGCCGCAGCAGATACTTTTAATTTCAGCATAAAACCGCCTACTATGCGGAAAATATTAAGTTTATTTCCGGAATCAAGAAAGGGTTTGTTAATAATAGATAAGAGAAAATCTGAAAAATAGAAGGCTACCATTGTGAGTACAAAAAATGCTCCTAAAATAACCATTATTCTGCTTCTCAGTTCATCCAGATGCCCCACAACAGACATCGGCGTGTCTCCCCTTGCAAGCGAATCAGGATCAGCTTCTTCCAGGGTATTCTGGCCTGTTTCCTCCTCGGTCAGAAGGGCGTAAAGGTTTTCTTCAGGCTTCTTTTTTCTGGTTTGGGGCTTAACAGGGGCGCTGCCGCTCTTAACGTGAGAGGAGCTCTTCTTTTTAGCTGTAGATTTAACAGCAGTACTTTTCTTTTTTGCAGGACTTTGTTTTGCTGTTTCTGATGAAGCCGGCTTTTTCTTCGCCGCAACAGTTTTTGAGGTATTCTTTTTAACTGCTTTTGTAGAGGTACCCGCGGATTTTTTTTTGCCGGCATTAGCTGTTTTTTTTACAGCCGGTTTGGAATCACTCTCTTTTTTAGCCAAGATAACCACCTGCTAATTTATTTAATTAAAATTCTTCAGTTGAAATGACTTTTGAATTATCGTCATAAATATTCCATTTGCCGGTTTTTTTGCCATTCCTGTAGTAACCCGCATATTTTCTTCTTCCGTTGTCGTGGAAAAATTTCCAGTATCCGTCACGTATACCTTTATTGTACTTTCCTATAAGAAATCTTTTCCCATTGGGATAAAAAAGGTTTTCTGTTCCATGTTTTTTGTCGTTTGAATACATTGAAATTATTTTTGGCATACCGTCCGGGTAATATTCTTTAAAAGTGCCATTAATTTTGCCTTTTTTATATATAATTTCGCATAATGGAACACTTTTTTCGGAAAATTCGTAATACGGGCCGTATAATTCATCATTTCTGTAGGTTATTTTTGATCGGACTTTTCCGTTTTTATAGAAATTAATCCACTGACCATTACGTTTATTATGTAAATAATAGCCTCTGGATTTGATTGTTTTACCTTCAGAGCCTTCGTAATAAATTTTCCATTCTCCCTCTTTCAGGCCGTTCTTAACAGAACCCTCAGCCTTGATATTGTCATTATCCCAGTAAAATTTTTCAGTACCTTTTTTAATAGTGACTATTTCGTTTTCTATATCAGCATCAGGGGTTTCAATCTGAAAAACAGAGTTATAGCTGTCAGGTATAGTATCATCTATGATACTTTCCGCTGTGACGAGGTGGACATGACAGAGTAGTGTTATTGAACAGATAGCAATAAGTGTTTTTTTCATCAGGGTTCCTTTTTAAAAAATAAAGAAAAGTTTTATGTCTTCTTGGAATTTGTCAGGTTTTATATATTTTATTCCGATATATATAATGTTACAGAGTATGACGACAATTACAGTAATCAGATATTATAGTCAAATATTTTTTATTTAAGCACATTCAGGCTGAAAATTTGATTATGTATAGTCAAAATGATGCTAATCAGCAAGATAATTTTAAATTTATATAGGGAAGAGGTGAAACCTTATGATGAGATCACTCTGGACTGCAGCATCAGGAATGATTGGTCAGCAGTTTAATATAGATACTATTTCAAATAACCTTTCCAATGTTAATACAACCGGTTTTAAAAAGCAGAGGGCCGAGTTTGAAGACCTGTTGTATCAGACAGTTCTTTCGGCTGGAACTCCCGCAACTGAAATTACGGAGATTCCCACGGGCATCCAGGTCGGTCATGGAGTCAAGGTTGCTGCAACACAGAAAATGTTTGAACAGGGGAGCCTCCAGAATACTGAAAATAAGCTTGATATGGCTCTTGAGGGTGAGGGATTTTTCAAAATTCAGCTTTATGACGGGACTTATGCTTATACAAGAGACGGTTCATTTAAAATAGATTCAAACAGACAGGTCGTCACTTCAAATGGTTACCTTCTGGAACCGCCTGTTGTACTTCCTGAAAATTTTATAATGAATACTCTCGCAATAAGCCAGGATGGAAGGATAACCGTTAAAATAGTGGGGGAGGAAGACCCGATCGATGTTGCCCAGATGGAGATTTACAGGTTTGTAAACCCTGCAGGTTTAAGTTCAATCGGAGGCAACCTCTTCAAAACCACTCCTGCAAGTGGTGAAGAAATCCCCGGACAGCCTGCATTTGAAGGTATGGCTAAAATCCATCAGGGTTTTCTTGAAATGTCAAACGTTAAGGTCGTCGAAGAGATGGTGAATATGATTGTTGCCCAGAGGGCTTACGAGGTAAACTCCAAGGCGATACAGACATCTGACTCAATGCTCAGTACAGCAATAGGTCTTAAGCGTTAATGATTAAACTGCTTTCAATACTGATTCTTTTAATACCTCTTTCAGCCTCGGCAAGGGTCAGGATTTATCTGATACCTGAGATTGAATGTGGTAAGCAGATTATCGTTCTTTCAGATATAGCTAAAATTGAGGGAGATTATGTATTGAAAGCCGGTTCTCTTGTTATACCTGCAAAATTATATAAAGATTCAATCGTTGATCGCAGGGAACTTAATAATTACCTTTCAGAAAATTTAACCGGTTCCTATTCAATTTTCGGGAGCGGAGTGAAACTCTCCTTCAGAAAAACTGAAGATGTAATCGTATGCGAGGAAGAACCTGAAAAGACTGATCTCGTTAAAAAGGGGCAAATGGTTGAACTTATGATAAAAAAGGGAAATATCAGTATAGAGATGTCGGGGAAAGCCCTCAGTAACGGTACGGAGGATGATGAAATAGATATCAGGCTTAAAAACGGCAGAGTCCTCAGAGGAAGGCCGTGCGGAGAAGGGAGGGTTATTGTAATCCTATGAAAAGAATTTTGTTGTTCCCCGTTATTTTTATACTGACCGTGGCTTCTCTTAATTCCGCGACAATCTGGCAGGATAGGGATATATATATTGCAGACAGGAATTTAAGGGTTGGAGATATTATAGTTGTAAACGTCAAGGACCTTTCCAGGATGAAATTTGATATAACACTGAATAATACATCATCATCAAATGTTGAATCAAATCCTGATGTTACAATAACCGGATTTCTTCCGAAAGTTTCAGCCAGCAGAAATATAAAAAATAATGAATCCACAATATTTAATAGAAATTCAAAGATAGATCTCGCCATTGCCTCAAGGGTCGTTGAGAGGCAGGAAAACGGAAATACCGTTATAAATGGTACACGTTCATATACATTTAATGGCGTAACCAGTACATTCAGTGTGGCCGGAATTGTTGACCCCAGGCATGTTAGCGGCGGAGTTATCGAATCCGAATATGTTGCTGATTTCAGGATACAGATTACAGGAAGAAAAGAGGGGCTGACCATCAGGAAAGGACAGCTCGCTCCTGACCAGACAGCGTCATCTGAATTGACGGAAGCTGAAAAACAGCAGATTATTATTGATTATCTTGAAAAAATAATCAGGGAACTTACGAAATAGATGAAAAAAAATCTCTTTAAAATATTTCTGATTTTTTACACTTTTTGTTTTGTAATAGCTTTTGCAGAGATACCTGTAAAAATAAAAAATATCTGTTTCATAGACGGTTATAAATCAAACCAGGTCTACGGTTACGGCCTGGTTGTGGGACTTTCCGGCACAGGTGATTCGAAATCAAACCTGACAAAAAGTTCTCTTAAAAACATGCTCAGTTCTATCGGTATTCAGGACAATAACCCCTCTACCAGAAATACTGCCGCTGTTATGATATCCGCGACAATTCCTCCCCATCTAAGGCTGGGGGAAAAGATAAATGTATATGTTTCTTCCGTTGGGGATTGTAAGTCTCTGATGGGGGGAGTTCTTATACAGTCTCCGTTAAGAGGGGCTGACGGCAATATATACGTTGCTGCGCAGGGTAAGCTTTCATTCCCTTCAGGTGAAGACCGCCGGAGAAGTGTTAAAACATCCGGAGTAGTGATTTCCGGCGGGATTGTTGAACGGGAGATAAAACCTGAATTTATTGTTAAAACAGCTGATAACAAAGATTCACTTAACCTTGTTTTAAACAGATGGGACTACTCTACAGCAGACAGGATAATTAAAGCCCTGCAGAAAAAATATAAAAACAGTAATGTGTCTCTTTCAGAAAACGGTAAAATCAATATAACAATTGATGATACTCTTCCCATGTCAGAGTTTATTTCCGGCATTGAAAGCACGGAGATTATACCTGAAATCAGGGCTATAGTTGTTGTGAACGAAAGAGACGGGACAATTGTAACAGGTGGGAATGTATCAATTTCAGAGGCTATGATCAGCAAAAAAGGTATGATTATACAGGTGGAAAATACCGATAAAAAAGTAAATGCCGCTTATCTGAAGGATGCGGCTAATGTTAAGGACCTTGTGGATAGCCTGAATACAGTCGGAGCCACAACAGAAGATATAATTTCAATTCTTAAGGCTCTTAAGGATTCCGGGGCTCTTCATGCGGAACTTATAGTAAGGTAGGGTGGAATGAATACAATACAGAATTTATATACTCCAAAAATCGATACCCGGGAATCATCTGCTGAAAATAAACTCAGGAGATTTGATTCATCAGGAAAATTTGAGTCCGCCCTGACTGATGCATTAAAAAGCGGTAAAAGTAATGTAATGAATAAACAGCAGAAAAAACTCTGGGATACCTGTATTGAAGCTGAATCTCTTTTCGTAAATAAGATGCTTAAAGAGATGAGGAAAACAGTGGATAAAGGGGAATGGCTTCATGGAGGGTATGCGGAAGAGATTTTTGAAGATATGCTTTATGATGAGTATTCACTTCAGGTATCAAAAAATTCAAACCTCGGAATGGCAAAACTTCTTTATAATGAACTGAGCCGTAAAATTTAAGTGCGGTACTTAATTCCTGTGATTGTCGAAAAGGGCCTTTATGTATGAAGGATGAGTGTTTAACAGGATGGTGCCAAGTTCCCTGTTGTAAAGTGTACCCAGCCCGTTTTTAATTTCTCTGTATGCGTTATCAAATGAAGCCTGTTTCCTGTAGGACCTTTCGCTTGTAATGGCATCAAATGTATCTGATATTGCGATTATCTGGGCCAGTATGTCTATTTCATCCCCGCTTATTCCGGCAGGGTAACCTGAACCGTCAAGCCGTTCATGATGCTGCCTGGTTATGGTTGCGATTTCACCCATTGATGAGATTTTATTAAGTATATGGTATGAATGGATCGGGTGGTTCCTAATAAGCTCCCATTCCCTTGAGTCCGGGTCGTGTTTCTTATCAAGAATTTCATGAGGTATACTGATTTTACCGGCATCATGCAGCAGACCTGCCACTTCAGCCTTGATTATATCTGACGTGGAGAAACCGGCCTTTTCCGCGATGAATTTGGATAGGATTGATACTCTTGTTGAATGACCGTGTGTATAACCGTGTTTTGCGTCTATTACCCGTGCAAAGAGCCTGAGAATGGGATATAAACCGGCCATTCCGAACCCCTCCCAGTAATTATCACTTCCACTATGAAAATCTATTTTAAGGTATTTTTGTTCAAGCTGGAGAAATCTGTCAGATGTTTTGTCAGGTTCAAATTCATCATTTTTTATCATCTCGCATAGAAGGTTAACAATTTCAGGATTGAAAGCTTCTCCGCTTTGATCGGATATTATCTTAACTGCTTCATCAAGTGAATATTTATCGCGATCCAGACGGGGAGTCTGCAGTGAATCGAAGCAGTCAACCGCACTGAGTATCTGGACTTCAACCGGTATCTCATCCCCTGAAAGTTTGTCCGGGTAACCAGTGCCGTCCCATTTCTCATGATGCCATCTTATCCAGAATGAAAGATCGCTCAATTCCGGGATCGCAGCCGCAATTCTTGCTCCGGTAATTGAGTGCTGCTTAACAATCTGGTATTCCTCAGCAGTAAGAGAGCCTTTCTTTCTTAAAATGTTAATATCAATACCGATTTTTCCTATGTCATGGATAAGGCCGGCAAAATATAACTGCTGTATGTTTTTAGGAGGGAGACCCAGTTTATCACCTATAATAACACAACATTCACCCACACGCATAGCGTGCTGATGGGTGGGGTGATCGTTCAGATCAAATTCAAGAACCAGACCCAGGGCTGTCAGACATTCATTCAGAATCTGGCTTCTGTTTGGTAATTCAGGGTTCATTAATAAAAAAGAACAGTATTATATACTAATGTCAAATGTTTTATTAACACTCTGACATGGAATTTATTTCCTGATATCTATCTGAAGTAATCTGAAAATAAATCCGTGCTAAAGATAATCGATATTATTAAACTATACAGATGGGCAGTATATGATTGATAATTATAATAAATTGTATTGATAATAATAATAGTTGACCATATTTAATGAATTAGAGATATT
Organism: Spirochaetota bacterium; assembly: GCA_036745755.1. Lineage (GTDB taxonomy): Bacteria > Spirochaetota > UBA4802 > UBA4802 > UBA5550 > UBA5550. Next base: position 1,561 of record DAIOFM010000058.1, on the reverse strand, counting down.
GAACATGAAGTACTAAGATTGTAATTTTCAGAAAATTGTTATATGTTAAGGTGAATGTTATGAGGATATATTTTGATAATGCAGCGACATCATGGCCGAAACCTGAATCAGTTATCGAGTCGATGATAAATTTTAATAGTGATATTGGAAGTAATCCCGGCAGATCGGGGCATCATCTTTCAGTGGAGGCCGGACGGGTTCTTTATGATGTTCGTGACTGTGCTGCCGAGCTTTTTAATGTTGATGATCCGCTTAGAATATCGCTGACTTCAAATGTGACACATTCACTTAATATTGTGCTCAGGGGTTACCTCGGTCCGGGAGATCATGTGATCACTTCATCTATGGAACATAATTCAGTGATGAGACCTTTAAGGGACCTGGAGCAGCGCGGCCTTGAGCTTTCGGTCATTGCTTGTAATTCTGCAGGACAGCTTGATCCTTTAAAAATAAAACAGGCAATAAAATCCAACACTAAACTCATAGTATTGACTCATGCATCAAATGTGACAGGTACATTAATGCCTGTTCATGAAGTCGGAGCTCTCGCATCTGAAGAGGGCATTACATTCTGTGTTGATGCGGCACAGACTGCGGGCTGTGTGCCCATTGATGTTGAACGGATGAATATTGATATTCTCTGTTTTACCGGTCATAAGGGGCTGATGGGGCCTATGGGAACTGGCGGGTTTTATATAAAAGACGGGCTTGAGAAGTTTGTTGAACCTCTTATGTCCGGAGGGACAGGCAGTCTTTCCGAGTATGAAAAACAGCCTGATTTTATGCCTGATAAATATGAATCAGGTACATTGAACGCCCTTGGATTTGCGGGCCTTGCTTCAGGTATCCGTTTTGTTCTTGATACAGGTGTTGACGTCATCAGGAAGAAAGAGGATGAACTTCTGAAATATTTTATGAATTCATTTCAAGAAAATCCAGCTGTAACTCTATTTGGTCCTGTTAACCCCAGGGAGAGAACGTCAGTTGTTTCATTTAATATTGACGGGGTAACACCATCTGATACTGCCTTTATATTCGATGAGGAGTATGGAATACTTTCAAGACCCGGGCTTCATTGCGCACCCTCTGCCCACAGGACACTGGGGACATTTCCCGATGGGACAAACAGGTTCAGTTTCGGTTACTTTAATACCTTTGAGGAGATTGATATTGCAGTAAAAGCAATTGAAAAAATTACAGGAGACAGATGCAGAAAGGTGGGGAATGCATAAAACTGCAGATGAAGAGGTACTGCCTGTTATCAGTTTGTAATTTTTACAGAGAAATAAATTTTATTTATTGTGGATAATAAAGCCATAAGATAAAAACTCCATTAACCGGTGAAGCTGAAATAACGGGAATTGTCAGGCTCTGTTAAATTTAATGATTTGAGCTTTACCTGATTATCCATAAAATTTTCATACTAACAAAGGACTAAACACTTTCCGGTTTTTGCCTTTTATTAAATAACACTTCATATTTAATAATTTATTGACAGGATGGGGATAATATAGAAAACCTTAACTGTCCTGAACAGTTAATTATTTTATAAGGATAGCCC
>DAIOFM010000057.1:0-23552 GCA_036745755.1 Spirochaetota bacterium | reverse complement strand
CACCTCAAAGCTCCGGCATTGCAGCTCCAGGCTCCGGCGTCGGAGCTTTAAGCTCTGAAATCGGAGCTCAGAGGTGCAATTTTGAAGCTCAAAGGTGAAACTTCGGAGCTCAGAGCTGCAATTTTTATGCTCAGAGCATCAAAGCCGGGGCTTAAGGCTTCAACTTCAAAGCTTTAAGCTCAAAGTTTTATGCTCTGAGGTGAAACTTCAGAGGGTTGAGGTGCAGAAACGAAGCCCGGGGATATAAAGTGGAGTTGCTTATGTAATAAAAAAACCCTCTGGAAATTATCTCTCAAATGTTTCCGGAGGGTATGGCTTTTATATGGTGTTACCGTTTAGTATTAAAATTTTAAATAAAGTGGCCTTTACTGCTGTACTGCTTTCACTGATTTTCTTCCGGGAAACCTTTCCGACAGGTCTTTATATATTGTGCCCGCCTTTGCAATATTTGATTTTTGCGCGTAGTGTACTGAATTATAAAACATAAGGGCAGCTGAGAGTGAGTCACTTCCCGCAAGGAGCATGCTGTCAGAGAGAGAGTCTGTAATCTGCAATAGCGGCGCGTGGAGCGAGCGAAGGGTCTCTGCCGCGTCAACATCTGATTTGAATTCATTGATATCCAGAAACGGGGGAGCCAGTTCAGGATTCGCGTTGCAGTGTTCAAGCGCCTTGGTGACAAATGCAACGGACTTGTCCCCCATCTTCGGCAGGGCAACCCTGTCTTCAGCCTTAAGGGCTTTTAGATGAGGGAGGAGTTTGACCCGCAGGGTGGCGATGGCATCTTTAATAGCCTTCAGATCCTGTTGCGGGATATCCAGTGTAATAAGATTCTGTTGTGTCATTAATGCACCTCTTTATTTGGTTTATGATTTTTTGAAGTTGATATATTAGAGCATTATTCAGAGTGCAGGTCAAGAGAAAAAGATGTTTATATAGTGTTTTTTTGTGGGAGGGGGGAGGAGGGATAGTAAACCCGAAAAAAGAGTTGAATTTTCTTTCTTTAAGGGTTTATACCGGAATTACGGTTCAAACAAAAGATTTTATATAAATAAAAAAGTTCAGGCAGGGATGAGATCCCAGGAGATGAGAAAATTCATTGGTGGGGAAGGATGGATCAATTTACCAATGGTTTTGTACTTATTAGTAAATAGAGATGATGTTATATGAAGGTTTTTGGATTAAGAGTAGTTAAGTGAAATGTTTTAAAATAATTATAATAAAAAACTATAGCTATGAGAATATTATCTAAAGTGGAATTCTTTCTTAAAAATAAGATTAAAATATTATTCTTATCGTGGATATTTATTATCACTTTCCTTATGTTTTACTCAAGGTACATTATATTATTTCCTTTAAATGAAAATCAAATTATTTCAGTTTATTCGTCAGCTTCTCAAATAATTGGTGGTTTATATGGATTAATAATTACGTCATACATTTTTTTTCGAAATGAACTTGAGCGGAAGAGTAGTTACGATGAGACCTTAGAAACAATTATAGATTATATAAAAAAAGATTATTTTCACTTTATTAAATTTTTAAGTCTTTATGTAATAATTTCTATAGTGTTATCATTAATAATTATTCTATATCAAAATAATTTAGATAACATGTTATTTCGTATATTGTTAAATATAGGTGGCTTTACACTTATTTTTAGTTTTATTACTATATTGATTCTTATTTTAACAATGGTTAATCCTAAAAGTATTGAGCTAGCTAGTGAGATTATTAATAATGAATTATCTAATAAAAATAATGATAGAGAAGGTTCATATGAGGACTTTCATAAATATTATACTCAAATAGAGAATATTCTAAATAAATATAAAGGTTCTGTAATTAGTGATAATGGGGAAAAAATTATTTCATTTGTCACAACTAAGGCTGTTTTAAAAAGATTAATGTTAGAGAAAAAAATTGATAATAATTTATTTGCAAGACTTTTGAGAATAATTCAATATAGAAATAGTCTTATTCATAGTAATATTAATCATGTTGGAAATGAGTACATCGAGGAAGCAAAAAACCTATCCGAAATATTATTATCTCTTTAATATTATAGTTTTAAATAAATAATTTTATAAAGACACTACGCAAAACAAATCTTATACACTTCAATCTCTGTCATTCGCCTGTCTTCCACGTTGCCCCTCTTGCAGAGAATAGTGGCGCGTATGCGCCGGGAGAGGGCGCTGGGTACATGTTGCACTCCCTCCCGTTCCCCCGGCATCCAGGTCTTCCGGCCTGAAAAGTTTTTGAATTGATTTTTTATTGAATTTAATGAAACATAAATTTGCTGGTTTAAGGTCAGCAAACCGGTTGCGCCGATTTCATGTAAGCAAAACCTTAGACGACATTGTGATAATTAAATATAGAGGTAAAATATGGGTATATTTAATGCAACAGCAACTTATGGTAAAACTTTAAGACCAACTGATAATCCTGATGAATATTATATCAAAATATATACCGGGGGATTTGCCGGTGCTGATACAGCAGAAAAAAGAGCAATTAAAGAAATAGAAATATTTTTAAATGATCATCAGGAGTATAATACATTTAAAATTATTAACAGCAAATTTAACATGATTCCGTCTTATCATAAATTTACTGTGTTATTAGAGAAATAATAATATAACCTGATTCATATCTTATGCGCTTCACTTCCTGGCGTTCGCCAGGGCTTCCGCATTCCCCCCCCCTTGCACAAAGAAATGAAGAAGATTATTAAAGAGGTATAATAATTTCTCGCAATGTCAAATAAGCTTGCCTTAATTTACTTTCATCCTTATAAAGTAAAATACTGATTTTTATATTATACTTTCCAGGGAATTAATGTATATAAAGAACGTACCTCTGGCACCTGTCTAAAAGTAGAAACAGGGTTTTTGTTTTTGAGGAATATGTAAAGATGTTCAGGTAGAAGGATCCCCTCCCTCCCGCATACCCCCTGTTTTCTTAAGGTAGCCAGTTATTTTATATTATTGAACCCCTCAAACACACATAAAATATCCACCTTTTCTATACATATAACTCTTGACATGTATAGAAAACCGCTATTTTCTATACATATTCATTAAATGAGGAGCGAATGGCATTTATATTACACCCCCTTCCCCCCGCGATCGACCTTGAGACAAAAGCTGTTTTAAAAAAGGCAGCCTCTGCTCATCGTTACCTTGCTGAACTTAAAGGGGTATCAGGCACAATCCCTAACCAGGGCATTTTAATAAATACCCTCTCCCTGCAGGAAGCAAAGGACAGCTCAGCTATTGAAAATATAATAACTACAGATGATGAGCTTTACCGTGAAGAACTGTTTCCCGATTATGCTGTTAATGCTTCGGCCAAAGAGGTGCGCAATTATGTAACAGCTCTTAAATCCGGTTTTGACCTTGTTAAAAAGAAAGGGCTTCTCTCTGCAAATGATATAGAGACAATGCAATCAGCCCTTGAAAAAAATCGGGCCGGTTTTCGTAAGCTCCCGGGCACATCTCTTAAAAACGATCTTACCGGTGAGGTGGTCTATACGCCGCCGCAGGATCACGCCTCAATAATATCACTTATGTCCAATCTCGAAAGGTTTATCAATGACGATTCCTTTTATGAAGCAGATCCACTTGTAAAAATGGCCATGATCCACTATCAGTTTGAAAGCGTTCATCCTTTTTATGATGGTAACGGCAGAGCCGGTCGTATAATAAATGTTCTCTACCTTGTTCTTAAAGAACTCCTTGATATACCCGTCCTTTATTTAAGCAGGTATATTATCCGAAGTAAAAATGATTACTATAACCTTCTTCAGAAAGTTCGTGATGAGGAGGCCTGGGAGGAATGGATTTTATATATTCTTACAGGGGTAGAGGTAACTGCCAAACAGACCATAAAAATGATCCAGGAGATCAAAGAAGCTTTAATGGTCTATAAACATCGTATAAGGAAAGAGCATAAATTTTACAGTCAGGATCTTATAAACAACCTGTTCTTTCATCCTTATACGAAGATTGAATTTATTGAATCTGATCTCAAGGTTAGCAGACTAACAGCAGCAAAATATCTGGATCTTCTTGCTGAGGATGGTTTTCTCCGTAAGGAAAAGATCGGGAGATCTAATTATTATATCAATATCGCTTTATACTCAATACTGACGAAAGAATAGGAACTTTAAATCCCCGTAACTGAATATTTATTTTTTAATTTATTCCGGAAAAAACACTCTATGACCCCCACCGGCGAAGGCGGTGAAGGTATATAATTATTATTTCCACACTAAAAAATATATTTAGGAATTAATACTGATTAATTCTTGAAAAAAAACAGCATATTCCTGAAAAATTGCATTTATTGAAAGTTTTGCGCCTGTTGAGGTATTATGCCTGAAAAAAGTGTTCATGGCAGAATTAACAGTTCAGGCTGAAGATATTATTAAAAATCCGGAATAAAAGGTATTTTTCATGCACAAGGTAAGAGATTTAAGAAATTCATTTATAGATTTTTTTAAGGAGCAGGGACACAAGATCGTCCCTTCAAGCTCACTTGTTCCCAAGGATGACCCCACACTCCTCTTTACAACGGCTGGTATGGTGCAGTTTAAGCCTATGTTTGCAGGCACTGTTGACCTTGAGTACACACGCGCCGCTTCCATCCAGAAATGCCTCCGCACAAGCGACCTTGAGCAGGTTGGACGTACAAAGAGGCACCTGACACTTTTTGAAATGCTTGGCAACTTCTCATTCGGCGACTACTTCAAAGAGGAGGCCATCGATTTCGCCTGGGACTATTCCACAAATGTTATCGGTTTTCCGAAAGAGAAACTCTGGGCAAGTATTTATGAAAATGACGATGAGGCATATGAACTCTGGAACAAAAGAATAGGAATCCCTGCCGAAAGGATCGTGCGTTTAGGCAAGGAGGACAACTTCTGGGGCCCGGCCGGTGACACAGGCGCATGCGGCCCATGTTCTGAGCTTTACTTTGACCGCGGCGAGGAGTTCGGCTGCGGCAGCCCTGACTGCAAGCCGGGGTGTGACTGCGACAGGTACATGGAGTACTGGAACCTGGTTTTCAACCAGTTCAATCAGAACGAGAAGGGGGAGTTTGAACCTCTTCCCCGTACAGGTATAGATACAGGTATGGGCCTTGAAAGGCTTGCCACCCTTGTTCAGGGTGTTGACTCTGTTTTTGAAACTGATGAGCTGAAGTCTCTCATTGAGTTTGTAAGCCGCGAGTCGGGCAAAAAGTACGAGGGCTCCAACATGCTCCCCATAAAGGTTATTGTTGAGCATGGCCGTACTCTCACTTTCGCGATGTCTGACGGGATATACCCCTCAAATGACGGCCGCGGTTATGTTCTCCGCCGTGTGCTTCGAAGGGCGCTCAGGTACAGCAGGCTGCTTGGCCTGAAAGAGCCCTTTGTGTATAAGGTGGTTGACCCCATAGTTGAGGCAATGGGTGACTTTTATCCTGAAATCACAGAGACAGTTGCAAATGTTAAAAACGTTATCGAGTCGGAGGAGAAGCGTTTCCTTGAAACCATAGAGAACGGCATGGACAGGCTTGAGGAGATTATGAAGGGCGCAAAGAAGAGCGGTTCCGGCCTGATTACAGGTTCAGACGCCTTTGTCCTTTATGACACTTTCGGTTTCCCTCTTGAAATGACTACAGAGATGGCTATTGAGCAGGGGCTTAAAGTCGATACCGACGGCTTTACTTCCGAGATGGAGAAGCAGAGGGAGCGCGGCAAGCAGAGCTGGAAGGGTTCAGACCTGGGCTTTGAGTCTGTGTTTGACGAGATTATTGCAAAGGCGGGCAACACAGAGTTTTTAGGTTATGAGAAAGAGTCTGCTGAGGCGGATATCCTCCTCCTTTATAAAGAGACTGTTAAGAGCGGCGAAATATCTGAAGGCGACAGGGGGATTGTTGTTCTCAACCGTACTCCTTTCTACGGAGAGTCTGGGGGACAGGTTGGTGATATCGGCGAGATTATATGCGGCGATTCGCTTTTCTCTGTTGAGGACACTAAAAAGCACAACAAGACACATATACATATAGGGACCGTTGTTAAAGGTTCATTCAAAGAGGGAGATAAAGTAGAAGCAAAGATCGACAGCGTGAACAGGAACCTTATTCGCGCAAACCACACGGCAACTCACCTGCTGCAGGCTGCTCTGCGGCAGGTTCTGGGGAGCCATGTGAAGCAGGCGGGTTCTATTGTTGATCCGGAGAAACTGAGGTTTGACTTTTCTCATTTCAATTCCCTGAGTGATGAGGAAATCGAAAAGATCGAATCTCTGGTTAACGGGAAAATCTGGGAGAACATTGATGTTAAAACAGATATAATGAACATCAATGACGCTGTTAAAATGGGGGCTATGGCTGTCTTTGATGAGAAGTACGAGGAGACTGTCCGTGTCCTTACAATTGACGGTTTCAGCATGGAGCTCTGCGGCGGTACACACGTGAGCAACACCGGTAAAATCGGCCTCTTCAAGATTCTGAAGGAGGGTTCTCCCGGCGCCGGCATAAGGAGGATCGAGGCTGTTACCCTTAAAGGGCTCCTTGAGAGGTTCAATGAGCAGAACAGGATAGTCTCCGCCCTTACCGAATCTGTAAATATCCCTGAAACCGGCCTTGTTAAAAAGGTGGATGAGCTTATGGCCCGCAGCAGGGCCGCTGAAAAGGAACTGGATAAGATGAAGAAGGCTGCGGCTGTTTCTGATGTCGATTCCCTGATCAGCTCGGCTAAAGAGGTTAATGGTATCAAGATTATATCAATGGTTTCATCTGACCTTGATGTTGAGGGGCTCCGCAGCCTTTCAGATTCATTGAGGGAAAGGACGCAGAATTCTGTTATCTGCCTGGGGTCAGCTGCCGGCGGCAAGGCGATGCTCCTTTACGCTGCGACAAAACCCGCTGTTGAGAAGGGTATAGACTGCGGTAAGCTTATTAAGGACACAGTCGGTATTGTTGGAGGAGGAGGCGGCGGCCGTAAAGACATGGCACAGGCCGGCGGTAAAGACGCCTCCAACCTCGGAAAGGCTATTGATGAAGCTGTGAAGCTTGCCGGGGAGATGATCAAGTAGCTTTTCGGCTGCCTGACTTTTACATTGACGGAAGACAGCAAGGGGCTCAGCCCCTTGCTCTGTTATACGGGGGGATGATAAATGATAGCACGTGTGTGGAAGTGTAAATGCCCTGCGGAGAAGGTTGATGATTTCATACCGTACCTTCACCGCACAGGGGTATATGACGCCGTGAACTCTGAAGGTTTCAGGGGTGCGCAGACTTTAAAGAGAGAGTTAAATGGCAATTTCGAGGTGGTTCTTATCACCTTCTGGGAATCTATGGATTCAGCAAAGGTTTTTGCAGGTGAGGATATTGATAAAGCGGTTCTCTATGAGGAGGATTATAAATACGGCATTGAGCCTGATCTTACGGTTGAGCATTTTACAGTTGCTGATATTTATCTTAAGTAGCTGGAAATCCTGCAGCTTTTCCTATCCGGATGTTTTAAAGTTTTCCTCCGCAGTATTTACAGTACAGCGCGTCAGTATCGTGACCGTCCCTTGAACAGAAGGGGCATGACTGCGTGGTGAGCATCTTCTCCTCCTTCCTGAGATTGGCCATTTCAACTGTTACTATCCCTGTTGGCACGGCTATTATCCCGTAACCCATAATCATGATTAAAGAGGCCAGTATCTGGCCGAAAATTGTCTGAGGCGCGATATCCCCGTAACCCACCGTGGTAAGGGTCACTATTGCCCAATAGATACTTTTCGGAATGCTGGTGAATCCGTTTTCCACCCCCTCCACGAGGTACATTGCTGTGCCTGCAATAATCACAAGAGAGAGTACTGTGCCGAGAAAAACGGTTATTTTATACCTGCTTGCCCTGAGAGCGTGGAGCAGTACATTTCCCTCACTTATGTAACGTGCCAGTTTGAATATCCTGAATACCCGCAAAAGTCTGATTGTTCTTATAACGATGAGAAACCGGGTGCCTGATACAAAGAGGCTGAGGTAGGTTGGTATAACTGCCAGGAGATCAACTATCCCTAAAAAGCTGAAGATGTATTTAAAGGGTTTTCCTATGCAGATTATACGCGCCAGGTATTCAACAGTGAAAAGTATGGTAAAGGTCCATTCAAGGATGCGGAGAAGAGTTCCGTGCTCAGCTTCAATGGAGACAACACTTTCAAGCATAACAGCCGTTACGCTTGAAAGTATCAGTATAAGGAGTATGACGTCAAAGGCCTTACCTGCAGCAGTGTCAGCCTCGAATATTATTTCGTGCATCACGAGGCGCCAGCTGGCGAAAAGCCTCTCCTTTGATTTTGCTTTTTTATCGGAGAGATCCAATCTTATTTATTCCCGAACCTTTCCTTATGTGTGAAATCAGCGATCTCCCTCCTCTTCGGCCCTTCCTTCTTAAATTCAACGGGCTGGCCCACAGGCATTATTGCAACAAGTTCATAAGGGGCTTTTACATCGAGAAGTTCCGCACATTTTCCCTGGTCCATGGAGCCCACGACCACTGTTCCCAGGCCGAGATTGTGAGCTGTTAATGCGATATTCTGTACTGCAATTCCCAGGTCGAACATATACCATGAATCGAACTTTGTGCTTTTTTCACCGTTTTTGTAGCCGGGAAGGTCGCTTTTACCGCAAACGGCAATGAGTACTGAGGCTGAGAGGGAACCTTTTCTTGCCGGGTTTGTTTCAGAGTAGGTACCGACTATTTTTTCTATCAGTTCTTTGTCCCTGACAATTATAAATTCCCAGCACTGCGTGTTTGACCACGACTGGGCCCACTGTGCAGCCTCCATAAGTTTTGAGATCTCTTCATCAGTAACATGATAATCAGTGAATTTTCTCACTGACCTGCGGCTCATTATTGCGTCATGAAGTTCCATAATTTTACCTCACAATAAGATTTTATATATATACCGGGTGAAATTTTCAAGTCCGATGTTGATTCTCTCTAAAATATCATTAAAAGAAACCGCGGCGGCAAGATTTTTTTTAAGGTTCATGTTTATATCTTCACTTAATATAACAGGGTCAAGGTCGGAGTATAAAGCGCTGTGGATGATCCTCATCTCTTTTTCAATCAATGCGGTCAGTTCGCCGTGGTACGGGGTGGGATTAAGCGCTGAAATTATGCAGCCGCAGATGTTTGCTTCGAACATGGTGATGCCGAAATGGGTCATCACTATTCTGGATCGGGTAAGTATTTCCGCGTATGAAACATCTTCATGGAGCGGTTCTCCCGTGAGAACTACAGGCCTGCCTGATGAAAGGAGTATGGCCTTTGTGCTTTCAGGTATCGATTTTGAAATTTTTGTGAGCAGTTCCTCCGGGGGGTTAAAACCGGCGTAGATTGTAATGTCTATATCCCGTGAAACCGGGTCTGCACCTGAGAGGTTTTTAATTCCCTCTGTAAAGTTGTATCCGTAAATAAATTTTTCCGTGTAAAAGCCTGGTTCATTGCTACCGGATATTTTATTGGGGAGGAGGTCAACATAATGGTCAGCAGAACTCCTTCCTTCTCCCGCATCATCCACCGCAAGAACAGGGGCAATGGATTTGAGCGAGGTAATTTCCTCCTTCGAGGAATCACGCATATCTCTTATTATAAGATCAGCTGATGGAGGAAGGGAGGTTATGAGCATGTGCCGGAACCTTTCCGGGATACCGGCCTCACCTTTCTGCAAAAGTATGCTGACATCGAAATTATGCTTTCCCGTAATATAGGAGACCAGGTTAAGCATCCTCTGCAGGTGGCCTGTCCCGAGTTCCCCGCCTGTACCAGTTACTATTATTATATTATTTTTTTCCATTGCTGTGATGGGTCATTGGTCTCTGTTCAACTCCGGAATTTATAAGACGGAGTTCAGGTTCTCTTCTGATAAGGTCAATGACCTCTTCAGGCTCAATAGGCTTTCCCCTGTAAAGGCGGTTGTATATCTCTGTCATAAGCTTAAAGTCTTCCTCAGTATCAACTGTAAGCCTTAAGTCCGGGAAGGGATTATCCATTCGGGATGAGTATTTTTCGATTCTGAAAAGTTCAGGGTGTTCCTTTATGTAAGGTGTAACGTGTTCCCTGTGGTGAGGTTCAATCCCCTCTCTGAATGCCTTTTCAAGGGCGGTTTTTCTGATGACTTCAACCCCGGTGCCCAGGGGAATGCCCGATGTTGTGCAGTGGTCCGCTCCTTTTTCACGGGCATAGGTCAGCGCCCTTGACGCGGCAATATGGTCCGTCAGAGGGTTGTCTCCTGTAATTCTGATTACGTAGTCGCATTGAATGTTTTCGGCCGCGCGGTAGTATCTTTCAAGTACATCGTTTTCCGGGCCTCGGAAGATGGTGATGCCGCAGTTTCCGGCTATATCCTCCAGGGGATCATTGTCTATGCCTGTACCTGTTGCAAGAATTACAACAGATGTTCCGGAAATCAATTTTGCTCTTTCAATAACGTGTTGTATCATGGGGATTCCGCAAAGGGGGAGGAGCGCCTTTGACCGGAGCCTGGTGGAATTTAGCCTTGCCTGTATAACAGCTGCCGCTTTCATAGGTTACATTATCTAAAAATTAAAAGTATACCATTCATCACAGTTTTTACAGTCAGGTTTAGACGGGAATTTGTCAGAGTAATTTTCAATGAATGCTTTTTCCTGGGCCTTGAGTATATCCTTTAAAGCTGTATCATTAATGTTGCCGTAACCTGCTTCACCGTCAATGTCCTGCTTGCAGTAGGCAATTGTGCCGTCAGAGAGGATGTAAAGGTCCCTCTGAAGGTGCCAGCATGGGATTCTTTTAAGAGGGGAGAGATCAGAGTATCTTCTGTCCTCAATTCTTCCTGAGTAGGTATTCTGTTTCTGCAGAATAATGGGGACCTTGTATCCCTCCCAGAAATCGTAGAATTTGTCCAGGTATGTTCTCTGCTCATCCCCGCCGCTGAATTCATCAGTTTCGTTGATCTTCATTATCTGTAAATAAATTCTCTCTCCGCTGCTGTTAAGATCGTTGAGAGAGGTAATGTTGCTGAATACGGTATCAAAAGAGTCCGCGCCGTGGAGCCTGGTGTATGAGTCACGGTCCATGCCGTTGTTATTTATTATAACTTTAATTTTTGATCTTTCAGGGGAGGATATGTATGTTTTGAAATTCGCGTCAGCCTTTATCCCGTTTGTTTCGATTATAAGCTGGTCAACAAGGGGTTCAGCGCAGACAAAATCCATCATCGCGTAAAAGTCCGGGTGATCCGCAGGCTCCCCTGATCCTCCGAAACATACGGTATAGGGGAGGCCGTGTTCATTCATTTCATTTATGAGTTTTTTAAGTGTATCTGTGCTCATCCTCTGGTGTGTCTGCTTCAGGGCTTTTCTGTAGCAGAAGAGGCAGTCAAGGCCGCATTCACCTGTAATTTCAATTTCAAGGTATGAGGGAGATGTGAAAAGAGTTTCAGGGTTCTTTTTGATAAGGTCTCTGATTTCGCTATAGGATGGTATTCCCCCCATTGTTTCAGAGAGATTCCCCATGATTTTTTTCTCCCTGGGATCAGATAGCCTGAAACTGAGCCTTTTGTCCCTTATGTCCGGTTCGCGGTAGTAAAGCTCAACATCGAACTGGTTTATGTTGGATTTGATTACTTTGCTTAAGGGGAGGCTCTCCTCCTGAATGTCCGGCAGCTGCTTCATCAGTTCGCCGGAATATATCTCACATGTGAAACCCTCCGGAAGATTTTCAGAATAGGTAAATTCAGCAAGATATTTTATATGGAGTTCAGACATCTCCTTTAATACATCGGGATCAAAAAACGGCGAGTCGCCCTTTATAACAGCTATATGAGGGGATGATGTCCGGGAGAAAATGTCTCTCCAGTATTTTACGTCATCAGAGGATTCCCTGATAATTATATTTTTTTCATTTTTAAGTTTCCCTTCATATACGGAAGGGATTGAGTAGTATATTTCTCCTGAACTGAATGTTTCCCCGATTCTTGATGATATTATATGGGGTGTATATTCACCCCTGAATTCAAGTATGCTGTCAGTGAGGTCTTCATCAATATGAATTATGATATCTACTCTGTTTTTTTCCATTATTTTCCCTTTACATAGTTTTCCATGTAAATATTTATGGCGGCTTTCTTTTTCTGTTGAGTAACCCATTTCCTGAACTGGGCTTCCATGTTTTCGGTATAAAGTTTATAAACAATCATTCTTTCAACTTTGTCGAAAGAAACAGGCCGTATCCCGAGAAATTTGGCAATATGATAACCGAATCCTGATTTGAATACTCCTGATATCTGGCCACTTTTTTTCATCCTGTAAACATTGCTGGCAAAGTAAGGATCAAGCTGGGCAAGGATCTGCCATCCCAGGTCGCCTCCATTAGCGGCTGAGCCGGGGTCCTGGGAATACTGAGATGCCAGGGATTCAAAGGATTCCCCTGCCATGATTCTTCTTCTGATCCCGGCGATTTTTTTATTGGCCTTCTTTTCGCTCGCCAGAGATCTCCCTTCAGGAACAATGAGTATATGTTTCACATGTACTTCGTAACCGAGTTTTTTCCTGTTGGCATAGAACCATTTTTTTGCCTCTGCTGTGGAAGGAGGGTTTGTTCCCACAGCAATAGACATTATCTGTTCTTTGGCTATCTTAACCCTGAGATCATCAAAAAAGGTAAAAAAATCCGTTTTCTCTTTTTTTTCAATATAGTCTATCAGTTTCTGAAGATCGGGATCTATTTTTACCTGAGGTTCAAACCTGTTCTCCATATATTTTTCGAGATTCTCGGATACTTTTTTTACGGTTTTTTTAACTTTGCTGTTTTTCATCTTCGAGCTGAAGTAGGAGGTCATAAACCCTTCAAGCTGGTTGATTACCTTTTTGTTGCTGATTTCGATAGATTCTCTCTGGGCTGTTTCAAATATAATTTCATTTTCAATAAGCCTGTCCAGAATTCTGCTTTTCTCTCTGGCAGCTCTTCTGGAAGAGAAATGTTTTGAACCCCTGAGCCTTTCGAAACGGAGGTTAACCTCGCTCTCCATGACCGGCCTGTTATTAACTACAGCAAAAACCCTGTCGTAGCTGTCCCATGAATAAAGATGGGCCGGAGGCAGTATAACTGCAGATAAAATCAGCGCTGTAATTAGTCGCAGTGTCTTACGTGTAATTCTCATTTTAAAATAATCCTGTATCAGAAAATCTAACAGTTGGCATTTCTGTTTTTCTTAAATAATAGATACTCAATTCCGTCAACCAGTGCCATCCAGGAAGCTTCGATAATATTCGGGGAAACCCCCACCGTGCCCCAGTGGTTTGTTCCGTCTGTCTGGTCAATAAGTACCCTTACGCTTGATGCAGTTCCGTTATTATCTTCAAGAACCCTTACCTTGTAATCTGAGAGATGCATCTGAGATATCTCGGGATAGAATTTTGTCAGGGCTTTTCTTAGCGCGTTGTCCATTGCCTCAACAGGGCCGTGGCCGTTTGCCGCGGTATGCTCCAGGGTGCCTCCTACCTCAACTTTGATTGTTGCCTCGCTTTCAAGCTTGCCGTCACTCTCCATTTCGGTTATAAGCCTGAACCCGAGAAAATTGAAAAACGGCCTGTATTCACCTGTAGCTTCCCTGATTAGAAGTTCAAAGGAACCTTCAGCAGCCTCGAACTGGAACCCCTGGTCCTCCAGTTTTTTTATTTTTTCAAGCAGATCTTTTGAAATACTGAGATCGCTTTTTATTTCTATGCCGAGTTCTTTTGCCTTGAACTCGATATTGCTTTTTCCCGAAAGTTCAGAAATAAGGACTTTCCTCCTGTTCCCCACGAGGGTGGGATCAATATGCTCATAGGTCCTTGTGTCTTTCTGCAGTGCTGATACGTGTATACCCCCTTTATGAGCAAAAGAGTTATCTCCCACGTAGGGGCTGCTCTCTGTATGATGGAGATTGGCGATTTCACTGACCATTCTGCTAACCTCTGTGAGGTGCTGAAGAGCTCCTCCTGAAGGGCATTTATATCCCATTTTCAGTACTGCGTTCGGGATAAGGGTCATAAGATCACAGTTGCCGCATCTCTCACCGTATCCGTTTACTGTCCCCTGTATGGAAAGGGCTCCGGCATCAAGAGCGAACATTGAGTTAGCAACGGCTACTCCTGTATCATTATGAAAGTGTCCTCCAACCGGTGTCTTAATCCCTGATGTGACATCTGACGTGATTTTAGAAACTTCCGCCGGGAGTGTCCCGCCGTTAGTATCACAGAGTACAATCATGTCGGCTCCTGCTTCGCAGGCCTTCTCTATGCACTGGTATGAGTAGTCGCTGTTTGATTTGTTGCCGTCATAAAAATGTTCCGCGTCGAGAAAAACCTCAAATCCCAGGTCTTTAAGGTAGGCAACCGAGTCATATATAAGTTCAAGGTTTTCATGGAGCTCCATGCCAAGGGCCTTGGTTACCTGGAAGTCCCAGGTCTTTGCAACAAGGGTTATTACGTCAGCTTTAGAGTCAACCAGTGACTGGATCATCGGGTCGTCCTTGCATTTAAAACCCTTTCTTCTTGTTGAGCCGAAAGCGGCAATTTTCGCGTGTTTAATTTCGTTTTTTCTGATCTCGGCGAAAAATGAATCATCCTTGGGGTTGGATCCCGGCCATCCCCCTTCTATGTAATCGATTTTGAGCCAGTCTAATATTTTTGCTATATTAAGTTTGTCCTGAATAGAAAGGGATATGCCCACTGTCTGTGCGCCGTCCCTCAGCGTTGTGTCATAAATACTTATAGTTTTTTCGGGCATTATACACTCTTGATTTGTGGTATTAGATTCTGCAATGGAAACTTCTGCTGTGTGAAGTGATGTTCCCTGACAGTAAATCCAATCATGGTTGTTTCAAACAGCTGAGATTTCAAGTAATTTTTCGCTGGCAAAAAAGATTAATACCGTGCGGGAACCTGAAATGTTGATACAACATTATTAAAATATTTTTCCCGTTTTGTATCTCCCTTGACAGCAAATATTTAATTGACTAAACAATTTCTGTATTTATTCCTTTAATAAATTCAGAGCAAAGTATTTTATACCTCTTACTTGTAAAGAAACCGGCATAAAGAACCGTTTTTCAAGTTTGAAAACTATGTTCAGGAATTGTTACCGGGACAGTTTATAAAACTATCAGCTGTTCCCCTGTAAAGCATTTCATGTCTGGAAAGGTCATTATGAAATTTTTTAAAGTAATCTCTTTTTTTGTTTTATCGTCGTTTATCCTGTCCTGCTCAATAACTGCGGAAGGTAAGTATAGTGATATACTTGAGAAATATGCGGAAGGGGAAATCGAAGATACGGCTGCTATTACAGAAAACCTGCTTGAGGGTTTTTCTTCCGTAATGCTAAACGGAGAAAATATTTTTTTAAGCAAGAACGTGGTGATAACCGGGGATGAGGGTAACATTATCCTGGTGTATCCGGAAGAGATAAATCTGAATGCTGAGAAGATTATCAGTGATAATATATCATACGCTGATATGGGCAGGAAAAGAATTATGCTGGGGAACAGCAAAGGGTTCTGTGTATTTAATCCGGACGGGGACCCTGTTGCTGTGTACAGGGCTGATAAAAAGGAGAATATTGATTCAGCGGTCCTGAGAGGGGATAATACGGTTTTTTTTACATCCGGAAGAATAAATGAACTTTCAGACAGTGAGAAAACGGTTAACAGGCTGGACCAGGGAGTCTACAGCCCGCCATATAAAAAATTATTCAGGGCTTCAATGATTTCATCAGAGAAATACTACGGGGTTATTACAGGTATAGCAGGGGCTTATTATATAAGCGTTTTTGATAATATTGACGGGACCAATAAAGTAAAAAATATTGCCGCTTCATCTTTTGAGTTTAACATGAAGGATGATTATGTCCTGTATATCAGGGGAGGTACAGGGGTCTGGTCTCTTGTGAGATATGATATACCTGTTAAAAAGAGAAATAAACTGAAGACCCTTGGGAAAATATCAGATGTTTATGTCGCTGAGGAGGGGCTTGTTTATATTAGTGAAAACAGGACATATGTGCAGAGTATGAACGGGGAGAGATGGGAGGCTCCTGCGATGTTTCGCGTAAAAGGTATATGCAGGAACAGTGTGCTTGCTGATTATAAAGGTAAAACATATATAATTGATTTTAATGTGCTATATGAAAAAATCCAGGAGTTCGGGCAGGTTAAGGGGGGCAAAAACGGTTAGTGTTTTTTTGCCCTGTTCCAGGGGAAATAGGGGGCATATGTATCCTCTATATCTGTACCCTCTAAATATGGATGAGATTTGTCTGATATCTTTACGAAGAAAAGGAGAGTTATTACTACAATTAATGATAAAATTGCTATTACCAGCATGTTGAGAATTTTATTCATATCAGGATACATTATACCCTCCGGAATCAGTTTTGTATAGCGGTTATTTAAAATTTGAAAAACAGCACTTATAGATAATTTACTATAGAAATTTTATTTTTACCAGCTTTAAGCCAGTATATATCTAACAAAAAAAGCTTGCACTGGACAATTATAATATAATTTTGATATAATATATAAGTGGAGTTTTAAAATCAACCTTTTCACTATTTTTAATGAGAAAAAGACTTAATAAAAAAGGTATATTAGTATTTTGAAAAGCCGGTTATTTTTTTATTGAGACGCAGAGGTGAGAGGCTACATTTATAAAATAAGTTATTTGCAGGTTAAAACTAATGAGAAAGCTACACAGAAATGATTTATGCTGGTGCGGCAGCGGGAAAAAATATAAAAAATGTCATATGGAGTCAGATGCTCTGGAGGGAGCGAAGACGCAGCTGAAAAAACCACCAAAAGGGATTATTATAAAGACTCCTGAACAGATTGAGAAGATAAGAAAAGCTTCCATACTTACCAGGGATATTCTTGATATGGTCTCTGAAAAGATAGGTGAAGGAATTACCACAGATGAGATAAATGAATGGGTTCATGAATATACGATAAGCCGTGGTGCGAAACCGGCTCCTCTCGGTTATAACGGGTTTCCTAAAAGTGTATGTACATCTATTAATAATGTAATCTGCCACGGTATACCGGATGAAACAGTTCTTAAAAACGGCGATATAATCAATGTTGATGTTACCTCTATAGTTGACGGTTATTACGGCGATGCCAGCAGGATGTTTATTATCGGAGAAGCTTCTGAGACTGCGAAAAAACTTGTACGTGTGGCAAAGGAATGCATGGATCTGGGAATTCAGGAGGTAAGGCCTTATAACGATTTTGGAAGAATAGGCCAGGTAATACAGAAGCATGCTACGGATAACGGCTTTACTGTTGTGAAGGATTACGGCGGACATGGCATAGGGGATAAATTTCACGAGGAGCCCCATGTGCATCATTATGATAATGGTCTCAGAGGCCTGCAGATGTTTCCGGGAATGGTATTTACCATTGAACCGATGATCAATGAGGGTAAGTTCCAGACAGGTCTTCTCGGAGACGGATGGACTGCTGTAACTGTGGATGGTCTTTTATCGGCCCAGTGGGAACATACGGTTTGTGTAACTGATAGCGGAGTTGAGATACTGACAGAGTAATTCTTAAGGTCGTTTGTAATGACAGATAAGCATAGAAATTAACGGATTGGAATAGATAATGAGACGAAACGGTTTTTCCGGTTCACAGAACTGGGTTATGAGACTTATTTTTATTAATGTAGCTGTTTTTCTGATCCAGATAATAGTTCGGGAGTATAACGGGATTATGGTGGGTTATTTTGGCCTTACACCTGTCCTGGTTCTCGAGAAATTTTTTATCTGGCAGATTTTTACATACATGTTCCTCCACGGGGGATTTTTTCATATTTTTCTTAACCTTTACGCATTGATGCTTTTCGGTATCCCTGTTGAGCAGTTATGGGGGAGCAGAAAATTCCTTTTATACTATTTTTTCACAGGTGTAGGCGCGGGAATTTCGATTCTTGTAATTAACACTTTTCTCGGAGGAATTCTCTACGTTACGCCGACAATCGGCGCCTCAGGGGCTGTTTTCGGGCTCCTCCTGGCTTTCGGGATGCTCTTCCCTGACGTGGAGCTCCTTGTCTTCTTTGTCATACCTATGAAGGCAAAATATCTGGTTATACTTTACGGAGCCCTTGAATTCATGTCTCTGGTTTCATCAGGAGGTGGAGGCAATGTTTCCCATGTCGGGCACCTGGGCGGGATCGTTTTCGGCCTTATCTTCTTTCTGATAATGAGAAGGAGGGGTATTGAATTCAAGGCTAAAAAGATCAGAGCAAAAATCAACAGGGAAATGAAGGCGACAAGCGCTGCTCCCCCCTCCGGCAAAAGCGATGAGACAGCGAAGCTTCTTGTTATTCTGCAGAAGGTAAAGAATGGCGGCGCGGAAGCCCTTTCTGATGATGAATATCAGCATATCAGGCTCAAGGAAATAATGATGGAGGGGAGAACGGACATCTGTGTTGAAGAGGATTTTGATTATACAGACGAATACTGCCTTAAATGTGATGACGTTGAGGTCTGCCTTATGAGGGAGATAAAAAAATATATATGATACCTGTGAAGATAAGACTTAAAGAGGGGGCGAAACTGCCCGAGTATCAGAGTATCGGAGCGGCAGGTGCGGACCTTTGTGCACTGGTTGATGAACCTGTACTTCTTTCTCCGGGCAAAACGGCCCTTGTTCCCACGGGACTTTTCGTTGAAATCCCGGATGGATACGAGGCCCAGATACGGCCCAGAAGCGGCCTTGCGCTGAAGCATGGCATAACTTTTCTTAACTCCCCGGGAACAATTGATTCAGATTACAGGGGAGAGATAAGCATAATAATGACTAACCTCGGGGAGAGAGACTTTACTGTTGAGCATGGCATGAGGATCGGGCAGATTATTTTTTCAAAAGTCTACAGAGGTGAGTTTATTGTTAAAGAGGGCCTTAATGAAACAGATCGCAGTCACGGGGGGTTCGGTCATACCGGCGTATGAGTGAAAAAACAAAAGAATCAAAAGTTAATATAATCCCGCTCGGCGGTCTCGGGGCGGTTGGGAAAAATATAACCCTTTTTGAACAGGGTGATGATATTATTATTGTGGATTGCGGCATTATGTTTCCCAGGGACGAGATGCCGGGCATAGATTACATCATACCGGATCTGTCATATATAAGGAAAAACAGGGGAAGGATAAGGGGAATAATCCTTACGCATGGCCACGAGGACCATATCGGAGCCATAGCATTTCTGCTGCAGGAGGTAAGGGTCCCGATATACGCTACAAGGCTTACCATAGGTCTTGTGCAGAGCAGGCTCGCAGAAAAGCCCCTTAAATATGAACCTGAATTTATCGAGGTTACGCCAAGGCAGATAGAGGAGATCGGGTCATTTACAGTTGAATTTATAAGGGTAAATCATTCTATTATCGGCGGGGTAGGGCTTGCCATACAGACAGTGGCGGGAACCGTTATACATACAGGTGACTTTAAGATAGACTTCTCCTCAGCAGAGGGAGAGGTGACTGATATTTACAGGTTCGCCCATTACGGTGAAAAGGGAGTTCTCCTGCTGATGTCTGACAGCACAAACGCGGAGAAAGAGGGTTTCACGAAATCGGAATCAATTCTTATAGACAGGCTTTTCGATATATTTTCATCTTCAAAGGGGAGGATTATTGTCGCCTCCTTCGCTTCTAATATACAGAGGATTCAGCAGGTCCTTGATACCGCGCAGAAGTTCAACCGGAAAGTTGTAATTTCCGGACTGACAATGCAGAAGAATATAGAAATCGCGGAATCTCTCGGTTTTCTTGATGTTAAGGAGGACCTGATAATAGGGATTGATGAGGCGGCGAAACATCCTAACAAGAAGATAGTTATAATAGGGACGGGTACGCAGGGAGAACCAATGTCGGCCCTGGCAAGAATGGCCTTCGGTACACACAGGCACTTTATTGTGGAAAAGGGCGATACTGTTATAATTACAGCTTCCGTAATTCCAGGCAATGAAAGGATGGTGACAAATATTGTTAATTCCCTTATGGAGATAGGGGCTAATGTCTACTACGACAAAGATGAGGATATCCACGTTTCAGGCCACGGTTCCTCCAAGGAGCTCAAGCTGATGCTTACTGTGACAAAACCGAAATTTTTTATGCCTGTTCATGGCGAGTTTAAACATTTAAAAAAACATGCGGATATCGCCGAGTCCCTTAATATAAAATCATCAAGGATAATTATAGCCAAAAACGGGGATGTGCTGGAGCTGACCAAAAAATCCTTTAAGGCAGTAGATAAAATACCCCTGTCAGAGATGTATGTTGACGGTACCGAGATCGGGGATGTGGCGGGTGAAGTAATCCGCGAAAGGCACCTGATGTCCACTGACGGTATAATTTTTATTACTTCTGTTATAGCCCAGGGTATGGCTCTGAGCGAGCCTGAGATTATTGCAAGGGGTTTTATCAGTAAAGAGAATGTCAAAATTCATAAAATGCTTAAAAAAGAGATTGAGGACAGGATCCGCAGGCTCCTTATAGAAAAAAGAAGCCGGGAAGAGATGGAGATCTCCCTTAAAAAGAGTGTAAAAAGTTATATATACAGGGTAACAAGGAGAAACCCTGTTATAGAGGTAAAAATAATTGAAGTATAATTCCCCTTTCCTCCCTTAAAGGGGAGGAGGGTTAAAAAATAAATTCCATACCTGATAATAATCCCCTCTTCACCCTAAAAGAAATCCCTTAAAAAGCCGAAAATTATTAAAGACAGGGTATCTCATGGCTGCGGTTGACTTTTACGGATTTTCTGAAATAAAAAATTTTACCGTTATGGTTTTTATTCTGCAGTCAGTGTTTGATAATTTTATTTAACCCTGGTCGGAGGGAGTTTTGTTACAGGATAAAAGGTACAGGGAAATATCTGGTGTTCTTCTTTCCCTTGCGGGTATTATTGTTCTATTAAGCATATCAAGTTACAGCCAGAATGATTACAGGGCTCTTGTTTTCAACAGGCCTGTTTCAAATATAATAGGACCTGTGGGTGCACTGATCTCTCATATATTCAGGTCGGCCTTCGGGGTCGCTTCATATATTTTCGTGTTAATGCTGTTTCTTTCAGCGTGGAACCAGTTCAGAAAAGAAGCGGGCGGGGATGTTGTAGATAAGCTGTTTACCCTTTTTTTCCTTACAATAAGCTCCGCGTCATTCCTTGCTACATCTATAGCTGACATTCATCAGAACAGCGGCGGTTTTATAGGGTATTATATATATCAGTTTTTTAAATCAGTGATAGGTGTGACCGGTGCTTATCTCGTTATAGCAGTGATGAACCTGGCAGGTCTGATCCTTCTTGGCGCCGTGTCTCTCACCCCCCTGTTTGAGAACAGGGGGAGGATCACTTTTTTCGGAGAAAGGGGCATTATAAAGCGTTTTAAATGGAAGGGGAAGACTCCGGAGGAGGGTGTTCCGCTTAACTATATAGGAGAGGATCTCCGGGCAGGCAAAAAGGTCCCCTGGATTGTAAAGCGAAGGGTTGTTATCGGCGGATCTAAGAGTGAAGGCGAAAAGAGTGAGACAGTGAGGCTCCTTGAGATGAATGTTCCGGCTGCTGTTGATGATGAACTTTTCAGGGGGGCACTGCAGGGTGACGTTGCCGGGTATGAGCCGGTTGAAAGTGATGACGTTATTATAGGGAAGGATTCCCTTAAAGAGAATGATTACGAATTTGATTATTCTCCTGAAAATGCGGATCCATTCGGGGGTGAGGATTGTTCTGAAACCGATATTAATGGTTTTGATGAGGATGAATATTTTGAAGAGGATAATCCCGTCCCTGAATATACGGGTACCCGGGAAAGGCACGGCTATGATGATGAGCCTGAAGTGAAGTTCAGCCGTGAGGAATATGAAATAAGAAAAAACAGAATTTTCGGAATAGATGCGGAGGGGGAGACAGGAGATGATACCGGAACCTCAGGCGCAGTTGCAGCCGGGACTGACAGGGAAAAGCGTGTAGTTGAAAAAGGCCCCGGGGGGCCCATTGATGAGAGGGTCTTCAACCAGCTTAAAATAAACAAGGAATATATAATACCAACAGGGTTTCTTCATAACTCCGAACCTGTGGATACCGAGACATGGGAGAGTGAAATAAAGAAAAACTCACAACTCCTTGTGCGTACACTTTCAGATTTCGGTATAGAGTCCAGGGTTATAAACGTAAACAGGGGCCCTGTGGTTACACTGTACGAAATGCAGATAGCAGCGGGGATAAAGATAAACCGTGTTGTTGGGCTCGCTGATGATATCGCAATGGCCCTGGCTGCATACAGGGTAAGGATAGTTGCTCCCATTCCGGGTAAATCGGCAATAGGCGTAGAGCTCCCGAACAAGAAACGGGAGATGGTTACCCTTGGGGATATAATAAAATCTAAGCAGTACCAGGATAACAAGGGGAGTCTAAAGGTGGGGCTCGGCAAGGATATTTTAGGCGTGCCTGTAATGCTGGATCTAAAAAAACAGCCTCACCTTCTCATAGCAGGCGCAACGGGCGCCGGTAAGTCAGTGTGTGTCAACTCCATCATAACAAGTATACTGTATAACTATGACCCGAATTATGTAAGGTTCATACTTGTTGATCCGAAGATGGTGGAACTTCAGTTTTACAACGGTATGCCTCACCTGCTGACACCTGTAATTACGGAACCGCATCTTGCACCTGCTGTGCTGAAATGGTCAATTTTTGAAATGGAGCGAAGATACAGGCTTCTTGCATCAAAGAACACCAGGGACATTATTACATATAATGAAAAGATCCGGAGAGAACGGAGCAAAGAGGAGAAGCTTCCGTTTATCGTGATTATAATTGATGAGCTGGCGGATCTTATGATGGTGGCATCAAAGGAGATTGAAGGGTCCATTACCCGTATTGCCCAGAAGGCAAGGGCTGTCGGCATCCACCTTGTACTTGCTACTCAGAGGCCGTCAGTGGATGTCATTACCGGTATCATAAAGGCGAATTTCCCGGCGCGTGTTGCATTTCAGGTTGCCCAGAAAACAGACTCCCGCACTATCATTGATCAGAACGGCGCGGAAAAACTTCTCGGCAAAGGGGACATGCTTTACCAGTCTCCAATGAGTTCATATCCCGTAAGGATACAGGGGGCCTTTATCTCTGAAAACGAGATTGAGGATATAGTAAAGCACCTGAGGACCCTGGGAGAACCTCAGTATATAGATATTGAAGAATCACTTTTTACAGATGAGGATGGGGAGCTCTCCGAAGAGGAGGATGAGCTATTTGTTGAGGCGCTTAAAATCGTTGAGGACACGAGAAAAGCATCGGCTTCGTATCTTCAGAGAAGACTCAGCATAGGGTATAACCGTGCCGCACGTATGATCGAAAAGATGGAAGAGCTCGGTTATATCGGGCCCCAGCAGGGGAGCAAGCCAAGGGACGTCTTTATCTGATTATTTTTTTGAAGCGGACCACGGGTCTGCGTCAAACCTGTCGTATTCATCACCTTCAGGATTTTCATAA
>DAIOFM010000056.1:0-23710 GCA_036745755.1 Spirochaetota bacterium | reverse complement strand
CAGTTCAAGCCCAGGTAAGGTTTTTCGCGTATCATCGAATTAAACCACATGCTCCACCGCTTGTGCGGGCCCCCGTCAATTTCTTTGAGTTTCACCCTTGCGGGCGTACTCCCCAGGCGGTATACTTAATGCGTTTGCTTCGGCACTAGCAGACAAGCCGCTAACACCTAGTATACAACGTTTACGGCGTGGACTACCAGGGTATCTAATCCTGTTCGCTCCCCACGCTTTCGCGCTTCAGCGTCAGTCCTAGGCCAGAGAGCCGCCTTCGCCACTGGTGTTCTTCCAGATATCTACGCATTTCACCGCTACACCTGGAATTCCGCTCTCCTCTCCCGAACTCAAGAGAACCAGTCTTAGATGCAATTTATGGGTTGAGCCCATAGCTTTCACATCTAACTTAATCCCCCGCCTAGACGCCCTTTACGCCCAATAATTCCGAACAACGCTCGCCCCATACGTATTACCGCGGCTGCTGGCACGTAGTTAGCCGGGGCTTTAGGCAGGTACCGTCATCACAACGAATATTACCCGTTGCTTATTCTTCCCTGCTTACCGGACTTTACAACCCGAAGGCCTTCATCATCCACGCGGCGTCGCTGCGTCAGGGTTGCCCCCATTGCGCAAGATTCTTAACTGCTGCCTCCCGTAGGAGTCTGGGCCGTATCTCAGTCCCAATGTGGCCGTTCACCCTCTCAGGCCGGCTACTGATCGTCGCCTTGGTGGGCCGTTACCCCGCCAACAAGCTAATCAGCCGCGAACTCATCTCCAGGCGGTAGGCCTTGCGGTCCCCACCTTTAATGGCTGATACTTATGTATCTACCATCTTATTCGGTATTAGCTACCCTTTCGGGTAGTTATCCCCATCCCGGAGCCAGATTATTCACGTGTTACTCACCCGTTCGCCACTCTCTCCACTAAGCAAGCTCAATAGATACCGTTCGACTTGCATGTTTAAGACGCGCCGCCAGCGTTAGTTCTGAGCCAGAATCAAACTCTCCATGATATTTATTATCATTTTAAATTAGTTTCTTAATTATGCAAAAAACTTCTGCTTAACGTCTATAATACTACTCAGTTTTCAAAGAGCAAACCCACAAAGCACATTTTAAGCGCAAAAAAAATCCCCTTCAGCTCCCTACCCTTCACAAACAACCTTAAAGCAAGTTTTAACAAAGAGCAGTTCTGCTACGGAGATTCCGACACTTTACCAATCGCTTAGTAGTTTTCAGACTCTACTTATATAAATCAAACTAACTTTCGTCAGCCTTGATTACAAATTAACAAACCGCCTTTCCGCGTCAAGCTTTTTCAAAAGCTTTTTTATTTTTTTTTAACTTCGGCTTAACAAAGTCTTAAAAAAACTGTAACCACCCGACGCTTCAGATGCCAACCACCGTGGCAACGAAATGGACATTACTTCTTTACCTTTACTTATGTCAATATTAATTTATGCCGGCATAAATATTTTTTAAAAAAATAATAAAATTAAGATGCAGCCGATTCTTTCTATTTATCCCGGCATTCATTATCCTTAAAATAAAGCCGTACCGGTACACATGACCGGCTGCTTTATCCGCGAGCCTGTAACAATTACTGCTCCGCCATAATATAACATTCTTGACATAAACTCTTTATTATAAATTAAATTAAAAAATTTTCCGGAAATGCAGCGACCGTTCATCGAATCTGCTAACCTACAGGGAGTGATAAAGAATGAATAAAGTCCTCAATATGATAAATGAATTTTTTCTCGGCAAGGTCGATAAAGAGAACTTTGTCCTTTATAAAAAAGGGGAATTTCTCATGATTATAAACCTGTTCTTCATTCTGCTTATGATATTACTGATACTTTTCGCTCTCTCCCTTCCCCCTGAAAGAGCGAAAAGTGCCATTACACTTGCCGCGATTGCATCTGTGGCAACGATGCTGGTCCTTTCAATCCTTAAAACCGGAAGGGTACAGTGGGGATTGAATGCATTTGCAATCTTTACAGCAATCCTCTCCGGCGCTGGTTTTATATCAAAGCCTCCACATACTGCAGGTGTCTCCCTTGCCTATTTCATGCTGATGTGTCTCACCTTTACATCGATGTTCTGTTCTTTACGGCTTACGACATCTCTTCTATTTTCATTTATCGCCATACACATCGGATACTTTTTTCTTAAAGCTCTCCCTCTTGCAGAGGGGCTGATTGTTGATACGGCAAGAACCACATTAATGGACGGGCTGATAACACTCGCAGGAACGTTTCTGGTTGGAACAGCTGCAAGCAGGATTCTCAACAGGGCACTTTTAATTACAGTTGCCGAATCTGAAAAGAGCATGGAACAATATAAGCGTATAAGCTCAATGAACTCGGTAATGAATCAGACCTTTAATAAAATAACAGAATCTATAAATATCACTTCCGGTGTAGTTGATTCCTTTTCCGAGAGTTTCCAGAATCAGGCCGCATCATTTGAAGAACTTGCCGCTTCCATGGAGGAGATTTCCGCCAATACCACCAGTGTCACATATGCTTCAAAGTCGCAGAATGAAGCCGTCCTTGAACTGTTCAAAAGCTTTGAAATTCTCTCGGACTCTGTAGATCTTCTGGAAGGATACGGAAGGGATATATCAGATATATTTAACTCTGTACTGCAGCAGGCAAAAGTCGGGGAAAATTCATCCGCGAAACTGGACGCTACAAACAAAAAAATATACGACAACTCCGGAGAGATTCAGTCCGTGGTTACCGTTATGGAGGATTTTTTCGACAAGATCAATCTCCTCGCGCTCAACGCAACAATAGAGGCTGCCCGGGCCGGGGAATACGGCAGGGGTTTCGCTGTAGTGGCGGAGGAGATAGGCAAGCTCGCTGACAATTCCAGCAGAGACCTCAAGCTTATATCCGGACTTGTGGGGAAAAACAGGGAGGATGTCGAGGAGGGGAACAGAAATATTAATGAAATAATACAGTTTATCAACTCCCTCCTGCATGATATATCTGATCTCCAGAAAAGATCAGCACGGGCGCTGGAACAGATCATGGAGCAGAAAAACCTTAAAGAGGACATGAATCAACGGACTGAATCTGTGAGGAGCAAGTCCGAGCTGATTGAAAGATCCATGAACGAACAGGAAACCGCTATTGCCGACATTGTAATTTCAATAGAAAACTTCAACAACATGCTTCAGGGGAATACAGAATCAACAAACAGCCTCAAAGAGAATACAACAGAACTTAAAAAAATGGCTGATCAACTGAATGACGGCACAGAAGAAGAAACAGAGGAACAATAAAAAAAGACAATATCAGCGGGGATTTAAATACGGTTACATAAAGACCGAAAAAGCTTCTGCACCTGATTATAAGCGCAGAAGCTTTTCTTTTATCCAATCCGCTGCATGCTAAGCCTTATTTCTTTTAAACAGCACGATCTTCTTTATATACATTTCAGCCAGCATTTTTATATCCTCATTTATCATGTAAAGGCAGGGCACAAAAACAAGCGTCAGGGTCGTGGCAAAGAGGAGCCCGTACGCCATGGCCATTACCGTGGGGACCAGTGTCAGTGCATTCCCTCCGATCCCGTAAACAGTAGGCATAAGGCCCGCAACTGTTGTTATTGTTGTAAGCACAATCGCCCTCAGCCTCTGGGAAGCTCCTCCGGCCACATTGTCAAAAAGCTTTTCCCTTGTTACTGACTCACTCCGCCCCTTTTCCCTGTTGATAAAATTCACCATAAGGATACTGTCATTAACCACTACTCCGCTTAAACCAATTACCCCTATAACTCCCATAAAGCTCAGGGGAACGCTGTGGAGAGTAAATGCGATAAGCACCCCTATCAGCCCGAAGGGGATTACACACATGACGACCAGAGGCTGAACAAAGGATCTGAACTGCAATACTATCAGAAGATATATAAGAAACAGGGCCACCATAAACGAAATCGCCATGTCTGACATTGTTTTACCACTTTCCTTGGCCTCTCCTTCAAAAAGGAGGTAGGTATTGGGATATTTTGAAAGAAGCTCCCCCTGCATATCTTTTATCTGCTTCTGCACCTTGACAGGTGTTGTTTTTGATATGTCAACATCCGCCGTAACACTGATCGTCCTGTCGCCGTTAAAATGGTTTATCTCTGACTCCCCGCTTCCCGAAGTAAGGCGAGCCACCTCTTTCAGGCGGATAAGCCGCCCTGAACTGTTTGGAATCAGAAGATTCATCAGATGCGCTTCGCTCCCCCTGGATTTTTCCTCAAGCCGTACAACAAAATCAAGCTTGCTCTCCACAGTCTGAATGGAGGTTGCCGTACTCCCCGCGTAAGCGGCGCGTACTGCCGAGGAGATGGTCTTAACATCAAGCTCATACTGGGCCATCTTTGAATAGTCGAACTTGAACCGGAGTTCCCGTTTCCCTTCTTTAAGGTCGGAGTCCACATCCTTGACCCCGTCGATTTTTTCCAGGGTATTCATGAGGTCCCTCATTACGGTTTTTGCCTCTTCCGAATTCCTGCTGACAACCTTGATATCAACAGGCTCACCTGTTGGAGGGCCTCCCTTCTGCTCCTTCATCACAACTGACACGAACCCTTTAAGCGCTTCAGGGGGGATTTTTCTTCTCAGATCATTTACTATCTCCCCTGCGGTTCTCTCCCTGTCATTTATTGGCACAAGCTTAATCTGTATTGTCGACCAGTACTCATGATCCGTGGAGCCGCGGCTGGAATGGGTCCCTATACGGCTGTAGGTTGAAACAAGTTCTTGTTCAGGTATATTGCCGACTATGAGTTTCCTGAGTTCCAGAGTTTTTTCTTCAGTCTTCTCAAGCGAAGTTCCGGGATCAAGGGAGATATCTATATTAACATATTCATTGCTGTTATCCCAGAACAGGACAAATCCCTTTATTGTTTCATTTGAAAAAACAACAGAGAACGCAAAGAGCACAAGAAAAAATCCGAGGATAAAATACCGGTACCCGAGCGCCTTCCTGAGCACTTTTTCATAAAACGCTACAAGCGGCCTGAACCAGTGCTCCCTCCTGTCCTCCTTTACCTTTATATGACTGTACGCCAGGTGGTTGGGAAGCAGAGTTGTTGATTCAAAAATACTGAAAAGAAGCGCAGCCGAAATCACAAGCGGAAAGGAATAGATGAATTTACCCATTGTCCCCTTTATAAGCAGTATGGGTAGAAAGGCCAGGACAGTTGTGAGTACGCTGACAAGTACCGGGGCAAAGACCTCTTTTACTCCCGTAATTGCAGCCTCCATTGCAGGTATGCCCTGGTTTTTCTTTTCATAAACATTTTCAGCAACAACAATGGCGTCATCAACAAGCATCCCCAGTACTGTAATTATACCTCCCAGAGTCATAATATTTAAAGAGAAATCGTTACTCCTCATAAATATTATTGTCAACAGGAGTGATACGGGAATACCCATTGCTGTCCAGAACGATGTATTAAGGTCAAGAAATATGAGGAGGACCAGAAAGACAAGGATAAACCCTATGGTTGCATTTGTTATTACAACACCTATGAGAGACTTGACCGATTCCGAGTCATCCGCCACTGTAAAAAAATCGAACTTTTCCCCGTATATTTTTTTATGGGACTCTATGTACTTTTTGACCCCGTCAACAGTCTTTATGATGTCAGCGTCCTCCTTCTTCCTGACGATAAAGATGACAGAACTTTCCCCATTAACATTTACTTTAATATCCTCGTCTTCAAAGCCGTCCTCAATAGAGGCAACATCTTTTATCCGTACTTTCCGCTGCTCAAATCCGCTCCTGACAATTACCTCCCCGACATCGGCCGGTTTATCAAACTGCCCCACTGTAACAATATTCTTCTCATAATAAACAGACTGTATTGTGCCTCCTGAAGCTCTTACGTTCCTGTACTGAATACTCTGAATGAGATCATTGAGAGATACGTAATACTTATCCATTTTATCCGGGTTTACATTGATGTGAATCTCCCTGTCAAGGTACCCGTTCATATCGACCTCGCTGACACCATTCAGCCTTTTAAGCTGACTCTGGAGCTGGTCTGCAACAGCATAAAGCTCACGTTTTGTAGCTTTACCATCCTTTATGGAAAGCCCTATCTGGATAATGCTTTTATGACTGGTATTCATGTCATGCACCTGAATATCATCAACATCATCAGGTATATCATCTATATTGCTTTTGGATACCTTCCTGAACACTTCATCCTTAATCTTCTGTTTATTGGAGACATCCTGATCAATGCTGACGATTATAACAGCGCCGCCATCAATGGAAACAGACTTGTATTCCTCAATACCGTTTATTTCATTGAGTGTGTCTTCAACAGGCACAACAGCATTTAGCTCAACGTCCTCCGGGCTTGCCCCGGGATACGCCACCCTGATAATCATCCTGTCAATATCCGTGGCAGGCATGGTTTCACGCTTAATATTAAATGCTGAAGCGACACCCACCACCAGTACTGTAAGCAATATTATGTTAACAATGAGTTTGTCTTTTACAAAAAAACTGACTATTTTTTCCATTATACGATCCTACTTTACAAGGTCCATGTAGTCTATGTAACAGCTTATAAGCTGGTATTTAAGTGACAGTATATTGTTCTTTTCAGAGGTTATGCTGTTCTCCGTACTTATTACATATGAAAGATTAAGCCTTGCCTGGCTGTATTTCCTCTTTTCAGTTACAAGCTTCGACTGCAGAGCCTTGAGGGCTTTTTCTTTATTTTCAAGCTGGTCAATTATTCCTTTTGAACTTTCAATATAGGACAGGAGCTGCTTCCTGTAACTGTTTTCAGTTGCCTCGTATTCATATTCCAGGCCCTTAATCTGAATCTCAACATCTTTAAGACCGCTCTCAGCAGAATTATTTTCAAGGTAATACTTGAACTCAAACCCCACGCTATAGTCTGTATCTCTTGTCCCGTATGTCTGTGAATCAGAGAGGTCTTTTCTTGTTACTTCACCGAAAATATTAAATTCAGGAAGAAGCCTGTTCTCGTAGACCCCCTTTGAATAGAGGTAATTCTTCATTGTAAGATCCATTACCTTTGCTGATGTGGTTTTTTTAAAGTCAACTTCTGCCAGATCTGAACTCCCGGCTTTACCGTAATAGTCTTCAAAGGCTTTCTCATCAGGAGCCAGCCCCGTTATATCCAGGTAGAGACTCATCTGGTTTTCAATATTTATGAGTTCTGTACGGTACTCACGCCTCTGGTTCTCATAGCTCAGAACGGATGAGACTGCCCCCTGGTAGTCATCGTTATCAGCAAGCCCTGCCCTGACTTTTCTCAGTATCTGATTTTTCAAAGCGTTTGAATTAACAACTGCCGCATCAAGGTTCTTTATATTTTCACTGTACATAATCCATTGAAAATAGAGTTTCTTATAGGCATTAAGAACACTTTTGTTGTTTTCCTGCAGCTGGCTCTTTGCTATTTCAAGCTTCATCTTCGCGTTGTTCTCGCTATACCTGTCCACCTTTCCGAAAAAGTTATACAGAAGGGGCTGACTGACTTTAACCGAAAATGATGGTGCGTAAGATGAATAGTCTGACGATGAGTTGAAATTGCTGTAGCTGTTTTTCTCGTAATTATATGTACCACTAAGGGTTGTTCCGGTTGAAGTGATTGTTTTGCTTAAACCGGCGTAATAATCATATCCCCTGACATCGCCTTTATTATTAATCCCGGAGTACTGTTTATTTGAATAGGAAGTACCGCCTGCTGTTAAAGCCGTATCCCCGCCGGATTTTGCGCTTTTCACTGCATTTTCCGCAGAAAGAACATCTACTTCGTTGCTTTTCAGCTCAGGAAGAGTTTTTTCCACTGCTGCAATGTAATTTTCGTAACTGATTGTGCCATTTACAGCAATGTTCTCCTCTGAGAAGAGTGCTGATGCTGTCAGTGAAACAAAAAAAAGTGCAGCTATAATTCTAAATCGCATATTGTAACCTCAATTTTACTTATAAACTAAAATCATAGTATACCAAAAAACCGCTCCTGATCGACCGGACTTACAAGCCTGTACGCGGAGAAACCCGCTTTAAGGTCTTAACTTGCAAGTTCAGACCTTAAAGCGCCTCTGTTCCTGTACTCGGAAGGTGTATAACCTGTCATTTTTTTAAACACGGAGTTAAATGTTGATTTTGAATTGAAACCTGACCTGAATGCAACTGCAATTATACTTGCCCCGGCATTCTCAGGATCATCAAGAATCGCTGATGCCTCCCGCACCCTGTACTCATTAATAAATGTATAAAAATTTTTATTAAGCCGGTTATTTATGACAATAGAGAGGTGATGGGGAGGGATATCCACCTCCTCAGCCAGATCTTTTATTGAAATATTCTCATCAAGAAAGGGTTTATGCTCATCCATGTACTGACTGAGTTTTTCAAAGTACTGTTCCTGCATCCTGTCATCAATACTCTGCCTTGCGTATTTTCCTGATAATGCGGAATCCTCACCATCCTCAACAGCCTGTTCCATTTCTATGTTCTTTCTGAAAACTTCAGGCTGATTTATAAGGTAATAGGCGGTTATAAATATAATCACGGTCCATATTATTATGTTTATAACCATACCCGCATGGCTCCGGGGTATTATCCTGAGATGTGCAAACCAGAAGCCGAGACACCAGAAAGTCAGGGCCAGAACTGAAAGGCTTGTTATCCTTTTAAGCCAGTTCAGGCTGGCCCTTTCGGGAGCAGAATAGTAATTTTCAATCTTTTTATAATAACGCCCCAGCAGAACAATGGTATAGGCAATATATGATATGGAAACGACAAGCCCTGTACTTATTATGACAGACATTATTCTTTTAAAATTATGTGACCTGTCAGGGAATTCAGGAGTATTCAACAGTAAAACTGAAAAAGCTGCAAGGACAACAGCATAGGGGATAAAATGAACAAGGTGCAGTTTTCTGAATTTCTCAAGAAGTCCTGTTACAAAAAGAGCATAAAAATATATAAAGACCCCTGCAATAGAAAGGCCCGGTATTGACAGAACCGCAAAAACTGTAGCCGGATATTTCAGGCCTGCTTTAAGAAGATAGAACGAAAAAAAATTGGATGAAACAATAAAAAGAAAGGCGGCAAAAAAAATATTCGCCTTCCTGTTCTTCTCCATGACAAGAAGTATGAAAATAAGAAGAATGGCCTGGGAAAATTCCGTTACAGCCAGAAAATCAATAATTCCGCGCATCGATTCCTGCATTTATCAACCTGTTATATATTAAATTAGACCCATTAATATTTAATAATGTTCCAATGAAACTGTCAAATTAAGTATTTATAAAATAAAAAAACACAATACAGGTAATATTATAAATTATTGCCAATAAACAGACATCTTTTATATTCTGCAACTTTAACTTCATATATATTCAGCAACAATTCCTGAATATATATTTTAATGCAAAAAGCAAAATATAGAAATATTTTATGATTTCATAATACGGAGGGGGTGATCTATGCAAACAGTTTTATTTCCCGGCAGTGCGGGGAAAAGGAAAATACTGCGGCTCTGCCTGATCCTGTTATCAGGGGGGATGGAGAATGCCGGAATCAGCTTTTGTTTAAAATATAAGACCCAATCAGCTTTATAACATTTTCAGCATATTGCTCAACACTCATATTTCTCTTTGAGAACTTAAACCTCTTCAGATACCAGTCCTGAAGCATCGATTTTATCACAGAAGCAGTAAAAAGCGGATCATCAACTTTAAAAATACCCTCTTTAATTCCTTTCTTCAGAAGATCATGAAATATCTCTTCAGTTTTCAATTCTCCTGCAATCATTCTCTTCTGGTTATCTTTTGAAAGATTTTTTGTTTCCATATAGAAAAAATAAAACCAGTCATGCCCCACTTCGCTCACGTAGAGATGAACACAGATAAGTCTGTTCAATATCTCAATAGTGCTGAAATCGTTTCTTATCTGCTCCCGCATTATATTAAGAACCATCTCTTCGCTATAGTTAAAAAGCATGGTTATCAGCTCTGTTTTACCAGGAAAATAGGAATACAGTCCTCCAAGGCTCAATCCGGATTCCCTGCTCAAATCGCGCATGGACATATTCTGGAATCCCCGCTCGTTGCTTGCTTTAATGGTAGCCTTAAAAATTGAAATCAGATTCTTCTGAGCTATAGTTTCGCTCTTTATCCTGATTATATCTTTGTTCTTTCTGAAAAAATCGAGCGCGGTTTTTTCAATTGAAAAATCAATAGTTGGAATAAATTCCTTATAACCTGTAAATCCTGGCAGCATGATCTATTTAATCTCCCTGAAAATAACAATACTCACAGGATACCCGTTTCCTGCGAGTATTATTGGACTTTTTAAAATTTTTTTGTCAAGAAAGAGTCGCAGACTCATTTCTTCATTTTGTTTTTATTCCTCATTTCCTTAAAGGCCCTGTTTTTATTGAGCATGACCGTCTGATAATAAGCCGGAAATATCCTCTGCACCCTGTCGATCATACGCGCGTCACTTCCTATAAGGAGACGGCGGGTATCTTTTTTTATAGCTCTGACAATCAGGGCGGCTGCTTCTGCCGATGTGGTGCGGGCTATCCTGTCAAACTTTGCTGCAGCCTTCTCTTTATCCGGCGTTAATCCCTCAATTTTATCAAGACGCGAATTTTTTACTATATTTGTTTTAATCCCGCCGGGATGAACGCATATTGCTTTTATATCACCTGCAATGAGCTCAAGTTCCTGCTGCAGAGACTCCGTAACCCCCCTTACAGCAAACTTCGATGCACAGTATGCTGACTGGGAAGGAAGCCCCATAAGGCCGAAAGCGCTCGACACGTTTACTATACGCCCTTCTCCCGATTTAATTATATAAGGAAGAAACGCCTTGGTGCCGTAAACCACTCCCCAGAAATTAATATTCATTATCCAGTCCAGGTCGCTGTATTCCATTGAATCGATCATTGCAGTTAAACCGACCCCGGCATTATTGATAACAATATTCACTTCTCCATGCTGTCTTACAACATCATCGGCAAAATTATATACCGCTTCTTTATCTGAGACATCGAGAATATGAGTCGATACATTCACCCCTTCACTCCTGATAAGGGCGGCGGTTTCACCAAGGCCCTTCGCATCCACATCAGCAATAGCTACATTGCACCCCTCCCGGGCCAGAAGAATTGCAGTATCGCGCCCCATCCCGGATGCCGCGCCGGTTATTGCCGCTGTTTTTCCGGATAAATTTTTCATATGTTACTCCTTGGAATTATAGGTTTTCAGGTAATGTTGCCGCCGTCAACAACAAGTGTTGCTCCCGTAGTAAATGAAGCAGCATCAGATACGAGATACAGAATAGAACCGGTCATCTCCTCCGGCTGTGCAATCCGCCCCATCGGTATTGTGGGGAGAACATATTTATTCATCAGCTCTTCACTCTTCGTCATCGCGGATGCGAATTTAGTGTCTGTAAGCCCCGGCAGAATTGCGTTTACCCTCACATTCAGTGAGGCAAGTTCCCTGGCAAAGGACTTTGTCATTGCAATAACAGCCGCCTTTGTCATCGAGTATACACCCTGCATCGGAGCCGGCCTTATGCCGTTTATTGAAGCAACGTTGACTATACTTCCGCCGCCATTACCAATCATCATATTCGCCGCGTACTGGCTCATAAAAAAATACCCCTTGAAGTTCACTTCCGTGGTTTTATCAAATGCCTCCTCGGTCGCCTGAAGCACCCCTCCAAAATAGGGATTTGTGGCGGCATTATTAATCAGGATATCAAGCCTGCCGTATTTCTCCTTTATCCATGCGAAGAGGCTTTTAATCTGCTCCATGTCTCCGCTATTGCATGCAAAAACCTCGGCCTTCCCCCCTTCGCTCCTTATAGCCTCACGGACTTCGTACAGTGCATCGATCTTCCTGCTCACAAGGATTACCTCTGCTCCGTGTGACGCAAGAGTCTTGGCCGTAGCTTCTCCGATCCCCCTGCTTGCGCCGGTGACGAGAGCTACCTTATTTTCAAGATTGAATTTAATTTCAGGCATTATATTTCTCCTCTGTTTAAAAATCTTCTGTATTAATTACATTCAATGCCGCTTTTTCCAGGGCTTTAACTCCGTATATTATAAGTTTGAAACGTTCATCCGACGTCTGGCCGTGGTAATACCTGTAATAAATCTGCTGCCCTATTACCGCAAGGCGGAAGAGGCCAAAACAGTAGTAATAGTAGAAACTGTCAACCGGCCTCCCGGTAAGCTTCGAGTAAAGTGCAACCTGTTCTTTCCGGCTGAGCATACCCTCGAGATTAGTCGGCATCTGCCTCATCATCTGCTGCTCCGGCGTGTCTGTCCTGTTCACCCAGTAGGCAAGGGAATTCCCCAGATCCATTAACGGATCACCGATTGTCGCCATCTCCCAGTCGAGGACTCCGGTTATTTCCAGGATATTTTGCGGGTTCAGCACCACGTTGTCGAACTTGTAATCATTATGAATGATTGACGGGCTGCCGGTGTCCGGAGGCATATTATCACCAAGCCATTTCATGACTGTTTCAAAATCCGGTGCGTCATCAGTTTTTGAGTCGATGTACCTCTGCGTCCACCCCTTAACCTGGCGCTCCACATAACCTTCAGGTTTCCCGAAATTCCCGAAACCTATTTTATCATAATCAATGGCGTGGAGTTCGCACAAAACTCCAATGAGATTTCTGCTGAGCTTTTCCGCATCCGCCGCATCCGGCGTTATCTCCTTCGGGAAATCCCTCCTGAGAATGACACCGTTGAACTTCTGCATT
This sequence comes from Spirochaetota bacterium, assembly GCA_036745755.1. Classification (GTDB taxonomy): domain Bacteria; phylum Spirochaetota; class UBA4802; order UBA4802; family UBA5550; genus UBA5550. The sequence continues at coordinate 10,932 of DAIOFM010000056.1, read as the reverse complement.
ACATAAAAGGGGCTACCTATAACCGATTCATCTTCGCAGTAGAGATACGGCTCGGGACAGTAAGGGTAAACAGGTTTCAGTGCGGAAAGAATCCTGAACTCCCTTGACATGTCGTGCGCTGTCTTCGCCTTTTTGCCGAAAGGGGGACGCCTCAGCACCATCTCCCTCTCCCCGATCTTCAGGTAATAGGTCAGATTGGAAAAGCCCGAGGGGAACTGTTTTACCGTCACTTCTCCATCAAGTCCGCTTATCGAATCCTTTAAAAAAACCTCGAGCTTCCGCACATCAAGCTGCTCACCGTTTCTTATCTCTTTTGCCTCATCTATCTTTGTCATAAAATCTCCTTAACTGCATAAGTAAAAAATAATCAGGCTTCCTGCTGAATTCAGTCACAAGCCATCCGGAATCCCGATTTGAGAAAATCAGTCCTGCGGCAAATTTAATATACGCCCTTTTCATCCTCTCCCTGTAATTTCCGTGAAGTTCCCGCCGAGAATCTTATCAACAGCGCCGGAAGAGATCGGGAGACGCATGATCTCTGATAGTATTACACCATGATCATAATGTCCATCCTCATCATGGTAGCCGTAAGGCCCGTCAGTACCGAAAAGGCACTTTTCGGGACCGGCAGCATCAACCGCTCTTCTGCGGAGATTCTCATCCAGGTATGGGCTTGAGAGATCCATAAACACGTTGCTTTTATCCCTGCAGTACTCCCGGACCCCCCTGAAATACGGGACCCCTCCGTGCGCATATATAATTCTGAGCCCCGCATGCCTCTCCGGCAGAAACCTGAAGTCCCCGTTGTCCCTCCCTCCACCGAGATGGATAATCAGTGGAAAATTCTTTTCCGCGCAGAAAGCAGCAGTTTCATCAAGCAGGCTAAGGGGGTAGCTGTGCCAGAAGGGGTGCGCCTTTACTCCTATCCAGGACCTGTCTTCCAGCCTGCGCTCAATCTCCTTAAGCGGATCAGCGGTAACCGGATTTATGAAAATCCACCCGTAAAATTTATCCGGATATTTTTTTATCACTGAGGCGACGGCATCATTATCCGGCCTGCTATATATAAGGTATTTCTTCCCCGGAACGGAAAACATTCCGTCACTCGTTACAGTCCCGTTATAGGGAATCCGGCCGAGGCTGTTAAGGCTCCCGGCAAGCATTTTCCGCACAATTGCTGACAGCTTCACGGCAAAAGGCCCGACGTGGAACGGTTCACATGGTGAAGCCATAAGGGCCACGCGGTCTATCCTGTTTGACTCCATGCGCGCCAGGAGTTCAGGAACAGGCTCAATCCGCTCGTCAAGGTGATAATGGATATCGATTATCATTACTCCCCTCCGCCCGGATCAGTTGACCTTATTCTCAAGCTTTCTCAATTCCCGCTTGAGGACTTTCCCGGTCGGGCTCCTGGGGAGGTCCTTTACGATTTCAACAAACTCCGGTATCTTATACTTTGCCAGTTTATCCGCAAGGTATACTCTTAGCTCTTCAGTATTCACCTCTGCCGAAGGGGAAGGTATAATGTAAGCCTTGACCCGCTCACCGAGATCCGGATCCTGTACCCCGATTACTGCAACTGATTGAACTCCGGGGTATGACTCAATTAAAATCTCGACCTCCCGGGGATATATATTTTCGCCGCCCCTGTTTATAATGTCATTCTTTCTGTCCACGATAAAGAGAAACCCCTCCTCATCCATGTACCCCATGTCCCCGGTGTGAAGCCATCCGTCAACAACGGATTCAGCAGTGGCTTTCTCATTATTAAGATATCGCAGCATCACGGTCTCACCTTTAATACAGATCTCGCCGTTCTCGCCCGGCTGCATTTCGTTGTTGTTTCCATCCCTTATGGTCACCTCGTGATACGGAAGCGCGACACCGATAGATCCGGCCTTGCTCTTCCCGAAAGGGGGATTCAGCGTCGATACGCCGCAGGCCTCCGTGAGGCCGTATGCCTCAATAATTTTGACGTTAAACTTACTGTAAAACTTCTCGATTAGATCTGCAGGCATCGGGGCGGCGCCGCAGAAACCGTACTTAAGCCTGAGGTCTGAAAGATCGAGTCCGCTTGTATCGATGGCGTTAAAGACGAATGAATACATGGCAGGGACACCCATCACATACGTCAGTCTGTTATCAACAATGGAAGGCCAGAAGTCAGCCGGTGAAAAGGACTTCCTTATACAGAGAGTGAGTCCCATGTACGTGCAGGGATACGTCCATACGCAGATCGGGTTTGTATGGAACATCGGAAGAAGTATAAGCATTGAGTCCTCGCCCGTTGTAATATCGAGGCTTGCCATTGATTTACAAAGCGTAAGCTGTCCCCTGTTTGAAAGCAGGATCCCCTTCGGCCTGCCTGTTGTTCCTGACGAATAAAGGAGAAGAAACGGATCTTCACCTTTCTGCGGAACAAGGGCTTCGTCATCAGGATATGTTTCAAGGATATGCTGAAGTGTTGTTGAGCTTAAATTCTCGGGATGTTCGGCCTCTGTTATGACCTCCACAACTTCAGGTTTATGCTCTGCAAGCCTGTATCCAGCGGCGAAAACCTGCATAAACTCGCTTCCGACAAATACGATTTTCGGTCTGGAATCATCGAGTATATATGCAATCTCCGGCCCCTGGAGAAGAAAGTTAATCGATTGCGCTATGGCACCGAGTTTCTGTACCCCGAACATTGTATAATATATTTCAGGAGAGTTCATAATCAGGAGAGATACGACATCCCCCCTGGATATCCCCTTCGACTTCAGATAATTCGCAACCCTGTTGGCCCTCCCGTTAGTCTGTGAATAGGTGATATTCTGATCATAGAATATTACATGAGTCTTATCAGGAATCTCCTGCGCCCTTACCGTTATCATCTCTGCAACGCTTTCGAAATCGATCCTCTTCCCTTTAAGGTTTTCAATTTCTTCAAGCGGCTTCGCTTCAATAATAGTCCTTCCCGGCTTGCCCATACTATTACCTCCGTAAAGTATATTTTATGAAACAATCATCCATTCTCTGATTAAAGCTGTTAGAACTATCCCTTGCCGTACTTCTTCAGCAACCTCTTCGCCAGGGATGATTTATGGACCTCGTCAGCACCGTCATAAATCCGTGCCGCCCTTTCATGCCTGTAGAAAAAGGCAAGCACTGTATCATCTGTCATGCCGAGACCACCGTGGACCTGAAGCGCCCTGTCAATAACCCTCTGCATGGTGTTTGCCACAACAAACTTGATCATTGCAATACTGTCTCTTGCCTCTTTCGCGCCCTTATTATCAATCTGCCACGCAGCATGGAGAGTCATAAGCCTCGCTGCCTCAATCTCCGCGGCTGATTCCGCAATCCACTCCTGTATTATCTGGCGGCTCCCCAGGGTCTTCCCGTTAGCATCTATTACCCTGCTGTTTGCCCTTTCGCACATAAGGTCAAAGGCCCTGCTGCATATGCCGAGCCACCTCATGCAGTGATGGATCCTCCCGGGCCCGAGCCTGTCCTGCGCAATGATGAATCCGTGCCCCTCCTTCCCCAGGAGGTTTTTCTGAGGCACCCTGCATGACTGGTAGAGGATTTCACCGTGACTCGCGTAATCAGAGCCCCCGTGCCCCATAACAGGGATATTACGCACAAGATTAAAACCGGGAGTTGAAGTGGGAACTATAATCATGCTTGCCCTGAGATATACAGGCGCATCGGGATTTGTTATCGCCATGACAATGGCAAAGTCAGATCCGTCCGCCGAAGACGTAAACCACTTGTGACCGTTAATCACATAATCGTCACCCTCCTTTACGGCTGTTGTATCCATCATCACAGGATTGGAACCGGGGAGATCAACCTCTGTCATGGAAAAACAGCTGCGGATTTTACCTTCAATGAGCGGCCGGAGATACTTCTCCTTCTGCTCCTCTGTTCCATGTTCTATTAAAATTTCGATATTTCCCGCATCCGGCGCCTGGCACCAGAAAACATAATGCCCAACAGGGGTGCGCCCGAGCGCCTCTGACACAAGCGCATGCTCAACAAGACTGAGTCCCATTCCTCCGTATTCCTCAGGATGGTTCGGCGCCCAGAGCTCCATCTGCCTGACCATGCGCTGTTTCTCTCTAAGCACAGGCAGCATATCTCTGAAATCAGAATTCATAAGCTCCTGTTCAAGGGGAATAAGCTCCTTATCCACAAATTCATTTATCATTCCAAGAATAGCTTTCATTTTATCAGAGATATTAAAATCCATTACTTCCTCCCTCCGTGTATGTAATTCTTTCACTGCTTTTATCTGCTTTTCCCGAATCACTTAATCCGGAGAAACCGGTTTGTCAATAATAAAACGAACGTTTGTTAGATTTTTTAATTACCAGGACTATGAATAACACTTTGCATTCCCTCCTGTACTGATATAATCTTAATATTGAAACAGGAATAAACCCTTACCCGGACAGGAAACATCCGGCGACACAGGAGCCGGATGAACGTTTCCCCCTCCTCCTTTTAAAATATATTAACAATTATATCACCATCCCCTGAACACTATTAAAGAATCAGATATCAGCTGACTTAATCTCGATAAACTCCGTTTACATGCTTGACATTTAACCATGATACAGGTTTTTTAAGTCAAATTTAGCAATTTAACAGTAATCATTACTGATGCATATGTAACAAAATCGGCAGGGCTAAACCGGAAAGAAATATGCTGAAAAAAGTTCACAGCGAACTGGTCTTTACAGTAAAGGACAAATGCAGGGTATGCTATACCTGCGTCAGGGAATGTCCTGTTAAAGCCATTAAAATAATCAACGGCCAGGCAGAGGTAATAGCAGACAGGTGTATCGGCTGTGGCAACTGCATAAGGGTCTGCAGCCAGAATGCAAAAATCTTTCTTGATACAACCGGCGAGGCAATAGATCTTCTCAAAGGTAATGAAGTTAAAGTCGCCTGCCTTGCCCCCAGCTTCCCCGCGGAATTTACGGATATAGATGATTATAAAATTCTCGTGGGAATGATTAAAAAGCTCGGATTTGATTACGTCATTGAAGTAGCTTTCGGAGCTGACCTCATTGCCCATGAATATGAAAAGCACCTGGATGAGCAGGACCGGAGATATAAAATATCCACTGACTGCCCGGCAGTTGTCTTCTACGTGAAGCATTACTATCCCGACATGGTCCCCTTTCTCGCCCCTGTTGTCTCCCCCATGGTCGCAACAGTAAGGGTGGCAAAGGATATTTACGGTGAGCAGTGTAAAACTGTTTTCATCGGCCCGTGCATTGCGAAAAAAGCTGAATCCCCTGAAGTTGATGTGGTTCTTACCTATATTGAATTACGCAGGCTCTTTGCTGAAAACGGCATTTCTGCGGAAAATACAGGGCCGTCTGAATTTGACGGGCCGCAGGGGAACAAGGCTGCCATATTCCCCGTAACAAGAGGTAAACTCCATTCAATGAACAAATCGGATGATATATCCGAAGAGAACATCTTTGTCGCCTCAGGGAAGGAAAATTTCAGGGAGGCCATTAAAGAATTCAAGGAAGAGCCGATTACGAGCAAACACCTCGAGCTCCTCTGCTGCGAGGGGTGCATCATGGGGCCAGGCATGAGCAAAAGGGGGAGCCATTTTTCAAAAACAGCAAGGATCAGAAACTACGTAACTGAAAAGCTTAAAAGGCTCGACCATGAAAAATGGGAAAGGGACTTTAATAAGTACATAGACCTTGACCTTTCACGTAACTTTACCGCTGACGACAGAAGAAACCCGCTCCCATCCGATGACGAGATCGAAAAAGTACTCAGGAAGATGGGAAAATTCACACCGGAGGACCAGCTTAACTGCGGGGCCTGCGGATATGACAGCTGTATTGAACATGCCATGGCTATCATAACCGGACTCGCGGAGACCGAGATGTGCCTCCCCTTTACCATTGACAAGCTCCACAAATCTATTGAGGAACTTAATCTCTCAAACGAACAGCTGGCCTCGGCAAAGCAGTCGCTGATACAATCTGAAAAGCTTGCCACAATGGGACAGCTTTCTGCAGGCATTGCGCACGAACTCAATAATCCCCTGGGGATTATAACAATGTACAGTAACATACTGCTTGAGGAATACCAGGCTAATGACCAGGTTAAAAAGGATCTGGCCCTTATAGTGGAACAGGCGGACCGCTGTAAAAAAATTGTCGGGGGGCTCCTGAATTTCGCCAGGAAGAACCAGCTTAACTATGCCACAGTTAATATTGAGGAATTTGTTAAACACAGTATTGATTCCATTATTATTCCGGACAGTGTAAAAGTTGCATTTAAATCGGAACTTTCAGACAGCCGGATGGATATTGACCCGGACCAGTGGATGCAGGTTCTGACCAACATTGAAAAGAACGCCATAGAAGCTCTTCCCCATGAGGGAGGTATTCTTAATATCAGCCTGAACGGCACAGATGATAATGTTATTTTTTCTTTTGATGACAATGGCACGGGGATTTCACAGGACAACATGGACAAACTTTTTACGCCGTTTTTTACCACAAAGCCGATAGGGAAAGGCACGGGGCTGGGGCTGGCCCTGGTCTACGGGATAATTAAGATGCACATGGGGCATGTTTCAGTAAACTCGAATTCCGACCCGGATAAAGGCCCCACAGGGACAAGTTTTAAAATACAGATTCCCAGGAGAAGAAAATAGATGTCCACGCTGAGAGTATTAATAGTTGATGATGAGCCGGGAATATGTTCAGGTATAAGCAGGATACTTTCCGGTTACTCAGTGAGTTTTCCTTTTCTTGAAGAGAATTTCACCTTTGAGACCATTGAGGCGGGCTCCGGGGAGGAGGCCGTTGAGATCATAGACAGAGACGGTGCTGACATCGTGCTCCTTGACAACAAGCTCCCGGGGATGTACGGCATCGACGTACTGGAGTATATTAACAAAAAACAGATAGACTGCAATGTAATGATGATCACATCTTACGCCTCCCTTGACCTGGCAATTAAGGCTACAAATAACGGGGCGTATAATTTTGTCCCGAAACCGTTCACACCGCAGGAACTCAAAGCTTCCATGGAAAGCATAACAAAAAACCTCTACCTGCGGAGAATGACAAACAGGCTGAACACCCAGGAGAAGCAGATCCGAAACCAGTTTATGACTATTCTCTCACATGAACTGAAGCTCCCCCTCAGCGCCATTGAAGGCTACCTGAGAATCATGAAAGACCGCCTTGCCGGAGACAGGATAGACGATTACGATGACATTATAAACCGTTCCCTCGAAAGGATGAAGGGAATTCGTTCTTTGATAACTGATCTTCTTGAACTGACAAAAATCGAGTCAGATAAAAAGAACAGGGAAAAACGGCTCATAGACATTACTGACATTGCCGTAAAATCGGGTGATATAATCAGTCCCCTGGCAGAGCAGAAGAATGTCAGGATTTACCTTGAAGCAGAACCGGAAGAGATCTACTATCTTGCAGATCCCGAAACAATGGAGATTATATTTAACAACCTGATTTCAAACGCGGTTAAATACAACAAAGAGAGCGGCGAAGTACGGTGTGTCACAAGGGAACACCGGGATTCTATTCAGATCAGCGTAACTGATACAGGGATCGGTTTGAGCGAGGAGGAGATACCTGAACTCTTCCAGGAATTCGTGAGAATAAAGAATGAAAAAACTGTTAAAATTGCCGGTACCGGTCTCGGCCTCTCCATAACCAGGAAAATTGTTGAGGACATTTATCACGGAACAATTTCGGTAACAAGCGTTCCTGATGAAGGCACGACATTTACCGTACACCTTCCGAAAACTGATATTCAGGAATAGTAATTAACAGCACTCCCGCATAATGGATGAACAACATGGCCGAAATTTTATTTCAATTCGTAAGATTATAGCACTTAACGATTGAAATGGAATAAACCTGTCATTTCGAAGAAGCGACAGCGACTGAGAAATCTGTTCCGGATGGAAAATATCCAGTATTAAATAGTATAGTTTCTGTCATTAACAGATTGCCACACTCCCTCCGGTCGTTCGCAATGACATAGTTTCATATAATTACAATATTTAAACCAATAATCTTATCATCAATTTTAAATTTCACCTAACTCAAGCAACTGATTAATAAAAAAAGAAGGGGTGGTTGCCCCTTCTTATAAGGAAGTAAGGTTGCTTTTGATACACTCTTAAGAATAGCAGGTCAGAACAATCTGACCTTCACAGGAAACTTTTAAGAACTATTCTTATATAAATATAATACCTTATTCAGAATTGACTGCTCTTTTTTTAATATTTCACCCCGAAAAACGTATTTTTTTTATGTCTCTTAACGAAATAATCCCGGATTGTTATCCAAAAAAGTGTTGAAAGAGCTGAATATAAACTTTATCAGTTTAATCCGTAACGGAGGTAATTGATGAAAAAAATACTACTCTACCTGACAACAGTAATCTCAGCTGCGGTAATTCCTGTTATAATCGCGGCATCAATAATTCTGACGCTTTTTCTGACCCCCGGTTTTCATGTAAGCATCATAAAAAACCTCAGTCTGGTTAAAACATTTATAGAGGCAAAAAATTTTCAGATTGAAAAAGACATTAAACGTGAAATTGAAAAGAAAACCGGTATAACTGAATTTAAAACCGTGCATGACAGGATTAAGAGAGAGTATGAAGAGAGGCTCCTGGCGTTCAATACACTGAATAAAACCGATGAATATAAAAAAATTGAGAAACAGATAGATGAGCTTGATGATCTTGAGTGGGAGAAATCCTCTGACGCGTTTAAAAAAGAGGAGGACTTCGACAGTTTTAAAAAACATAAAATGAATGAGCTTAAATCCGCTTTAAAGGGAATTGAAGATTACAGGGACAAAAACGAGGACCCTATAGAAAAAGCGGAAGATGAGATGGATGAGGCTAAAGACAAATTTGAGGATGCGGAGGATGAGCTTAAGGACAAAGAGGAGGATGCCAGGGATATTATAGAGGACAGGCACGGCGACTTCATGAACGAGATGTATCATGATGTTGCAAAGATTGAACCTGCTCTTACCGGAAAACTGAACAGGCTTTTCATCGAAACTGAAGTCAGAAATGTTATAGCCGTGTATATAGATTTCTTCACATCGTATTTCCACCAGAAAAAAACGGGCAATGTCTATACTTCAAGACTTACAGTGGATAAGGGAATTATAAACTCTTCGACAATCGTTACCCTCCCCCCTCTCCGCATGAGCTTTAACGTTAAAGATACTGAAAGCGGCGACATTAAAAGAAAAAACCTTTTAAGCGAAATTTTTGTTGAAACAATCCGCAACACGCCGGGCCTCAAAAGCCCCTGGGTAATGTCAAAAATATTCTCCATGTCTGATTCGTGGATTGTGGAAAAGGCGGGTAATTCGATACTGAAAGATACGGGGATAACATACAGCGGCGGGGTCATCAAATCAGGGCCGATAGTGATTAAAGGAGAGCCGGGCAGGCTCGCTGAAAAAGCCATGATAGGGATGACTGCAGGGAGATACCTCCCCTACGCGGCTGCGGGGATAACACTTATACTCCTTATCCTGGTATTTCTTCTTTCGCGGGACAGAAAGAACGGCCTTAAAAATGCCGGGTATATACTTAAATATCCTGCAATAATTGCCGCCATCGCGGGACTCACGGCAATTATCCTCTCACTTGTACCGGGGCTTCTGCTGCCGGAAATTCTCAGTGATCCGGTAAAGAAGGCATTCCTGGACAGGGTGGCAATGACCTCGGCGATCCATATATTTGCCCCTGTTACTGTAATATTTTTTCTGATTTCCCTTGCGGGAAGTTTATTGATTAAGTTAGGCAAGAGATAGATTTGCAAACATGATATTTTTTGTCATTGCGAGGAGTGATAACGACGAAGCAATCTGTTTTTTAAAAGAATGATTTTATCAGATAAAACCGATATCAGCCTTAACAGACTGCCACGGCAGTGCTGCCACGATGGCAGCCTGCAGGCATGAAACAGGATGTTTCAATATTGCCTGCCTTCATACCTCGCAGTGACAAAAGCCGTACTGATTTAATCAAAAATTCGATAAACTTGTAATATTATTTATATTATAATTGATCAGGTTATAGAAAGAAAAGCTCCTAAGCATAATGTATCCTTTTACACAAAGATATCCTTGACATAAAAAGGGTGTTTCTCACAGAGTTAATTATGCCGCCGGAGGCAGCTCATCCGGCGGATTCCCGAATATTATAAGGAGTAAAGAATGAAAGAGAATATTGTGTGGCTCGATTTTGACCTCGTAAGAGACTTTATGAGGGATGTTTTTATAAAGATAGGAGTACCGGAAAAGGACGCTGAGGTTTCTGCTGATGTACTGATTGAATCGGACAAACGGGGAATAGACTCCCACGGCCTGAACAGGATGAAGCCCATATACTACGATAGAATAAAAGAAGGTATTCAGCTCCCTGTAACTGATTTTGAGATAGTTAAAGAGAGCCCTGCGACAGCGGTGATTGACGGGCACAACGGCATGGGGCATGTAATCGCAAAACGCGCGATGGATATGGCCATGGAAAAGGCTGGAAAATACGGCCTTGGAATGACAGCTGTACGAAACTCAACGCACTACGGTATTGCAGGATATTACGCGCTCATGGCCGCCCGGAAAGGTATGATCGGCATTACAGGAACAAACGCAAGGCCGTCAATAGCGCCGACTTTCGGCATTGAAAACATGCTGGGGACAAACCCCCTTGTATTCGGCATACCAACTGACGAGGAGTTCCCCTTTGTCCTTGACTGCGCCACATCTGTAAGCCAGAGGGGCAAGATAGAGGTTTATGCAAGGACAGGTAAAAAGATGCCTGAAGGATGGGTAATTGACAGGAACGGAAAGACAAGCACAGACCCTGTTGACGCACTGAAGGATCTTTTAAAAGGGA
>DAIOFM010000055.1:0-24213 GCA_036745755.1 Spirochaetota bacterium | reverse complement strand
GGTGCGGAATTTATTTATCTTTTGCTTTAAATATGTTTCTCACTGTATCCATAAAATCTGAAGGGAGAAGAACGACCTTGCTTGACTGTGAATCGCTGATCTTCATAAGACCCTTCACATACTCCTGCCCGAGAAGATAGATCAGCGGGTCCCCGCCGGTTGACTTGAGGGCTGACGAAACGGATTCAATGGCATTTGCTTCAGCCTCGGCGAGTCTCTCTCTCGCTTCAGCGTCACGTTGGGCCGCTTCCTTCCTGGCTTCAGCTTCAAGTATCTGGGCACGTTTGAATCCTTCGGCTTTTTTCTCCTGGGATTCCTTCTGCGCTTCAGCTTCCAGTACTGTGGCCCGTCTCTCCCTCTCCGCCTTCATCTGAAGGGCCATCGCCTGCTGCAGGTCATCAGGAGGGACAATATCTTTTATTTCAACCCTGGTTATTTTTGTGCCCCATGAATCAGTTGCTTCATCAAGAATGTGAAGAAGTTCAAGGTTTATCTTGTCTCTTGAAGATAGTGACTGGTCAAGGGTCATCTTGCCCATGATCGATCTGAGACTGGTCAGAGCCAGGTTTGTGATCGCCCACTGAAGGTTTTCGATGCCGTAAAATGCCTTGTAAGGATCGAGTATCTTGTAGAATACCACCCCGTCAACCGTTACAGTGGCGTTGTCTTCTGATATTATACCCTGGGGAGGGAGATCCAGCACCTGTTCCCTGATGTCGATTTTTTTTGCAACACGAGAGAATACAGGGTTTATCAGGTTAAGTCCCGGCTTGAGAGTCGTTGCGTATTTGCCGAACCTTTCAACTACCCAGTTCTCCGCCTGCGGTACGATTCTCACTCCTTTCAGTATAAGGAAGACCGCGAGTATTGCTACAGCCAGTACAAAGTAGTTCATTAGAACCTCCCTTCATCTTTTTTTACTATAAGTTTTATTCCACTGGCCTCAAGGACCTGGATTTCATCGTTGAGTTCAATTACTTCGGATGATTCAGCTTTCCACCTGGTAATGCCGTGGTAGTGTTCATAAAGCTCAACTTCTCCCGGCTTGCCCGGCTCGATTCTGGACATGCATTTACCGCGCAGGTGATAAAGTGTGGGGTCACGCTGATCGTCATCACTGCCTGGTCTGAATTTTTTCCGCAAAAAGCCGAACCAGAGACCAAGAAAAAGTATTGATGAACTGAAAAATACCAGCCATTGAATCATCTCAGACTCGACAACTCCCGTAAATGAGAGTAATGCCGTGAGCGCGGCGCCCAGGCCGAACCAGAAAATAATGAAGCCCGGCGCTACTATTTCCAGGGCCATAAGTACAGCGCCAAGCGCAAGCCACATCAGTGGTGTCATTAACATGAATACCTCCGCGTAAAAATCTATGATAATATCGGGGAAGAAAAAAAGTCAACAGCATTGTTGCATCATGTGTAATTTAATTCATTTTTGAACCGGCTGAAGGCTGGTATAATATTCTTGACATGACCCGCTGCCCGCGCAGATAATAGGGTCTTTATACCGTCTGGAGAGAGAGAAAGATGTCCCTTAAGAAAGCAGAGATCGATGAACTTGTGCGAAAACTCAGAGAGAAATACAGAGATTATTCTGAGAAGCATAACCGGACCTGGTTTGATATAGAAGCCTTTGACCAGAGGCTCTCTCATGCGATCCGGAGCAGAATGAACATGGAGGGCTTTATTCTCGCGGAGATTTCAAATTTTGAAAAACTGAAAGAGCGGTATGATAAGAGAAAGAAGGAGAAGGAAAATTCTTTTTCAAAAGAGGTAAACAGGATAATCGAGGAGAATGCTGCCAGGATAAAAAAGTACCCGGCAATTCTATTTCATCCCAGGTGTGATATGGAGATATCACATTTCTACGGTGCGCTTTCCTATCTGACTCTGGACCTGTTCCCTGTGTTCTGGCTGCTGACAGCGGACAGTTCATTAAAGAACATGGTGAATAATATTGAAGAGAAACTCGGCTGTCTTGCTGTGAAAAGAGGCGACAGGGAACCGTCAAGAATAGCCGATCACATGCTCATGCTGAACAGGCCGGGGGTAAAGGAAATTGAAGTTGAAAAGGACAGAAATGATTACCTGAAAGAGGGCGCTTTCCTGCTTCATGAAGTTGTAGATTTCTGTGACAGCCTTATTGAAATGAAAAACGATGAATGGAATTATCCCATTCAGTTCAGAAAGCTTTATATCGAAGAGGAACGAAGAAAAAGGGTTTTTGAACTATACCGTGGTATGACAGGGTATGGGGCGATTCTCAAGGTAAAGGAATATGCTTCTTCTGTGATTGAAGATTTCAGGCTTAACGCCTTCAGGAAAAACGGTTAGTTTTTTTTGATACAGATCAGGGTTATATCATCGTTCTGGGGTCTGTAGCCGTTGAATTCATAAAAGTCACCCAGACAGTGGTGAAGTATTTCACTTGCGCTTAGTTTTGAGATGCCTTGCAGGCTGTCAATAAGTCTCTGAACACCGAACATCTCCTGAAAATCGGCTGACTGTTCTTCAATTATTCCGTCAGTGTACATCATGAGGCAGTCCCCTGGCAGAAGTTTTATTATATCGTCAGTGTAGGCCTCGTCATTGAAAAGACCAATCACCGGGTTCCGGTTACCGGTAAGTTTTATTTCGCTCGATGAATTGCGGCAGATGATCGCTTCAGGATGACCGGCAGAGAGAAAAAGTATTGTGTCTGAATCAAAATGAATCTGTACGATCTGCGCCGTGCAGTAAAAACGAAATTCGGAAAGTTCATTGAAAAGCACTTCGTTTACATCTTTTGCAATCTCTGAGGGTTTTTTGCCCGGTGATGATTTTTCCCTGAACAGGGTCCTTACCTGGTTTCCCACATAGGATGATGCGATTCCGTGTCCCGAAACATCACAAAGAAGGATCTGGTAGGTATCTTCATCAAGAAAAAATCCGTCAAAAAAATCGCCTGAAAGCTCCTGAGCCGGCATAAAGGAGAAAGAGGTATCATACCCTTCAATAACAGAGAAGTCAGGAAGCTTTGAGACTTCGAGTTTTCTTATTATATTTATTTCTTTTTTATATGCGCTGTTTATAGTCTTCAGTTCATTTCCGAATGATATGTTGTCATTCAGAAGGTTTATATATTCAACATATAGTGATATAATCTCCTTCTCGTTGTGACTAAAAGGTCCGGATTTTTCTATCAGGATATAACCATAGACCATATTTTTGAATTTTACAGGCAGGAGAGAAGAAAATATTTCTGATTCTTTTTTTATCCCTTTAAAATATCTGATGCCCTGCTCCGCCCCTTTAAGCATGTTTTCCTGTTTCAGAAATTCCTTGAAGGCGATGCAGGGGACGTTTTTTTTCATAATCTTCTGCATTATGCTGAGAGGTATTTCGTTTCTGACCTTTACTATCTCTATATAGTTTATTTCAATAATATCAGCGATTATTTCAGCACTGTTCAGTGTTGAATCGAGGTCATTGCTCTCCAGTGTTGATTTGACATAATCACTGAGACGAAGAAGCTGTACATTCTGATCAAGCAGTGACTGGTTGGCGTTTCTGAGGTTTTCACGTACAGACATGATATTGCTGAATATCTTCAGTTTTGACTGTAACTCATACTGGATAAAGGGCTTTTTAAAATAATCATCCGCTCCGGCATTATATGCGGCTTCAATTGTTTCATTATCAGTACTTGATGTGAGGACAATAAAGAAAGATTCCCTGAATTCCTGACTTTTTTTTATATCTCTGCACAGGCTGATCCCGTTCCCGTCAGGAAGGTTAACATCAAGCAGGAAAACATCAGGTTTAAAAGATGGCAGAGCTTCAAGGAATTCCTTTACTGTGCCAGTGAGCCTGATGGAGCTGTCCGGGAGAGTCATTTTTATATACTCCCGGGATACAGGGTCATCATCCAGGACCAGAATTCTAAGATTATTATAATTACTCTGCATGTTCTTTTTCCGGTAAGTATAATAAAAATAATTTTTAATTACAATTAAAATATAGATGTAACAGGTAATAAGATTCCTGTTATATTTCTGAATAATGACCGGGCATATTATCAGGCACACGCAAATCCAGAGCCTTTGCAGAACCTGATTAGTGATATATATATAATATTATATATTTAAATATATGTAAAGAATTATTAGTAATAAATATCAGTTATAATTTTAAGAGCAAAAGTTAAAATTTTTATATTTCCGGCATCTTTTAACGCGGGATTCTTTATTTTAAAGGTAATCAGGGACTAAACTGGGGATTAAGAACTATATTTAGCGTATACGGGGATGCCGGTCAATTATATTTGACATATAGCCAAATAGAGTTAATCTGTCTCGATATTTTATAAGGGGTATATACTATCATAATGAAGAGAATACATCTCATCTGTCTTCTGCCTCTATTTCTGATCCAGTGCAGTTCAGTTACCGGAATAAAAGGCGAAAAGCTGAATGACGGGCAAAAAAAGCCTGTTAAGATTACTTCTGACTGGAGCTTTTACAGTGAAGGTCTATATTATAAAAATCTCTCTGCAGAAGCAAAAAGCCCTGAAGAGCGAAACAGATATCTTGATATTGCTATTGAAAAGATGAATAAAGCTGAAGGTGATGAAAGCACGAAAGGGAGAGTCTATTATCAGCTTTCTGAACTGTATTATATGAAGAAAGAGATCGCAAAATCTGAAGAATACGCGAATCTTTCGATTAAAGCTGACAGGAGTTATTTCCCTCCATACAGCAGGCTGTACACGATACTTATGGCGGGGAAAAAGTCGGTTGAGGCATCAGAACTTCTTGAGAAATATCTGGATTCAGTCCCGGATGATCCGGCGGCTGTCTATATGCTGGGGATACACTATTTCAAGTATTTAAATGATGTTGATAAATCTTTAAGTAAGTTTGAGAGAGTGATTGAAATTTCCAGGAAAAGGGACGTGCTTCCCTATTATCTTGAAAATTCATATTATAATGCAGGATATATAAGGTACTCCAAAAGAGATTACGTTAAGGGTTTCCAGTATTTCCGCAAGGCCCATGAGCTTAACGGGAATAATATGAACACCGTATACATGCTGGCCATGTCGGCCATGGGTTATTACAATCTAAGGGATGCTGAAAAATATTCCACTATGTTCCTGAAGTCTTCACCCGGTGAACCCAACATGGAATTCATTCTTGGAAATGTTTATTACATAAACAGTGATGACAGGGCTATTGAACACCTTGCTGTTATTAAAAATCTGAAATCCTTTGAGGGGCTGGCTTCTGCGGGGCTTTATTATGAGCTGATTGGAGAGGATGATAAAGCTGAGAAGATTTTAAAAGCCGTCATTAAATACAGGAATGATATGGTCAGCTCCTACATCGCACTGGCAAAAATCAGGGCAAGAGGGGATGATAAGGACTCCGCTTACAGTACTCTTGTCGGGGCGGGCACAGTTGCTTTCAGGAACCGGGTATATAATGCGGCTGAGAAGATGTTTTACATGGCCATGGAGATAAAGAGTGAAAATAATGATATTTATTATTATCTCGCAAGGACGCATGAAGAGAACAGAAATTATTCAATGGCGATAAGCTATTATAAGAAGTATTATAAGTTTTCAAAGCAGACAGATATTCTTGTCCATGTGGGTTATCTTTACGGTTCACAGAAAAAATACAGCAGGGCCTATGAATATTTCAGGAAATCATCAGAGCTGGATCCGGAAAACCCTTCACCCTATTTTTTTATGGGCCTTGTTGAAATCTGGGAGGAGAAATACAGGGATGCCGGGGAGAATATCCGCAAAGCTATTGCGAGAAAAGATAATGAGGAAACATATTACTTCTACCTGGCAGTTACCAGCGAAAAACTGGGTGACGCTGATGGTGCGATTTTAAACCTGAGAAAGGCGATAAAGTATAATCCGTCAAGCGCCAGGGCTTATAACTATCTCGGTTATATATATGCAGAGAAGAACAAAAACATAGATGAAGCATTTACCCTTGTAAAAAAAGCCCTGGAATTTGAGCCTGAGAACGGAGCATACCTGGATTCGCTCGGGTGGATATATTTCCGCAAAGGGGACTATGAATCTGCCCTTAAATACCTCCTTCTCGCGGAGGAGAGGCTTGATGAGGCCCATTCCCAGGACTATGTCGTTTATGACCATATTGCTGATACCTATATAAAACTGGGTAATGCGGTAAGGGCCAGAACTTATTATGAAAAGGCGCTTAAATTCGGACCCAATGCGGAGATAGAAAAGAAACTGGAAGAGATCAAGGGGACTAATGGAAATGGGAATAATTAAGAAGGCCTGTGTCGCGGGCGCTGTACTTTTTTCTTTAGTTTTAAATACGGCATGTGTGACAACACAGCCTGATAAAAGCCCCGGGGAAAAACTTCAGGCTGAGGACAGGGAAAAGGCTGTAGAATTACTGAACATACTGGATGAGATTAATCAGTTCTCCCCGGATACAATAAATTCATCTTTTATTGCCGATGGTGACAGAGCGGGTAAAAAGTTCAGGGTGGAAGGAAGAGCCGTCTATGACAAAAAGGGTTATTACTACGTTACCCTTATGGACTATGTGTTCAGAAGCCCTATAATTGAAGCATACAGGGATGGCGAGGCTCTCTATTTTTATTATCCTGCTGAAAAGCAGATTCTGGTGGATGATATTAATAAGATCGATTTTTACGATTATTCAGGTTTCAGGGCGGATTTCAGGTTTATGCAGACCCTATTTACAGGGGGAATCCCGGTAATTAATGATTACAGAATAAGCAAACTTCTCAGGGAGAAGGGGAACTGTTATTATCTTATTCTTGAAAACGATGAATTTTATCAGAATATCTGCTTTAATAATAATATGCCGGAGAAGATACTTCTTATTCACAAAGCGAGTAAGTATAAAGGCGAGGTTTATCTTAAATCTGTTATACGCAAAGATAAAAGTTATTTTTACAGGTCTGTAAAGATAGTGGCCCCCGCGCTCGGCGTCAGCATGAAACTCAGTTTTTCAAAACCTGTTCTTAACAGGAGGGTTAAAGTCAAATCAGTTGATTCTTTGAAAAAAAGAAAGGGAATTAGGGTGGTGAAAATCAACTGAAGGTGATGCGGCATCAGCCGCATCTTGAAAAACCGCATAGCCTGCATACGGAGCATCCTGATTCAAATTCAAGGGGCCCGTGGCATTCCGGGCAGACTCCTGTCACGATATTGTCATTACCTTTACCGTTCGTTTCAGCTATAAGTTTTGCCGTGTCACTGAACGTAATTTCTAACTTCGCATTATCTATTCCTGAATATCTTTCTATCGCCTTGGCTATGGCGTCAGCGCAGGAGTATATCCTTCCCCCCTTTTCCCATGCCTGGTTGGGGCATCTTACTCCTTTAAGCTGTTTGACTATCTGTTCTTTTTTTATCCCGGAGCGCAGGGCAAGGGAGATTAGCCTGCCGATTGCTTCGGTCTGGCTTGACGCGCATCCCCCTCCTTTTCCCATGGCGGCAAAAACTTCGAAAATACCCTGTTCGTCCTCGTTTATCGTAACATAGAGCGAACCGCATCCTGTATTCATTTTGCGGGTCGCGCCCCAGGTAACATCGTGCCGGGGCCTTGGAGAAACCGTACGAAACAATTCATGTCGTTCCTCATCCTCCTCTGTTACTTTCTCCCCGATCCTTGATTTCTGAAGTACCTGGTTGTCACGCGAACCATCCCTGTAGACCGTGACACCCTTACAGCCTAGTTCGTAGGCCAGATCGTAAACTCTCTTAATGTCTTCTCTTGTCGCAGAATTCGGGAAGTTGACGGTTTTGGATACCGCGTTGTCCACGTATTTCTGGAACACCCCCTGTGTCCTTACGTGCCATTCAGGGGAGATGTCGTGGGCTGTTGCGAAGATTTTCCTGATCTTCTCCGGCAGTTCTTCAACCTCCCTGGCTGAGCCGTGCTCTGCCACGCGGTCCATTATATTTTTAAGATCATAACCGTTTTCCAGTTTTTCAATTTCAGCTTCAAACGCCGGGTTCGTTTCAATAAGCCTGCTGTTGTCCATGACATTGCGCACGTATGCAAGGGCGAAAACAGGTTCTATGCCGCCTGAAGAATCGGCGATTATACTTATGGTCCCGGTGGGAGCAATTGTGGTTGTTGTGGCATTTCTTAAAGGGCTTTCACCCCTGGCGGCATATTCAGATTCGTTAAAGTTCGGGAACGCCCCGCGCTTCTCTGCAAGCTCTGCGGATTTCACTCTGGATTCTTCCTGGATGAGAGACATCACTGATTCAGCAACAGACAGGGCTTCATCAGAGTCATAAGGAATGCCGAGCCTGAGCAGCATATCAGCGTAACCCATTATCCCGAGCCCGATCTTTCTGTTCATTTTTGTTCTCTCTTCAATTTCTTTCAGCGGGTATGAGTTTATGTCTATGACATTGTCAAGAAAGTGGACCGCGTTGTGTGTCAGTTCCTTCAGAAGCTCAAAATCAATTTCCGCCTCACTGCCGATACCGCTGATTATACTGTTAAGGTTGATGGAGCCGAGATTGCACGATTCATATGGGAGGAGGGGCTGTTCCCCGCAGGGGTTTGTGCTTTCAATGAGACCGGTTTTTTTCAGGGGATTAAACTCGTTGATCCGATCAATAAATATGATCCCCGGTTCCCCGCTCTTCCACGCCATTTCTATGATAAGTTCATACACCTTTTTCGCGTTGAGTTTTCCGCACTTATCGCCGGTCCTGGGATTGATGAGATCGTAATCCTCTCCATCCTGAACTGCTTTTATAAAAGCGTTGGTAAGTGCCACAGATATATTGAAATTGGCAAGGGCCGTAAGATCGTCCTTGGCTCTTATAAAATCGAGAATATCGGGATGATCAATGTTGAGAATAGCCATGTTGGCACCGCGTCTTGTTCCGCCCTGTTTCACGGTTTCGGTTGCAGCATTGAAAATCCTCATGAACGAAACAGGTCCGCTTGAAACTCCGGCTGTGCTGCTCACCACATCGTTTTTAGGCCGCAGCTTTGAGAAGGAGAAACCGGTACCCCCTCCGCTTTTATGTATAAGGGCCATATGCTTCAGGGAATCAAATATCCCGTCCATGCTGTCCTCAACAGGGAGAACAAAGCAGGCCGAAAGCTGACCCAGGGGCCTCCCCGCGTTCATCAGTGTGGGGCTGTTTGGAAGAAACATCATCTTTGCCATCATATTATAAAATGTGGTGGCGGTTCTGTTTACCTCCTCATCCGCTGCGCCGTATTGTGTATCAGCAAATGCAATAAATCTTGCCACACGGGAGAAGAGATCCTCCGGAGTTTCGATTATGTTCCCTCTGCTGTCACAGGCAAGGTAACGTTTTTCAAGAACTGTCAGGGCGTTGCCTGAAATTACGGCTTTCAGATCTGAATATATTTTTATCTCTTCAGGGCTTTTCATAATAATAAAGGTTTCCTCTGTTTTAAATATACGGGGGGAGGATTGATTATTCCCCTTTTTGGTATTTGTACCTTTATTTTTTTGCGGGAAAGAGTTCTCCCATCCGACATAAAGAGTCTTTATATTATTTTTTAGAGAGCCTGATTTCCCCTGCAGTGAGTTTCATGTCTCCCAGGATCTTCAGCCCTATCCATATGATGATAAAAACAATGCTTTTGAAACCGGTCATAAAGAGCGCGAATGCCCCGAAAATTATGGTGAGCTGCATAATAATTATCCTTTTATAGGGCCTCATCATATAATCTTCAGCGCCGTTGCTGTCATATTCGCCAGTCAAAACAAAGTGCTGCATAAAGCTGATTAAATGATATATAAAAAGCGCGATAACGGGAAACAGCTCAGACTCAAGAATTCCTGCTGCCGAGGGGCTGTCAGGGAGAAACAGGCCTGAAAGGACACCGAATCCGGACTCGCTGAAAATCTGATCCAGTAAAGAGATATCGGTAAACATGGAATAAAAGAAAATGAGAAAAATTCCGTGCACCAGCATGAATATTCCGTAGTGAAATGTGAAAAAAACTGAAAGAAATACTGCCAGGGAAAATCCGCCGGAAGAGAAGCCCCTGTTCTGAACAGCTCCGCTGATAAGCATTTTTATTATATTAAATACTCCGATAATCGCGCTTTCAAACCAATATATGAAGAGAATAATGAAGGGGTTCCATCCCAGCATGATAATCCCTATCAGAGGTGTAATGTTTGCCGCAATCATCAGGTATAAAGTAACGAAACCGCGGCCCTTTGAAGGGAACATGAGCGGTATTATATCGTCAAAAAAAGATAGTAATATTGATACAATTCTGTTCATAAATTTATTATATTATAATATGAGGAATAAAAAATTTATTATCCGTGCTTTTCATAACAGCCGGGATAATAGAAATTTTATACTTAATTTTTTAAGGGATATATCGCGGTTTCAGGGAGTTCAATATATTTTTTAAATTCCGGGAATTTAAGTTTTTAATTAATTTCTATATTTTTTGTAAAATTATAATTTTATTAAACATTTACAACAAACATGTCGATATATAAGTGATGACATGGCTTTAAGGGGGGGGTGATGAAGATACAGTTAACAGCACGACAGCATCTGGAGAAGAGAGGGGCATTTTTTTATTTTATAGCTTATCTGATACTTTTTCTCAGTGCACTTACCCTGCAGATTGCCGCAGGAGTTTCCATGAAGGAAGTCCTGCCAAATATAATTGTAAACTCAACAGGGGCTGCTCTCGCTTTTCTGGTATATTATAAACGGAGCAGGGGGCAGAGAGTACGGTTAATTCCCTGGATTCTCGGTTTTATCAGCGTAAATTCCGGTTTGGCAGTAAAATATAATTACGCTATAAATGGAGGATGGACTTATGCTGCTCAATCCATTAATTCGACCCTCGTAATTATTACCTTCTCCGCCATGCTTTATCTTTTCTACCAGCCCAGACTTTTTAAATTTTTTGCATTTTATGCAATGGGTAACTGGATACTCTTTTTCTATCTTGCCTATATAAATGGAGCGGAACTTTACTGGCAGAGTCATATCAATGGTGTGCCCATTACATCGGGAGTTATAATATTCAGGGAAGTCTTTGTTATGCAGGCAATGGTTGTAATTCTCCTGATTACATATCGCAACATTCCGGACATTATCAAGTATGAGGAGAGGATGGAGGTTCAGACTGACCAGATAAGGAAGAGTGCTGAATCACAGCTTAATATGACTGCCCTTATAAAGGAGAAGATGAACGTTCTTTTTCAGAAGGTTAATGCACAGAATGATCTTATAGGAAGGTTTAACAATAAGATGGAGACCCAGTCTGCAAGTTTTGCCGAGATGTCCGCAACGATGGAGGAACTTGCAGGCTCTGCTGAACAGATCGCCTTTGAGTCTGTTTCCCAGCTTGATGGTAACGTGAAGATGGAATCGATTATAGAAGAGTTCAAGAATATTCAGACAGAAACGAAGAAAAATCTTGATGAAACCTATTCTGATATACAGTCCGTTTCGGATAAAAGCACAACGGCCAATGAAGAGCTCATGGAAGTGGAGAGGACGGTTGTAGCTATTAAAGACCAGAGCGGAAAGATCGGTGATACGGTAAACCTTATAGTAGACATTGCTGATAAGATCAATCTTCTTTCCCTTAATGCCTCAATTGAGGCGGCGCGGGCCGGAGAGGCGGGACGCGGTTTTGCAGTTGTTGCTGATGAAATCGGGAAGCTCGCTTTCCAGACTCAGGAGAGTATCAAGGAGATAGAAAAGGTACTTTCTGTAAGTGCAACTAATACTGTTGAAGGTGTTGCTGTTATTCAGAGGACTGCAGAGATGATGAGAGAGATGATCAACCATATGAAGGAGAGTTCATCCAAGGTCCAGACCCTCCAGGAGTCTATTTTTATAGAAGAGAAGTATATCAGGGTTATCATAACACAGATGAATGATAATATCGCGCAGGCTAAAAAGATAGGAACCGCGACAGATGAACAGAAGGTCGCGGTAGAATCAACTTCACAGGCTATCGAACACCTTATCGAGATACTGAATGAAATGGTGGGCGAGCTTAAAGATATGTCCGGTGCCGCTCATGAAATATATGAGAATGCCGTTGATCTTATGACTGATACGGAAAGGGCCCTGAAGAATGAGGCATGATGCCCTCTGTTACGTCTGCCTGAAATTCAGAATTTCATCTTTCAGTATTTCAAAAAATTTTTCTGATGCCTGTTTCTCAAGCCAGGGGTAGTGCCCGCATTTTTTAAGAAGTAAAAATCTGAAATTTTTTAATGTTTTTTCCAGCGGCTCGTTTACCCCGTCTCCGGGATGGGGGTCGTAGTCCCCGTGGATTGCCGTTACCGGGCAGGTTATTGATGATGCGGCCTTTAAAAGCTCACCGCTCCTTCGAAGCTCCGCAGCCTCTTCCCATATCCTGCTGAAAATTTCTGAATTTATGCCAACACCTTCCCAGTATGATTTTGCACTTTCAAGGGGTTTGTAGCAGTCCGATTTAAGAAAGAGATCATGGAGCATCCGTGAAACGGCTTTTTTATTTATATAATCACGGGAGGATAGTTTGTCCATTATCAGCCCGAACTCAACCCGTTGATATTTGTTGAGCCTCTTTATCCTGGTCTTATGAATTGATGCCGCGTACCTCTCCTCAAATGGCGCGCCTGCCACAAGTATAAGTTTTGAAACAGATTCCGGATACCTCGCGGCAGTAAGGAGGGAGAGCCATGCTCCCCAGGAATGGCCGATGAGAATAACCGGCGCATCTGTTATTCCCGTTATAAGCTGATGGAGTTCTGTTATTTCACCTTCAACGCTCAGGCGCGTCTGTAATGGTTCAACTGTGCCGGCATAAGAGGATATCCGGGCAGCAACATCCGACATCCCGCCGGCAGCGCCGGGACCTCCATGGACAACGGCAACCCTGTACGGGGGGGAACCGTAGATTCGCGGATTATCCATCATATGCCTCCGGTTAATAGATATTCAAATATCTGATGAAACGTCAACAATTAAGCCTGAAATAATCAGACCTTAAAATTGACTTGTTTGTCTCTTTTTTGTATATTAAAGAATCTAAATTTATCTGAAGCCGTGAATCAGGGGGAACAATGAAAAGGGTAATTATTGCAGTTATTCTGTTATCAATGGCAGGTTTTATTTTATCCTGCGGTAAAACAAAAAAAGAGTACCGCATAGCCTGGTCTCACTATACCGGGTGGGAACCATGGGAGTATGCTGAACATGCGGGCATTCTTAAAAAATGGGGCGATAAATATAATATTACAATTAAGCTTGAGAGGATAAATGACTATATAGAATCAATAAACCTCTTCACTGCGGGGAAATTCCAGGGGTGCGCCATGACCAATATGGATGCTCTTACTATTCCGGCTGTTGGCGGTGTTGATTCCACGGCATTAATAGTAGGTGATTTTTCAAACGGTAATGACGGCGTTGTGACACATGGAGAGAAAAGCATTAAGGACCTGAAGGGTAAAAAAATAATGCTTGTGCAGCTTTCAGTTTCACACTACCTCCTTTCAAGGGCCCTTGATATGAACGGCCTGCAGGAGAAGGAGATGACCCTGATTAATACAAGTGATGCCGAAATCGGCGCTATCTTTAAAACACAGAAAGATTCCATAGCAGTCACCTGGAACCCCATACTGATGAATGCGGTGAAAACCCCGGGAGCTGAACTTATTTTCGATTCATCAAAAATTCCCGGTGAAATAATAGACCTTATGGTGGTTCATACATCCGCACCGGATGAACTTAAGAAGGCCCTTGTGGGGGCATGGTTTGAGACAATGCAGCTTCTTAAAGACAAAGAAAAAATGAAGGCGGCAGTGGAGTACATGGCAGCCAATTCCGGTGCGACCTATGATGAGTTTATAGCACAGCTGAAGACAACTGCGATGTTTTATAGAGCTGCTGATGCCGCAAAATTTTCCGGTGAGGCTAAACTGAAAAAGACCATGGATTATGTAAGAACTTTCAGCTTTGATAAGGGGCTTTACGGCAAGGCTGCGTCAGATAAGGATTATGTCGGAATTGAATTCCCTGACGGGTCGGTACTTGGTGATAAGAAGAATGTGAAATTCAGGTTCGACTCAAAGTATATGCAGATGGCTGCGGACGGCAAGCTCTGAGATGAGGGATAAGATTAATCCTGAATTCAGGCATCCGAAATTTTTCGGTTTCGCGGCAAGGCCGTCAGGAAGGCTTAAACTTTTCCTGACAGCTCTTCCTTTTGTTCTTGTGCTTATGCTTTACTTCACCGTGTCACAGATACGGCACGCTGAAAACCCGGGGGACAAGATTCTTCCCACTTTCACGCAGATGGGCGAGGCGGCCTATAAGATGGCCTTTGAGATCGATTCCCGCACAGGGGAGAGGCTTATGGTTGCTGATACTGTTTCAAGTCTCAGGCGGATTGTCACAGGTATGCTGGCCGCGTCACTGCTGGGGCTTATAATAGGGCTTAACATGGGGTTGTTTCCCGGTTTCGAATCGCTTACCTCGGTGTTCATTACTTTTATTTCTATAATACCGCCGCTAGCCATACTACCTATTCTTTTTATAGCTTTTGGAGTTGATGAGTTTGCCAAGATTATGCTGATTTTTATCGGCACTTTTCCCCTTATTTGCAGAGATATATATCTTACAGTAAAGAAGATCCCTGTTGAACAGATTACAAAATCCCTTACCCTGGGGGCAAGCCAGCTTCAGACAACTTACGGTATTATTATGCCGCAGGTGATACCGAGACTTATTGACACAACACGCCTCTCTTTCGGTGCGGGGTGGTTGTTTCTTATTGCGGCTGAGGCAATAGTTTCTGACAGCGGCCTCGGGTATCGCATATTCCTTGTAAGGCGGTATCTCGCAATGGATATTATCATACCCTATGTCTTCCTTATTACTTTTCTCGGGTTTGTTATTGACTGGACCCTTAAGAGGCTGGTGCTGTGGAGATACTCCTGGTATATTGAGAGCAAGGCGTAAAGGGAAGGGTTTATAATGACAAAAAAAACTGATAATCTTCTCTATCTTGAAAATATATATAAAGAATACGACGGAAGGGTCATCCTTGATGATATAGATTTTTCCGTGAGTGAAGGGGAGTTCTGCACTGTTGTGGGACCCAGCGGCTGCGGGAAGTCTACACTACTGAGGCTGATCCTCGGGCAGGAGCTCCCTTCTTCCGGCGTTATTCACTTCAGGGGAGAGCATATAGGTTTTGCTGATACAAGGAGGGGCGTGGTATACCAGAGGTATTCTCTTTATCCTCATCTGACGGTTATTCAAAACGTGATGCTCGGGAAGAAACTCGCCCTGGGGATGTTCAAGTCCGGGAAAAGGCTGAAGGAGATCCGTGATGAATCGGTAGAGTTCCTCCGCAGGATGGGCCTTGATGAACATCAGGACAAGTACCCCCATGAACTTTCCGGGGGCATGCAGCAGAGGGTGGCAATTGCACAGGCACTTATCATGAGGCCGAAAATCCTTCTCATGGATGAGCCTTTCGGTGCCCTTGATCCCGGCATGAGGGAATCAATGCAGGTTTTTATCCTGGAGATATGGGAGAAATCTGATATGACAATACTCTTCGTAACCCATGATCTTGAGGAGGCCCTTTACCTGGGCACGAGGATTATTGTACTATCCCAGTTTTATACTGACGGAAGGGGACCTGATGCCAGGCGCGGCGCGAAGATCGTTGCGGACTATCAGGTGAAAGACCGGGCGGCCACAACAAGGGCCAAGGAGACCGCTAACTTCGGAATGCTTATCGGTAAAATCAGGCGGGAGGGATTTAATCCTCAGCAGAGAACACATGTCACTGATTTTAACCTCCTCCATCCCGATTCATTTCAGAGCCTTACAGATATTGAGAAGCAGAAATTTTAAAAAACAGATTTCTCAGTCGCTGTCACTTCTTCGAAATGACAGATTCGCGTTAATTCAATAGTAAATTGCTGTAGCAAAGCATTATTGAATGAGTTTATAAATGAAATGAAGGTGTAACCCTATGAACAAAAAGATCAGGTTTCTCTTAATCTCCGTTTTAATTGTACTTTTAGCTCTCCCTTTTGTTTCATGTAAAAAGGAGGGTAGCGATGAATCGGTCAATCCCGAGGTGGGGGAGCTTAAAGGTGGTGACGCCCTGCGTGTCCCTTTGATTGCCTGGGGTGCTGATATAATAACAATTTACGCAAATGGTAAAAATTCGAAAACCGTCAAGGGCTCTCTATTCGACAAAGCGGACCTTTCCATAGAGCTTTTCAGGGAAGATGACTTTAACAGACAGGTGGAGATGTATATAAAGGGTGAGACCGTATTTCTCCGCGGTACAATGGGAATGATAAATATGGCCATTGATAAGCTGAACGTGAGCCCTGCAACAGAACCTGTGCTTGTTTTTCAGCATTCCTGGTCAGCAGGGGGTGATGCCCTTGTTGTAAAGGGAACGATAAAGAGCATCCAGGAACTGAAGGGTAAGAAGATCGCGATTCAGCGCGGCGGCCCTCACGTGGATTATATGCTGAAGCTTTTAAAGGATGCGCGTATCAAGCCGACTGAGGTCTCCATTGTATGGACAAGGGATCTTGTAGGCGGCAAAGGTGACACCCCAATGGCGAAACTTTACGATGGCGGAGTTGACGCGGCTTTTGTAATTATACCGGATGCCCTTGCTCTTACGTCCCAGGGTACGGTAGGTACAGGGGCTGAGGACTCTGTTAAGGGGGCCAGGATACTCCTCTCCACAAAGACCGCTGACAGGATTATAAGCGATGTCTACGCGGTACGCAGGGACTTCTTTGAAAAGAATAAGGATAAAGTGAAAAATTTCGTCAGGGCGCTGCTCAAGGCTGAGGAGGAGGTGAGGGACCTTATCTCTAAGAAAGACTCGGCTGATTACAAAACGCTTCTCTCTGTGAGCGGGAAGCTGCTCCTTGATGATGCGGGAGCAATTGAGGATACCAGGGGGATGTACACTGACGCCTTTATGGCAGGTTTTGCAGGAAACGTCAGGTTCTTTTCTGACAGAAATTTTCCCAGGAACTACAAAAAACTTACTTCAGAAATACAGGAATCACTTATGGTTCTGGGACTTCTCAGTAAGACCTCGGATATAGCAGTTGCAGGATGGGACTATGATGAGCTGAAGGAGGGGCTTAAGTATGCCCGTGATGTTAATGTTGCCAGGTTCGACGCAGGGAAGGCGTCACAGGTGGCTGAAAAACTGAGCGGCAGCGGCAGTGCACTCTTTTCATTTGAGATATATTTTAAACCGAACCAGAATTCCTTCCCCGTGTCCCAGTACAGGGAGGAGTTTAACAGGGTAATAGATTTTGCTTCAACTTACGGCGGGGCACTTATTACAATAGAGGGGCATACAGACCCCATGGGTTTTCTCCGCAAACAGAAACAGGGGGCAGACGAACTTGTTCTGAAAAAGATAAGGCAGGCCGCGAAAAACCTGAGCTACAGCAGGGCCGATTCCGCCAGAACTGAGATTGTAAAGTACGCGTCATCTAAAAGCATTACCCTTGATACTTCACAGTTCAATATAATCGGGCACGGGATAGACTCTCCTAAATTTAAAATCCCGCAGAACGAGAACCAGTGGCACCAGAATATGAGGGTGCAGTTTAAAGTGCTCCAGGTAGAGGCGGAGGAGCAGGTATTCCGCCCGCTGCAGTAGCGGGAGGTTGTGGTGATGAAAAAAATTTCATTCCTTCTGATTATTTTTCTTTTGTTCATTTCCGCGTGCGGCAATGATGCGGAGAAGAGTGCAGCCCTATCCGGGCTGCCGGCTACAGAAAGTGTGGCGCAGCAGACCTGGCCCCCTCCTGATATAAAAGAGGATGTTGAGGTGGACCTGAAAAATACAGGCACCAGGAACTATTATATTATCTTTGACGGTTCAGGGAGCATGGCGGGAGAAAAACTTAAAATCGCTAAAAAAGCCTTTATAAAGTTCATTAAAAGTATCCCTGAAAAATCCAACATAGGGCTTGTGGCATTTGACGCGGGCGGTTTTTTTGAGCGCGCACCGCTCGGATCAGATAGGAAAAAGATTATTGATGAGGTCACAAAGCTGAAGGCCGGAGGGAAGACCCCACTTGGCGGGTGCATAGAAATTGCGTATAACAAGCTGGGGCTTCAGGCAAAAAAACAGATGGGATATGGAGAGTACAGCCTGATAATTCTCACTGACGGGCAGGCCACTGACGGCAATAAAATGAAATATGCGGTGGATCTTATTCTTGAAGATACGCCCATTGCTATCCATACCATAGGGCTGAAGATCGGTGCAGGGCATGCACTTAACCAGCCTGGAAGGATATATTACAAGGCAGCGGAGAACCTTCAGGAACTGTCAAAGGGACTGGAAAGCGTTCTTGCTGAAACTGAAGATTTTACGGTAACGGATTTTTAATATGCAGGAAATAAAGAGATTAATCGGCCTTGCTATTCTCTCTGCGGTAATCGCAGGGGGGATCTTTGTCTTTTTTGAAAAGAAGGAAGCTGTTAAGGAGATCACCTTCAGTACAAGTGACGCAAAGGGGCTGAAGGGTGAGATATCGATTGCCCTTGACAGCTGGATAGGTTATTTCTATTTCAGATCACCCGTGTTCGGCTCAATGATGAGAGACGAGGGATACAGGATAAAGGTCGTTGATGACAGGGCTGATTATCCTGAAAGGATGAAGATGCTTAAAGAGGGGGAGGTGGACTTCGCGGTATGCACGGTTGACTCATACCTCCTTAACGGGAAGAGCGCGAAATACCCTGCAGCCATTGTGACGGTTATAGACCAGTCCAAGGGGGGGGATGCAATAGTGGCCTGGAAAAAATCTGTCGGTAACATTGATTCCCTTAAAACAAGGAAAGAGCTTTCAATCGCCTTTACACCCGCTTCACCGAGTGAACACCTTCTGAAAGCGATATCAGCCCATTTCGATATACCTCTCTTTTCGTCAGGGAATAATGGCTGGCGCGTTGAGGTTAACGGTGCGGAGGAGGGGTACGAGAAGTTCATGAAACATGAGGTTGACTGTGCAGTACTCTGGGAGCCCCATGTGACAGAGGCCCTTGCCGACCCGGGAGTGGTTAAGCTTATCGGGTCAGAGGACATTGAAAATCTTATTGTTGATATACTCCTTGTGAACCGCAAGTACGCGAAAGACAAGCCTGAACTGGTTGATCTCTTCCTGAAAAAATATTTTGAAACAATGACCTACTATCGGTCGTCACCTGAACGGCTCAGGCAGGATATAACGGCTCATTTCTCCATCCCTGAAAAGAGGGTGGGGTATATGCTTAAAGGAGTGAAGTGGCTCAGTTACGGGGAGAACACGAACTGGTTCGGCCTTACCACTAAAAGCCAGCACAGACGTCCGGAGATCGTTGAAGCCATAAATTCATCCCTTAAGATACTTATCTCTAACAACGACTTCTCATCCAATCCGCTTATTGACGGAGATCCCTATACTATAATAAATTCATCATTTCTCTCCACCCTTTATGGAGGGGGCTCAAAGAAGGAGGAAACTGCCGCAGGGGATATCTCTTTAAGCCGCAGGTTCCCCAGAATATCAGACAGTGAATGGAACAGCCTTACTGTTGTGGGTAGCCTGAAACTCCGTCCTGTGACATTCAGGAGCGGCACTTCAGTTATTGATGATAACGGGCAGGAGCAGATAGAGGAGATTGTGGAAAGTATCAGGCACTACCCGAACTTCAGGATACTGGTGAAGGGACATTCAGGGCTGCGCGGTGACGCTGAAGCTAACAGGGAACTGTCAAGGGTCAGAGCAGAGGCGGTGAAGAAGTATTTTGAAACAAGTTATGGCATTGATCCCAACAGGATAAGGACAATTGGAGCAGGTTCAGGGGAGCCTCTTTCAAGGAGAGGGGAGGAATCTGAACGGGAGTATGACAACAGGCTCAAGCGTGTTGAGATTCTGCTTCTCACCGGGCGGTGAAGGGGTTATTCTATATCATCCCTTCTGATTTGAGGGTTTTTTCCAGTACGTTCATTTCAGTATCAAGGTTCAGGTAATCGTCTTCGTAGAGTCTTTCAAGCTGTTTATTGAAACTGCTGTCAGCTGTTTTCAGGAGGTCTTTCACTTTTTCCTGAAATTCTTTTTTCCCCGGTGCTGTATCCGGGAGAGCCGTGTACTGTTTAAGCACATTTATCACAGCATCAAGGTAGTAGGTTATAAACTGTCTTGATGCCTTAATGTCCTTCGGGTCTTTTTTGAAATTGCTGAATATTTTTGCCGCTGTTCTGGAGACCGACAGAATACAGTCTTTAATGTCAGGTTCACTTACTTTCTCAGCCAGGCTGTTCAGGGTTTTTACCTTCTTTCTCCCTCCGCTTATAATGCCTTTCAGCTGTTTCGGGCTTATACCGTGAGATTTTGCCGCCTCTTCGAATATGGGGTCAAGTTTTTCAGGGGCGAAGAGAAGGGCCCCTCCGGCAAATGCAGCACCGCCCAGCAGGGCAGATATCAGTGTGCCGGCGTCAACCACCACGAAAAGGAGGGAAAATACTCCTGAACTTATCAGTGCTGAAATAAACCATCTGAGAATCTTCATTTAAAGGGAGCTCCGGGAAAATTAATATGATACCGGTAAAATTTAAATCTGTTGAGCGGCATTGTCAAGTGAAAAGAACAGTTCACTTCGATACGGCCCTGGCGTAGCCTGTGTCCGGAGGGGTCAGAGCCCCTCCGGGTGAACCCTCAAAGAAGTTTGGGGCCAGAGCCTTTTTTAAAATTGATACAGGCAGATAATGGTTTTTTTGTATTATGAAAGGGTGTATTTCTGAGGTGTTTTGTTATAATGGCATTTTCGTTAACAGCTTCATCTTATAATCAGCCGTATATTCCTGTTAAGTTCAATGTCTTTTCCTTCAAAGACCCACGTGTTTGGGTTTGTGCATTTACCTTCAAATGAACCGTTAAGGATTAGTATCTTATCGCAGGCCCGGGGTCTCTCTGTTGTGACCGTGACTTTCAGTTTTGACACTCTGCCGTGCCAGAGCGATCCTGTTCTGAGAATGTATTCCAGGTAGCGCCCCTCTGCTTCATATTCCTTTGAAAAGTCCACATAGGGCATTGTGTATGAGTAACTGATTGTGTGTACAGATTTTTGTGCGGATCCGGGAGGCACCCTGAAGGTGTAGAGGGAGGAGCAGGTTTCTTCTCCTATACTGAAGTACTTTCCCTCCGGAGCGGTGACTGTTTCATGAGACAGTTTTTTATCGTTCCATGTGGCGGTGAATCCCTTCATGGCAAACCATTCTGATTTCGGGAAGGCCAGCAGTGTGCCGGTGAAGTTCTCTGTTTCTGTGAATATGAAATTTACATGCACAGTCGCTGTGTGGTTCTCTCCGACCCTGATATTAACATACTCCTCGCTGAGAACCACACTTTTACCTGTGTCACATGACTGGAAGATCGGCAACACTAAGAGGATAGCCATAAAGGCTCTTATGAAAGGTTTAATTTTTTTCTTCTTCATCACGCTCGCGGTATACATTTTTAAGGAGTCTGATTTCGGCTATGCAGGTGTCATTGTACTTCTTTCCCCTGTAAACGCTGAGTATTTCAAGTTTGACTTTTTTAATTATCATAGGTGTTTCAAACTCTTCGTCCAGCATTATACTCTGACCTCCGCCGTCATAATCATCCATAATGCATAAGTCCTTTTCCTTTGCGATACACTTGTCCCAGAGTTTCTTATCGCCTGCAGATTCACCGAGCTCTCCATAACACGAATCAGCCGGGTCAAATTTAGCCTTTCCCGGCCCGCACAGGTCATCCTCAAGTCTGCCGGTAATTACCTTCTCTTTCCCTTTGACCGGATATATTGTGAGCCTGTAGTCCTTTACCCGGTTGTTCTGAAAATAGAGGCGTCTGGATTTGCCGAAACCGTTCAATACAATCACACCTTCGGTTTTTACAGGGTCTGTTTCAACCCAGATGAACTCCCCTTTGCCTTCGTCCTTTTTGCCTTCGCACCAGGCCGTTCCGATGTCTCCGTCAAAGGCCTTTGCCGGCCCGTAATAATCAGAGGGTTTGTTTTTCTCTGTGAGTACTGAAGTGGAACCGCTTGTGGCCTTCTTCAGTATTATATGAGTGTAGATCAGTGAGTCGGCATGTACCAGTACTGTGACAAGTGCTATCGTTAAAAGTGATAGAAGTATCTTTTTCATATTGGCTCCTTTTCGCTTCCCGCATAGCCTTTTACGGTATCATAAATTATAATTAATTTATACAGGCAGATAACATGTTTGTCAATAGAGACTTACACTTTTATATTTGTGTCGGAGGGGTCAGAGCCCTATTGATCTTTCTGTCCGGCCTTTTTTTCCTGCAGCTTTTTCAGTTCTTTCATAAGTTCGATGATTTTATTTTCTATTCTCTGACGCTGTTCCGGGTTTCCGGGGTGGTGCAGGGCGTAACGGTATTTTGCAATCTGCCGTTCCAGGAGATATATCTTGAAATCGAGGGAAGTTCCTTTCTTCTCCGCCATGGGTATTGTTTTAGCGGTTTTTACGGGGGAATTCAAGGAGAAAAAATCTCTTCGGGTATACTGTAAGATTTATCGAACAGTTGTTTCATGGTGAAAAGGGGAAATTTATAATTATTTTTATACACTTCGACTTTAATGGATCGATAAATTTCAATTATCTGATACAGACCGATAACCTGTTTTTCTGTTATGCGTTATGATGATTTACCACCCTGTTTCTACCCCCGTCTTTTGCTATATACAGAGCGTCATCCGCCATCTTGAGGAGCTTTTCATGGTGGAGCGTTTCTCCTGCCTCCTTTGTTGCAAATCCCAGGCTGATCGTTACTTTCTTTTCAGGAAAGGATTTTTCATGTTTAATATTAAGCCCCAGTACACTGGCTCTTATATCCTCCGAGACTTTATATGTCCCTTCCTGATCAGTTGCAGGGAGGATTATTATAAACTCCTCGCCACCGTAACGGGCACAGAAGTCCCCCGGCCTTTTAAGTGCCTTTTCTATAGCCTTTGCCACGCTTTTGAGGCATTCATCTCCTGCAGCATGACCGTATGTATCATTATAAAGCTTAAAATTGTCGATGTCTCCCATTATTACTGACAGGGGATAACTGTCTCTCATACTCCTGTTATACTCTGTCAGAATCCTTTCGGAAAAGCTGTGCCTGTTCGGTATCCCTGTGAGAGCATCAAATACAGCCTGCCTTCTTATTGTGGAATAGGCCTTTGACAGCCTGTTCCCTGCAAAGATTATTCCTGTAAGACCGATAAAAAAAATAAAAAGATGTCCGCCTGTCAGCATTAAAAAAGGTATTTCAGGGAGGAAGGGAAGAGTGACGCTTATGCCGCCCCGTATATCCCCCTCTCTATACCCCTGTTTTGCATGGCACTTCAGGCACGATTTTTCAGTTATAAGCGGAGCCATGTAAAAAAAGGATCCATTTTTTTCTTTTTCAAGAATTTTCCCCTTCTCGGGAACACCGGACTCAAACTCTTTCAGGGCTATTTCTTCTATTCCGGTTGGCTTATTTTCCGGCCTTATCGGCTTTAAGCTGGTTATGTGGAATTTAATCCCCTCCTTCATCATGGCAATTTCAGAGACCTGTCTTGTCATATAAGCAGGGTTTATCATTGTGAGGGTAAGGCCCCTTCTGACAGTTATATCTCTCATGGGTATTTCGAGATACGGGTTGGGTGAAGTGTTATTATCAACAGGAACATAAACGCCTCCATGAGCCGCGTTCCATGACCGGAAAAGTACAATCTGCTGAAAACTGCTTCTCGCTGTCTGCATGGAGAGGTTGTACTGTTCAATCTTTGCGTTTCTATAATTCCAGAAAAAAGAAGCTGTTATAAGAAGCATCCATATCAGGCATACCAGCAGTATATTTTTTTTCATTTCCATGTTCCCTTTTAAGATTGCAGATTCAGTCAGGTATTAAAAATTTGTTTAAAAGTTTATATCATGGCTGTTCTAAAGTAAAGAAATTTGTCATTTGAATGAGCTGAAAATAGATTTTCTTTTGGTATACCGGAATAAAAATAAAACCGGCTCTGACCCTCAATTTATGCATCTTTAAAATTAATGCTCTGACCCCCTCAAATTTTTTTAAAAACCCGTCCCGGTAAACGTATATCTGTTAAGAGATAATCAACAGG
>DAIOFM010000054.1:11869-24866 GCA_036745755.1 Spirochaetota bacterium | reverse complement strand
ACTCCATCCTATATCAAAAGCCATGAAAGAAGCGGGGAACAGGGTGATAAATATAATTGGTGCAAGATCAGAGAACCTTTTTATTCTTGAGAAGGAGATGGCGGCTATAGGTGATGAGAATATACTCTGCACCGATGACGGGACAAAGGGGCGGAAAGGTTTTGTTACCGGTATTCTCAGTGAGATTATAGAACGGGAGAAGATAGACCTTGTTGTTGCAGTGGGGCCTGTGCCGATGATGAAGGCAGTGAGCGAACTGACCAGGAAAGACGGAATTAAGACTTTTGTAAGCCTTAACTCTATTATGATAGACGGAACCGGCATGTGCGGCGGATGCAGGGTAACAGTGGGGGGGGAGACAAAATTTACATGTGTTGACGGCCCTGAATTTGACGGCCACCTGGTTGATTTTGACGGCCTTGGCAAACGTCTTAAAACCTACGAGAAAGAGGAAGATGAAGCTTATAACAACTATAAGCATAAATGCAGACTTGACGGGGTGAAGATAAATGAATAGTAAAACACCAAGACATAAAATGCCTGAACAGAAGCCTGAAGAGAGGAGAAAAAATTTCAACGAGGTCCCCCTGGGGTACACCCCTGAAATGGCTATTGCTGAAGCGAAAAGATGCCTGCAGTGTAAAAAGCCTGCCTGCGTTGAGGGGTGCCCTGTTAATGTAAGGATTCCTGAATTTATAAAAGAGGTATCTGAAGGAAATTTTTCAGAAGCCATAAAGATAGTCAAGGGGACAAATTCACTCCCTGCCGTGTGCGGAAGGGTCTGCCCTCAGGAGAGCCAGTGCGAGGCCAGGTGTATCCTCGGGAAAAAATTTGAGCCCGTTGCCATCGGAAAGCTTGAAGGTTTTGTAGCGGATTACGAAAGAGAGAAGGAACATCTCCCTGCTCCGGAACTGAAACCTGCCACAGGGAAGAAGGTCGCCATTATCGGCTCAGGACCCGCGGGTCTTACGGTTGCAGGTGAGCTTGCCAAACTTGGACACAGCATTACAGTTTTTGAGGCACTTCATACTGCGGGCGGGGTTCTGGTTTACGGTATACCTGAGTTCAGACTTCCGAAAAAAATTGTGAGCTATGAGATTGAGGCCCTGGCAAAAATGGGCGTTGAATTTATAACAAACAGGGTCATAGGCCTCTCTGAAACGCTTGCAGATATAATGGCGAGATTTGACGCTGCATTTGTGGCAACAGGTGCGGGGCTTCCTTCATTTCTGAATATTCCGGGTGAGGAGCTGCAGGGTGTCTATTCCGCAAACGAGTACCTTACCCGTGTTAATCTTATGAAGGCGTATAAATTTCCTGAGTACGACACACCTGTGATCAAGGGTGAGAGTGTGGGTGTTTTCGGTGCGGGGAATGTGGCCATGGACTCCGCCCGTACTGCGATAAGGCTGGGGAGCAGGGAGGTCCACCTTGTGTACAGAAGGTCAAGGGATGAGATGCCGGCCAGGGCCGAGGAGATTCATCACGCGGAGGAGGAGGGGCTTATTTTTGACCTCCTTAGAAATCCGAAGAGGTTTATTGGTGATGAAAACGGCAGGCTCTGCGGAGTTGAGTGTGTGCAGATGGAGCTTGGTGAGCCTGATGACTCAGGACGGAGAAGGCCTGTTGAGATAAAGGGCTCTGAGTTCACTATTGACATTGATGTTGCCATTATCGCAATAGGTAATGGTTCAAACCCTATATTGCAGAAAACAGCACCTGACCTTCAGTGTAATAAGTGGGGGAATATAGTTGCTGATACTGAAACTATGAAGACCTCTGTAAAAGGCGTTTTTGCAGGAGGGGACATCGTTACCGGTGCTGCCACTGTAATTCAGGCAATGGGTGCCGGCCGGAAAGCGGCAAAGGCCATGGATGACTACCTTTCAACAGGAAACTGGTGACAGAATTAGTCTGAGAAGTAAATTATATAAGAAAAGTTTGTTTTGTCATTGCGGGCAAAGCGAAGCGATCTGCTGCGGGGGTTATATTAAGAAATGGTTATTCCCCTTATCAGATTGCTTCGTCGCTGACACTACTCGCAATGGCGTCTGAATTACCCGGTAAATTATTTTTATTTTCTCTTCTCCTGAGTTGTAATGTAATTAACTGGCCCGCGAATATTACTGCGAAGATAATGTAAAAGAGACCTCCGCTTATAAACCCCCATTCCCTCTCAGACATGTAAAATGCCGAGTATACCACCAGCACCGTGTGCATAAAAAATATTATGGTGAGGATG
The DNA here is from genome assembly GCA_036745755.1 of Spirochaetota bacterium. Lineage (GTDB taxonomy): Bacteria > Spirochaetota > UBA4802 > UBA4802 > UBA5550 > UBA5550. The sequence goes on along the minus strand of DAIOFM010000054.1, from coordinate 22,624 downwards.
GCCATCATTCTTCTCATGGCGCGGATACTCTGTTCGTTTAAGGTTATCTCCATGTTCTTCATATATCTTCCTGTCATGGCCCTGAGAAAGATTTCAGGTTTAGCAGCCGCTGCTCCAAGTATTACGCATATAACCAGCTCAATGGCAGCGGGTTTCAGTTTGAAGAATATTGCGTTTTCAAGCAGTATTGAAACACCCCCCAGAAGGATGAGAAACGCCGTGTCAAAGAGTATGAATTCGTCATACCTCTTTTCTTTGATCCTGGTAAATATCAGTTCTATGATACCAAAACCGAGGGCAGTATAGAGACCAATTTCCGTACCGAAAATTTCATCCGCTGCAATGAAGACAAAGAGGGGAAGAAACCCCGGAAGCATCTGTTTTAGAAGGAGATTTAAAGGCATAACCGGCTCCTGATTTGGTTTGACCGGATCAGTAAAATTCAGCGTTAAGGTATGTCAAACAGTTTAGTATGGTATCTATATACGGAATGTTCTGTTGTTTAAGGATGAACGGAGTCTTTCTGTTTATTGAAAATACAATAATAGAGCTTGACTTTGTTTTATTATTCCGTTTAAATTTTTAAAATTTGGCTTTATAATCAATTGTAAATAAAAACATAGTGTGAATGATATGAAGAAGATTAAAATGAGGATTTTTCTTTTATTGAGTTTACTTCTAATGGTTGCATGTTCAGGCTTTTATTATATATCAGAGCGGAACATTTTTAGCAGCAGGGACGAGGTTGCTGTTGAAAATATCACTGTAGAAAGAAGCAGTGAGGAAAAGATAAAAACAGCTGAAACTATGCGGAAAAAGAAAGTAATAAAAAAAATTAAAACAAAAGAGGACATCAGAAAAGAATACGGCAGGCTGGAAGTGGTATATCTTTACAGCGGTAAAATATATGAAGGAGCTGTTACTTCCATTGATGATGTGTACACCATGGTCACTGTAAACGGGACTGTTCGCATACCAATGGTTGAGGTTCGTGCAAGGGATATTATCAGATAGAAGCCGGATTTTTATAATAAACAGATAATGAATTAATGCGGGGGAATATAAACAGATGGAACAGCTTACAGAGAAGATCAAACTCCTTACTAATGGGAAATATACACTTCCCTACTGTAATTGCCTGCTCATTGAAGACGATATCAACTGTCTGGTAGATTCCAGCCCCGCAGACCAGGAGTTTGAACACCTGAAAGGAATTGATATAAGCCTTATAGTAAACAGCCACGGGCACAGCGATCATAATTCCTGCAATTACGCTTTCCCTGACGCAAAGGTGCTTCTCCATGGCAGTGAGCACGAAAGGGTAAAATCGGGTGAGGCTTACCTTGAGGCTTACGGTTTTAATCTTTATAATGCGGAGGATGTGCGCCCTATTTACCTTGCCGCGGTAAAATATCATGCCAGGCCGGCAGACGGGGAAATCACAGACGGCCAGGTTATATCAACCGGCAGTGTTGAATTTGAGGTGATGCACCTTCCGGGGCACAGCGGGGGGCACTGCGGTTTCTTTTTTCCGAAAGAGGGCTTTGTATTTACGGCGGACATACACCCGGAATTAAATCCCTTTTACGCCATGGTTGAGAGTGATGTTGATCAGTTTATCGATTCAATAAAACGGCTTATAAAGCTGCAGCCCGCTATGCTTGTTGCGGGCCATGGGAAAGGGGTGAATAATAAAAACCTGCGCGAAAAACTCACACAGTATCTTGACAGGTTCTATATGCGTGATGAAGAGATACTTAAAAAGGTGAAAAACGGAAAGCATTCTGTTGCTGAAATTGCCGATGATGCCATGACTTTCGGGGGGAAGTTCCCTCAGCCCAGAAGTATATACCGGCTCCACGAATGTATTATGACACTGAAACACCTTAAACATCTTGAGAGGATGGATGAGGTCGTTTCAGATGATACAGGGATGTTTTACCTTAAATAGAATGGCGGCTTTTATATTCTGAAAAAGCTCTCTATTATTTTATAAACCTCTTCCGGCTGTTCCATGGGTACCAGGTGCCCCGCCCCTTTGACCTCTGTGTATTCTCCGGCAGGGAATTTTGTTGCAGTCTCTTTCAGGTCAAGGAACAGTTTGTTTTCGCTCTCCCCTCCTTCAACAATGAGAACAGGGCATTTTATTTCATTAAGAAGAGGCCAGGGATCTTTCGCGTTCCCTCCCATGAAAAGGGCGGCCTCTCTCCTGGGGGAACAGCTTAGTGAAAGCCCTCCCTTATCATCAGCTTCCATGCCGTGTTGTATATAGAGATCAAGCATTTCACTGTCCCATTTCGCGAAGAGTTTTCTGCTTTTCAGGTAGCTTTCCGCATCTGAAACTGATTCCCATCGGCTTTTCCTGTTTATAGATTTTGATGCCAGCGGGTGCTGTTCAACAGTAATTTTTATTTTATAAGCTTCAGGCGGGAGGAAGATCGGTTCAATAAGAATTATTGATGAGGGGGTTACTGTGTGCATTCCCGCGCAGAGTGTTATAATGGTCCCTCCCATGGAATGTCCCGCCACAAAGGGGTCTTTCAGTTTAAGCCCGGAACAGAGCCTGTACAGGTCATCAGCGAGTACAGACCACCTTATTCCGCCATCTTCAGGTTCGGTGTCCCTGTGCTCACAGAAATAGGGCGCAATTATATTAAACCTGTCCCGGAGTCTGGCGGCAATTGGATGCCAGAGCCATGGGAGGAAACCTGTTGCATGGAGAAGGAGGAGATCCGGCCCGTCTGAAGGGTAATGGAGATAGTTTATGGCTGTGTCGCCTATATCATATTTTTTCAGTTCAGGCATTTTATCTTCACAGCTCATGGTGACCTCTCAAATATTTTTATATTAAAGCTAAAATAGCGGACAGGGGGAGTAAAGGAATTAATGGAGATGGAAAAGATTTTTCAGATTTTAAATATCCACCCGTTGGGTGTAATTCCGGACAGTTTTTTTATACTTTTAAGACTTTTATATTTTAATTGAGCTTCCTCGGCAGCCAGCAGGCAAATTCTATTGGGGGTGCGGATTTGCCTGTTAGGCCGGGTAGTATTTTTCACTTATATTTTGCTGTGGATTGAATTTTTGACTGAAACTTAATCCACAGCAATAAAATAAGGTTTATATACCTGTATAAACTCCGGAATACTCCCGCAGGATGGTTTGAAATAACTGCTCAAAAGCGCTCAATTGTCTGATTGCTTTTGATTTCTGTATAAAAGCCCTTAAAGATTTTTGCCGGCTTTTTACGAACAATGTTAATAAATATTGAACACTGTTCGTAAATGTCAATTTTTTTTTAATTTTTTCTGAATTTATTAACATAATCATGAAACTGATTGTATTTTTCATAATTGTTTAATCCGGATAAAACCGGCTTTTAAAGCATATATGTTTCCTCCCGGAGTGTTATTTTGATTCGATATTCACTTAATGTTATATTTTAACAAGTATGTAACATAGCTGTTTTTTTTTTAATTGATGCTGTATGGTGTTTTTTATTCCATATAATAGAAGTTGTGTTATTTAAAAATATAACAGCTGTAATGTGGTATCAAGGCTGTTGAAGATATTATCAGAAGTCTGGAGAATATTAATGGAAAGTTTTAGACCCGGGAAAGAGGGGCTTTACGATCCCGTTCATGAACATGATGCGTGCGGAATAGGTTTTGTAGCGCATATAAAGGGAAGAAAGTCATATGATATAATTAAACGCGGCCTTGAGGTCCTTGAGAGAATGACTCACAGGGGGGCTGAAGGGGCTGATGATAAGACCGGTGACGGCGCCGGTATACTTATGCAGATACCTCATTCCTTTTATAAAGAGGAATTTCCCGGGCTTCCGGATAGCGGGGAATATGGTACAGGAATTGTTTTTCTCCCTGCCGGAAAAGAGCAGGCTGATAAGTGTATTTCAATTTTTGAAAAGACCGCTGACGAGGAAAACCTTTCTGTTATAGGCTGGAGGGATATCCGGGTGGACAGTTCCGTGGTGGGTGATATAGCACGGAATGCGGAACCTCTGATGAAACAGGTTTTCCTGACAAAAAAACCGGGTGCGGAGATTAACCTTGAACTGAAACTTTACGTGGTCAGAAAACTTGTTGAACGGAAGGTTAAAGAAACGGGTGATAGCGAACTCTCTGCCTTCTATATACCTTCCCTCTCTTCACGGACAATCGTGTATAAAGGGATGCTCATGCCGGGACAGGTAAAACAGTATTTTGCCGATCTGCAGGATGACAGGATGGAGAGCGCCATGGCCCTTGTGCATTCAAGGTTCAGTACAAACACATTCCCCTCCTGGGACCTTGCCCAGCCTTTCAGGCTTATGGCGCATAACGGCGAGATTAATACAATAAAGGGGAACAGGTTCTGGATGGAATCAAGGGAGGCCGACCTCTATTCTGAAATACTTGGAGAGGATATTAAAAAAGTTCTGCCTGTAATAGAAAAGGGTAAAAGCGATTCGGCCTCTTTTGACAATGCCCTGGAACTTCTTGTGGCAGCGGGAAGACCGATTCCTCATGCCTTAATGATGATGATTCCTGAATCGTGGAATGATAAGAACCCTATTCCCGATTATCTGAAATATTTTTATGAATATCATTCAACATTCATGGAGCCCTGGGACGGCCCCGCTTCAATGGTATTCTGTGACGGCAGGTATATAGGCGGGACCCTTGACAGGAACGGTTTAAGACCTTCAAGGTATGTTGTGACAAAGGAGAACCTTATAGTCATGGGCTCAGAGGTGGGGGTCCAGAATTTCAGGCCTGAGGATATAGCTTATAAAGGGAGATTGATGCCGGGGAAGCTTCTCCTTGTTGATACTCTTGAAGGGAGAATAATTCCCGACGTTGAAGTAAAAGAAAATGTGGCGACTCAGAAACCCTACCGGGAATGGGTTGAGCATAACAGGATTAATCTTGATGATATTCCCGATCCAGACGGCGTTTCCGTGGAAATCGGCACGGAAATCCTTCATAAGCAGAGGGTGGCATTCGGGTACAACCGGGAGGATATTGAGGAGCTTATTATTCCGATGTCGCTAACCGGGCAGGAACCGGTGGGCTCCATGGGTACTGATACGCCTCTTGCGGTTTTTTCTGACAGACCGCAGCCTCTTTTCAGTTATTTTAAACAGGTTTTTGCCCAGGTTACAAATCCCGCTATTGACGCGATCAGGGAAGAACTGGTAATGAGCCTCACAAGCTACATGGGGGCGAGAAAAAACCTTCTGGATGACGGCCCGGAGCATTGCAGCATGATAAAATATACAAGGCCTGTTTTCACTAATGGAGAGCTTGCGAAGATAGTGCAGAGTGGTAACCCCAGGCTTAAGACAGCCGTTATAGATTCAGTGTTCCCTGCGGAGAGGAGCGCCGGTCTTCTTGAAAGAAGGCTTGAAGAAATTTGTCTTGAAGCAGAGAAGTCTGTTGATGAGGGGTGCAATATCCTTGTTTTATCAGACAGAAAGTCCGGGCCGGGTTTTGCCGCAGTTCCCTCTCTTCTTGTATGTTCGGCAGTCCATCATCACCTTATACGGAAAAAGAAGAGGACAAGAACAGGCTTGATCATGGAGACAGGCGAGCCGAGGGAGGTTATGCATTTTGCATTGCTTATCGGTTACGGTGCGGATGCGGTTAATCCATATATCATTTTTGCCACTTTGAGTGAACTGGCCCGGAACGGGAAGGTTAAATCTGATAGCGGATATAGTGAGCTTGAGTATAACTATATTAAAGCAATCAACAAGGGGCTGCTTAAAATATTGTCCAAGATGGGAACCTCTACTGCCAGAAGCTATCGCGGAGCGCAGGTTTTTGAGGCTATAGGTTTATCGCAACAGCTGATTGACAGGCATTTTTCAGGGACCCTTTCAAGGATTTCAGGTATTGATACTGACCAGATTGCCCTTGAGGCGGTTCTTAAGAATGAAAAGGCATTTGTTGAGAATATAAAACTGCTTGAAGCGGAAGGCGTTTACAGTTACAGAAAAACCGGTGAAAAACATGCCTGGAACCCTGAAACAATCTATATGCTTCAATGGGCTACAAGGACAAATGACTATGAAAAATACAGGGAGTTTACGTCCATTGTTGACGGGCAGAACAGGAAACCTCATTTTATCAGGGGACTTTTTGATTTTAATACATCAAGGCCGATTCCTGTTGATGATGTTGAATCTGTCGAAGAGATAATGAAAAGACTTACAACAGGGGCCATGTCGTTCGGTTCCATCAGTAAAGAGGCCCATGAGGCCATTGCCATTGCCATGAATTCCATACAGGCAAGAAGTAATTCAGGCGAGGGGGGCGAGGACCCGGAGAGGTTCAGGAGAAGGCCTGACGGCACATCCACAAGGAGCGCCATAAAACAGGTGGCTTCCGGTCGATTCGGTGTAACAAGCCATTATCTTGCCAATGCCGATGAAATTCAGATAAAGGTCGCACAGGGGGCCAAGCCGGGTGAAGGGGGGCAGCTGCCCGGGCACAAGGTGGACAGTATTATTGCCAGGACAAGGCATTCTACTCCAGGCGTAACACTTATATCCCCTCCTCCTCATCACGATATATATTCCATTGAGGACCTGGCACAGCTCATATTTGATCTTAAAAACGCGAACCCCTCTGCCAGGATAAGCGTCAAGCTTGTTTCAGAATCAGGTGTGGGTACAATCGCAACCGGGGTTGCCAAAGCCCATGCTGATAATATTCTTATCAGCGGATATGACGGCGGTACAGGCGCCAGCCCTCTAAGCTCGATTAAGCATGCGGGCCTGCCATGGGAGATTGGCCTTTCTGAAACCCATCAGATACTGGTTAAAAACGGGCTTCGCGGCAGGGTGAGGCTGCAGACTGACGGACAGCTCAAAACCGGGAGGGATATCGTTATTGCCGGTATGCTCGGTGCCGAGGAGTTCGGATTCGGTACAGGGGTGCTTATTGTGCTGGGATGTGTAATGATGAGAAAGTGCCACATGAATACATGCCCTGTGGGCGTGGCCACTCAGGATCCTGAACTCAGAAAGAGGTTTAAAGGTAAGCCGGAATATATAATTAACTATTTCAGGTTTATGGCCCAGGAAATTCGTGAGATTATGGCCTCGGTCGGTATCAGGAAGTTTGATGATCTTATCGGCAGGACTGATCTCCTTATCCCGAGAAAAATCGGTCACTGGAAGGCATGCAGCGTGGATCCTTCGGCTGTTATATACAGGCCTGCCGAGGCCGACAGGTACGATGTAAGATGCGTGCAGGACCAGAAGCATAAGATTGACAATGTACTTGATCGCAAACTTATAGACAGGGTTAAACCTTCGCTTGAAGATGGGAAAGATGTGAATGCCTATCTTGAAATGCCGATCGGAAATACTGACAGAGCTGTAGGGGCGATGCTTTCATACGAGATTTCGAAAAAATTCGGGGAGGCCGGCCTTCCTGATAATTCAGTTCAGTGTACGTTTCACGGAAGCGCGGGCCAGAGTTTCGGGGCATTTCTCGCTAAAGGTGTTACCTTTAAACTTGAAGGGGACGCAAATGATTATTTCGGTAAAGGACTTTCCGGAGGCAGGCTGATAGCTCTTCCACCCAGGGGTTCCGATTTTATTGCAGAGGAGAGCATAATTATCGGAAATACCGTGTTATACGGCGCTACAAGCGGCGAGGCTTATATCAGGGGTGTTGCGGGTGAGAGGTTCTGCGTAAGAAACAGCGGAGCCCTTGCTGTTGTTGAGGGCACAGGGGACCATTGCGCCGAGTATATGACCGGCGGAAGAGTTATTGTTCTGGGCAAAGTGGGGAGGAACTTCGCGGCAGGTATGAGCGGCGGTATAGCTTACGTTCTTGATATGGAGGGTAATTTTGATTACTTCTGTAACAGGGGTATGGTTGAGCTCTCCCAGGTGAGGGATTTTGACGACCAGGAGTTCATCATTGAAATGCTGAAAAAGCATATACACTATACTGACAGCTCCCTTGCTAAAGATATAATTATGAAATGGTATGATTACCTCCCTAAATTCGTAAGGGTCCTTCCGCTTGAGTACAAGCGGGCACTGAACGAGATGAAGATCAGCCTTATTGATGAAAAGCTTAAGGCCATCAGGGAAGAAGAACAGATAATGGAGAGTTTTTAAATGGGAGATCCTAAGGGCTTTATGAATATAAAGAGAATGGAATCAGGCTACAGGCCTGTTGAAGAGAGGGTCAATGACTACAGGGAGGTGGAACGCCATCTGCCCGATGTACAGAGGAAACTCCAGGCCTCAAGATGTATGGACTGCGGCGTTCCTTTCTGCCACTGGGGATGCCCTGTGGGCAATATTATGCCTGAATGGCAGCATATGATCTACCGTGAAGACTGGAAGGCTGCCTATGAAATTCTCAGGGAAACCAATAATTTCCCGGAATTTACCGGGAGGGTCTGCCCTGCTCCCTGCGAGGCATCCTGCGTTCTGTCTATCAATGATGAGCCTGTAACAATTAGACAGAATGAGCTTGCGGTAATAGAGAAGGCCTTTGAACTGGGTTATGTAAAACCTGAACCTCCTGAAGTGCGGACAGGAAAAAAGGTCGCTGTTGTGGGGAGCGGCCCGGCCGGACTTGCCTGTGCTGATATGCTTAACAGGTGCGGCCACAGGGTTACCGTATTTGAAGCTGAAGACAGTGTGGGAGGATATCTGAGGTACGGTATACCTGACTTTAAACTTGAAAAAAAGATTATAGACAGGCGTGTAGACGTACTTGCCGCGGAGGGCATAGAATTCAGAACCGGTACGAGAATAGGGGAGGATATTACCGCAACAGATCTGCAGAACAGATATGATGCGGTGATGCTTGCCATTGGAGCCAGAAAACCGAGAGATCTTGATATTGGCGGAAGAAGTCTTTCAGGCATATATTTTGCTATGGATTATCTTAAACAGCAGAACAGAAGGGTCAGGGGGGACCATATTCCTGAAGAGGTACTGATTCGCACTATAAACAGGAAAATTGTTGTGATAGGAGGCGGCGATACAGGTTCTGACTGTGTGGGTAACGCGAACAGGCAGGGGGCAAGCAGCATTACACAGATAGAGATTCTTCCCGAGCCGCCTGCTCACAGAACTTCAAATGAACCATGGCCGCTCTGGCCTAAACTTAAAAAGACTTCAAGTTCTCATGAAGAGGGATGTGAGAGACTCTGGACAGTGAGAACGATACGCTTCTTCGGCGAGAACGGTGAGGTGAAGGGTATTAACGCGGTGCGGGTTAACTGGGAAAGGAATGAAGACGGAGAAATGGTATTGAGGGACATCCCGGGTTCGGAATTTGATATACCGGCTGATCTCGTCTTCCTCTCAATGGGGTTTCTTCATCCTGAACATGAGGGCCCCCTTGAGGACCTTAACCTTAAACTTGACAGCAGGGGGAACGTGGTAGTTGATGAAGACTATATGGCTTCTGAAAAGGGTGTATTCTCCGCAGGAGATACGGTGAGAGGGGCATCTCTTGTTGTCTGGGCGATTCACCAGGGACGTGAAGCCGCTAAAGGTATAAACAGATACCTCTCTTCAGAATAGTATTTACTCATTTATTTCTGGATAAGGAACAAGGGGTTTAAACCCCTTGTTCGGGTCATGAAGGGCGGTTTTGAAATAAATGTCAGAATAGCATGATAGAAAAAATTATACGTCATTCCCGCGAATACTTCGACAGACTCAGTACAGGTGCGGGAATCCGGAATGTACATATTTAAATTAAATTGAATTATATTGAATCAAACAGTCTCCCTGAAATGGATCCCTGTTTTCACCGGTATGACAGACTTTATGATAAAAAAGATTCTGGTGAAAGGTGGAGACTCGGAAATTAAACTCTTGACTGCTTAAATATCTGTTATAGCCTCTAAAGATCAAATAACAGTGGTAATGAATATGTGCTTTCCCGGAAGATTAATCCTTATGGCCGCCTTCTGCATGTTGTTTTTATGCGTTCTTTTTTCTATCCCGGGAGTCACTCTCCATGCGGGCACACCGGCAAGGGAATTTACCTATACAGGGGAAAACCCCCTCCTGGCCGCTGTAACAAAAGGGGATTATGATTCTGTGAAGACCTTCCTTGAAAAGGGTGTGCCGGCTGATTCACGCGGGGAAAACGGGTACACGGCACTTATTATCGCTGCCTATGGCGGGCATGGGGATATTGTTAAACTCCTCCTGCAAAATGACGCAAATCCCAATCTCAGGGACGATAACGGAAGCACGCCCCTTACCGTTGCGGCAAGATACGGCCATACAGAGATTGCAAAGCTTCTCCTTTCGTATGGAAATTTTGTAAATATCAGGGACAACAGGGGTAATTCAGCTCTTGTGATTGCATCAATGAGCGGTTATACTGAGATTGTAAAACTTCTTATTTCAAAGGGGGCTTTCATAAATTCCCGGGGCGGGAATGATATAACAGCATTAATGGCCGCCACTGAGCATGGCCATTATGAGACCGTAGAATACCTGTTGTCAAAAGGCGCCAGGGTCAATTCAGAGAGAAGTGACGGTAAAAGGGCTCTGACCCTTGCTGAGGAAAATAAATATGACGAAATTGCTGAATTAATCAGAAAATTCGGTGGGAAATAGCCGGGATATTATCTGACCCGGAGGTTTCTTCTTTAATTGAGGAAAAATTAAGGAAAAAGTATTTGCCTAAAAGGCTCTCTATTATACCCCTTGTCTGTTGTTAATTAATCCGGTAATAATTCCTGGATGTGTATTTT
>DAIOFM010000054.1:0-11769 GCA_036745755.1 Spirochaetota bacterium | reverse complement strand
TTTTTATCTTTGAGGATTCTGATGAAGAAGATTTTTTTCTATATCTCCCTGGTTATACTTCTGCTCTCTTATCAGGTGTCTCTTTTCGCACAGGAGGAGATGGAGACGGATAATCAGAATACAGATGTCAATATAACTACTGATGATGAACCGCAATCCGGAAATAAAAAGCTCAAAAGATACTTAACATACGGGACAATATTCGGAAGCTTTGCTGCTACTTATTACTATGGCGCTACAGCCTGGGAATGGGGCGGACAGGATTTCAGATGGGCGGATGAAGGATGGTTCGGTGCTGATACAGATTCGGGCGGTATTGACAAGATAGGCCACATGTGGGCGCACTATGTACTTCAGAGAGGATTCAATAACCTTTTTGAATATACTCTGGAGGATAAAACCGAGGCCCTTATTGTGTCTACTGCTACGGCTGCAACAATAGGTCTTCTGATTGAGCTCGGGGACGGCACATCGGGTAAATACGGATTCAGCCATGAAGACCTGGTTATTGACTGGGCCGGCGTGGCTCTTGGCGCGTTTCTTGAGGCTTTCCCTGTTGCTGATGAATTTATCGGCTTTACATGGGAGTACTGGCCAACTGATGAATTTCTTGATGAAACGGGAAGAAAAAGGTTTCACGTCACAAGCGACTACAGCGGGCATAAATATATGATCAATTTCAAGCTTGCGGGGTTCAGGGCTATAGGATGGGACATCCCCGAATTTATGCGCTATATAATGCTCGATTTCGGTTACTACACAAGGGGTTATACCAGTTATGAGGAGCCGGGTACAGAGAAGACACGGCACCCTTATTTCGGTATTTCTCTTAACATGGTTGAAGTTGTAAGGGACATGTTTGATGACAGGGACAGTATGCTCTGCAAGGGACTTCAGCAGCCCTTTAAATACATGCATGCACCTATAGGGTATGAGGCGGATTATAATCTCCGTTCAGATAATTATTCGGATTAAAATTCAGATACGAAAAACAGATTTACATTATGTATATAAAAAACATTCCGGACTCAAGGGACGGAATGTTTTTTTATGTTATAGCAATGTGTTCACGAACCTGCTTAAAAGGTATGGCAGGTGAATCACTTTACATCAGATAGCATCAAGTTTTTTCTGAATTTTTTCAGAAATGGTCTGTAAGTACGGATAATCCTCCACGCTGTCAACAAGCATGTAAACAGCAATGTTCTCTTTCTCCAGCAGTATTGATCTGTCCCGGTTGTTATTTACATATTCGCCGAGTTTAATTAATTCCTCTGTTGCCGACCGCTTGTCCCTGAAAACCATAACATAGCATACAATGTCATCGCCGTATGGATTTTTCTGCTTGGCAAGTATGGTCATATGGATATCAGCAACTTTTGTGTATTCCCCCCCGGGATAAATTCTCCCTGTCATCTTTTTTATCGCAGTGTGATCAAAATTCCACGGGTTTGACTTTAAAAGATTTTTTGCAAAGCCGGGGATCTGCCCTATGACAAAGCCTGCCGGAATATCCTCATTCCCCGGTTTAACCTTTTCAATAATAGAGGAACTATACATCGCGCGGGTCCCTGCTATAAAAATAAAAATGAATATTAAAATTGAAGTTAAAAATATTACTTTTCTTTTCATAATCGACTCCGGATTATTTGTGCAATCAGGCAAAATATAAAAGTCCGCCTGTATTAATTATCGGCAGGATTTAAATAATTATAATATTTTTTCTTGAGACATAATATTTTTGGTTGACTTTAATCCGGAATGAGGTAAAACAAATATCAATTAAGTAAGCGCTCTTACAGTTTAATCTGCATTAACATAAAGACAATCATAAAAATTTTAGTATTCTTCCTTTTATTATGAAGATGAAATACATCTTATGGTTACAGTTTTATCTTTTTAAAATGAGGTTCAACCCTGATGAAATCTGACTCGGAAATCCTGAATATACGTAAAAGGGACGGAAGAATATCCCCCTTTGATGCTGATAAAATTACAGACGCGATCTTCAATGCTGCCAAAGCTGTGGGCGGTACAAGCCGCGAGATGGCGGAAACAGCTGCGCAGTCAGTTGTCGATATTCTCAATATCGTTTACAAGGACGGTCGAATCCCCACTGTTGAAAATGTTCAGGACCTTGTTGAAAAGATGCTCATTGAAAGGGGACACGCCAAGGTGGCCAAGGCCTACATCCTGTACAGGGAACAGCATAGACGGATACGGGAGAGCAGGGACCTTCTTAATGAAGGGCTTGAACTTATTGATAATTACCTGGACAGGTCTGACTGGCGGGTGAATGAAAACAGCAATATGAGCTACTCGCTGCAGGGGCTCAATAACCATATATCAACCTCCATAACTGCGAAGTACTGGCTTGAAAGGATATATCCTCCTGAAATCAGGGAGAAGCATGTGGGTGGTGATTTTCATATCCATGACCTGGGGCTCCTTTCCGCATATTGTGTGGGATGGGACCTCAAGGACCTTCTTTTACAGGGTTTTTGCGGAGTCCCGGGCAAGGTTGAGAGTAAGCCTGCAAAACATTTCAGGAGCGCCCTTGGGCAGGTGGTGAATTTCTTTTATACTCTGCAGGGAGAATCAGCGGGCGCCCAGGCATTCGCCAATTTCGACACATACCTTGCCCCTTTTATTTATTATGATAAACTGAGCTATGAGGATGTTAAGCAGTCACTTCAGGAATTTGTCTTCAATATGAATATACCCACAAGGGTCGGGTTCCAGACTCCATTTACCAATGTGACCCTTGATCTTTGTCCTCCGTCAACAATAGCAAGTGATTATGCGGTAATAGGCGGAGAGCTTATGGACAGGACTTACGGCGAGTTTCAGAAGGAGATGGACATGTTCAACTCCGCTTTCGCAGAGTGCCTTTCCGAGGGGGATGCCAAGAACAGGATATTTACTTTCCCCATACCTACATATAACATTTCAAAGGATTTTGAATGGGATAACCCGAACCTTAACCAGGTATGGGAGATGACAGCGAAATACGGGATTCCGTATTTCGCGAATTTTGTAAATTCAGACATGGACCCTGAAGATGCCCGTTCAATGTGCTGCAGGCTCAGGCTTGATAACAGGGAACTGCGCAAAAGAGGAGGGGGGCTCTTCGGAGCAAATCCGCTCACCGGCAGTATAGGTGTTGTTACAATCAACCTTCCCAGGCTCGGCTATCTTTCTGAAACAGAGGAGGAATTTTTCTCCGGCCTTGAAAGCCTTATGATACTTGCCAGAAACTCACTTGAGATAAAGAGAAAGGCCCTTGAAAATTTTACGGCAAGTGACCTCTATCCTTATACGAAATTCTACCTGTCAGGTATTTATGAAAGGGACAGGAAATACTGGGGGAACCATTTTTCCACAATAGGTCTTGTGGGCATGAACGAGGCATGCCTGAACTTTCTGAATACCGACATCTCCTCAGTTGAAGGAAAGACCTTTGCTGTTAAGGTCCTTGAATTCATGCGGGAGAAAATTATGAAGTTTCAGGAGGAGACAGGGAACTTCTACAACCTCGAGGCCACTCCCGCAGAGGGAGTTACATACAGGTTCGCCCGCTCAGACAGACAGGCTTTCTCTGAGATTAAGACTTCGGGAAATAATGAGCCTTACTATACAAACTCAGTGCATCTTCCTGTTTCACATACAGATGATCTTTTTGAAGTACTGGATCACCAGGACGAGCTGCAGACTAAATTCACCGGGGGCACGGTTGTTCACCTTTTCCTCGGTGAGAAGATAGATGATATAGAGGTCGTAAAGGCCCTTGTTAAGAGGATCGCGGAAAATTATGCGCTTCCTTATTTTACATTGACCCCTACATTCAGTATTTGTCCAATCCACGGTTATCTGGCCGGGGAACACAAGTACTGTCCCTACGACCATACCCCGGAAGAACTATTAAAATACGGGATAGAGGTCGATATATAAAACATAGACGCTCAACGAGGGAACTTCTTCATATTTAAAATGGAGAGGCGTGTGAGCTTTATTTTAAACTATTTACAGGAGACATAATATGGAAAAGAAGCGTTTAGTGGTTCCGGTTGAGGTTTATTCCAGGGTTGTCGGTTATTTCAGGCCGGTAAATCAGTGGAATAAAGGGAAAAAAGAGGAGTTCTCTCAAAGAAAAACATATGTTTTTGACTCCTGTGAATGTGAAGAATCAGTGGCTCTTGATGAATATAAGAGGGCTGTATAAAACTTCGCTGGTAGATTTTCCCGGCAGGGTTTCGGCTGTAATCTTTACCGGAGGCTGTAATCTCCGGTGCGGATACTGCCATAACCCGGATCTCGCTCTTAATTCAGACACCCTTGAACAGATAGATGATGAAACAGTCTTCGCTTTCCTTAACAAAAGGAAGGGACTTCTTGACGGGGTAACTGTGAGCGGAGGGGAGCCGACCCTTGACAGGGAGCTCATCCCCTTTATAAGGCGGGTTAAGAGTACCGGCTTTCTTGTTAAACTCGATACAAATGGATTTTATCCTTCAGTGGTTGAGCAGTGTCTTTCTGAGAATCTTCTCGACTACATCGCTGTTGATCTCAAGACATCACCTGTGAAGTACAGTTCATTAACAGGCTGTGATGTCGATTTTTCAAAAGTGAAATCCACCCTTGATATAATAAGAAGTTCAGGGGCCGATTATGAAATAAGGACCACATGTGTGCCAGGTTTCGTGGAGAAGGGGGATATTACCCTTATTGGTGAATCTGTGGGGCGGGTCAAGAACTGGTTCCTTCAGCAGTTTGTTAATACAAACGCGCTTCTGAATCCTGAAGCTGAAAGTATCTCTCCCTATCCTGTACCCTATCTTGAGAAAATGCTTGATGAAGTGATGAAGTTTGCGGACAGGGCTTCTATACGGGGAGTATAGATGAGACCGGGAAAGGGTCTTGTATTCATTCTTTCTTTTCTCTTCCTGACAATTATTACTGAAGCCGGCACTCTTCCCCGAAAGGTAAAAGTCGCGGATCTTTTTACCCCATCCGAAATTAAACTTTTAAAAAGCGGTGAAATACTCACTTACGCCTCAATGAAGGGAAAGGGGGAGGCGTTTGCAGGAGGGGTGTCTGACCTTCTTCCGCGTAAAGCAGGTTCCCTTTACGATTACCCTTCGACTTACAGTGTTGTCTCTGTTGAAAAGGTTTTTTTCAGGGGAGGGTATGGTGATTCCCGGAAGATATCAGAGAGGATTACCGATTATCCCGCACTGAAGGGTATGAAGTACCATTCCCTGTCAGAGGGGAGGGCTAAAACACTTATAATTGAAAGTTCCCTTTCAGGGGAAAAAAAGGTATTGCAGGAGGGGAATGGCACACTATGGGTTGACCGTTTCACTATCATGGACAACCGGCTGGGTACAATTTCTTTCAGGGGTGAGACCTGGAGCAGCCGGGGCGTTGTGATGTCATGGAATATAAATACAGAGCATGTTTCGCGGTTTGCCATGAAAATTTTTGAGCCCGGGGACTACAGGGTGTATAAATATTTTGTTTATGACAGACAGGCCGGGGGTTGGTTTTTCTGTTCCATACAGCTGATGAGGGTGAGGAGTGATATAATGAAAAGTATAAATCTTCTGAAACCTGAAAACATGTGCAACAGGATCAGGGGGGAGACAGTCCATATCCTCAGGCTGCTGGGGCATAACAGGATGGAGGATATGGCTGCTTTCAGGTAATTACCCGCCGATGCTGGACATCGATTTCACCCCCGCAGTGAGAGACCTGCACCCTTTATTATCAGAAGTACATTCAATTTTATGCCCGTTCCACTTTTCTTTAACACCTGTTTCAATGAGACTCATGATATCATCCACCGGCTTTCCCTCCCTGAGAATATCTCTCAGGTTGTAGCTGTTTACCGCGTGAAGGCATGTGAGCATGTATCCTTCAGATGTGAGTCTCAGCCTGTTGCAGTCTGAACAGAATTTATGTGTAACAGGGGGTATTATTCCTATCTTCATAAGCTTCCCTTTGTATGTCAGATCAAATCTCTGTGAAACATCGGCTCTTTCTGTCTCTTTTCTTACCAGTTTTCCCTTTGCGGAGAGGACTTCAATCAGATCATCGGAAGGTATAAATTCATTTTTCATATCCTCTTCAGTAACAGGCATCCTTTCAATGAACCTCATTGTCATATTTCTTCCGGAAAAATAGTCCAGAAAATCATCTATTTCAGAAAGGGTGTCTTTAAGGAGAACAGCGTTAACCTTGACATCAAGGTCTTTGTTTCCCATTACCATATCGATATTTCTGAGAACCCTGTCAAAGTAGTCCCGGTTTGTAAGTTCAAGAAAACGGTCCCTGTTCATTGTATCAAGGCTGATGTTGAATTTTTTCATTCCCATCCTGTGCAGGTCGGTAAAGAATTCATCCAGCAGAATGCCGTTTGTGGTAATACAGAGAACTGTATCAGGGTATTGTTTGTGTGTGCCGGAGACTATATCCATGAACCCTTTTCTCACCAGGGGTTCTCCGCCGGTGAAACGGATCTTGGTCACTCCCATTCTCTGGAATATTCCAATGAGCGTTATGAATTCCTCGTTTCTCAATACTCTGTCATGGGGGACCAGCTCCACACCTTCAGGGGGCATACAATACCTGCATCTGAGATTGCACCTGTCTGTTACTGATACTCTGAGATAGGTATGTTTTCTTAAAAAGGAGTCTGTTAGCATCTCGTTACCTTCCTGTTCTCTTGTTCTTGAAGTTCTCCTCATGATAATTCTGATTCAGGAAAAGAAGAAAGTTACTCCTGAAAATTTTTTCATCAGGGGAGAGTATCAGGGCCCTTGCATACATGCTGAACGCTTTGTCATATTTTCCGGAAGCTTCATAAATCACGGCAATATTGTTTTGAGCTGTGCCGTCAGTATAAATAGAGGCAGTTTCGTTAAAGAGGAATTCAGCTTCAGTATAACACCCTTTTTCAGCTTCAATAATTCCCTGCCTGGTTATCTCTCCTGCCGGCCCGGATATTGCGTTACCTTTAAATCTTCTCTCTGTTTTATATATAATAAAAGACCGGTCTGATGATGTATTCAATATACCCGCAGGTTTTTCAGAACGGCCTGTTAATTCATGTCCTGAATTTGTTCCGGTTTTAATTCTTCTTTTAATTATCAGGGTGTCATTTGAAGAACATCCTGACAGAAAAATAAAAACCAGTATAATATTAATCTTCAGGTGAGATCTTATCACAGATATTTTCCACCGCGCGCGCAACGCCGAGTATCTTCTGTTCCTGGAAGTGGTTTCCCATTATCTGGAGACCCACAGGCAGGCCTTTACTGTCAAGTCCCGCAGGTATAGACAGGGACGGTATGCCTGCCAGGTTTGCGGAAATTGTAAGGATGTCTGACATGTACATCTGCAGAGGATCACTCACCATCTCGCCCAGCCTGAAAGCGGTTGTTGTTGTTACCGGGGAGATTATCGCGTCGACTGAAGAGAAGGCGTTTTTAAAGTCATTTATGATCAGCGCCCTTCCCTTCAGGGCTTTCAGATAGTAGGCGTCGTAATAGCCTGAACTTAGAGAGAAGGTCCCGAGAATTATCCTTCTCTTGACCTCTTTGCCGAACCCTTCACTTCTCGTCATTGTATACAGGGAGGAGAGATCACCTGCTTCAGGTGACCTGTATCCGTACCTTATACCGTCGTAGCGGGCCAGGTTTGAAGAGGCCTCTGCTGTTGCTATGAGATAGTAAACAGGTATGGCAAACTCAGTGTATTTAAGGCTGATCGGCACTATCTCAGCCCCCAGCTTTTCAAGCTCCTTTATCTTTTTTTCTATCATGTCCTTTATTTCGGAATCAATACCTGTAAAATATTCAGAGGGTACACCGAGTTTCATCCCTTTTATTTCACTGTTCAGTGAGTCCGGGTCAATGTCATTGGGACGGTTTACAGATGTGGAATCTTTTTTGTCGTAACCTGAAATTACCTGTAAAAGGGATGCAGCATCAGTAACACTGCGTCCGAATGTGCCGATCTGGTCAAGGGATGAAGCGAAAGCCACAAGCCCGTATCTTGATACTCTTCCGTATGTCGGTTTTATCCCCGTTACTCCGCAGAAAGCGGCAGGCTGTCTTATTGAGCCCCCTGTGTCTGAACCGAGTGAAGCGGGGGCCATAAATGCAGATACTGCGGCTGCAGACCCCCCTGAACTTCCACCGGGAACTCTATCAGTGTCAAAGGGGTTTTTTGCCGGCCCGAAAAAGGAGTTTTCTGTTGATGAACCCATTGCGAATTCATCCATATTTGTCTTACCCAGAAGGAGCATCCCCTTCTGAAGCATTTTTTCATAAACTGTGGCGTTAAAAGGGGGTATGAAATTTTCAAGTATTTTTGAAGCACAGGTTGTCCTTACACCCCTTGTGTTTATGTTGTCCTTTACAGCCACCGGGATTCCGTCATAAGGAGAAAGGGCCCCTCCGGAAGCCCTGCGTGAATCAGATTCGGCTGCCTGCTTTAACAGGGCCTCTTCATCTACTGTTATATATGAATTAATGGTTTTATCTTTGTCATTTACCCTTTTTACGAGGGATTCTGCAATCTCCCGGGATGATATGTCCCCTTTTGAAAGGAGTGCAGAGAGTTCATTGAGACCTTTTTTATAAAGCATTTATACCTCCGGTAGTAACTTTTAAAATGTGCCCCGGTTGTAGAGTGTCAATAAAAAAATAGAGGTTAACTATTGACATATTAAAAGAAAAAATACCTTGAAATTTTGATAAACTTTTTTAAAGTGAAGATTCCATAGTAATGTTTAGGCCCTACTAATTTTTCCCAGGAGTATTTAATGTTTAAAAAAGGATTTGTGCCGCTTCTGACACTTGTTATTGTTTTTTCCTGTTTTAAAAAATCTGAAGGTTTAAAACAATCCGACATGCAGTTCCTGATAAACCAGGTTCTCGCTGTCCATGCCCAGTATAATACACTTGATGATAATATATCAAAGAGAATATTCAGCAATTATATAGACAGCCTGGATTACGGTAAATACTACTTTTACCAGTCAGACATGAAGGCTTTTTCAAAGCATGAAAAGATGTTTGATGATTATATCGCCCTTGGCGATTACAGCGCGGTCCATGATATTTATAAAGTATACAGGCAGAGATATGATGAATCCATGGCGATTTTCAATGAGCTGTTGAAAGATAAATATGATTTTACGAAGGATGAGACGATTCAGACAGACAGGGAAAAGGTTCCCTTTGCAGCCAACAGAAAAGAGATGACTGAAAGGTGGAGGAAAAATATCAAGCTTCAGCTTCTTAATTATGTTTCCACAGGGAAGAGCATAAAAGAGGCAAAGAAAAAACTTGATAAGAAGTATATACTTGCCGGGAAAAGGATGAAGGAGATAGATGAGGGGAAACTTCTTGAGATATTCCTCAACTCTGTAACAACATCTCTGGACCCGCATACCAATTATCTTTCCTATGAGGACAGCCAGGATTTCGCCATAACAATGAAACTGAAACTTGAAGGGATCGGAGTCAGACTGAGATCCGAGGACGGGTTTGTTATAGTCGAATCTATTATTGCCGGGGGAGCGGCTGATAAACTCCCTGAGGATTTGAGGCTGAAGCCCAATGATAAGATAATGGCTGTGTCTCAGGGCAAGGGTGAAGGTGAGGCTGTAGACGTTATTGACATGGATCTGCGTGACGTTGTTAAGCTTATAAGGGGGGAAAAGGGGACCCCTGTTACACTTACGATTCACAGGGAGAGTGTTAACGGTGATAAGTCTGAAAGAAAATCTGTCACCATAGTGAGGGAGGAGATAAAGCTTGAAGACAGCGAGGCGAAATCCTCAACACACACAATGAAGGCCGGCGGTAAATCCTATAAAATAGGTTATATTAAACTCCCCTCCTTTTATAAGGATGACGATTCCGGGAAGAGCTCTTCCGGGGATGTGCGGAAACTTATAGCAAAACTTAAGAAAGATTCAGTAAATGTTATGGTTGTTGACCTCAGGGGCAATCCCGGGGGCCGTCTTGATGAGGCTGTTGATATTGCGGGGCTTTTCATTGCGGAAGGCCCGGTGGTGCAGGTGATGAGCAAGAATAATCCTCCCAGGATCTATTATGATAATGATCCTGAAGTTTACTATTCCGGCCCCCTTGTGCTCCTCATTGACAGGTTCAGTGCCAGCGCATCGGAAATTCTTGCAGGTGCGTTGAAGGATTATAAAAGGGCCCTGATAATAGGTTCAAGCAATACTTTCGGCAAAGGGACAGTGCAGTCATATAATGAACTTCACGGAAATCTAGGCGCGATAAAGATAACGACCCATATATTTTATCAGCCCGGTGGCGGTTCAAACCAGCTTACAGGTATAACACCTGATGTTGTTGTCCCTGACATGAGTTCAATCTGGGAGATAAGTGAAGGTGAAAGCAAATACCCTCTCGAGTGGGAGAGAATAGAGCCCGCGAATTTCAGAAAATACAGGTTCGTGAACAGCTCGATTGTTAACAGCCTCAAGTCTGTTTCAAAAACCAGGACATCTAAAGGCAAATACGCTGAACTGAGGAAAAAAATAGCCGAATACAGCGCTAAACTGAAAAATAAAACCATAAGCCTTAAAGAGGAATCTGAAATAACAAGGAAAAAAGAGAAAGAGATGGAGGAGAGCATGAGACGGGATCACGACAGGCAGCTTATTGACCTTGAAAAAGATCTCTTTCTCAGGGAAGCCCTCAATCTCAGCGTGGACTATTATAACAGGGTGGGGAGATAATCAGATTCTCCCCAGGTAGTTTTCAATAACATCAGCATAATTCCGGCTGTCGATTACCAGCGGATCTATTCCGTCTCTCATGCATCTTACGCGCAGGTAATCGATCTGGCCGGAGGAAATTTCACAGCAGTCATCCCGGTAAAAGATAAGCAGGTTAATCCCGTAGTTCCGCAGAAGTTTATATAAAAGCTCATATCTCTCTTCCTGTTTTTTTGTGCAGGGGCACATCGGCCTGTAGCTGCAGGCGTCAAGCAGTTCGTAGAATATATATTCAGAGGATGAGTTCAGGGATGTGTCGAAGAGCCTCCTCCCTCCGCATGTATCATCTTCAGCTACTGTTATACCGCGGTTTTCAATAAAATCAGTAATGCCGGCCGGGATCCTCCTCCCTCCGAAGATAAGAGCAGTAATACTGCCGCTGTCTGACCGGGGCTCAATTTGCTGCAGTAAATCCGCAACAGGTGTTATCAGGGGGAGAGAAACTTCAGGAGGGAAGACTGCTGCGGCTTCAAAAATGAGATCCAGTTCTTCACCTGTGAGTATTCCCTTTCTCTCCTGCACCAGGGAGGTTATGTTTCGCACTTTTCTTCTGATGTTGTTGTATTTTTCACACACTGACTGAAGCAGGGATATGTCGATATTTTTAATGTCTATATCGAAAATGGTTTTAAGCATCGAAGCTGTTTCATTATGGATGGCAACAGCCGTGTCCTCACCGTAACCGTCCGGGTAATTTACTCTGCAAACGGCAAAAGAAGACAGGTCTGCTTTAAGGCATGGGAGTTCTCCTTCAGGTAGTATAATGGCCCTGTAAACCGGTTCCACTGTGCCCGGATTTTTTTCTCCCGAGATAACAGCTTCAGGGAGCATTACAGATTCAATGCCGAAAGCGGAAGTTATTTCAGGCGGGATAAGGGGCTGCAGGTACCCCAGGATTCGGGCATTCTTATCCCTGCTGTAGCTCCTGAGTATATCCTCATATCGTGAAA
>DAIOFM010000053.1:0-25954 GCA_036745755.1 Spirochaetota bacterium | reverse complement strand
ACTTAATATTTTGATTCTTCCATTAAAACGTAATATTATATAATTTCAGGGAGGTTACGCGGATGCCTCTGAGCTATGGATATATTTTGCTGATCCGGCAGTATCAGGGCAGAATGGAGGTCAAATCCGTGTAAATGATTATATGAGAAATTTTGCAGAACTGATAACCGGCCTTGTGCATTTAATCAGCCGCGGTACCGGAAAATTTTCAGGTTTAAACAGGCGTATGGTGATGCTCTTTGCGGCTGTTGTTGTATCTTTAACTTTCTGTGAGGATATCATGGAGAGTGTAAAAGAGTATAATAACATTTTTGAAGTTATGTCTGTCAGCCCCTCCAGAAACGCTGCAAATGTTCCCGTAACCTCCCTTATCTCCGCGAAGTTCAGCCAGGGGGTGGATACGTCAACACTGGACGGGACAACGTTCATTGTAAATGACGGTGCTGCAGATGTTACAGGTACTCTCTCTTATAATCCATCGTCGCAGAAAATAATCTTTACCCCTCCTGCAGACCTTCTGTATGGTGCAACTTATACCGTGGAGATAACAACGGGCCTGAGAGATGATAAAGGTACCTATCTCCCCTCAGCATATACCTGGTCATTTACAACTGAGCAGTTTTTTTTCAACCTGATTTCCATATATCCAGCAGGCGGGGCTATTGACGTCCCTGTGAATACAGAGGTCATTGCACAGTTTGATGATAACATAGATTTTGCAACAGTTAATGCAACAACCTTTGCAGTTAGTGACGGAGCGGCTGTTGCCGGAACCTATGCTATTGACGGCACTTTAAGAATTGTAACCTTTACCCCATCTGCCGTATTAAACGGCACCACGCTGCATACTGTGACACTTACAACAGGTATACTGAATACAGGCGGTGAGTCAATGGCCTCAAATTATTCCTGGAACTTTACCACCTCGGCAGCGGGAGTCCCGGAGATCTATATTATTTCGCCGCTATCAACGGATTTTATTTCCGGGGATACATTTGACCTGGGGGGGGTGACAACTCCATACACCTTTACCATAGGGAACAGCGGGAATGTTGCACTGAACATTACACTTGTGACTCTGTCCGATTCAACGAACTTTGCCACATCCCTGGCACCATCTGCCATAGGCGGTGGCACAAACACAACATTTACAGTTACTTTTACGCCTGCATCAACAGGTGTAAAAAATGCCGTGCTCTCTATCGGCAATGATGATTCTGACGAAAATCCGTTTATTATAAATCTCACGGCTGACACCCCTGTGCTGCCTGCGCCTGAAATACAGATCACCTGGGACGGTGTTGTTTTTTCAAACAATACATCAACTGTTGACTTCGGTACTCTCACAATAGGCGCCACAGATACACAGACAATTGTAATTCATAACATAGGCACAGCTGATCTTCATATTACGGGCACTACAATCGGGGGCACAAGCCCGGCATATTTTTCCACGGGATTCAGTACAGCGACCATTGCCTCCGGCGGTACAGCAAATGTTGCCATACAGTTTTCCGCACCTATAAAGGTAAATGCAAAGGCAACAATTACCTTTGACAATGATGATTCTGACGAGGGGCCATTCATGGTTAAACTCAAAGGGAGGACCATGCCTTGAATATGGAAAGTGATAATATTGAAGGAAGAGATGGTGATTACGGGAATGAGGAAACAGGCGTAAATAAGGTCCGGTTTCCCATAAGCCTGAAACTTATTTCCGTGATATCTGTGATCGTCATATTATCGCTCCTTGCAGTAACAGTCGTGGCCACGTATTTTTTCAGATCAGATAACAAGATCCGCGCCATGGAGGACACCCTCAATTACTCCACCCTTATATCAAAAAAAGTGAAGGCTGACCTTAAATCAATTACCGAGAGGGGGAGGCTGGCTGCCGTGAACCTGCAGGGGAAGGGGAGTGGGGGTTCACGGGATTTCGCTGAACTCCTTTTTTCAGGGGACCCGGATCTGCTTTTTATAGGGGTCATGGTAAAGAAGAGGCCCGGTGACATGCTCTACATGCAGAACGAAAATTATTTCCAGGGTAAAGGGGGGACGCCCGATTTCAGGGGGATAATCAGGAAAGAGTATGACACGGTATCAAGGTCTTTTTTCAGGGAGGATGTGGTCTTTAATCCATCCATACATTTCGGCGAGCCTGTAATAGGAATTTCAGTCCCCTATGATCCCGCGGTAAGCGATGTAATTATTGTAATATTCTATTCAATGAACGCTATCCTTGAATCGATAAACTCTGCCGGAATAATCAGCAGCTTTATCGTGTCCGGGAACGGCGATATCATAGCTCACATGGACAGGGACCTTGTGATGTCCAAGAGCAGTTACTCAACCATGCCTGTAATCGCTATGATGATGACCAATCCCAATCCCAATGCGCAGACTTCATATACAGGTGATGACGGTGAACGGTATCTCGGCTCGTTCAGCCGTGTGGGGTTTTCTGATGCGGCCGTAATTTCCTTTGTCAGGGAGGACCGGGCGTTCGCCATGGTTTACAGGATCCAGAGAATTATAATGTGGCTCACCGGTATTGTCCTCTCCGCAGCGTTCCTGATCAATCTCTTCTTCTCCCGGACCCTTACCAGGCCTATTAGAAGTCTCACCAGGGCTTCCAGGGATATTGGAAACGGTAACTATGACCTTGAAATAAGTTCATCCTCAAAAGATGAACTCGGTGTACTCACCGGTTCTTTCATGAATATGGCCCGGGGCCTGAAGGAAAGGGAGAGGATTAAAAGCGCGTTCGGAAAGTTCGTGAACAGGCAGGTGGCGAATCTCGTATCATCAGGGGAGGTCAAGCTTGGCGGTGAGAGGAAGGATGTGGCCGTATTTTTCTCTGATATACGATCTTTTACCAGGATGGCTGAAGCGATGAGCCCGGAGGATGTGGTAGGGTTTCTGAACAGCTATATGACAAGGATGGTGGGCTGCGTGAACAGGACAAGGGGGGTTGTGGATAAATTTATCGGTGACGCCATAATGGCGGTATGGGGCGCGCCGGTTTCCACAGGTGATGACGCCTTTAACGCTGTCAATGCGGCGCTTCTAATGCGTGAACAGCTTATAGAATTCAACAAAAGCCGCGGCACTGTAAAAAGGCCGAGCGTCAGTATCGGGTGCGGAATCCATTACGGGCCTGCCCTTGCAGGGCAGATCGGCTCAGAAGACAGGATGGAGTATACCGTAATCGGTGATACAGTGAATATAGCCTCCCGTATCGAAGCGCTGAACAAACCGTTCTTTACCGATATACTTGTTTCTGAAGAGATTGCCTCAATGATTGATGACAGGTTCAGGCTTTTTCCGATGCAGAAGATCAGGGTGAAAGGGAAAAGCAAACCGCTGCAGATTTACGCGGTTCTTGGCCGCCTTGCAAACCGGGATTCCCCTAAAACCCTGGATGAACTACGTAAACTCATAGGGACGTATAACGAGTACAGGAGGAGCGGGACAAAGAAAACTGCCACCGGGAAAGAGAAAAAATATGAGATACTGGACTAGTATTTCAGTAATTATTGCTCTTGGCGTAATGGCATTCTGTTCCTACTATCTCTACAGGGAGTTCACTTTCCGTGTTGAGAAAACAGGCGGCGAGGTCATAGGTACTGTGACTTTCAAGAAACGGATCGCATCAAGAAGATACAGCGACAATGTCGTATGGGAGGAGATAGGGGAGGAAACAGAGATCTATAACCATGACGCCATCCGCACGCTTGAGTATTCTTCAGCTGTAATAAGCCTGAAAGACGGAACAAAGATAGAGCTGGACCAGAATACTCTTCTTGTTGTAATGCTCAGTGAAAAGGGACTGAATATTAATTTTGACCGTGGAGGGGTATCCGCCAGGAGCGCGGCCGGAGGCGGCAGGCCCGTTACCCTGAATACAAGAGACGCGGTTGTCCAGCTTGAAGAAGGGGACATGGCGGTAAACAGCAGTGAAGGCAGCACGGATATAGTTGTCAGTAAGGGTGAGGCAATAGTTGAGTCAGGGGGGAGGGAGATTGAACTCTCTCCGGATAAAATTGCCACAATTAAAGACGGGAAAATTGAATCGAAAAAAAACACCCTGTTCCCTGAAAAGCCGGGACAGAATGCATATATACTTACACCGGGCGGTAAGGCACGGATAAATTTTTCCTGGAGGAGCGAGCCTGAAGGTTCGGTAAAGGTGGAAATATCGGCGAACAGCAGTTTCGCAGGTCTTGCAGAAAGCTTCAGTTCAGCAGGCATGGCAAAAGATGTAATGCTTTCCCCGGGAGATTACTACTGGAGGATTGTCAGGGGAGGGACTAAAAGCTATCCTGTAAAATTCACTGTAATTTCCGACAAAAGGCCGGTCCCTATTTATCCGCGGGAGAACCAGGAAATTGCTCTTGCGGGAGATGAGGGTGTCCTGAACTTCAGGTGGGATGGCGGCGAACATGTATCGGGGTATGAAATTACTGCCGCAAGGGACATCGGGATGAAAGACGTAGTGGTAAAACTGCAGTCAAGGGTAAATACAATTTCAGCAAGGGGGATCAGCCCCGGGGTATATTACTGGTCAGTTAGGAACATCTATCCGCCCGGTATAGATGGAGGGGATTTTACGGCCGGCCCTGTCAGGTTTAAGGTTGATAAGCGGAGTTTCTCGCTGACAAGGCCTGAACTTTTTGAGATAGGGCCTGTTACTACAGGAGGCTCTTTTGTCCTGAACTGGAAGGGGGTTAACGGGGCGGAGCGGTATTTTGCAGAAATTTCTTCAGACAGTGAGTTTAAAAAAAACGTAATAAGCAGGTATACAGTCAACTCATTTCTGAGGGTTAATGAGAAGCTGCCGGAAGGGAACTACTTCTGGAGGGTCAGCGCGTTAAAGGGGGAAAACAGCTCGGGAAGCTCCACGGTTCTGCCGCTGGTCATTACAAAACCTGTTGAAATTGTAACGGTTCATCCGGAAAGGGGGCAGATTCTCTATAAAAGGCCGGAGGTGATAAATTTCAGATGGAATGATCCTAATAAAGGTAAAAAGTATCTTGTTGAAATATCTGAAAAAAACGATTTCAGAAAGATCATAATGAGGCTTGAGAGCGATGCAGGCAGTGTGACAGGGGAGACTCCCGGTGCGGGGGCGTTTTTCTGGAGGGTGCTGCTGAAAGATGGCAGCGGAAAGGTCATCGCAAAGAGCGCGGCAAGCGGGTTCAGCATACCTGCAGAGCTCAGGGCCCCTGTTCTCATAACCCCCGGACAGAATGAGAAGGTAGTGCCGGGACTGAAAAACAGGATAAGGTTTGAGTGGAAAAAGATAAGAAGTGCCAATGAATATGAAGTCGAGGTCTTTCAGCGGATTGCGGGAGCGGACAGGTCACTTATAGTCTACACTTCGAAATCATCTTATGTAGAGGCGTCTAACATCTCTCTTTTCAGGCCGGGGAAATTCAGCTGGCTTGTAAGGGCTAAACGGGTGCGGAACGGCAGGGTTACGGCTTACAGGGAGTCGGGGAAATCTATTTTTGCCATAGAGGATGTCAGGATCCTCCCTCCGCCCGAAGTGAAAGACCCGGGGGTTCTGTTTAAATGAGGAAATTATGAAAAGGATACTGATAACAATTCTTCTTTTTTCCCTCATTGCGGAGGCTGAACCGAGACGCAGACTGACATGGGAGAAGGTGGAAGGGGCCCTGGGGTACTATATTGAAATAAAAAATTCAGAGGGTAATACCGTAGTCTCTGAAATGATCAATAATAACTATTACGACGTATTGAAGCTTGAGCCCGGGGAGTATACATTCAGGATTGCCTCTGTCAATGTGCTTATGCAGAGGGGGGAGAGCACCGGGTGGATCGATTTCACGGTTGAGAAGCTTTTTATACCTGAACTGAAAAGCATTTCAAGAAAAGAATTAATAGCCACGGTATCAAACAGGAATATAAATATCCGCGGGGTGAATTTCAACCCGGCAAGCAGGTTCTTTCTCCGCGGTAAAGGTACTGAAATAGAACTGGATGATATTGATCTGATTTCAGACAGGGAGGTCGTTCTGACCTTTAAACCATCCTCCTCCCAGATCGGCAGTTATGACCTTGCAGTTGTTAACAGGGGCGACGTGGAGGCAGTTTTGAGAGGCGCTGTTATTATTGTTGAACCTGAAAAAGCGGAGTCCATCTATTATCTCGGAGCTTCCTATTCAGTCAATATGCCCATGGGCGATTTTCCGGAATACTTCTCAACTTCATTTACAGGCGGGGGTCTCTTTCTGCAGACGCCGGCATTGATGTTCGGTTATGAAAATGTTTTTTTTGAAGGGGAAGTTGATGCTGTGCGGTATTTTAATACTCCTGACACCAGAAAATGCAGTCTCACATGTCTGGGCCTGGGATTCGGGGGAGGTTATATATACCCGGTATCCGCAGCAAGGGTAGAGGTGATACTGAAATTTCTTACAGGCCCGATCTATTCGGTCCTTGTTATGGATGAAAAAACTGAAGGGAAAGAGGTGTCTTCAATTGACTGGGCCGCAATGCTGGGCGCCGGGATAAGATACTATCCCGGGAGTAATTATTTTATTGAACCGGGATGCGGCTGGAAAACAGTTTTTTATAAAGGGACCTGGCTTCACGATGTAAGGTTTTCCCTTGGAGGCGGGATGAAAATTTAGTTCTGTTCCGGAAATGAATCCACAGCTGCCGTCCTCCGGACGTTTCTTTTGAGCCGTAATTTCTGCCGGTATTAACTTCTGAGAAAAATGAAATTTGGTTTCTTCTGTTATGCCGTTGATGACATCTGTTTTTCAACCTGTCGTGAAACGGGAAACAATAGTCATGAAAAACTCTTTAAGGGGCCTATTCCGGGGTAAAATATCAATTTAATTTGCAGTGTTAATGTAAAGTTTATGTTAAATAATTTGACTCGGCGGCGGAATATGGTGTAAAATGCCCTGTGTTTATAAAAAATAAAAAATGGGGGGGCTTTATGAAGGAGAATGATATTTATGACTCAAAACCGTGGCTCAGATTTTATCCTGAGGGCATTCCTGCAAACATCAATTACGAGGAAAAATGCCTGCATGAAATGTTCGAAAGGTCAGTGTCAGGTTATCCTGACAGGGATGCCTTAATATTTCAGGGGTACAGGATTACTTTTTCGGAACTCCTGAAAGTCGTTGATTCCCTGGCATCGTTTCTCGCTGCGAAGGGTATAAAAAAAGGTGATGTTGTGGCTGTGCTTCTTCCCAACATGATCCAGACTGTTGCGGCATATTATGCTGTTTTGAAAATTGGCGGGATTATTCAGATGAACAATCCTCTCTATACAGACAGGGAACTGGAGTACCAGTTTAATGATGCCGGTGCAAAGATACTGATTACCCTTGATCTCCTTGCCAACAGAATGATTGCATTGAGAGAGAACACGAAAATTGAACATATAATCTATACGTCAATGGGGGATTATCTCCCTCCTGTTAAAAAGCTTCTTATAAAACTTGTGGGGAAAAAGAAGGGGCTCAGGGCAGATGTTGCGCCTGCCGAGAAAGTCTACACATGGAACGAGGCGGTTGCCTCTCCTGGCGATGTTCCGGCAGTAGATGTTAAGTTTGATGATACTGCGGTCTACCAGTATACAGGCGGAACCACAGGCCAGTCCAAGGGGGCAATCCTTACACACCGAAATCTCTGCTCGATGGTGCAGATGTACGGGGCCTGGTTCCCCACTCTCAACAGGGGGGATGAGGTCCTTATATCCGCTGCCCCGGTTTTTCACGTGCTCGGGATGAGTGCTGCAATGAACCTCCCGATGTTCATGGGGTGGACTGCTGTAATGGTCCCGAAACCGCAGCCGGTTGACCTGCTCGCTGCAACAAGGAAATACAGGCCCACGGTATGTTCAATGGTGCCCACAATGTATGTCGGCATGCTTCAGCATCCGGATTTAAAGAAGACAGATATGAGTTGTTACAAGGTGCTCACATCGGGAGGTTCATCCCTGCCGGTTGAAGTTCTCAAGCAGTTCAAAGATCTTACGGGTGCTGACATAAACGAGGGATTCGGTATGACTGAAACATCACCGCAGACCCATCTCAACCCTTTCGGCGGGCTCAATAAACCGGGAAGTATAGGTCTTCCTTATCCTGATACTGACGTGAAGATAGTTGATCTTGCAACAGGCGAGGAGTCAATGCCTGCGGGTCAGGAGGGGGAGATGGTTTTCCGGGGACCACAGGTAACGCAGGGTTATCTTAACAAACCTGAAGAGACCGCAAAGGCGATAAAAAACGGCTGGCTTTATTCCGGGGACATCGCCTACATGGATGAAGACGGTTACTTCTTTGTAGTTGACAGGATGAAGGATCTTATTATATCAAGCGGTTATAATGTTTATCCGCGCGAGATAGAGGAGCTTCTTTATGAACATCCTCTTATCCAGAAGGCGGCCGTAATCGGAGTCCCCGATGAGAAGAGGGGTGAAAAGATCAAGGTATTTGCCGTACCTAATGAAGGGGCGGAAATTGATCCGGATGAAATTATGACATACTGTCAGGAGAAGCTGGCGAAATATAAGTGGCCGGCCCTGATCGAGGTCAGAGACTCTCTCCCCGAGAGCAACGTTGGAAAAATCCTGAAGAAGGAGTTGCGCAAAGAGGAGGAGGAAAAAAGAAATAAAGGATAAAGGCTTATGGCGGATTTTGAAGATAAGTTTATCAGTGTAAGCAGAGCTCTCGGGATGATTAAACCCGGGAGCAAGATTTTTTTCAGCAGCGGTCCGGCGGTGCCGGATCTCTTCGCTTCGGCCCTTACGGCTTCGGATGAAACAAACCTGCAGGATCTTGAACTGGTCCAGTTGATTACACTGAATGAATATATCAAATTCGACCAGGAGCATGGAAATAAATACAGGCTGAAAACTTTCAGCACCGGGCAGAGTATTATAAAGAGGATTCAGTCCGGGGAGATTGATTTTATCCCGGCGAACCTGGTGGAGATCCCGTATATCTTTTCCAGAAAAGCATTGAAAATAGATGTCGCTGTTGTCACAACATCACCTCCCGATGACAGAGGGTTCATGAGCCTCGGCATAGCTTCTGATGTGGCGAAGATTGTTATAAACCACGCGAAACTCGTAATTGCAGAGGTTAATCCCGCCATGCCTGTTACTTTCGGGGACACTTTTATACATGCTGACCAGGTGGACTGCATGATAAAGAGCGATCTTCCCCTTCCCGAGAGGGAGAGAAAACCCTTTGACGATGTCCTCGGCAGAATCGGCTTTCATATATCGAATATTGTTGATGATGAATCAACGGTTGTCCTTCATGTAGGCAGAATTTTTGATGCCATCGCGCATCACCTGAAGTCTAAGAAAGAACTCGGCATATTCACCAATGTAATATCAGACTGGGTTATCGACCTTATAGAATCGGGCGCTGTATCGGTTGACAGGAACAGGTACAAGGGGGGGCTGGTCACGACAAGTTACTGCTACGGCACGCGTGAACTTTACAGGTATATATCCGGGAACCCTGTTTTCGAGTTTTATCCCATAGCCATACTTGCCAATCCCATGAACATAAGAAGAGTCAATAACCTTGTGAGTATCATGAATGTCAAAAAGATTGATGTCACGGGTGAACAGGTGGTCTTTCATTCAGGAGACAATCTCCTTTCAGGATATGAAAGCAAGCTGAATTTTTCTGTCGGTGCCGCCTTCGCGAGAAACGGAAGATCTGTCGTGGCTCTCAGGTCAACAGACAGGGATGGCAACAGTAATATAGTAATTACTCATGATGACAGTGCAGACATGATCAGGGGTACGCTGGGTGTTACACGTCATGTGGTGACAGAATACGGTGTGGCAAACCTTTTCGGGAAATCGATAAGGGAGAGGGTCATCGCGATGATCGACATAGCTCATCCGGAGCACAGGGAGGCCCTGCTTGAAAAGGCGAAAAGTCTCGGGTATGCTTACAGGGACCAGATTTATATTAAGGACTTTTCTGTTAATTATCCGGAAGACCTTGAACTTGTTAAAAGTTTCGGGCCTGACCTTGATATAAAATTCAGACCGGTAAAATCCTCTGACGAGGACATGATGCGTGAACTGTTTTACCAGTTTTCTGATGAGGCGAAATATCTCAGGTATTTTGCCCGCATTAATACAATGCCGCATCGGAATATGCAGAAATATGTCAATGTGGATTATGATAAAGTGCTCTCCATCGTAGGAGTTGTTGAATCCGGCCTGACTGAAAAGATAATAGCTGAGGCCAGGTATGCTTATTACGAATATGACGGCTCATATGAAATGGCGTTTATTGTGAACGAGGAATTTCAGGGGCGCGGAATTGCCTCCTTTCTCCTTGAATACCTGTTGCAGATAGCTGAATCGAGGGGGATAGAAACTGTTACGGCAAATGTATTGTACGGGAACAGTAAAATGATAAAGGTTTTCAAAAGGGGAGATCGAAAACCGGAAATATCCGTTGAAGACGGTGTAATGGTTTTCAGGTATAAACTTGAAAGAGAGTAAAAAAAAGGTTAAAAAAAAATACTATTTAATCAAAAAAAGGCAATTTTTATTGACAGATAATAATTTTATTAATATGAATCGTTTCATAATTTGGGGGTAGTAGCGCTTTTTTTTGTGTTATTATAAAGTTTTGCCGGTTTTTATACATCCTTAAACAGATTTTAAAACTTAACACTGGAACAAAAAAACAGTAAATAAGATTGCTGGCATAGCCTGCTTAAAAGGCAGTTATGCATAAAAACAGGGGGAATAATCTTATTTTCTGGTAAAGATAGATAAATGATTACACTTTTAAGGAGGCTTGTATGCTGAATCCATTAGTTGATACCAGAGATGTTAAGTTTGTTATTTTTGAACTTCTCGAAGTAGACAAAATGACACAGTACCCTGCATTCGCAGATTTTGATCATGACACATTTGATGCGACAATTGATCTTGCAGAGCAGGTGGCTGTTGAAGTGTTGTATCCCACTGCTGAAGAGGGTGACAATGTGGGAGCGAAATGGGATCCCGCAACAAAAGAAGTTAAAATCCCGGAAATTTTTAAACCGGCTCTTGACCAGTATTATGCGGCAGGTTTTATGGGACTTACTGACCATCCGGAAGACGGCGGTATGGGGATGCCGAATCTTATAGGTGCGGCGGCCAGTGAATATGTATGTGCTGCAAACTACTGCCTTGGTATGTACCCCGGACTTTCCCACGGAGCTATGGAACTTTTCTTTTCTTTCGGTACAGAAGAACAGAAGAGGATGTACGGCGACAAGATTATGACAGGTGAGTGGGGCGGTACAATGTGTCTTACTGAGCCTGAAGCAGGTTCTGACGTTGGTAACCTGAAGACTAAAGCTGTAAAACAGGCTGACGGAACATATAAAATCACAGGGCAGAAAATATTTATCTCCTCAGGTGAAAATGATTATTACAAAAACATGATACACCCGGTTCTGGCCCGGATTGAAGGTGACCCTAAAGGTACAAAGGGTATATCCATATTTATCGTTCCTAAATACAGGGTAAATCCTGACGGATCTGTCGGCGAGTTCAATGATGTTATATGTACAGGAATTGAGCACAAGATGGGTATTCACGGCCAGGGTACATCCCAGCTTGCTTTTGGTGACAGCGGGGACTGTGTAGGCTATCTCCTCGGCGAAGAGCGTCAGGGTATGAAGATTATGTTTAAGATGATGAACTTTGCACGTAACGGTGTTGCTGTTCAGGGTCATGGTAACGCTTCAGCTGCTTACATGCACACTATAACTTACGCCAAGAACAGGTTTCAGGGCGCTGATGTAACACAGATGCTCAATCCCGATGCGCCTCTTGTAACAATAAGCAAACACCCTGATGTAAAAAGAATGCTGCTGTGGATGAAGTCTCACCTTGAAGGACAGAGGGTTCTCTGCTACTTCCTCTTCAAAAATATCGATATTACGCATGCGTCAGCAGATGAAACAGAGAAGAAGGAAGCCCAGGGTCTTGTTGAGATTCTTACTCCTATATGTAAAGCAGGCTGTACAGATAAGGGTGTTGAGATTACATCAATGGCGATGCAGACATACGGCGGATACGGTTACTGTAGAGACTATCCTATCGTAAGATATATGAGCGATTCCAAAATTCTTGCTATCTGGGAAGGAACAAACGGTATCCAGTCCATGGACCTTACGATGAGGAAGATCCTCATGAATAAGGACCAGTTCAACTACAAGGTAATGCAGAAGAGAATGGAAGAAACCATTGCTGAAGCCAAGGGCATCGTTGACGACAAGTATATCGACCTGTTCGCTGAAGGGCTCAAAGAGCTTGATGAGATCATCGAGATGCTGAAAAAACAGATGGCTGAAGGCAAGTTTCTCAACCTCTTTATGCACGCTACTCCTCTCCAGGAGGCGATGTACATGGTAGCTATAGCATGGTGTCACCTCTGGTCACTTATAAAAACCACTCCGAAGATGAAAGAGCTTGTGGGTGATGCCAAGGGCGCTGACAGGGAAGCACTCCTTGCTGATAATGATGAAGCAGCATTCTACACAGGTAAGGTGTTATCTTCACAGTTCTATATCGGTTCCGAGTTCCCGAAATTTTTCGGTAGAGCAAGGGCGATTAAGTTTAATGAAGGCGCACCTGTCAAGGCAAGTGATCCTACATTTACAGGTGCACCGCTTGAGTAGAAAATTTTTTGCAGATACAAAAAAGGGATGCCCAGGGCATCCCTTTTTTATCGTAAAGGTTTAAACCGTTTTAGGTTTATTAATGTTCCCCGCCGGTTAACGGCCTGTTACAAATATCTTTTTAATTGTTGTTTATTGTTACTCTAATACAATTATTTTCCGTGTTAACTTCTTGACATTATGCTCTTCGTTGCTGTTAAATAGGATAAAACAGATATAATTGAACAGGAAGTCGATTTGTG
Organism: Spirochaetota bacterium; assembly: GCA_036745755.1. GTDB lineage: Bacteria > Spirochaetota > UBA4802 > UBA4802 > UBA5550 > UBA5550. The sequence continues at coordinate 13,013 of DAIOFM010000053.1, read as the reverse complement.
CAGTAATGAGGTTTTTTACTATTTTCAGGTTTAATAATAAGAGATATTTTTTAAACTTCATCCCTGCTCTGATCATTTCCATAAGTTGATTGATAAGGAGAAGTTTATGAAAAGTTTTATTAAACGGTTTATGGCCATTTTCCTCATCGCATTTGCATTCTCTGCAGTAAACACTTCAACAGTTTCCGCTGCCGAATACCTCATCGGTGTAAGAGGCGGATATTTTATCTGGGACCCCTGGCTGAAAGATCTTACCTCTATGTTCGAAGAGATGGAGACAGGGAGCGGTGCTCTCTACGGGCCTGTGGCAAGCGTTTTACTCACTGAAGATCTCTCTTTCTCGCTTTCAGGTCTTTTCGGAACCCAGACAGGAGAGGGGATAGCTGAGGACATCCCCGGTGGCGGTGAATACCAGACTTTAAAGTACAGCTTTAATACTTTCAGAATGGATATTGATGCAGCTCTGAGCTACAGGGTAATGGAAAATTTCAAGATATTCGCGGGCTATAAGTACTGGTACAACAAAATCGAATACTCGGCTATGGATTACAGGACCGACGCACCGGGAGCCGGAGGTGCGATTACTGCTGTTTATCAGGAAGATGTAGATATTACACAGCCGTTCCACGGCCCTGCTGCAGGTATCGGTATGTCTATGCCAATTGGAAGCAGCGGATACTTTTTCGCGGCAAACCTGTCATGCCTCTATATGTGGGGAAAGATGGATATGGATTCCGAACCTCGAGAACAATATTATTCCGGCGGCGGCTGGACATACGACACTAGTGATCCTATGGAAGAAAATATCAGCATGGTTATGTACGGCATCAATGTTTAACCAACCGTAGGCCTTAACCCGGGCGAAGGTCTCCCTATCGTTACCATTGGCGTCAGGTATCAGTATAACAGGCTTAAATTTGACGGTTCAATCCCTGATGATTCAGGGATGTCTGAAGACTGGATGACAGACCAGATTTACGGGCTTTTTGTCGGAGTGCTGTACCACATATAAAATGATGTACTCAATAATCGGCTGTACAGGGGAATGTTCCCTGGATTATAGTCAGCTGAAAAAATGCAGATGATAAAAAAACCCTCATTATGAATGAGGGTTTTTTTAAAATTATTTTATAATTAAATTAAAGTTGTACAGGTATTGCAAGTGATACTTTAGAAAGATTCTTTTTGGCCTTTTCGTATGCAGGGTCGAATTCAATGGCTTTCTTGAAGTTCGCTTTGGCTTCCTGTATTACCTTTTTAGCCTCCTCCTTCTTACCCGCTTTCTTCAGGGCAGTGGCCTCCATGAAGGCCATCTCTCCATCGTAGTTGTTGAGTGAAGCTTTTACAGACTTGGTCTCAACATTTGAGTCTATTATCTTCTGTTCACTTTCAGTAAGCATCGCATCGAGAAAAACGGTTATTCTGCTTACCAGGTCTTTTTCTATTTCAAAGAACTCATTCGTTTTTCCTTTTGCTGATGCTGTGCCCAGCTGGGCCCCCTTTTCAACTGAAAAGACCTGGGATTCGATTCTCAGAGAGCCGTGCATCTCCATGAATGATCCTGTAAGAATATATTTGGCTCCTGTAAGTTTTCCTATCTCGACTATGTCTTTGGCGTCAACAGCACCGGTGAGTTGAAACTCCTGCTCTTTCATAATATCCGCAAGGCGTTCCTTGCTTATTATATTGAACATTCCAATTGATTCAATATCTGTCATTACCATTGAGGCAATACCGAATTCCCAGGGCTCATATTCAGCTGCCCGGCTTCTGGGTGTATTGTTCTTGAAATTGAGAACAACAAGACCTTTCCGGCTATCCCTCGGTATATTTCTCAGGTGTTTGATTTCTGAAGTTGCGCAGGACAGGAAAAAAAGCATGATGACTATAACAGCCAATTTCCAGTTTTTCATCTATCTCCTCCGGATGAGATTCCATTGTATTCTATTTTCAAATAAATAACATAAAAGGAGTACTTTGTCAAGGAGTAATGTTTGTAATTGTAATATTCAATTTTTTTCAAAAATTTCGTGTTTAAGAGCCAGTTCGATTTTATTCGGGTTGTAGAGGACTATATATTTAATTGAACATTTATTTTATAAGAAATTTAATATATATTATATTTTTACCGCTGTTATGCGCAAAAGGTCTTGCTTTATATTCAGTAACATAACAGAATAAATATTAATATAATATGCAGTATGGATGTTTTAAGTATTATCCGGGGTGCGGGTCAGTATACTTCTGTATTATCCGGATCATGAGCAGAAATGAAAATAATATCAGGTGGGGGTAATATGAGTTCATTTAATGGTAAGACTGCTGTGATTACAGGTGCTGCTTCAGGTATAGGGCGCGAGCTTGCTTTACAGATGTCACGGGAAGGGGCAGTAATCATTGCTGCTGACTATAATAAAAAAAATCTTGATGATACTGTAAAGATGGTAAAGGGGGAGGGGGGAACGGCCTTTGCATATAAGGTTGACATCTCTAATAACGAGCAGGTGGTAAAATTTGCCGGTGACGTTAAAAAGAAACATGGCGGTGTTGATATCCTTATTAATAACGCGGGAGTGACTCTGTTCGGGAAATTTGAGGAACTTAAGTTTAAAGATTTTGAATGGATTATGAATATAAATCTCTGGGGTGCCATATATATGTCAAAGGCATTTCTCCCTGAGATAAAAGAAAAAAAGGATTCATACCTTGTTAATGTAGCGAGTATTTTCGGGGTAATCGGCACAGGGAACCAGAGTGCGTATTGCGCTACCAAGTTCGGTTTAAGGGGATTCACGGAGGCTTTGCAGGATGAAATGCATGCCTTTCCGGTCAATGTTGTCAGCGTGCTTCCGGGAGGGATAAAAACCAATATAGCGAAAAACGCCCGTTTTATAAAAAACGGATCCGTCATGAAGGATACGGAAAAACTTGAGCGAAGGCTTGAAAAAATCGCCAGGACTACTGCGGAAAAAGCTGCTGCTGATATTATTGAAGGGATGAAGAAAAAGAAACTCCGCGTAAGGATCGGGGGGGACGCGAGGTTTCTGGACAGGCTTCAGAGGCTTATGCCTGTGAAATATAATCGCGTTGTTGCAAAACTTTTCTGATTCTTTTCAGTCTGAAACGTAGCGGAGCCTCAGGTATGGTTTACCGGGCTCCGCTTTTTGCGCTCTTATTTATTAAACTTCCTGCTGCACCTTGTCAAAGAGGTCGGTGATCTCCTGAGGAGGTTCGCTGTCTATGAGGCTTACTATGATGATTGCAGCCATAGAAAGAATAAAAGCAGGGACTATTTCGTAAAGTGTGAATATCCCTCCAAGAGATGAGAGGTTTTTCCATACAAGTACTGTTATTCCTCCCGCAAGCACTCCTGCCATAGCTCCTTTTGCTGTTGTTCTTCTCCAGAAGAGGGCCATGATCACAATGGGGCCGAAAGTGGCGCCAAGGCCTGCCCATGCGAAAGAGACTACTTTAAAAACAGAACTGTCCGGATTCAGGGAAATTGAGTAGGCCACTATTGCAATAATTATAACAGCAACCCGTCCTGACCATACAAGCTCTTTTTGACCTGCATCTTTTTTGAAAATTGCCTTGTAGAAATCTTCTGAGATAGTTGATGCTGCTACAAGGAGCTGTGAGTCAGCTGTACTCATAATCGCCGCAAGTATGGCTGAGAGCATTATACCGGCCAGGAAGGTTACGAAGAGTGACTGGACCATTATCATGAATATTCTTTCAGAATCTCCTCCTGCAAGAGGTGTCCCTGCTGTATAAGCGCGCCCGATGACCCCGATAAACATTGCTGAAGCGAGGGATATAATTACCCATACCATAGCTATTTTTCTCGCGTCTTTTATGTTCTCAGCACTGTCTATACCCATAAACCTGACAAGAATGTGCGGCATTCCGAAGTAACCGAGCCCCCATGCAGCGGATGATATAATGGCGATTGCGCTCAGGTTATCTCCTGAAATATTTTTTGTTATTGATAGAAGAGTAGGGCTTATTGATGTAATTCTTTCTGATGCGGCTGATATGCCGCCCATATAGAAAAGAGCATATGTTGGAACTGCTATTGCTGCAAAAAGCATTACAATGCCCTGGATCATATCAGACCATGAAACCGCAAAGAAACCGCCAAGGAATGTATAGAGGACCAGAACCCCTCCACCGATTAAAATGGCGTATTCATACTGTATTCCGAAAACCGTGTTGAAAAGTTTTCCGCCGGCAATAAAACCTGATGAAACATAAAGAGTAAAAAATATAACAACAAAAATGGACGAGATTATTCTCAACAGGTGGGTTTCATCACCGAATCTGTTTTCAAAAAAGTCTGAAATTGTGAGGGAATCGTTTGCCATCTGGGTATAGACCCGCAGTTTCTGGGCAATAAATTTCCAGTTAAGGTATGTGCCGAGAGCAAGACCGGCGCCGAGCCAGAAAGCTTCACCAAAACCTGACGCATATGCAAGCCCCGGCAGCCCCATAAGGAGCCAGCCGCTCATATCCGATGCCTGCGCGCTCAATGAGGTTACCCATTTGCCCAGGCCGCGCCCTCCGAGGACATAGTCGGAGAGGTCATTTGATTTGTTCGAGAAGTAAAATCCGATGAAAAGCATCACCAGCAGATACAGCCCGAACGCCACTATGATACCAATTTGTGCTGACATAAAATCTCCTGTTAATTATATAGTAAGAGTTGTAGATAAGCCAGTTCCCGCCATTCTGCGGTTCAGGAATATAGCCTGAATTATATGTTTTATATTGTGCCTGAACCGGTGATCCGGCCTTTTTCTGTTTAAGCCACGAAGACAGGATTATATCTGAAACTTTTTTCATATAAATAAATTCATTTGTCAAGAACTGTTGTTATACGAAGAGAAAAAGAGGGAAACGACAAGATGCCGTAAAAATTGTTTGTTGCTCGATATCAGAGCGGTATTCGGGGAATTCTGCTAAATAAAATGGCTTGCTAATTATCGGGCAAAGTATATTATGCTCGCAGTATTAAGTGACCATTAATAAATCTCCTGTTCAACTGTTTCCGTATTGAACTGATCTATTAATTGATTCATCCGTAATAAATGTGTATAAATAAATAATAAAGTGTGCCTGTATTATTGTACGGGAATATTCCGCTTTAAAAAGGAGATAATTTGAGACCAAATCCGTATAGCAGTGAAAAACGAAGAAAAGAGCTTGAGAAAAAGAAGAAAAAAGAGGAAAAACTCTTAAAAAAGGCGATGAAAAAGGAACAGACAGAAGAAACCTCCGAAGAAAATTTCATTGAAGATTCTGTTCCTGATGAAACTGACAAATAATTTTTAATGAAAAACGTAAGTATGTATATTCATTTATGATCAGACAGATTGTAATTAAAAGGGGAAGAGAGAAGTCCTTTCTGAACCGTCATCCCTGGGTTTTCTCCGGGGCTCTTGCAGAAATTCCGGATTATAGTAATGGTGAAATAGTGGAGGTGGTTTCCTCCGAGGGTGTAACAATCGGATACGGTTTTTTTTCATCCCGCAGCCAGATTATATGCAGAATTTTTGAATTTACGGACAGAAGGATTGACAGGTTCGGCAGCGATTTTTTCAGGAAAAAGATCATTTCGGCCAATCTTCTGAGAGACCGGTTTATAGACCGTGGTAAAACAGACTGCTGGAGGATGGTTCATGCGGAGGGGGATTTTTTCCCAGGCCTGATTATTGATGTCTATGGCGATACAGCGGTTGTACAGGTCCTCATTATGGGTGTGGAACTTATGCTTGAGGATGTTGCTGATTCTCTGGAGCTTATGGGATATAAAAACATCTTTGTTAAAAACAGCGGAGTCAATGCCGTGGAGGGGGTCAGAGCAGATGACTATCAGCTTCGCGGCACAGGGGATTCGCGGATAGAAATCATTGAAAATTTTCTCAGGTTCACTGTTGATGTAAGGGAGGGGCAGAAAACAGGTTTCTTCCTCGATCAGAGGGGAAACCGGGAACTGGTAAAGTCTCTTTCAAAAAGGAGAAATGTACTGAATGCCTTCTGCTATACGGGAGGTTTTTCAGTATACGCACTTGCCGGAGGGGCTGAATCTGTTCACAGTATAGATATATCTTCAGCCGCTGTATCTATGACAGATAAAAATATAAAGTTGAATTTTGGTGAAAATGAAAAAGCGGCCCAGTTAAAGGCTGACTGTTTCGATTATCTTCGGGAGATGGAAGATGATTTCTTTGACATGATAATACTTGATCCGCCGGCATTCGTAAAACACTCTTCCGGCATTGAAAAAGGGGCAAGGGGTTATAAGGATATTAATTTTAATGCTCTCAGAAAAATTAAAAAAGATTCTCTTCTTTTTACATTTTCATGCTCACAACATGTACCGCGCGATCTGTTCAGAAAAATCGTATTCAGTGCTGCTTCCGATGCGAAGAGAAACGTGAGAATTCTGCGTCACCTCTCCCAGGGGGAGGATCATCCTGTAAATATATTTCATCCCGAGGGGGAGTACCTGAAGGGATTGCTCCTACATGTGGAGTAAGGGGTCAGAGCCCCCGTTTGCTGAGCTGAATTTTACCGCAGGGTCAGAGCACACAACTGAATAATTTTTAAATAATGGCAGTTTCGGATATAATTCTGCTGTCGTAAACAAATAGAGGCTCTGACCCTCGTATGTATTTTATATTGATTTAAGTATTTCTACAGTCCTGTGAAGCATCTCCTCTGTGAAGTCAAGGTGGGTTACGAACCTTATCGTCTGGGGCCCGAAAGCTGTTGCCAGAATCCCTTTCCCTTTAAGTTTAACAAGAAATTCTTTTTCAGTAATCGAATCTTTCAGTCTGAATATCAGGATATTGGTCTCAACAGGTACAACTTCCTCTACATACGGCAATGTCTCCAGTACTTTGCCGATCCCCCTGGCCCGTTTATGGTCTTCTCCCAGTCTTTTAATATTATTTTCAAGGGCGTAGATCCCTGCAGCGGCAAGAAACCCGGCCTGCCTCATCCCTCCTCCATAAACTTTACGGATACGGCGGGAGCGCCTGATGAAATCTGAATTTCCAAGCAGAAGGGAACCTACCGGAGCTCCCAGGCCTTTTGACAGGCAGATTGATATTGAATCGAAGATTTCCCCGTACTGTTTTGCTGTTTCTCCGGTTTCTGTTATAGCATTGAAGATACGGGCTCCATCCATGTGAAAAGAGATCCCTTTTTCGCTGCATAAATATGAGATTTTTTTCAATTCATTGAAATCCCAGCAGGCTCCTCCACCCTTATTGACGGTGTTTTCAACAGCAACAAGTGATGTGATCGGTCTGTGTATATCATCCGGGCATATAGCGGCTTCAACATCTGTTGAGGTGAATCTTCCCCTGTTTCCTGAGAGGAGGGCCACTGACGCGCCTGAATTTTTTGCGATCCCCCCTCCTTCATAAAAATATATATGTGCGAGGCGGTCACAGATGACTTCATCGCCAGGTTTTGTATGCGCATTTATCGCGATCTGATTGGTCATGGTTCCTGATGAGCAGAAGAGGGCGGCATCCATTCCGAACATTTCAGCTGCCATACTTTCAAGCCTGTTTACTGTCCGGTCTTCTCCGTAAACATCGTCGCCGACTTCCGCATTTATCATTTGTTCGAGCATCTCTTTACCCGGCTTTGTAACTGTATCGCTTCTCAGATCTATCATGGCTGACTCCAGAGTTGTAAATATGTATTAATTCCGCAGGTATTATATTTTTGTCACTATGTTTTTTGAAAAATAATTTGTCGCTTATTGGAAGCATATGTAAATTAACATGTATAATAATTGATCGAAGGAGATTAAAATGAAGGGCGACAAGAAACTTATAGATATGCTCAACTACCTGCTTGCGGATGAACTTACTGCCATAAACCAGTATATGGTACACTCGGAGATGTGTGCGGATTGGGGTTATGAGAAACTGCATGAAGGGTTTGAAAAAAGGGCTATTGACGAGATGAAACATGCTGAACAGCTTATCGGGAGAATCCTTTTTCTTGAAGGTACCCCGGTTGTAACGAGCCTGAATAAAATCAGCATAGGTGCGGATGTCCCTAAACAGATTGCCAATGATATAGTTGCGGAAGAGGGGGCTATTAAGGCTTACAATGACGCTATTAAACTCGCTACAGAAGTGGGTGACAACGCGACAAAGGAGATGCTCGATAAAATTCTTCTCGATGAGGATGCTCATATCGATAAGCTTGAAGAGATAATGGATCAGATTGATCAGATGGGTATTCAGATTTTTTTAACAACACAGGTTAAAGAGTAGTCTTTTATTACGGACTCAATTTATACCGAATTTATACAGAAGCTCCTGTAACCGGGAGCTTTTTTTGGTATATGCTCTGACCCCGCATCATCGCTATATCCATACAAATAATCTTTTCCTGTAGGCATCTTCATATCCGAGGAATTTATCCGCACAATCTTTAAAAGTTGTCCCCAGCCTGTAAAAATATTCATGTAAAGTAAACTTAAGGGGTGAAATGAAATTTTCGTTAAGGTAGCAGTTAATAAAACCTATTTCGTTTTCCCTGGGATCCCTGGATATCCCTTTTCTAACAGGATTATATCCGATATACCATAGAAGCCACAACAGGTATTGTTCCGGGTTTTCAGATTCCTCAATTATTGCTGAACCGAATCTTTCGTTCCAGAAAGGGCCTGTCTCCCCTGTCGCCCTGTTGTACTTTTCCGCAATTCGTGCCTTGATATACTGCATTATGCGGGATATCGTTTCTTTATCCTCAAGGGTTTGTATGACAAGATGTATATGATTTGAAACGGTTTCGGCTGCTATAAGCCTGAAATCGTATTTTTCCTGGCACATTTTAACTGCTTCAATGAAATATTTTTTGCCATACCTGCTTTTCAGAAGGTTCCTTTTTCCGTGGCATCTTGTATAACAGTGGTAAGTGACTCCCTGAACGGTCTTTCTTAAAGGTCTTGCCATTCTTTTCTCCTTAAATGGTTCTGTTATTAATACGAAGGAGATGATAAGGTTTGTAAAAAAATTTGGGGTCAGAGCCTGAATTGAGGGTCAGAGCCTCTTTAGCTCCTGCATAAAAAAATACTTGCTCATAAGAGACTGCTGTAATATTATGTCGCATCTATAATTTCCCCGGGGACAAATCTATATTGACCTTTAATAACGGCAACCTGCTGAGAGTTAAAGCTGATGCATGGCATGAGACTATCTGATCTATGAATACAGACACGGATTTAATGCTGCCTGATCTTTTTGCCTGCTGTCCGGATGAAGAAGTCCTGGATGGTGAGTTGCGCATATTAAATGAGGCGCGCATCATGGAGCTCATAAGCAGTGAACCTCTCCCCCATGGCAGGAGGTTCATTCTTCGAACGGAATCGTTCATACTGAAACTTGCCTATGCCTATAACAAGATACTCTCTCTCTCCAATTCAAGGACGCGGATTCTGGCGCATCAGGTTGAGAGTACACATAGAATTGTTAATTCCTTCAGGCAGAGGTTCCTTATTGCTGACGAGGTGGGCCTTGGCAAAACAGTTGAGGCGGGTCTTGTGATCAAGGAGATGATCTACCGGCAGAATTACAAACGGATAATTATCATCTGTCCTGCATCCCTCCTTTTTCAGTGGCAGAACGAAATGGAGAGCAAGTTCAATGAGAAGTTTGCAATCATGGACAGGAAACTGCTGAAGAAGGCGTCCCGCATTGCCGGGGAGGGGGGGAACCCCTGGAAGGTTTATGACAGAATTATATGTTCACTCGATTTTATCAAGGGGAGGGACTTTCAGGAGGACCTGAAAAACTGTTCATGGGACTTTGTAATATTTGACGAGGCGCACAGGTTGAGGAGAGACACAAACAGCTCCACAATGGCTTTCAATATGGCTGAACAGATTGCGACAAAGACAAAATCACTTCTCCTTCTTTCAGCAACTCCGTTCAGGGGGAAACTTGAAGAACTTTATTATCTCATTGGCCTGATTGATAAAAACATACTGGGGCCATATCAGTCTTTTTATAACCAGTTCTGCATTGAAGGCGCTGACCTTTCGGAATTGAAAAGAAAGCTGGACCAGGTCGTTATAAGAAGAACAAAAAACGAGGTGGGGGGATTTACAAAGAGGCACGCCCGCACAATCAGATTTGACCTGTATGATGACGAATGGTTCCTCTATGAAGAGACAACGAAGTATGTTGCGGAGGAGTTTAACAGGGCGCTTCAGAGTGAAAACCGGGCCGTGGGATTTGTGATGACGGTCTTTCAGAAACTTCTTGATTCGTCATCACATGCCCTGCTGGTCGCTTTGCGCAACAGGTCAGCACGACTTAAGGATCTGCTTGCCAGGGCAGAATCGTGCAACGATGCTTATGTTATTTTCAATAACGGGATTTTTGATAATGAAACTGCCGCGGATAATGACGAACTCACAGAGACAGATGAACTCACTGTACAGAAAACAATAGATGAACTGAAAATAGAGATCGCAACTATTGACAGGCTTGTAGGAATCGCCGCTGCAATTGAGGTCAATAAGAAGGGTGAAAAAGTTATAAAACTTATAAAGGACCTCAAAAAAAAGGGACATGCCAAATTCCTGATTTTTACCCAGTTCAGGACCACACAGGATTACCTGATGGAAATTCTTGAGGGATACAGCAGGGTGGCTTTTAACGGCTCAATGAACAGGGATGAGAAAGAGGAGGCAATACTCAGTTTTAAAAACGACGTGGAGATAATAATAGCGACTGAAGCCGGCGGTGAGGGGCGGAATATGCAGTTCTGTGATGTTCTTATCAATTATGATCTTCCATGGTCTCCGCTGAAGATCGAACAGAGGATCGGGAGGATTCACAGGTTCGGTCAGCCGAATGATGTGCATATATATAATTTTTCAACGCGGGGAACTGTTGCAGAAAGGGTGCTTCAGGTGCTTTCTGAAAAGCTGAAAATATTCGAGGAATCAATCGGCACGCCGGATATTATGCTCGGGCAGATTGAGGATGAGATAAACCTCAATACGCTTTTCATGGAACTTGCCTCAGGCAGGAAAAAGAAAAAAGACGTTGAATCTGAAATCTCCGCGCGAATGGAGAACGCCAGGCAGAGTTTTGAAAAGCTTACTGAACTTACAGTTGCCGGTAGAATGGATTTTAATTATGACGAGTACTATAAGGTCACCCTTAAAGACAGGACTTTTACCAACCGGAGAATCGAAAAATTTATAGATGATTTTATTGATGAGGATTCATTCGCTGACGGGCTTATTTCCAGGAAAAACAGGCGAACAGGCCTCTACAGGGTGTCAACCGGGGAGGAGGGTGACAGCCATGTTAAATACGGGACTTTTGACAGCGAAAGGGCTCTTGAGGATGAAAGCCTGGAATTTCTCGCTTTCGGGCACACAAGCATTGACAGAATAATCAATTACTGTAACAGCGACGAATTCGGAGGGGAGACCGGGGTTGTCTTTATGAAAAGTGATGTCCCTTTTGAAGGGATGATTTTTAATTACCTTGTGGAGTTCTCCTCTGTTTCGGTTACCCACCAGTTTTTCCCGGTTTTAATTGAGGCGGGATCAGCTCTTTCCGGGTATGAAAAAGATAGTATCGAGGAGCAGTTTCAGGATCAGGATTTTATTCATAGTATATCACCATCAGATTATTCAGAAACAGTATGCAGAATAAAAGAAAACGCCGGGTCTTATTTCAATGCCGCCCGGGAGAAGATAATTGACAGGATAAATGACAGGCTTTTTGATATGAATGAAAATCTTGATATCCAGATAGATCCGGAAATTGAAAAGATAAGGGAATCCTATTCGAGGCAGATAAAGGAGCTTGAGGAAAAACTGGATCTCCATGAAAGCCAGATGAAGTGGTACGGAAAAGATATGAAAGGCGTTATCACGAGAATCAGAAACAGGATACTGAAGGCGAGAACAGAGATGGAATCTCTGCTCAAGGAACACCGGGACTACTGCGGAATTAAATATAAGGTTACCCTTATTAATGCCTCTGTTGTTATAGCTGAAAGCGAATTTTAAAAATCATTTTTTCTTGACCTTGAATTTTTATACGTTATAAAAAAAGAAGGCTTGTTTTTTATTTCTGATATACTTTATATTGGAACCGGCCGTGAAAATGAGTATGAATAATTAAATGGTGATACGATAAATGCGTAAGAGGCTTTTCCAGTTACTCCTTGCTGTTATACTGGTAACCGCGGCTGTTATATCGGTTATTATCGGCAGATTTTCCTATGATTTTGTGAAAACTGTCCTCCGGGAAAACAGGGAGGAGAAGATACACCGCATTGAAAATCAGCTTGAACATTATCAGAGCATACTCCACTCAATAGAAAAAAAGATGGATAAAAAGGGCGAGAGAGCTCTTTTGAAAATTAACAGCCGTTACCCTGATGCGTTTAAAGCGGGGAAGGTGAAGCCTGATTCTCTGAGAAATTTTGCTGAAAAGCTCGGTGTTGATGATATATATTTTATCGGTTCCGACGGCCGTGTCTTTAACTCTTCACTCAAATCTGATATAAATCTTAACCTTCTTGCCATAAGCCCGGCCTTTACACGGTACATAAACTCAATCTACGGTCGGGGAGAGGTTATTTCACAGGGAATTAGCGTTTCGATTAACGAAGGGAAGATAAACCACTACATGTATTATTCTCCAAAGGGGAGCAGAATTATCTATGAAATATCAATGGATGTCCAGTCCTTTGTTAAAGATAAATATAATTTTGCCCTTTATGAATTTCTGTTCGGGGACATGTTCAAAAATTTCTATACCGATTATCTGGTGTCAATTGATATATATTCAATTGCCGGCGGTTCGGGATGGTCTTTGATTAATCCCGGAAATAAACTGGCCCTTGCTAACGGCGTGTTTAAGTCTATTCTTTCGAAGGGAGAAACTGTTCTGGAGAAGGGAGATAGAATTTTTGTTTATCGAAAGATAAAAATGAACAGGTATATCTTCAAC
>DAIOFM010000052.1:7173-26250 GCA_036745755.1 Spirochaetota bacterium | reverse complement strand
ATTGTCAGTATCCAGTTTTTAAAATTATCGTAAAGAATAATTGTCAATAATTTGCTGCAAATATCTGCCGCGCTAAAAAATCATCCATTACCTCCGCAGCCTAAGGAGGTGGGGCATGTCTTTTTAATTTTCACTCTAAAATGTGTATTCAGGAATTATTACTGTTTTTTATTTGATTTTTGCACAGCATAACTCTGAATAAAACTGCTGAATATAATGTATAAAAAAAAAGATAAAAAAGACAGGATAAAGGATGAAGACTCAGAATAAAAAAGAAAGGATCCTGAACGCCACCCTGAAACTGATAACTGAACATGGATTTCATGCCACGCCGGTTTCTATGATAGCAAATGAAGCTGGTGTGGGCGCGGGTACAATATACAGATATTTTGAAAGCAAAGAGGCCATAATCAATGAGCTTTATGACACGATAATGAAGGAGCTCCATGAGGCAACGATGTCCAATATACCTGAAAATATCAGCGTAAGAGACGAGTTTTACCTGAAATGGAAGAATATTCTTAATTTTTTTATAAACAGGGAGTATGAGGGGAAATTTATATCTCAATATGTGGCATCTCCCTTTATATCCAGGACAGTTCTTGAGGAAACAGACAGGAGGAATGTCCACCTCCGGCTGCTGATTGAACGGGGAATCAGGCAGAAGGAGATAAGGGATGTTGATTATAATACAATAGCTGTCTATATGTGGGGAACTGTTAAACAGCTCCATCACCTTCACATAAACAAGGCGATAAAACTGACAGATGAGCTTATTGATGATATTTACGCTGTTTTCTGGGAGGGGATAAGGGTCCATGACGACTAATAGTGGTGTTGTTGATTTGGAAAACAGGTTCCGGGCCCTTTCACAGCCCCGGGCATGGGCCTGGTCAGGTGGAAACCCTGATCCGACAGCTGAAGTCTGATTAGTTTATATGAAGAGATTCATAAATGTCAGTTCTGAAATAAAAAAAACAGCAGGGCATTTTTAGCTTTAAATAATTTAAAGCACAAATATTGTTATTTTATTGACAAATATCTGATAAGATTAAGTTTACAATGTGATTTTCAGCTTATTTTTGTGAATAAAAGAGAGTAATCTATGGGTACTGATTCGGAAAACAGGAAAGAAGAGATAGAGTTTTCATATTTTAAGCCGTTTAAGAGGCTCGCACTTATATTTCTGGCAGGTTTTACTGTATATCTTTTTGCCTCCACGATAATATTGATTTTTCTTACAAAATCTTCAGCAGAGATAAAGGTACCTGAGGTTACAGGTAAGAGATATGTGGATGTGAGCAATGGCCTTACAAGAAAGGGGTTTAAAACAGAGCTCAAGTTCATCGATGTGTATGATATTGAGGACGGAATTATACTGAGACAGTATCCGGAAAGCGGGGAAGTGGCTCTTGAGGGGAGCAAACTGACTCTCACTTTAAGCAGGAGTAAATTTTTTATTGATGTTCCGAACCTGACAGGTTCACAGCTCCCCATAGCTATAAACAAGCTGAAAAATCTTCACTATCAGGACAAATCTGTTTCAGTAAGCACAGGGGTTATCTCATACATGCCCTCCGCTAAGACTGCGGCAAATGTTGTCATGGAGCAGTTCCCCAGGCCGGGGGCAAAGATCAGTCCCGATGTAAAGGTCAACCTTCTTGTTTCAAGCGGCGAGGAGGGTGCGGATAAAAAGATGCCTGATGTCAAGGGGCAGTCTATAGATTTATGTTACGATCTCCTTTTCTCCAAGGGGCTTGCGATAAGGGAAGAGGTAGTTAAAACAGGAGATATAAACCGAAGCGGGATTATTGAATCCCAGAGTATTGCCGCCGGCAAGACTATTAATGAGGGAGACTCCGTTACTCTTAAAATTTATTATTACCAGCTTACAGAACATCCTTTTTCGGCTTATGAGCTTGTTGATTATACAATCCCCTCCGACAGTGAAAAAGCCCTTTATGAGGCAGTTGTTGAGGATAACCATTCAAAAAGGGTGAGGTATTCAGTAAATGCAGGCCCCGGGCAGAAGATCAGGTTTCTTTTTCACAGGATGGGTAATGCGAAGATTTACATAGATAAGGACAAGAAAAATCTCAGGGTGATGAGTTTAAGGGTTGATGAGTTCTAGAAATATAATGATATCCCCTTCAATTATTGCGGGGGACCTCAGTACAATGGGGGAGAATGTGAAAGGTTTTGATCCTGCAGTTGTGGATCTCCTTCACATGGATGTAATGGACGGGCATTTTGTCCCGAACCTGACCTTCGGGCCCGGTTTTATAGCAGACCTGGGCAGGCATACGGAGATCCCCCTTGATGTGCATCTCATGATAGAAAAACCTGAGCTCTCACTTGACAGCTATATAAACCTTAACCCCTGGTGTATTGTAATTCATTACGAAAGCACAAGGTTTCCCGCAAGGTGTCTTTCTCTTATAAGGGAAAAGGGGATAAAGGGAGGGATTTCGATAAATCCCGCGACTCCGGTTGAATCGGTTTTCGACATTCTGCCGTATTGTGATATGGCCCTGGTTATGTCGGTTGATCCTGGTTTTTACGGCCAGTCTTTCATGGAGACGGCAATTCCCAGGATTGAGAAACTGAAAAAATTTATAGACAGCAACCATGAGGGGAAGATTCTGATCCAGGTTGACGGCGGTATTAATGCCGCGAATATAAGCAGGGTTGTTTCTGCAGGGGCTGATATAATTGTTGCGGGGAGCTCCTCGTTTAAGGGCGGGGATGTTAACGGAAACACGGCGGCTTTAAAAAAGGCGGCCCTCGGGAATTAATGTTGACAAAAAAATGCGGGGTAAAAATAATTTACTCCCTAACTATATGGAGGTGGGATAAGTGTCGGTAAAGATACGATTACAGAGATTCGGAACGAAAAAGAAGCCCTTTTACAGGGTTGCGGCAATGGACAGCAGGAAGAAAAGAGACGGAGACGTGGTGGAGTATCTTGGAAAATACCAGCCGATCGTTAATGGAAAACAGTTTGAAGTTGATGAAGAAAAAGTTCTGAAATGGCTTAAACAGGGCGCACAGCCTACAGATACAATCAGGGAGCTGCTTAAAAAAGAAGGGATCTGGCAGAAACACACAGGCGCGAAATAATTATTCAGGGGGGCGGTATGAACTACAGCGAACTCGTTGCGTACATGGTAAAGTCTCTGGTTGATCATCCTGAACAGGTGGAAATAAGAGAAATTGAGGGCGAAAAGTCGACAATTCTTGAGCTTAAAGTGACCAAGGATGACATCGGAAAGGTCATCGGGAAGCACGGAAGAATAGCAAGAGCAATAAGGACTATCATTAATGCCTCTGCCACAAAAACCGGAAAGAGAGTTGTACTGGAAATACTTGATTGATTCCCGAAGATGAATATATCAGGATAGCCCGGATTACAGGCTCGCACAGCCTTAACGGCGGAATTAAGATATATCTTGTAACCGCCATACCGGAGCGTTTTGAAAAGGGTAATACGGTCTATCTGAAACTTAATGAAGGTTTAAAAAAATATACCGTAACAGATTTCAGGATTCAGAAGGACAGGACCTGTCTGCTGAAACTTGACGGTGTTGAAGACAGAAACGGTGCTGATCTTCTGAAAGGTACGGATATTTTTATTGACGGTGTTTCAGCCGAGAGTTTTCGCGAAGAGCTTGAAGAGGACTCTTTCTTTTATTATGATATTATTGGATGCAGGGTCCTTTGCAGGGGAGCCGATTTCGGGATTGTAAAGGACATTCTGGAAGCAGGTTCCGGTGAAATACTGGTAGTAGAGGATCTTAAGGGTAAAAGTGTTATGATACCCTTTGTAGACAGTATGGTCAACACGGACAGAATTGAAGAGAAACTTATCGAGATAAACCCTGTTGAGGGTCTGCTTGATTTTTAAGATTTATACGCTCTTCCCCGATTTTTTTGAATCCCCTCTTAAATCAGGGCTTATGGGGAAGGCTGTTGAATCCGGGATTGTTGATATCCGGATTATTGATATAAGGGAATATTCTGAAGACAGGTTCAGAAGATGCGATGATTACCCTTACGGAGGCGGTTCAGGGATGGTTATTATGCCCGGGCCGTTATTCAGGGCCCTTGAGTCTAACGAGGATGAAACTTCAAAGGTTCTGTATGCTTCTCCTTCAGGGGAGCCCCTTTCCCAGGAATTTGTTAAGGGGTTGAGCAGGGAGGAATCTGTTTCAATAATATGCGGTCACTACGAGGGGATAGACCAGAGGGTGATCGAGACTTTTGTTGAACATGAGGTCTCAACAGGGGATTATGTTCTTTCAGGCGGAGAGTTCGCAGCACTTATAATTGTCGACGCAGTGGCAAGGAACATACCGGGATTCATGTCAAACAGTGAGTCTCTTGTTGAGGAGAGTTTTGAATCCGACCTCCTGGAGTACCCGCACTACACAAGGCCCGCAGAGTTTCGCGGGATGAAAGTGCCGGAAGTGCTGATTTCAGGGGATCACAGTAAAATAGCCGCGTGGCGGCATGAAATGAGAATTGAAAAAACCAGGTCTGTAAGGCCTGATCTTTATAAAAATTATCTGATGAGAATAATATTAGGGGAGTGACCGAAATGGATATAATGCAGGCAATCGAGAAGGATATCAAACCTGTTGAAAGGGAAATGAATTTTGAAATCGGGGATACTGTCCGTGTTCACTACAAAATTGTTGAAGGAAACAAGGAAAGGATTCAGGTTTATGAAGGAGTTGTTATTGCTATTGATAATAAGGGCTTAAGCAAGACCTTTACTGTCAGGAAAATATCTTTTGATGTTGGTGTTGAAAGGGTGTTCCCCTTTTATTCAACAAGGATCGCCAAAATCGAAACAGTCAGAAAGGGTAAAGTAAGAAGAGCCAAACTTTATTTCCTCAGGGAGAGAAGAGGTAAATCCGCGAAACTGAGAGAAAGAATCTTCAGAAATCCTAAAAAAGAAGATGCAAAGGCATAGTAATATCACTTTTTTTACAGGTGTTATTCGGAAAGAAGTTGAGAGTATATTAAGTTCTCACATTCTATCACGGTTATCAGGGGGCGACAGAGATGTCACCCCCTTTTAATTTAGGAAAAAATCGTCCCGATTTTTCCATTGAGGAGGGGCTCTTCCGTGAAGGGTACAGGGTTGTTGCCGGAATTGATGAGGCCGGCAGGGGGGCCCTGGCAGGCCCCCTTGGAATAGGCCTTGTTATATACAGCCCTGAAATGTTCGGCTGTATCCCCCCTGCATTTTCAGATACAATAAATGATTCCAAAAAGATAACCCACAAAAAGAGGGTCAGAGCCCTTGCTGATATTGAGAAAAATGCCGTTTTAGCGCTATCTCTCCTTGTTCCCCATACCGTAATTGATGAAATAAATATAAACAGGGCAACAGAACTTGGCATTCGACGGCTCATAGAAAAATCGCCTGTAAAGCCTGATGTTCTTATTATTGACGGAAACTACAGGTTTAAATTCAGCATTCCTTCAGTTTCTGTTGTGAAAGGTGACTGCAGGTCCCTTACAATCGCCTCTGCATCCATAGTTGCCAAGGTGAAAAGGGATCTGATCATGGATAAAATAGATTCCAGGTATCCAGGTTACGGTTTCAGCGGCAACAAGGGGTACGGGACAGCTAAACATCTGGCTTCCATTGAAGAGAACGGTTTCACTGTGGTTCACAGGAAAAGTTATGATCCTGTGCGGAGTATGATAGAGGCCCAGGGGAGACTCTTTGATGAAGATCAATGACTCTACAGTTTTCCAGATATCTGTCAGACCCGGTAAAGGTATAACCGGCCTTTTCAGCGGTATTCGCGTAGGAGACAGAATTTCAGCCAGGGTTTTAAGAAGAGAGGGGAATACCGCGCTCCTTGAGTTCAGGGGGAGGAGTTTTACAGCTGATTTTCTTTCCGGACTCCCCGGTGGGGAGAGTGTTGACCTGATCCTCAGTGAAAAAACCCCGGACAGAATAGCGTTTACCCTGCCCGGGAAACATGTTTCAGATGAATTCGTTAAACTCCTTAATATATTATCAGTTTTTTCTGACCGGGGACAGGGGGAGATGTCCATTCATGGCCTGATAAAATACCTGGGGGAGGGGAGGATAGACCTGTTTAATCTTAACCTTTTTCTCGCGGGTGTGAAAAAAGAGGCAAAAGAGGGAAAATCAGCAACGGAGATGTTCAATTCTCTTCTGGCAAAAGGGGTCTCTCTCGGCACGCTGACAGATCTCTCCCTCATATTTGCCGGCAGAGGTGGGGAGCTTGTACTGGCAGCATACTATTTTATGCTGAGAAATTCCAACCAGGGGGGGAAAAGGCTGAGTGAGGAGATGGCTGAAGAGATTGCGGACAATATACTCGATTCAGTCTCAGGCGATGATGAGTTTTTTGCTGATATTTTAAAGTATTTTACTGAGAGCGATGGAGATTCTCTTTACGGGGAGATCCCTCTGCCGGACGGGGATCGTTTTTCCAGGATGGAATATATATTTAAGGATAATTCCTGCTTTTTTGATATGGAATTTTCTTCTCTGGGGAAAGTTTCCGCAAATGTAAGGAGTGATAAATCGGGAACTTATATAGGTATTTTTCATGAAAATGATGACATTATAGCCTTTATGAAGGGTAAAATGGAGATTCTGCTTGAAAATCTTGAATTGACAGGCGTTAAAAAACCGGTTATTAAATTTTATAACTCCAAAAAAATGATTGATAAATTGGATGTCTGTCGTACAGATTTTTATATAAAAAGAGAGTTTGATGTTAAAATTTAGATGCAGTATAACTGTTTATCTGCCTTGATTGCAGGATGCATTCGGTTTTCCCGGAATTGCAGGCTGTATTCTGTATAAAGGATGAATATAAAAGGCTTAATCCGGAATAAAAATAGAACTTTCTGCAGGGTTTATTGTCTTTAATATGGATGAAACCTGAGTAATATATAATCAGACGGGACTTAATGGATAAAAGTGTAGCCATAGAATACAGAAGAGATGCCCCCAGAATTATTGCGAAAGCAGAGGGTATTCTTGTAAAAAAAATGTTGCAAATAGCAGAGGAAAAAAATATTTCAATATACAGAGATGTTGATCTGACCGGGCTTCTTTTTAAACTGGATACCGGTGCTTCTATCCCTGAAGAGCTTTTCGGTGCTGTTGCTTCTGTGATGGCTTACTGTTATAAGGTAAATTCGGATTTCAGGAAGAAAATTAATTCTGCGGGAATGCTTGATGGCTGAAATGAAAAAAATATCTGTAGAGGAGTTGAAACCGGGCATGGTTTTCAATAAGGCTGTCTATATAGACAGCGATAACATGCTTGTGGGCCCTGATACGCCTCTGCGGGAGGATGATATAAAAAAGCTGATGAAGTGGGGAGTCGCTGAAGTCGAAACCGCTTCTGATGTAATTAAACAGGGAGCTTATGTTACCGGCGGTTCTGCTAAAAGCGATCAGATCCTTCAGAATTATGAACAGCTGCTTTCGTTAAGGAAAAAACTTATAGAAATACATAATAATGCCTGTTATAAAATTGACAGGATATATTCACAGATCCGTAAAGATCTCCCTATAGAGTTTCCCGCTGTCCAGAAGGTCGTTTCAGATATAATCGGACTTCTGAAGGAGAACAGCAACGTTTTTCTCTTCCTGAACGGTCTTGATGACGAGGACAGAAACTACCTGGTTACCCATTCTGTTAATGTTACCTTTTATTCTCTCATAATCGGCCAGGCAATGAATTACACCGATAAACAGCTTATAGAACTCGGTACAGGGACAATCCTGATAGATTCAGGTATGACCAAAATACCTGTTTATATAATTCACAAGCAGTCGAACCTGACTGACAGTGAATACCAGATGATAAAAGCACACCCCCTCCACGGATACAAGGCGCTTATCAACTACACGGAACTCAATGAAAGAATCGCGAATATATCCCTCCAGCACCATGAACAGTTTGACGGTAAAGGTTACCCCCGGGGGCTGAAAGGGAAGGAGATAGATGAGTATGCCCGTATAGCGGCAATAGCTGACAGCTACGAGGCGCAGATTTCCAACAGAAGTTATCGTGGAAAGGTATACTCCTACCACGCCATGAAGAACCTTCTGGCCAGCGGGGTAAACAAGTTTGATCCGGAAATTCTTAAAATATTTCTCTCAAGAATGTCTGTTTATCCCATAAGTTCACTGGTGCAGCTTAATGACAATTCTGTGGGGATAGTAATAGGTTCAGTAACAGAGAAACCCCTCCGCCCTATTATAAAACTGATAATTGACACTGCGGGACATAAGATAACTGACACAAGAATTATCAATCTTCTCGAGGACACTTCAAAATATATAACCAAGGTTCTCAATGAGAAGGAGGCCGGAGTAAATCTGTTCGATATTCTCTGGGGATTCTGATTGTCTGATCTTTACAGGAAAAAGTTCGGGGCTGAAGGGGAGAAGAGAGCTGCGGCATTCCTTGAAGAGAACGGTTTTACTGTCATTGAAAAAAACTACCGGGCGGGCCGGTCAGGAGAGATAGATATAATTGCCCTGAAAGGGGAACTCCTGGTTTTTGCGGAGGTAAAGTCAAGGAGCGGTAATGCCTTTGGCGGAGGGATATACTCCATAAACGATGCGAAAAAAAGGCACCTCAAAACTGCCGCAAAGACCTTCCTTGCTTCACATCGGGATTACGATTCAAAAAATTTTACATACAGGTTTGATCTTCTTCTCGTTTCAGCTGGAGAGGTTACCTGGATAGATGATATTATAAGGTGAAAATCAGAACTGCTTTCTGCTGTCCAGGAGTATTGTAACAGGCCCGGAATTTACCAGTGATACATCCATGTATGCCCCGAATTTTCCGCTTTTAACAGCACCGTATTTTTCCCTGAATCTGCCCAGGAAATTGTCGTAGAATTTTTCAGCTTCAGCCGGGGGCATTGATTCTGAAAAAGAGGGGCGTCTCCCTTTTCTGGCATCGCCGTACAGGGTGAACTGGGACACCACAAGTATCTCACCCTCAATGTCTGAAACCGAGAGGTTCATTAACCCCGCGCTGTCTTCGAATATGCGGAGATTGATACTTTTGCTTATTATGTAATCGGAATCCGCGTCTGTATCTGTTCCGTGAAAACCTACAAGTATGAGGAGCCCGTTTCCTGCTGAGGCGATTATCTCGCCATCAACAGTTACGGATGCTTTTTCAATCCTCTGGACAACCGCTCTCATCAGCGGTTATGCCAGCTTTGTTTTAAGAACGTTTTCAGGCTGAACTCCAACGTATCTTTCAACTTCCTGGCCGTTTTCAAAAAGGATGAGAGTTGGTATTGAAACAATGCCGTATTTCTGCGCTATATCGGGATTTTCGTCTGTGTTTACCTTGAATATCTGCGCGCTTATATCTCCTGATGACGCAAGTTTTTCAAGAATAGGTGTCTGCATTCTGCAGGGCCCGCACCATGGTGCCCAGAAATCGACCAGTACTTTGCCAGCTGACTTCAGTACATCCGCATCAAAAGTTTTTGTCCCTGTTTCTGATAATGATCCCATTATATCCTCCGTTTATGAATAATTTCTTTTAGAAAATATGACGCAAAAAATTTTTTACAGTTATGCAGATTTTTAATGAGCTGCAGAATTTCCTTTGCTGACCGTAAAAAAAGGAGTTTGGATAACTCCGTTGATTACGCCTGTATTTACTAAGTTTATTGTCTGTAACAATATTTTCAATATTAATTTTGTTAATAAATTTTACTTTATGTTACATTGAATTTAATTTATTTCTAAAATACTTAATCGTCAAGGATTTTTTTATTTCTATGTAAGATCTTTTTAAAGTAAGGTTCCGATTATGGCGTCCGCGCACCTTATTCCGTCAACCGCGGAGCTGACGATGCCTCCGGCATATCCCGCGCCTTCTCCTGCAGGGTAAAGCCCGATCACCGAGACTGACTGGTAAGACTTGTTACGAAGTATTCTTACAGGGGAGGATGTTCGTGTTTCCGCGCCGATAAATACCCCGCTGCCGGATATAAAGCCCTTCATCCGCCTGTCGAAGTATTCCATGGCTGTCCGGATTTCCGAAGTTATCCATTCAGGGAGGAACTCCTCCAGCCTTGAGGGGGTCACCCCGTTTCTGTAAGAGACAGGGGGGAGTTCCCTGTCCCGTATTTTTTTCAGGAAGGAGAATACGCTCTGGGCAGGGGCCCTGTATTCCCCCCCTCCTGCACGAAAGGCCCCCCTTTCAATGCTTCTCTGCAGTTCTATCCCGTCAAGAGGGTTCGGGCTGGTATCGTTTTTTGTCACTGTAACAACTATGGCGGAATTCGAGAGGGGCGAGCCCCTGTGCGACAAGCTCATCCCGTTAGTGCAGAGGAGTTTGTCCTCTGAAGATGAGTTTATAACGGCGCCGCCGGGGCACATGCAGAATGAGTATATTCCACGTCCGCTCCTTTTATTGTTCCATGCCAGGCTGTATTCAGCAGGAGGGAGTATGCCGGCGAAGCGGCTTTTACCGTACTGTATTTCTTTTATAAGTTCGGCGGGATGTTCTATCCTTGTCCCTATGGCGAATGCTTTTTTCTCTATCGCTATTTTTCTGTCATGGAGCATTTCATATAAATCACGTGCCGAGTGCCCTGGCGCGAGGATTACGTATTTTGAGAGAAACTCTTTACCTGAATCAGTTGTGACCCCGGATACTTTTCCTTCAGATAAAAGTATGTCAGTTACCCTTTCTGAAAAGAGTATCTCCCCCCCTGAACTGATGATTTTTGCCCGGACATTTTTTATAATATCACGCAGCCTGTCGGTCCCTATATGGGGTTTTGATTCAAAGGATACCGATTCCGGGGCCCCGTTCTCAATGAGTTTTCTGTAGAACCAGTCGATCTCCGGCCTGTTTATCCTTGTGGTCAGTTTTCCGTCGGAATAGGTCCCGGCCCCTCCTTCACCGAAAAGCACATTGCTTTCAGGGTTCAGCTTCCCTTCAGTCTCAAGGAGCTCTATGTCCTTCATCCTCTGTTCAACCGGCCGGCCCCTTTCAAGGAGCAGAACATCCATCCCTGACTCAACAAGCCTCAGAGCTGAAAAAAGTCCCGCCGGCCCTGAGCCCACTATTATTATTTTTTCTTTTGCCGCTGGCACGGGCATTTCCGGGGGGGCTGGTTCTGTGTATGCTTTTACCTCGTTATAGTAATTCAGTATCCCCGCTGTATCAGCTTCGTCGACATCTGTGACTATGCGGTATCTCCAGTGTATATCATTTTTATTCCTGGCATCCAGGGATTTTTTAAGAATACGGAATTCAGATATTATTAATCCGTACTTTTCATTTATAATTTGCGGTATTGTATTCTCTTCTCTGTCAGGGGAGAGCCTGATATCGTCAATTGCTATGAGCATTATCAGGCAAATGCGGTGAAGAGAGATCCCGGTTCAACATAGGGTTTTGTGTTCTGTACTTTCCCTGCCGAGTTATATGCCGGTTCCTGGTTTGAAATAAGGCCCATTATTTCATTTTTTTTCTCTTCTGTAGGTTTAAAGTAAACAGGTTCCCCGCGGAATTCAGGGGCCCTTGTGACCTTATTGACTTTACCCGCGTTATAACCGGGCCAGATATAGGCTTTTTTTGAAACAGCTGCTGTCTCATTAGACCTGTTAAAGGAAATTTCTGATAAACCTGTAGATATATTCATGTCCTGATTATCGGCATTTAATGCATAAAACTTTAGCAGTCCGGTTTACTCATGGTTTATATTAATCTTAAGTCTGAAATCAGGAAGAAAAAATACTTTATAATAAAACGCCGTGAAATTAAATGGCATATATACGGAGTTTTTACTGACTCTATCGCGGGATATATCAGGGTTTATTTATAAAAAATTAAGTAATAAGTTATGATATCCGGCAAATTTTATTATATTTTTATTACGTAACATCAGCCTGTTACGATATAGCGGTTTATGATTGAATTAGTACATCCGCTGTCATTCCCGCGAAGGCAGCGGGCGACCGGAGGAAGAGCTGGAAGCTAATCCCATAGTACTTGTTTTATGAGATTCCGGTATTTGTCTGCGGCAAAACCGGAATGACAATGTTCTAATCATTTCGTAATTTGCTATGGTATTAATTTTTCATGGAATTACAGTTAGACAAAAATATATGAGTTTAAAAATAATTTTACAGACACTTTATATAAATATACTTCCGGCTTTCGGTTGTGCCGCACCCCCCGATACCGGAGACAGTCATTTATATTATTCTGTTTTTACCATTATTATATCCCTGCTGGTTATTCTGGCATTTCTTGTCCCACTATTTATCTTTGTTTTGAGAAAGAGCGTAAAGTCCAAAATCTTCGACCTGGAGAGGGAGACTTACCTGAATTATTATATAGCTGACCTGTCGCGTAAAATGCTGGCGGATGTATCTATAGATAATATATCCAAAGTTGTACTGGAATATCTTACTGAACTTACCTCAAGCTGTAACGGCCTGGCCGGTTATGTTGATAAGAATAATCCTGGCGTGCTCACACCTTTTTACCTGGAAAGAAATGGTGATGAGATATCTTTCAGGAAAATAACTTTAAACGCTGAACGTATAGTGAAATTCATGATAAGCGTACTGGACAGGAAGGAGTCATTTTTTGTAAATGATCTTTCCGAAACCCCGATAATGGATGATCTCCCGCGGGGGCATATTGAAATAAAGAATTTTATTACTTCACCGGCTATAATCGGCGGTGAGGCAGTGGGGTTTATACTTCTTGCCAATACCGGTAAAGTGTACGGGAATTCTGATATTAATATAATCGAAAATTTTTCTTCACAGTACGCGCTGGCCATACAGAGGATGTGGTTTGAATATGAACTGATTGAGAGTGAAAAGAAGTACAGGGACATGTTCGATAACGTGGCAGACCTGCTCTATATCTACGATTTCGAAGGGAACATCCTTGAAGCGAATAAATCTTTTAAAAATCTTTTCGGATATACGGCGGATAACATTACCGGTTTTAATATTGTGGATGCCCTTTCAGGAGGGGATGACAGTTTATACAGCAGGCGGGATGTACTTGATTTTTTTGAAAGGGTCAGAAAAAGGGGATATGTAAACGGGGAAGTTGAGGTTAAAAACGGCAGCGGTGAAGAGAGGATACTTGAATTTAAGAATTCCGTTATTACGGATGATTCGGGTAATCCGAAAGGTATCAGGGGATCTGCAAGGGATATTACTGACAGGAAGATCTTTGAAAAGGTGCTTATCGAAGCCAAGGAGAAGGCAAGTGAATCAGATCGCCTGAAGTCCAATTTTATCGCCAACATGTCACATGAGATCAGGACCCCCCTTAACGCGATACTGGGTTTCACCGATATGCTTATCGATGAGGTTGCTGATGACAGCCATAGAAATTTTCTCGGGATGATCCAGAACAGCGGCAAGCTTCTCCTTTCAATAATTGATGATATTCTTGACCTTTCAAAAATTGAATCAGGTTTTTTAAAAATCAGCACTTCCTCTTTTAATATAAGGGAACTCCTTCAGAATGCGTATAACAGGGGGGCTGTTCTCCTGAAGAAGAAAGAGAAAGACGTTATAATTGAACATGAAGCGGATGAACGGATCCCTGACCTGATATACGGAGACGGCTATAGAATTGAACAGGTGCTGAATAACCTGATAATGAACGCGGTCAAATTTACTTCAAAAGGAAAAATTACCATAGGCTTTAAGCTTAGAAACGATTATACCCTTGAGTTTTATGTGGAGGATACCGGTATTGGAATAGCTCCTGAAAATACCAGGATGATTTTTGAAAGGTTCAGGCAGATTGACGGAGACAGCAGGAGGAGCTACGGCGGTACAGGACTTGGCCTTGCGATTTCAAGGATGATCGTTGAACTGATGGGGGGAGAGATATTTGTAAAATCTGAACCGGGACGGGGATCAAGATTTATATTTACCGTCCCCTACAGCCCCGCTTTTGAAAAAGAGGATTCGCCGGTAATACCCCAGGAGAGGAAAAGGGAGAGAAGCAACAGGATCTTGGTTGTTGAGGACAATGATATTAACCGGGTGCTTGTTACAAGGGTGCTTGAAAAGAGAGGGTATGATATCCTTGTCGCTGTGGACGGCTTTGAAGCTGTAAAGTTCGTCAGGATGGGGGAGAAAATAGATCTGGTGCTTATGGATATACAGATGCCGGGAATGGACGGGATGGAGGCCCTGAAACAGATCAGGGAATTTGAAGCGGTGTCGGAAAGTGGTGCAAGAGTTCCCGTTATAGCTTTATCAGCCCACGTGATGAAAGACGATGTGAATAAATTTCTCTCTTCCGGTTTCGACAGCTATATCGCGAAACCGTTTAACAGTAATGACCTCGCGGCAAGGATTGAATCGTTTTTAAAGTAAATCCCTGCTGCAGGGAGGGGATGTAAAAGCATTTCCGTCCCTCTGCCAGGTAAAAAGATATCCGGAATATTTAAAAAGTTCTTGATTGAATCCGCCGCAGTCAATTATTTACTGGAGTCATATCCTATAGCAGTTCAGGAAATGGTTGGTTCGTTGTCATACCGGCTGTAGCGAGCGCGCCCTGATCATAGCGGGGAAATACTCCCGGGGTTTCACAAAAATTATTCTGTTGCAATGTAATTACGAAAGACCGCCAGGGAGTGAAGTAATCTGATCAGGAAAGATAATATTCTTCCATCAGGAACAGATTGCTTCACTTTGCCCGCAATGACAGACAAAAATTTCTATTGCTGTAAATAGAATTTTAAAACCGAAATACATGCTTTTTAAATAAATGGAGGAAAAATGGGATTATCTGTTACATACAAAATTCTGGAAAAACACCTTGTCGCGGGAAACCTTACTCCCGGTGAGGAGATTGGCATTAGGATAGACCAGACCCTTACACAGGACGCCACAGGCACAATGGCATATCTTCAGTTTGAGGCCATGGGAATACCTTCTGTTAAAACTGATATATCCGTTTCATACGTTGATCACAATACACTGCAGATGGGGTTTGAAAACGCCGATGATCACAGGTACCTGCAGACAATGAATTCGAATTACGGTATTCATCATTCCAAGGCGGGAAACGGCATATGCCACCAGGTCCACCTTGAAAGGTTCGGACGGCCGGGGGCCACGCTGCTCGGTTCCGACAGCCATACTCCCACAGGGGGCGGGATAGGGATGATAGCAATAGGCGCGGGCGGGCTTGATGTCGCTGTAGCCATGGGTGGAGGCCCTTTCTATCTTGCCGCGCCAAGGGTAATAAATATTGAGCTTACTGGAAAACTCAGCCCCTGGGTAAGCGCGAAGGACATTATTCTCAAGGTGCTGGAGATCCTTACAACAAAGGGAAACGTGGGTTGTGTCGTGGAGTACACAGGGCCCGGGGTAAAGACCCTTTCTGTCCCTGAGAGGGCAACGGTAACAAATATGGGAGCGGAACTTGGAGTTACAACTTCTGTTTTCCCCAGTGATGAAATTACAGGGGAGTTCCTTAAGGCCCAGGGGAGGGAGGATGCCTGGACTGAACTTCTCCCTGACAGTGATGCGGAATATGACAGGAAGATTACCGTAAATCTTGATGAACTTGAACCTATGGTGGCATGCCCCCATTCACCGGATAATATTAAAAAGATAAGTGAACTCAAGGGTATGAAAATAGACCAGGTTGCCATAGGGAGCTGCACAAACTCATCCTACAAGGACCTTATGACTGTTGCAGGTATACTTAAGGGTAAGAAGGTCCATCCTGATATAAGTCTAATCGTTGCCCCGGGGTCAAAACAGGTGTTTGAGATGATTGCTCAAAACGGAGCACTTACTGATATAATTTCAGCCGGCGCCAGGATAATGGAATCGGCGTGCGGCTTCTGTATCGGTTCAGGCCAGGCACCGGTGACGGAAGGAGTCTCCCTCCGTACAAACAACAGGAATTTTGAGGGGAGGTCAGGCACAAGCAGCGGGCAGATATACCTTGTGAGCCCTGAAGTTGCTGCCCTCTCCGCCATTGAGGGGAAGCTTGCCGATCCTCTTGATTATGATAAATCTCTCTGGCCGGATGTTAAACTTCCTGAAAAATTTATCATTGATGATTCACTGGTTATACCTCCGTCAGATAAAAAAGTTGAAATATTCAGGGGGCCGAATATCGGAGATCCTCCGTATACCGAGCCTGCGGCTGATGAAATAAAGGGTACAATCGGGCTTAAGACAGGTGATAAAATCACAACAGACCATATAATGCCCGCAGGGCAGAGGCTTAAGTACAGGTCCAATATACCGGAATACGCGAAGTATGTTTTTGAAAATGTAGATTCCGGCTTTGCCGCGAGATCTCTGGAGAACAGGGAGAAGGGGATCTTTACGGCTATAGTCGGCGGTGAAAGTTACGGACAGGGCTCGAGCCGTGAACATGCCGCGATATGCCCGATGTACCTGGGCGTGCGGGTTGTAATGGCAAAATCTTTTGAAAGGATACATTCCGGCAACCTGATAAATTTCGGTATAATGCCCCTGGTATTCAAAAATAAAGGGGATTACGACAGGATTAAACAGGGAGAGCCTTTTACAGTAAAGGGTGTGAAAAATTTTATTGAGAACGAAGTACCTGTCAGGGTGGAGATAGGAGGGGCCGAGTACGAGTTTGAACTTCTCGCCTCTCCAAGGCAGAGAGAAATACTTCTCTCAGGCGGGTTGCTGAACTATACAAGGAACAGCATGGCCTGAAACTGATGAACGGCGTGGACAATATAATCCTCTGTCAGCCGGATGAACTGAAGGGCTGCAGCGTATGCTGCGGCCTTTTTAACATGAGGGACACCGGGAGGGATACCCTTGAAAGATTTCTGGCAGGGGGATATGAAAGGGAGAAGTCCTTCAGGGTATACGAGGAGTATGATGAGCCCGGTGAGGTGAGGGACAGGTTTTCGCATATCTGCCCGTACCAGGGCTTTCTTTCCGCCGGTAAGCCGGGGTGTCTGATACATCCTCTGTCATCAGGTGTTGAAGGGAGGGACAGGTCTCTTTTTGCCAGTACTGTGTGCGGAAATTTTTTATGCCCTGCTCATGAAATTCTGACTGCTGAGGAGAAAAGGGCTCTTATAAACCATGTGAATGACTGGTATCTCTACTCAACTGCAATTGCGGATCCGGACTCTTTCTCTTTTATCTATAAATACTGGCTGGAACTGAACAGGAAGAAAGGGAAAACAACTGCTGAGGCTATTAATGCAGGTCTTTCCGCGCATTCACGGAACCTGGAGTTGTATAAGGGTATAATATTTTTTTATTCGATCCCTGAGTACAATAATAATAAAAATAATTTTTCATTAAGTTCCAGGGAGGGGTTCAGGTCAGCGGTAGTTGAGGCTATGGATAGGTGTTATTCCGGGGCAGAACTGAATTCCCCGGAATAACTGAACCTGTCAGTCAAATCTGAAAGGCGGATATTCGTCAGTGAGCCCCAGGAGGAATGATGATATCCGCGTCAGGTACCTGAAGTACCTTGTAAGAAATATAAAGAGAGGATTGGGCCATCTCCTTGTTGCTATGACTGTAACTATCCCCGCCAGGTATACAAAAGGCACGACAATAGTTAAAAGCGTCATTATTATGAAATGTGGAATTGATATTATCCATATCCCGATTATGCTCAGACGAAGAATGGCAAGGTTTCTTGAGTATTTAACAGGATATGTTATATTGAGCTGCATCTGGTGGTCTATTTTTTCTCTCCCCGCGTATATAGGCCTGTCCTCCACAATGCCGGAAATATTGGTCTTTATGTAAAGGAAGTATCTCATTGTGTTTTCAGTTACCTGGGAGAAATCCTCAACACAGTGTCCGGTAGAGAGTATTACAATCTGGTTTATGAAACCGAGTATTCCCGAAAGTATTGTGTAAACAAGCATTACTATGAAATGTGGAATCATACTCAGCATGTACAGGCCTATAAGCCTGAGAAAAGCGCCGAGACGTGAGTACTTGAGTGAATAATCGATTGAGAATGTTGTACTCCCTTTTTCAGGCCCGTAGCTTTCTCCCGGCCCTTCTTCATATTCGAGGATATCCATGTCAGCGGCCCTTCCCGGTTTAACCGGTACTTCATCGATTTCAAATTCATCGATTCCTTCTATGTTTATATCAGGCTCTTCATAACGCGGAATAGCCTCCTCCCTGATTGCGGTTTCATATTCGTCAAGGTCTATTTCAGGAAGTTCGTCAACTGTTTCTGTAAGCGGCAGTTCATCTGACGGGGCCTCTTCACCTATTACCTGGAGCTTGAGTTCAGGATCAATTTCATCAAGTGAAAGGCTCAGTTCCTCCTCATCTGTTTCTGCAGCTTCAGATATTTTTTCTTCTTCGGCCAGTTCGCTGAAGGTAAGCCCGGCGTCATCCAGTGTGAGCTTCTCCTCCTCTTCGGTCATTTCACCTGTGAGTATTTCGTTGGATTCCGCCACCTCGATATCAAGGCTGTCAAGATCGATGGTAATGCTTTCGTCCTCTTCCTCCTCTTCCGCATGGGCCGGTTCTTCCGCTTCGAGTTCTTCTATATCAACGTCCATTTCATCGAGGTTGAGCTTCAGATCCTCTTCCTCGGCTGTTTCATCAGGAATAATCTTTTCCTCTTCCATTTCTTCATAGAGAGGAGCGGTTGTTTCTCCTTCATCAAGATCAATATCAAGTGAATCAAGATCAAGGGTAATATCATCTTCCGGGGATATCTCTTTTCCCCTTCCTGCTGAAGCTGCTATTTCTTCAGCCTCCATCCCCTCTTCAAACTCATCGATATTGAGTACAAGTTCATCCTCTTCTCCTGCTTCGGGAAGTTCTACTTCAGGGGCAGGTTTGTGAAAATCGCCTGCCTCTTCTATATCGATGTCAAGGGAATCCATATCAATGGTTATATCATCATCAAAAACCGGTTCTTCGGATGTCTCTGTTCCGGCAGCTTCTTCTTCAAATGCGGGCAGTTCATCCTTCGGACCTTCCAGGTCGCCTTCAAGTTCGATGTCAAGTTCATCAAGATCAACGGTAATTTCGTCTTC
>DAIOFM010000052.1:0-6951 GCA_036745755.1 Spirochaetota bacterium | reverse complement strand
CCTCATCGAAGAGAATCTCCTCTTCAGCGGGAGACGGTTTTTCCGCGGCCGGTTCTTCGTCGAAAGTTATCTCCTCATCGAAGAGAATCTCCTCTTCAGCGGGAGACGGTTTTTCCGCGGCCGGTTCCTCATCGAAAGCGATCTCCTCATTGAAGAGAATCTCCTCTTTCCCCGGTGTTTCCTCTATTTCAAGATTAATATTTTTTTTCTCAGTTAAAGCAGCCTCTTCGGTGAATTCATCAGAGAAAATTTCTTCGCTGCCCGGGTCATGCTCAATGGCGGTATCCTCACGCGGAAATTCTTCTAACGCTTTCTCTTTTTCCTCTTCAAAGATTATATCTTCAGAGGGGGTTTTTTGCTCCCCTGCTCGGTTGTCGAATATATTTTCTGTTCCGCATTTCGGGCAGGTGAAGGCGAACTTCCTGTTTGCCACTTTTTCATCATCAACAGCGAATGCGGACGCGCAATTTGTACACCTGACAATCATTTTAAACTCCTGTTACTTTATCTGCCCGGAAACAGCTTCTCATTTACGTTATGCTGAATTATAATCGGTGATATCGGGAGAAAGAGAATCATGAACCATTTCATATCCCTTCCATTCATCATTTCCGACTTCTGCATATATTTCAGATTAAGATACAGACTCCATACTCCGAAAGTGAATACCGTGAGGAGTATGTTCATGACGGGATCATCATCAAATACTCTGCTTATTCTCGCGAGCCACCAGAAATAGTATAAACCCGCGGTTATGAGTATAAGAAGAAACATTACCATCAGGTTATTTTCAGGTATATATTCGTGCATCCCGGTACCTTTTTCATAATTTAATATGTATAAATAGTCTCTATCATATTAACGGAAATAATAGCCCTATATCTTAATACTTTTTTTAGCTTGATGGCCTCTCCCTCAGCCTTACCTGGAGTCTCACTGTTCTCCTGTCTCTCAATACCAGTACATCCAGTTTTTCCCCTATCTTTGATTCTTCAATAACCTGGAAGAGGTCCCCGGTATTTCTGATCTTCCTGTCATTTATCTGTAAAATAGCATCCCCCACAAGGATTCCCCCCTTCTGTGCCGGACTGTTTTTTACAACCTCTCCGACAAACGCGCCCTCATTATTTTCCAGGCCGATCTTTTTCGCGTCTTCATCAGAGATCATAAGTATGGTGACCCCAAGGTATCCCCTCTTTACCTTTTTAAATTTCTGCAGCTGGGACAGGATCGATTTGGCTGTATTGATAGGGATTGCGAATCCTATACCCATGTAACCGCCGCTTTTGGAATATATCATCCTGTTTATCCCTATGACTTCCCCGTATATATTAATAAGGGGCCCGCCTGAATTCCCCGGGTTAATTGAAGCGTCTGTCTGAATATGGGAACTCCCCAGGAAATCGACGTCCCTCCTCCCTATGGCGCTTACAACTCCCACTGTGAATGTCTTATCAAGCCCGAAGGGGTTTCCTATGGCAATTGCCCAGTCTCCCACCTGAACACTATGTGAATCGCCGAAATAGGCGGGATGGAGTTTTTCGTTTGTTTCAATTTTAAGGAGCCCTATATCTGTCTTTTCATCAGAACCGACAATTTTCGCGTCGTAGATTTTACCGTTTATGCTTACTGTGATTTTATCCACCCCGTTAATAACGTGATGGTTTGTGCATATGTAGCCGTCTTCGGATATAATAAAACCTGTGCCCAGTCCTGTGCGTTTTTTCACCTGGGACTCTCTACCTCTTCCAAAGAACTCCCTCATTACCGGGTCATCAAAAAAGGGATTGCGTACGCGTACAAGCTGTTCTGTTGTTATAAACACAACGCTGTCTTTGTACAGGTCAAAAATTTTCCTGAATGTCTCCTGTATCTCATAGGCCTTTGACGATTCAGCTTCGGATTTAATGGGTGATTCCCCGGAATTTCCAAAGAGGATCCCCTGCCCGTCTCTGCTGCATGAGAAATAATTTATCCCCGCAGCTATCACTATAAGAATTACAGTTATAATATATGCCGCTTTTTTCATGTAGATTTTTCCCCTTTTACTCATCATATTTTTTTTTATATTTTTCCAGTCTCTCTTTTTTTTCCTGCTCTTTTTTAAGCTCTTCCCTGAAGATATACTTCTCATCGTGTGATCCGTCGTAATTGATCGATTCCATATCCACAAGGGGGTGTTCCTTCTTATCTTTGCACGAAGTAAGGTTTACAGATAAAACCGCAACAGAGAATAAAAGCATGATAGTGAAGTAGTTTTTCATATTAATTGTTTCCATCACTGAACCAGGTAATATATCAATTATAAAGATTATACAAAAAAATACAAATAATTTTCTTTCGCAAACTGTTTACTTGAGTAGGCGAAATTCAATATTGATGATAAGAGTATTGGTTTAAATATCATAATTATTTGAAACTATGTCATTGCGAACGACCGGAGGGAGTGTGGCAATCTGTTTTTAATACAGAATGCGACAGACATGGATGTCTTAGTGCCGCAACTGCATGGATGCAGATGAGCGGCCTTCGTCGCTTAAGCTCCTCGCAATGACGAAATATTATGATAAATGTTAATAATAAAACGCCTAATTCAAGCTCTTTATTAACCAGCGCGCATAGAGGGTTGTTAAAAATATTATTATAAGCCTGAATCATTGACGAAGTATATATAAGGCAGAGTATTATGGAAAATTTTACATACAGGACAGAGGAAACTAAGGACGGGGGGATTACAATAATAATAACCCGTGACGGAAGGGAGTTTCCTCTGCACAGCAGGATAAACCCCGCAAGGGAGGGGGAGAAAAATGCCCCTGTTTTCACCCCGGAAAAGTATGATCTCCTTATTGTTCTCGGCTGCGGTATGGGATACCACCTTGCGGGGCTTAAAGACAACAGCGGGTACAGGAAAATTATTGTAATTGATATAATACCGGGGCTTGAAAAGGTGCCCGGATTTTTAAAAACAGTTCCGGCTCTGGCAAAAGCGGGAAATGTTGTTTTTATCACAGGCTCTGACCCCGCTGAAATTGAGAAACATCTGACAGATGTTATTGATCTTGATGAGATCAAGGGTGTCCAGGTGGTGGAACATCCGGGGTCATTCAGGCTTTTCCCTGAGTACTATGAATCGGTTAAATCGGGGGTCAGGCAGGTACTGGATAAAAAGGGGGGCGACAGGGCAACAGTCAGGGCATTCGGCACCCTTTTTCTGAGGAACGCCCTGAATAACCTGGGTAACCTGCATCTGGTCTCACCTGTTTCAGCCCTGGCCGGCAGGTTCAGCGGGGAGAGCGCTCTCATAGTTTCATCAGCCCCTTCGGTTGAGAATTACATCGCTTCAATTAAATCATTCCGCGACAGCTTTTATATAATAGCTGTGGATTCAGCCCTTCCGATGCTCAGGGCCCATGGTATAATACCTGAATTCGCTGTTTCAATTGATCCGCAGCAGAGGATCGGGGAGCACTTCACAGGGCATGAAGGTGGAGGGACATCACATATATTTTCCATCGCATCACCCCCTGCAATAGTTGAGAGATACGGGGGATACATTTCGCTCAATTCCCATCCCGTGTCACAGGTTATAGAGGAGTTTTATCCGGGAGTAACGGGATCAATAGATTCAGGTACAGGATCAGTTGCCGGGGACGCTCTTAATTTCGCCATCCTTGCAGGGTTTGGAAACATCGGCATGACGGGATTCGATTTTTCCTTCTCCGGCAATAATATATACGCGCGGGAGACAGCCTACCAGAACAGGTACTCTCTCTACTACAACAACCGTGTTGTTACGCCTGAGAGCTTCAACGCCTCCTATATATTCAGGGGGAGCGGCTCCCTTATGTCGGAGGGGAAATACACCCGCAGGTCATTTATTGGCTACAGGGATTCACTGGTTAAGCTCATTGACCGGGTGTGCGAAACCCCTCCTGTAATAATAAACAGCGGCGGCCTTAAAGTAGGTAACGGCAGGTATATGGAGTTCGAGGATTTTGCCGGAAGCTGCGGTAACCCTGATAAGGAGAGGGGCATCCCCGGTAACCCTGTGAAAATGAGTGATATTGTCGAAAGGGGGAAAATTACAGGCTTCATCAAAAGGAGCGGGGTCTGTGATGAACTGCTGAAACAATCCCTTGGAACTGAAAAACTTTCTACGAGGGATAAAAGGTTTCTGAAACTGTTGAAAATTTAATCCATTACAGGAGATATACAATGGAATCATGTTTTTATGTCGGTCATTGCGAACGACCGTCAGGGAGTGCGGGCCGCTCCTCTGCATCCGTTTCTCAGGATGAGGTTTGTGTCGCCCCAGGACAGGAAGTGCTAAAAAGGGGCGACCATGCAGCCGCGGCACTTGTGCATCCATGCACATCGCATATTGTCAAAAAACAGATTGCTTCGACGCTCCGCTCCTCGCAATGACCTTATCTGTATCTATGGCATAACAAACAGAATCTACCGGAAATGAATTAACAGCATGAATATACAGAAAATCAAATCAATATACCGCGAAAAGGGCGGCGTGGCCGAGATGCTTTCAATCGCTCTCCCTATGATAATTTCTACTGCCTGTGACGGTGTTATGACATTTACCGACAGGTTTTTTCTCGCGAAGCTCGGGCCTGAACAGATGAACGCCGCTATGGGGGGCGGGATCATGATGCAGACCCTGATGTTTTTCTTTATCGGGCTCGTGGGTTACACTACAGCACTTTCCGCCCAGTATTACGGGTCGGGGAAAAGGGAGTTCGCCCCTGTTGCCGCTTTCCAGGCCTTTCTTGTCGTTGTGGCGGCGTACCCGGTTATTCTCATGCTGGTTACGCCGGCCAAATATCTCTTTGACGTGATCGGTATTCCTGAATCGCAGATGGTGTACCAGTATAATTATATAGATATCCTGGTAGTCGGGGCCCTGCCCGCCATGCTGCGCCATGCAATGGGGTGCTATTTTTCAGGCATAGGGCGCACGGGAGTTGTTATGCTGGCAACAATGGCTGCCATGGCTGTCAACGTGGGGCTCGATTATATCCTTATTTTCGGAAACTTCGGCGCACCGGCCATGGGGATTGAAGGCGCGGCTATAGCTACAATTTCAGGGAGCATCTTCGCTGTGCTGATACTTGTGTTTTTATATTTCAGCAGGGGGCACAGGCGGGAGTTCTCAGTGATGAAATCTTTCAGGTTTCATCCCGCGGTGATGAAGCAGCTTCTTTATTTCGGTTACCCGGCAGGGCTTGAGTTCTTTCTGAATTTCTGTGCCTTTTCAATGATGATTCTTCTATTTCACGCGCAGGGGGAGACTGTTGCCACGGCAAGTACAATCATGTTCAACTGGGACATGGTGGCCTTTATCCCTCTTATAGGTATTGAAATTGCGGTTACAAGTTTAGTGGGCCGGTACATGGGGGGAGGTGAGCCTGATATCGCGCACAGGTCTGCCATGTCAGGCATACGCACAGGGATATGGTATTCCGCAATTATGTTCGCGGCCTTTGTCTTTTTCCCTGAATTTCTTGTTAATGTTTTCCGCCCTGAAGGTGGAAGTGCCGTGTTTGAAGAGGCTGCGCCGGTTGCGGTAACAATGGTAAGAATCGCCTCTGTATATGTTCTCGCTGAGTCGATGATGGTTTCCTTTATGGGGGCCCTGCGCGGGGCAGGGGACACTCACTGGGCCATGATAGCTTCAGTTTCATTTAACTGGCTTTCAGTGCCCGTGCTTTACCTTATGTTTGAATGGTTCCATGTGTCAGCAATTGATGCCTGGATTATGCTTGTGGCCTTTTTTATGATGTTCTGCGCTGTTCTCTTTTTCAGGTACAGGGGAGGGAAGTGGAGGGATATAAGGGTTGTGTGATCCTCACCCCCTCATTCCCCTTCTATTGGAAGTCTTACTTCTACCCATATTTATTCTTCCGGCCCCCAGCCAATTAACCTGGCGTGCTGAATAAACTTATTCCGGCTTCCTGCTTCGACGTCGCTCAGCACATCGCCCGGAGGGGGATTAATAATTTCCTGTTCATATTTAAATTTTCTTAATTTTAAAGTAGTATAAATAAGTCAAAAAAAAGACAACACAGGTTAAACAGCCCCCTGCGGGGGCGGCGGGTAAGGATTTCCTGATGAAAAAAGTTTATTCCGCCGGGGGCCGGGGTTTCAGCCGATTTTATTGTCCGTTAAAAGAAGTGGGTAGAAGTGAGGCTGGAATAACAGGTTAAATCTCACAACTGCGGAGTTTCCGGCGGAATTCCTTTTCCCTGTCACTTAATGCCATTTCAGTAAACTCAACGATTTCCTGAAGCCAGAGCAGTTTCTCTTCAGTTGTAAGCTTCATGTATTCCCTGATCTTTTCATCATCTACAGTATACCGGTATCCTGAATTATTCATTTTCCTCCTGCATGAAAAGAGAGAGTTAGTTCAGTGTCACTTATAGTAAAACCTGATTATCAGGGATTTGTCAATAAATCTTCAATTCGGTTTATATACGTTTTTAACCGGTAATAATTTCTGAATAAATCAGCTGTATGTGATGGTCAGCATAATCCGGACATCCTGTCCTTTGCTGACAGGCGTTCATCGTGAATGCACCCGGTATGGAGTTTACCCCGGCTGATAATGCCGGGGCTGTAGTTACAGTCGGCATGACAAAGAAACTATTTTTGGGACATCCCTAATAGAACATTTTTTACCCGAAGCTGATTAAGGAATAAATACCGGTTTTTTATATAAATTCAGTTGAAATAGATACAATTCCAGTTGAATTCAATGTAAATCCGGTTGAAATCGATATAAATTCACTCAAAGCTGATATAAAACTTATTGATTTTGATATAAATAGTATTGAAACTGATACAAATCCGGTCGGCGTTGATACAAGTTCAGTCAACATTGATATAAAAAGAGTCGGCACTGATACAAAATCAGGCGGAAGCGGTATCAGTGAAATA
>DAIOFM010000051.1:0-26262 GCA_036745755.1 Spirochaetota bacterium | reverse complement strand
TGGCTGGACAAAAATATGCAGGCTAAAAAGAAGATTACCGGTTTCGGCCACAGGGTATATAAAGCGTATGACCCCAGGGCAAGGATTCTCGAGCCTCTTGCAGAGTTTCTTGCAGGGGAAAACAGGAATGTTAAAAATGAGTTTGAAATCGCCAGAAAACTTGAGGCGGAGGTTCTTGACAGGATGGGGAGGGAAAGGAAAATTTTCCCCAATGTTGACTTCTATTCAGGGATCGTTTACAGCGCACTTGGTATAAGGAGCGAGATGTTTACTCCTATATTTGCAGTAAGCAGGGTTTCAGGGTGGACGGCGAGGATACTTGAATACCAGGAGAACAACAGGATCTTCAGGCCGAGAGCAATATACACAGGGGACTTTAACAAAGAGTATATACCCCCTTACATGAGATGAGAGATTTCTGCCGTCATGTCAGAAATCGTTACTGAGATGACGGCAAATAGCTACTTATTCAGGTCAGCGCCTTCAGCGCTTTCAATTTCAGCTGTTTTTATAAACATCAGTTTTATCCCGCCGATTCTGCTGTCTGCTGCAGCAGCTTTTTGTATTATTGCTTCATTTTTTCCGGAATCAGGTTTTTCACTTCCGCTTATTGTTGCTGTAAACCTGAATTTTTCATCTTTCTCCTTCATTTTCAGTTCTATCAATGATACATCGGGAAGTTCATTCTGTATAATTTCACCGGCTGTTCGTGTGGCCCGGCTGATCAGAAAGCCATGCTTCATATATATAAAAACAGGAATTGAAATTGTAGTGAGTATTATTATTGAAATCAGTATCTGATATATTGCCCGTTTTCTCACTGCTCCGTCTTCAGCGGCAATGGGATGTATCTCCATCCCCCAGAAAACTATTGCCCCGGCCAGTGAAATTGATACAAGATTTATAAGGAAAAGCAGCGCTGCGCCGGATGCCACAGTTTTATTAAGTGTGCCTATACCTATCCCGATAGTGCATAACGGCGGCATGAGGGCAACAGCTATTGCTATACCGACAAGGGTGTTGCTGATCCTCTTGTTTGCGCTGCCGTATGCTCCCACAAGTCCCGAGGCAAATGCAACTATTATATCAAAAATTGTCGGGGATGTCCTTGCTGTAATTTCCGTTGAATAACCTTCCATCGGTATCAGAAAGGCAAGAGCAGACGAGATAAACAGTGATATCATAATTCCTTTAAAAAGTGAGAAGGCGGAAGTACGTATCAGGGGGATATCTCCCCAGATTACCCCCAGGGAAAAGGCAAGGATGGGGGTCATTAATGGGGCGACTATCATGGCTCCGATTATTGTTGCGGTAGAGCCCTGAAGCAGACCCGTTGTGGCAATAAGACATGATAGAACTGTAAGAATGTAATATTCAATTGTTGGGCTTGCACCGTTGAAAAGGTTCTGGTAAACGTTCTGATCCTGTTTCTCTTTTTCACGAAGTCCTTTATAGAGTTCCCTCT
This sequence comes from Spirochaetota bacterium, assembly GCA_036745755.1. Lineage (GTDB taxonomy): Bacteria > Spirochaetota > UBA4802 > UBA4802 > UBA5550 > UBA5550. The sequence goes on along the minus strand of DAIOFM010000051.1, from coordinate 24,797 downwards.
TGGATTTCCAGAAACCGATATCCATGTAGTTTTTCAGTGTCCTTTCTTCCGGTTCGATTACATGTCCCATGAAGTTTTTAAGGTCGTCAATGCGGGCATTTTTTTTCTCTTTTGTTTTTTCGCCGGTTTCATTTTCATTTCGTGTTTTATTTTCCGGTTGAGGTTCCTTTTTTTGAACAGGTTTACCTTGAGATGTTATTTCGGATTTTTCCTTTTGTGCTGGTTCCGGCTTAATAGAAGAGTCAGGTTCTTTCTGATGAAAAAACCGGCTCATTTTATCAGTAAATTTTTCGGCCATTAGATTTTCTCCGGTTCAATGTTTATATGAAATTGACTTGCAGCAGATAATTTTTGTTAATTATCGAGTATTTTTTGCAGAAGCTCCCGGGCTGATGCTTCAGGTCCTTTTCTTTCCCATCCCGGTATGCCGAGTCTTGTGCGCATCTGGCCTACGAATATTCCCCTTGAGAAAAATTCATTGAAGTATTGTTTTGCGATGTCATCATGAATCTCCATATATTGAAGCGGTCCGAAAATGTTCGCAAAGTAAGTCCCCGTAATACCGGTTGAGGATGTTGTACCTTTGCTCATAACTTTTCCTTCTCTGAATACCGCAATAGCCTCTTCAGGTGTATTGAATTTCTGAAGAAGCGGTTTATCGTCACCCGGTTCTTCATAATTATTCGCATAAAGAACAAAATCTATTTTGTGGCCTTTCATAATCGTCCCATAAGTTGTAACAGGGAGTATAATCCTGGCATTTGTCTGCCCTGCACTCATTATTACGGCAGTATCAAGTCTTTTAAAAGCGTAACCGGGCATCAGGTCGTCAAGCCGTAAAAATGCGCCGATTTCAGAACCATAAGCCATAATTGTTTTTTTATCAGCTATTTCTATTGATCCCATGTCATCAGCTACTATTACAATGTCCTGAATGAACTCATCTCCGATATATCTCAGCGCTTCAAGGGTCTCCGACTTGCCTGCTCCTGAATCACCCATAAGAAGAAGATTCGCTTCCTTGCCTCCCTTCAGAATTATCCTTACAAATGCGCCATGAAAAGGCATTCTTCCCATTTTCATCATTTTGATATTATGAAGAGTGAGTATCATCTTCTTCAGGTATCCGAAATAACCGAATTCCTCTCTGCCGGGAATAGCTCCGACAAGAATATTATTTTCGGTATCCTCGTAAAACACAGTGGGGAAAACTCCCAGACCGTCAAGTGCAGCGCCTTCAACACCGTATGCATAAACTGCATCCGGTTTTTTTGTCAGGTCCTCTTCATCCGCGAGTTCAAAAAGGTTGCAGAGAGACATGCCGTGATCAATAAATATTTTATGAAAATAGACAAATATCAGAAGCGGCCCTACTTTAGCAGGGTAGCAGAGCCAGTCATCAGTTTTTATATTGAAGAGATTAAAGGGATTATTATCTATTCTTTCAAAGGAGCCTGTTCTTTTATTCATTGACGGGTTGAGGATTAATGGGGGGGCTAAAATTATTTTTCTTATTACAGGCACTCCGCTGAATTTTCTGTATGGCCCGAAGTCCATGAGGTTGTCATAATGTCTTGTTATGGCAGTAATATCAACACCGGCCCTTGTCTGCCTGTATGTCTGGGGTTCCTCCTCGGCAAGGTTTTCTTTGATATCCCTATAGGTGTTTTTAATAACATTGTTAAGCCTTTCAACAGTATCGTCTATGATGCTTCTTGTCCTTATTTTATTAAATGTTTTCGACGTTCTGTAGATCAGGAACCTGTCATGTGAGAGCCAGAAATAATAAAATTTATCCAGAAGTTCAAGAAGGAGGGCTTTCTTGCCAAGAAGTTTTTCGGAACCTTTCACAACTCCGGGCACCTTGTCGCTTTTCAGCTTCGCAAGAAAACGGAATGTTTCAATGAGAAGTTCAATGTCCTTTTCTCCAATCTCATTCCCGTCGGGGAACTCCTCCTTTGTAAAAACATCCTTTATTTTTTGAGGAATGGCTTTTGTCATTTTATTCAGCAGGCCGGAATCCTCTTCGATGAAAATGTCAAGAAGCATTGATTTTTTAACAACAAGATTATCAATGAATATTTTAATCATTTCTTTAAAAACACCGCTGTCCAGTAATTCATCCGATGTCTGGCAGATTGGCCTGTCCAGTGTTAATATTGCTTTATTGCCTAACACTTCCATTTTATTTCCCCTTGAATAAATATTAAGTTGCCAAAAAGCCCGCAGGTTATTATTCCTTCTGCTGATAAACAATATGCCTGTTTTATTGTTAATTTAAGCTTATCAGAGTTAAAAGTCAAATTTGAGATTATAATAAATATATAAAAAGGAGGGGGGATGTCTTTCAGAATACGGGGCGTTTATGATGATTTTCTTCCTGTTAACCGCAGGGCAATTGAGCAGATTCTTAAAATTACTGAATCTGAAATTGCTGATATGACTGAAGCGGCTCTTCAGAAAATAAGAGCATTATTTTCATGCCCTGTTGTCAGCCGCATGAGGCATTACTTTTTTGTAGCTGAAAATAATAATGGTGATATTCTCGGTTTTGCCCAGATGTCTTATTCCATTGATATAAATTTCTGTTTTCTTGATCTTCTTGCCAACAACCCTTCAAAAAGAACAGGAGGTATAGGGGAAGCACTTTATAACAGGGTCAGAGAGGAGGCGAAATTTTTGAATTCAAAAGGACTTTTTCTGGAGTGTATGTCTGATGACCCGGTTTTAATAAGCGATGTTGCACTTCTCAGGCAGAACAGATCAAGACTTAAATTTTATGAAAGGCTTGGAGCAAGACCGCTCTTGAACCCCGCTTTCGAAAAACACTGCCATGAGTATTACGGCAATCCATATTTTCTGCTCTTTGACAGTCTCGGAAATGATGCAGAACCGGCGCTTAAAGAGGCCGGTAAAATTTTTATTGCAGTTGTGGAGAAAAAACATAATAAAAATGCGGATGATAAATCTGTGAAAGAAATACGCGATGCCATTAAAAGCTATCCCATTGTAATAAGACAGCGGAAATATTTAAAAACTGAGCCTCTTTATAAGTTCTTTGATATTGCAGAAGACAGGAAAATTCCTGTTCTGTATAATGAAGGGCATGAGATTCATCATATTAAAGAGAAGGGGTATATGGAGACCCCGGTAAGGATAAAATCTATTCTTAAAAAAATTGAAAAAAGCGAAATCTTTATTAAGACAAAGTCACGCAGGTACAGCGAAAGCCATATAACAGCAGTACATGACAGGGGATTTGTTAGTTATTTTAAAAGGGCATCCGCTGCAGTGCCTCCGGGCGTATCTCTGTATCCTGATACTTTTCCCATAAGGAAAAAAGCAAGACCGCCCAAGAAGCTTGTATCCCGGGCGGGATATTACTGTATAGACATATACAGCCCTGTAAACAGGAATTCATACCTTGCCGCAAGGAGCGCCGTGAACTGTGCGCTTACAGGGGCGGATCTTCTCCTTGAAGGTTCAGGCGTCACCTATGCCCTTGTGAGGCCCCCGGGGCATCACGCGGAAAGAAGTTCATTCGGGGGGTTCTGTTATTTTAACTCTGCGGCAATTGCGGCAAACTATCTGAGCAGGTATGGAAAAGCAGCAATACTTGATCTCGATTACCATCACGGCAACGGGCAGCAGGACATTTTCTACAGCAGGAGCGATGTGCTGACAATATCAATCCACGCTGATCCTGATTACGAGTACCCTTATTTCAGCGGTTTTAGCAGTGAAACAGGTGAGGGGGAAGGGGCAGGATTTAATTTCAACTATCCTTTACCTGAGAAAACGGAAGGGGAGCAATATTTCCGGACTCTGAAAAAAGGGATCAGGGAAATTGAAAAATTTAATCCTGAATTTCTTGTTATAGCTCTTGGTTTTGATACAGCAAAAGGCGACCCCTCAGGGAAGTGGTCGCTCCTTAAAGATGATTTTTACAATAACGGGAATCTGATAGGCAAATTAAAAAAAAGGACCCTTGTTGTGCAGGAGGGGGGATATGACAGCAGGGTGCTGGGAATTAATGCTTTAAGTTTCTTCCAGGGGCTTTATTCAGGAAGGTACGAAAGAACGGGTAAGTCCAAATAGATATTTAATTACTTACCCGTTTTGGCCATTTTAGATATCCGGTTCAGTATAAAACCGGGAACTGTATAGTTTTCCGGAAGGTAACTTTCCGGGATAGTGCTATGGTTGCCGTCACGTATGGCTGAATAGGCAGGAGAGAGTATTTCTATACCCTTTTCATTGAATACATCCTGTATATTGCAGTGCAGTTCGGAGTATATAGCCGCCATTCTGTCCGCCCTGTCTGTATAGACGTTCAGTTCGTATGCAACGTAATAATCATTAAGCGCGTTCTGCAGAACAAATGGGACAGGCTCTCTTTTTATATTCTCGCCGCACCTTGCGGCTGACTCCAGGAGCGCGTTATGAACATCTCTCCATGGGACATCGTATCCAATAGTTACAGATGTGTGAAGAATCAGCCCTTTTTCAGATGCAAGGAGGCTGTAGTTAATAATATGGCCTGAAAGTACCGAAGAGTTCGGTATTGTAACTACTATATTCTTTACAGTTTTAATCCTTGTTACAAGGAGTGTCTTTTCAATTACCTCTCCTGACGTATCGCCGATTTTTACCCTGTCCCCTGTTTTAAAGGCATACATATACGTTAGAATTATTCCCGCAACCATATTCGCGATAACTGAAGTTGAACCAAGTGAAAAAAGGATACCGAGAAATATTGATACGCCCTTGAAAGCCTCGGAGTCTGAACCAGGCAGGTAAGGGTACACAACGATCAGGGTGAATATAATTATCATGAAACGTACTATTTTGTGAGTTGGATCGGCCCATTCAGGGTAGAACCCGGGAAACGATAAACTGCCTTTTTTTATCTCGTCAAAGAAAATCCGTGATAACCGGATAAGATACCTGTTTAAAAATATAATAACAGCTATAAAAATCAGGCTGGGGATGTATGATACAAATGTTAAAACAACAGTTTTTAGAGGGGAGAGTATCCACGCGAAAAGTGTATCAGCCCATGTTTTTGTAAAACTGAAATAACTGAATACTATGGGTATAATTATGTAAAGCAGAAAGATATTCATAGCGAAATTGAAAAAAGATACAAGTCGCTGGAGTATTATAACTATCTGATCTTCAGTGAGAAGTGTTATATTTTTCATCACAAGTGGTGTTATGAATGTTCCTTTCCATTCATTAATATTTTTTGAAAGGATTAATGACAGGAGCTTGACTGTCTTAAATAATCCCCATCCGAAAGCGGTGGTAACAACTGTTAGTACCAACCCCCAGAGTATATCTTTTATACCCTCAGCCTTTGATGTGGGGAAAAGAAGAAACATTGCATCGATAAAAAGGTATACAACTATAAGAGAAATAAATAGGCGCAACCCCCGGAGGAGGAGCACAACTGTTGATACTATTGTTTCGTCAGTGATCAGTTCGTGATCTTTGATGTGTATTGTTTTAAAAAAAATCCCCTTCGCGGATTCAGTTTTTACATACAGTTTTTTAAAACTTTTTCCAGCGATATATATCAGTACTATCTGAAGGATAAAGAGAAGTAAAGCTACACCGGCCTTGATTATATTAGCCCTGTTGTTGACAATAAATGTATATATATCCGAGGGCTTTTTTATAACAGCTATGTCCGGTATGTCTTTAAAGGCATCTTTAAGTAAAGCAAGGTAATCTGCCGCAAGCTCCTCATCTGTTTTACCGGCGATATCAGCATCCTCTTTTGTTATAGAGAGGATGGTATTTTCTTTATAAATTATATCAGTTGTGAATTCACCTTTTACAAGGCTCATTTTATCAGGGTTGAAACTCCCTGTTTTTTCGATATCTGAAATACGGGTTGAGATAGCAGCAGCTCTTTCAGCCTTTGAGTATGGGCCGAGATCTGAATATATCTGAAACAGTTTTTTCTCTTTAAATACTACAGATGGATAATCCGCATCAGCCGCAGGTAAATCAGCGGAATATAACGGGGATAGAAACAGAATAAAAGCCAGGATGATTATTGAAAATGCTGTTTTTGGCATTATCTCAACCTCGAATAGTTTCTGATAAAATATAATTATAATACAGAAATTTATCTATATTTACGGTAATCAATAATTCCTTTTAAAATATACCCTGTGACAAAACCTGTTGCCAGTATTAAAAAAATAAGTAATATAAGAGGGATATCAATGCTGAAAAACAATAAATTAATAGTAACAGGCTGCAGGTTGGCCATTGATATTATTGTTGTAAGTACAGCAATTGTAATAATAATAATATTTGATGTTTTTTTTACGAGTTTATTGCCTTCAGGTTTTTTTAATGATTTGTCTTTTATTTTCACAATAAGCCCCCTTTTTTGTCTTATAAATTTAAACTGAGAATATAATAGATTTGTTGGTAATTTAATATTAATTTCTTAAAAAATCTCAGCAGAGTCAGTTTTAAAAACAATCACAATTTTATAATGTCTATATACTCCTTCCGGTTATTCTTCCTGAAGATTAATAACATGAACGCTTTTAATGAAAAGAATGGCCGGCATATCGCTATACTTTGCTATCTCCTTATCAAAGAAAAACTCTTTAAGAATAAAAAACCGGCTGTTCTCTTTTTCAATATAATTACCCGGTATACCCATCATTATAAGGTCCGCGCCGCATGAGATGTTAAAGAGGCTCTCTTCAAATGATTCATCTGAATATGGCAGTATGACAATGTCACCGCTTACACGCGATTTATCAAGAAGTTCCGTAAGTTCTTCTGTAGCTGAATCGACCGATTCGTTCTCATTTAGTTTTCTGATAATCCTGATTTTACAAATTTTATGTTCTTCATGTTTATAGGTGTTATTCATTATATAGGCAAGCAATACCATTAAATTACCGTTCTTTTCACCTCTCCACCATATATCGATTTGTTCCATTTTATTAAGTCTGGAACCGTTTTTCAGAAGCAGTATATTTTTATTAAGCTCAAGAATTTTATTAATTACTCTTATATTGTCAACTTTGGTTGAAAACTCAAGCAGAACAGTATTAGCCTCAAGCCCGCCGGTAAAAGGCTGCTGTATAATGCTTAATATTGATTGCGTAATGTCATTAATGGCTATTATCCCCGCCGGAACCGGCAGATTTTCAATCCGCGGGATATCATCCTTTTTTTCAGAACTTATTATGCTCAATACAACAATACCTTTATGTGAAGCAATCATTGAGGCTATGTAGGCGATTTTTGTATGGTTATTTTCTTTACCTGTAAACGAAATGGCTGCCATAATAGGCCTCCAGTTTTTTGTGCCCATTACAATCCTGTTAAGGGCTTTCAGGGTGGATGTAACGAAAGAAAACAGCACGCCCCACCAGACTCCTTCCAGTTTACCTGCTGTTTTATATTTGAGAAGCAGTCTGAATATTATGTATTGAACTATTACTATAATAATACCGATAAGCCAGCTGAATAACAGAATGGAAATGATGGATGACAGGAATCCGTATAAGGGGATGAGCAGATGCCCTCCTGACGCAGGCCTGAACGAGGGGTTGCCGCTGATGCTTTCAAGAAAGGCGGAGCCATTGAGCCATCCATAGACAACAAGAAAGCAGATACCGACAATGGTTGCCGCAATATTTATACTCCCCAGCCAGATTATACCCATACCGATAAAACAGGTAAATACAGTAGCGAAACGCGGTTCCTCACCGTCCTTTTTTATATCATTTCCGAGAAAAAATAAAAAACGGGGGAGGATATCGTCTTTTGATAAAGCCTGAAGAGTACGCGGAGCTGTCATAAAACAGCTCAGGGCTGAGGAGCTTGTTGCTACAAGAATCCCTGTTAAAACGATAAGTCCCGGTATGCTGTGAGGAAATGACTTTTTAAAGCCGAGAATATCAGTTAATATGTTACCCTGGGGGCTCTGGCCGATATAGCCGGTAACAAGGATTTCATGTTTCATAAGGGAAAAAAGAAATGTGCTGGCAATATAAACACAAAATGTAATACCTATTGCCCAGAATGTGCCAGTTACTATACTGTGTTTCGGGTCCTTCAAATCACCGCTCATACCTATGCCGGCATCTAAACCTGTGACAGCGGGGAAAAACTGGGTGAATGCAATAAAAAATATTGCAACAGTTAATGTTCTGTTACCTGAAAGATTTATATTGCTAAATGAGTTTACAAATACACTGTTTCCATTAAAATCAATGCCGATAAATGGTGACAGAAAAATTGTCGCTATACTGACAAAGAGAACAATAAGTATAAAAGTCTGAATACTCAGGGTAAAGTCAGCCCCTATAAAAGCAATTATGAAAAAAAGAAGAAATATTATACTGGCAATTATCTGTTTTTGCATCAGGATATTATCAGTAGATATACCCGTCATAAGGGGATTTGACTGAACCAAAACTTCTATGACAGGCTGCAGCGGTTCTGCAAATCCGATACAGTAAAAACCTATTGAAGCAGCCTGAGCCAGATAAAGCTGAATTCCGATGGAACCACCCAGGGCTTTACCGAGAGATTTTTTTGAAAGTGCATACATCCCGCCGCCTTCAATACTGGTCAGGTTTGTCGCACAATCCGACAATGAGAATGAAGTGGCAAAAGTTACCGAGTGTGCCAGAATTATAATACCCAGCATGGGAATCAGTCCCAGATCTCCCACCAGAGCAGGCAGAATCAGAAAAAGGACTGTCCCGAGGATTGCTTCTGTTGAAGGGACAAATACACCTTTAAAAGTGCCGAATTTCATTTTTGTTTTTATCCTGTTATTTTTAATATACTCAATGGGTAAGTATAAAGTTCAAAAATATAATCTAGGATGTTTACATTGTTTTATAATTTAAATAATAAAAATTCGGGAATCAATAATTTATTTTTAAAGGGCAAATATATATTTTTATAGAATAAATTTAAATACCTCATAATAGATACAGGTGGAGGGGCATTGACCATTGGCGGTACTGCAGAAGAGAAAGGGAGGGGGGGAAATAACCTGAGTGGGGATTATTATATATATTATGGATGGAAGAGCTGAATGCATGATTCAGCTTAAGAGCTTTTACTACAGGCGTAATGTCTGATGAATCGAGATTTATAGGATATAAAATGGCAGAAAACTTTAACTGACCTGTCTATGAAATGCTTTGATTTTTTTCATTGTCTTCAGTTTTCGGAGGGAAGAATAGTGATAGAGGTTTTTTCTTTACTTCCCCTGCAATGGCTTTCAGTATTTTTGAAAAACTTGTCAGTTTTAAATTTCTGGATCTTAAAGCAACATTAAGAGCCAATATAAAACTTACCCAGAGATTCAATGATGCGATAAGAACAATATAAAAAATATAAAGCAGAAGTTCATAATAACCGGGGGTATTTGCAGACACGGCATATCCGAAATTAGCAGATGAAAACGCAACATGCCTTATCCCGAGAGGAATATTTAACAGATATCCGATATACGAAGTCGCCCCCAGCAGGACTCCGAATATAAAATTCCCCGCGAGAGCTCCGTAGTTTTCATCCATATAGTTTCCAAGTTTTTCTCTGGCTGAAAAAGACATTATTTTTTTTAAAAGCGGATGGTGTTTCAGCCTTTCACCCAGTCCGAGGCAGGCAGCCCGGTTGTCGAAATAACCTGCCGCAAGCCCCGAGACAAAAAGCCATACCCCTGCTATAGCGGCGTGTAGAACGGCCAGGCTAGCGACAGGTGTAAGCTCGTAGAGAAGATGTGCGCTTTTTTTATCTGTCACAATAGGTGTGCCTGTAAAATTAAGAAATAAAAAGCCCAGACCAAATGAGAGTATAATAGCGACAGAAACATTTCCTATGATCGCTATAAACTGGGACCTGGAAACCTGGATCAGGAGACTTGCGAGAGTATCCGGATTTGCTCCTGCATTACCCTCCTGCTGGAGAACACTGGCAAATTTTGAAGCGGTCATCGCGGGCTGTTTGGTGGCAACAGTGAAATGCATGATGTGTATTATCATGAAACCTATACCGTAATTCAGGCATACAAGAACTGTCTGGCTTAAAGGGGGTAAACCGAGTCCTGTTATATTGATTTTAATTAGGGCCATTGCCGCAATAAAAATCCCGCCGCCGGCCCCCGAAAAAAGCATTTGAAGGTAATCCTTTCTGTTTTTTGTTATATAGTGTTCACCATGGTCGCTTGTGTTTTCGGTAATGCTTATTGAAAGCAGCCTGATGTTCTGGTTAACAAGAGTCCTTAAACTGTATCTCTCTATGCTGGCGTTAACAAGTTCCGTGAAAAATTCCACAGCAGATTTTTTTGATTTTTCAGAGGGCCCGGGGTTTAATAGATCTAAAATCTTCTTTATTCTGTCAAGGGTCTGGTCAAGTCGTTCAAGCAGATATGATAATGAAATGCCTGTCCCTTTTTCAACAGATTTTTTTCTGAAATTTTTTACGGCAAGCATGCTCTGATCAAGCAGAACTCTTGCGTGGGAATCATCCTCAAACTCATCTTTTTCTCCTGCGATCCATGCTTCATAATTTCTGCAGTATGAAGAAATTTCTCTTTGCAGCGCAATAAATGCTGAATCATAATCTACAATAGAAGGGTCAATTCTTACAAGGTCCTGTTCGAGCTCTTCACCTGCTACCCATATTGAAAGCATTTCAAGCGCGTAGAGAAGTTCACTTATGGTCCTGGAAAGAATTTTTTTCCCTTCTCCGGGTTTCCGGTTCCATAATATTTTAAACAGGTAGAGCCAGCTCTCTTCAGGAAGTTTTTTTACCCATTCATAATCTTTTTCTTTGCCAAAGATAATACTGAGGGCGTCAGAAATACTGCTTTTGTCCGGAGGTGCCGGATTTATATGCTCATATATGCGGTTGAGAAGCTCAATTAAAAAACCTTTCCTTGAGAAAATGCCGAGTACCGCAAATGCAAGGAAATAATTGGCGTTTTCGAGCCAGTCTCTTAGAATCAGCCCAAGTGCTTCATCCGCTTCGGGATTTTCGTTTAATACTTCTCCAAGATGTTCAATTTTTTTTATGACGGTTTCAATGTTTTCAGATGAGGATGGTCTGAGCCAGCCGGCAATTTTTTTTAGTATTTCAACAGGGTCGTCCGGTTCTGATAAAATTATATCAATTATACCGGAGGTTTTTTTTTCTTTACCTTTAAAAAAAAATTTCATATTTTTCCCTGAGTTTAGATTAGCACCGGACGGAATATTAAATAATGCCACCCGGGACCCTCTATCTTCTCCGGCTTTCTCCATTACTGTATCATCTATTATAAAAAAACTGTACTGCTTTTCTTCGTTGATTTTTCAGATAAGCCCGATTTATTCGCAATAGATCTTCACCGGTCAAGCTTGTGTTCATTATAAACTTTATATCGTAACTGCCATCCCTTTAATATAGCTGACTTTCATTAAGAATTGAAATCGTATAACAACAATCATGTTCAATTATTCCGTTCATCAAATTCTTAAAATCCTTCTTTTGCAATTTGGAAAATATTCTTTTTTCGGCTATAAAATACCTGTCTTCTTCTCTCTGTTGTTTACTTTTTTATCCATGATTAAAGCCGTCTTTAAAATACTATTCATAACAGGGCTTTAAATTAATACTGTTTTTTACCCCATTATCTTTTTATTCAAATAAACGCCTAACTCAAGTAGTTTATCTGTTCAATGGTGACAGTTTTAATATTAATACATCTTTCTTTTTGAAAAACCGGTCCCGATTACATTGAATGTATTTTCAATAATAAAGATTGCATTCTCGTCATTTGAGAAGACTATCTCTTCAAGAGGTTTCAGCATAATATTATTTGTTATAGCCATTATAATATTCCTTTCTTTTTCTTGTTTGATTGTATTCCCTTTGATGAAAGTAGTGCCAAGTTTAAGCTTTTCATGCATTTCATCTGCTATTTTTCTATTACTGTCAGATATAATCATGACAATTTTTCTCTGGTTAAATAACGCCAGGGTGTATTCAAGTACAAAGGAAAGGATAAAAACAAAAATAAGTGATGCAATAATGAGATCAATATCAAGTACAAAAAGGGATATTGTGAAAAGAACGGTATTGAATATGAAATATACTTTTCCTATACCGATATTATACCTCTGGTTAAGTATTATTGCCACTACATCAAGGCCGCCCCCTGAGCCGAGAGAGCGCAGAATCATCCCGCTTCCGAAACCGCAAATCACACCCGCAAGTATTGCCGCATAGAGCTGGTTTTTAACAGCGAAATTGACATTAATAAGTTCATATGATAGGGTCGTAATTACCATTGCGTAGAAACTGTATAGTATAAAACGTCTGCTCAGGGATCGCCATCCGATTATAAACAGAGGTATATTAAAAAGAAAGTACCAGATACCTGCAGTTATCCCCGGAACGACATAATAACAGAGTACACCAAGGCCGAAAAGACCGGCAGGTATAAAATTATGATGAACAACAACACCCTTAACGCCAAGTGAGAAAGTAACTGCTCCTGCAGTTATTATGAGCAGATTCCACCATGCACTGTATTTGAATTTTTCAAAATTCATCTTAAAACCTTTATATTTTTTTTCTCCGGTTAAACCTCTGAACATGCCGCCTCTCAGGTTTAATCCCGAAACAATCTTCGAATAGTAACATACTTTTTTTTATCTGTTATTATAAAAATAATGTCTGGCAATCTAAAAATCCACAACACAGCAGTCAATTTAAAACTTTTTAGTTATTATCAGTAATAATTCCTAAATATATATTTTAGTGTAAAAAGCAAAAATTACATACCCCCTCTGCCTTCAGCGGCGGAGGTAATAGTGTTTTTTTTTACCTGAAATAAGTTAAGGAATAAATACTGAGTGATTATTGATTATTTTTCAGACAAAATCAGTTACTTTAGATTATATTTATTATCAGAATAGGCCTTTTGGATTGTAAAAAAACCGTGATGAAATAATACAGAGACTGATTTTGCAGGACGGGTAAAAGTGACCATTGAAAGTATTCTGAAATATCGTATAATAGATATCGGGAAGTTGTCTGTTACGGCCGGTAATTTAATCGGGATAACGGTCTTAATCCTTTTAACCGTGTTTCTTGTGCGTTTAATTACCTCTTTTATTAAAAGGAGGGGAGGGAGAAGTTCGGGCACAGACGGCAGGCTGCTGTCAATAATTCAGCTGGTAAAATATGGAATATGGACTCTCGCTGTAGTTGTCGGCCTGCAGACTCTCGGGGTGGATATTACAATCATAGTTGCCAGTTCCGCTGCGATACTTGTTGGTCTCGGTTTCGGTCTTCAGAATGTTTTTCAGGATTTTGTATCAGGTATTATTCTACTGGCGGAAGGTTCGATTCATGTAGGGGACATCGTTGAAGTTAATGGAAAAGTCGTACAGATAAAGGAGATATCACTGCGGACATGTTCTGTAAGCACGCGGGAGGATAATGTCTTAATTATTCCGAATCATATGTTTATTCAGGATGCTGTAATCAACTGGTCGCATAATCTTGAACCTACAAGATTTTCACTTGAGGTTGGGGTCTCTTATTCATCAGATGTCAGGCTGGTGTCGCAGGTCCTTATTCAGTGCGCTGAATCGAGCGATGAAATAATAAAGTCTGAGGGTTATATGCCTTTTGTCAGGTTTACTGAATTTGCTGAGTCAGCTCTTGTTTTCGAGCTGATATTCTGGAGTAATAACCTGTTCCGGATAGAGAACACAAAAAGCAATTTAAGGTACAGAATAATGGAAGCCTTTGGCGAACAGGGTATCGTTATTCCGTTCCGTCAGGTGGTTATCCACCGAAGCTGATTTATAAACCGGTTGATTGAGGTTGCCGTTATCTAAACAGGGTAATTGAAATTAATGAAAAATATTTTTAGTGGAAGGGGGTGCTGTAATGAAAAAAGAAAGTATAAAGGAAAATGTAACTGAACAGGAATTAATAGAGATACTTAAGACAGGAAATATTAAAATGAAGCGGCTGACCGTGGGTGTTCATTCCAGACTTGACGGAATTGAACTGAAATGGACAAGTCTTCCAAAAGACATCCTTATCGGCCCCATTGTCAGAAAAAATGAAGTAATACTCCCTGACGGAGATACAAAACTGAAAAATGGAGATGTAATAATTATTTTCGGATCTGAAAAAGATCTGGATATAATAAAAGAACTGCTGCTGGCCGAGGGCTTAATGGCGAGAATAAAAAGAATTATTGCAGGCCTGGTACAGCGCAAAAAGACAGCAATCGTTCCTTCAGATGAAAGCGATTATACATAACAGCGGTTTCCCCTCTCCGCTTTTAATTTCATGTTTCTGCAGAACAGAGCATCGGTTCAAGCATTTCGAAGCTTTCCTCTGAAGCCATGACGCATATTTCATCGTGCATATGAAGTTCAAAAGATGTGTGGTAAATGTAACGTTCAGTTCTGTTTCGTGCTATAATGAAAATTGTCACCCCCTCCGGAAGTGGATATCTGCCCGGAGGATTGTTTAAGAAGTCTTTGCATGTTATTTCGAACCATTTCAGTTCCTGTTTTTTTCTTGTGAAAACATCTTTCAGCCTTGTAAGGAATCCCTCCCATGAGAAATTATCTTCATCTCCCCGTCTGGTACCGAAAGCTAGTTTTATGTTTTCACTGTGTATGATTTCAGAAAGCTCCTCGTTGGCTCTGTTGTTTAATACGGTATAAAGATTGGTGAGCCCGAATGTGTCCTTCATAAAACTGCAGAAGAGAACATTGATTTCGTTGTTGTCGGATGCAGCCAGTACCGAGGTAAAATCATCCATTTCAACACCTATGTATGTTGACGGATCAAGAGCATTTCCTTCACAGCATATAAATCCTCTCTGCTCTGCCAGCCTGCAGTTTTTTCTGCTTGAGTCAACAAAGAGTACCGCTGTTTTGTCGTTACGCCATTTTTCGGCAACCATGAGAGATATGCTGTTCACTCCAAGTATTATAATACTTCTGTCACCTTCTATAAGTATTCTCAGTTGCCGTGCGAACAATTTTGCAGAAAGTCCCTGAAGAATGACCGTGACAGATATCAGCATGAATACCAGTATTTCAAGTGCGAATGCTTTTTCTATTCCTGAAGCCTGAAGTTTAATGGAAGCTATTGATGCAACGGACAGGGCTATTATCCCCCTGGGGCCGAGCCATGACATGAATAGTTTTTCCGGCACTGAAAAATCCTCTTTCCATGTACTGAGGAATATTACAGGGAATCTTGAAACAATAATAATAAAAACAACTATGAGTCCTTCAGTCAGATAGAGATTTATATAACTTATTTTAAAATTAGCTGACAGCAGTACGAAAAGCATTGATATTACAATACGCGTTATCTGTTCCTTGAATGCAAGGATGGTTTCCTTTTCCCTGTAATTTATTGTGCTTAAAACCAAACCCATGATAACCACAGTGAGAAGTCCGGATTCCGGTGCGATTTTTTCAGAGGTTATATAGGCAAGAAAAACAAAACCGAGAACAAAGAAACTGTTGCTCCCCCTGGGGATGACCTTTGTGTCACATATAAGGTAGCGTGCAATAAACCCTGCAACAAGACCTGAAATTGCGCCGGCTGCCATCGCACCTGAGAAACCTGCGATTGAGAGAATCAGTTCATGCCTTGTAAGCACGAACTCAAGTGTAATAATTGCCAGTATGGCACCAACTGCATCAATCAATACAGCTTCGCCGTTGAGGAAGTTTTTGACTTTATTGCTTATCGGTATATAGCGTAGAACAGGTTTAATCACAGTAGGGCCGGTAACAACAACAAGGGATGCAAATATTATTGAAACTTCCCAGGGAAGGCCGACGATATATCTTGCGGCGAGGAAGGCGGCAGATACTGTAACTATGACAGAAATCAGAATATCCCTGAACAGAACAGTCCTGAGAGACCTTATCTGGTTGATGTTCAGGGAAAGCCCCCCTTCAAAAAGTATGATTATTACAAAAACGGTAATCATTGAACTCAGGCCGTTCCCAAGTGACTGAGGGTCCAGAACACCTGTGAATCCGGGGCCTGCTATGATGCCCATCGCAAAATAGAAAAGTATTCCCGGAATTCTGAATCTTTCAGAGAGAACTATCCCTATTGTGCCGAATATAATACTCAGCAAAATTGTCTTTATTACTAATCCTGTGACCATGGGTCTAACCTTATGATTGTATTATTTTTTCACTTTTAAGGATGATGCTGCAGCGTGCAATTAAAATTTATATGAAAATATGAATTTAAAAAAATAATTATTTATTGAACAGAAGGCCGGTTTGATTGAGATAGCTTCAATTTTTTTTAACCGAAAACTGCTTGACTGGATATTGACAGATTTTTATATATCAGACACTTCATGGGTTGCTCTATTGAAGTTATTTTTTTTAGAGAAAACAGGAAAAATATAGAGAGGAAGGAATATGAAGATTGCAGTTGCAGGGACCGGGTATGTCGGTTTATCAATAGCGGTACTGGCGGCCCAGAGGCATGAGGTAATAGCTGTAGACGTTATACAGGAGAAGGTTGATCTTATAAATAATAAGATATCTCCAATTGAAGATGATGAGATTTCAGATTTTCTTAAAAATAAAAATCTGAATCTGAAAGCAACAACCAGCCCTGAAGAGGGATATACAGGGGCAGATGTAATATTTGTTGCCGGTCCCACTGACTATAATACAGAGGGTAATTTTTTTGATACATCTGTAATAGAAAAGATATTTGATGATATAACAAGGTATAATAAAGACGCCATAGTCTGTATAAAATCAACAATCCCTGTCGGTTATACTGAAGAGATCAGGAAATCGTATCCCGGTATGAAACTTATCTTTTCACCGGAGTTTCTCCGTGAAGGGAAGGCGCTTTATGACAACCTTCATCCTTCAAGGATAATAGTGGGTGAAAAATCGAAGGAGGCCGAGGTTATAGCCGGGATACTTAAAGAGGGATCTCTGGATTCCAATACTCCTGTACTGTTTACCTCATCCACTGAGGCTGAAGCAATAAAGCTTTTCGCAAATTCATATCTGGCCCTCCGCGTCGCATACTTTAATGAGCTTGATTCGTATGCTCTTAAATACAACCTGGATACAAGGCAGATAATAGAGGGAGTCGGCCTTGACCCGAGAATCGGTATGCATTACAATAATCCCTCGTTCGGATTCGGAGGATACTGCCTTCCCAAGGACACAAAACAGCTCAGGGCTAATTACGAGCATGTGCCGAATAATATTATTCAGGCCATAGTAGATTCAAACAGTACAAGAAAAGATTTTATTGCTGATGTTATTCTGGCAAAGAAACCTAAAAAGGTGGGGATCTACAGGCTTATCATGAAAGAGGGCTCTGATAATTTCCGTGCTTCGTCCATTCAGGGAATCATGAAGAGGATTAAGGCCAAGGGAATTGAATGTATTGTATATGAACCTGTACTTAAAGATGATCATTTTTTCGGTTCAAGGAAAGTCACTTCACTTGAAGAGTTCAAACAGATCTCTGATGTTATTGTAACAAACAGGCACCATCCTGAACTTGATGATGTAAAGGAAAAGGTGTTCACAAGGGATCTCTTTACAAGAGATTAATATTTAAACACCATAACTCCGGGGGTGCCTGAAAGGGCTGAGATTATACCCTTTGAACCTGAACAGGGTAATGCCTGCGAAGGGAGAGATGAGTCCGCATATATTTTATTCCGTTATTAACTTTTGCATCGTCGTCATCTCCCAAATAATTCTATAGTTATCACTATCAGTTGTGTCATAATGTGTGGGGCCCCTTTCATGGAACCCCTCTTTCCAGCTATGCTTATGTTTAGCAGGAAAACGTCTTTAATGATTATGTAAGGGGGATAAATAAACAGTGGACTCGACTTATTAGCCGCATTGTGTTATAATAGTAGACAGGATAGTGCTCCGTGGTTTACTATTTTAAAGTTGCCGTATTATCTATCTTTAAAATGAGGAAATAATGAAACTCAAGGTTATCATTTTTATTACTGTAATTATTGCTATAACTATATCTTATACTGTAATCAGTTTCAGGGAATCCGCCATCGCCGGCTATGTTGAAGATTACCAGAAGATGACTTACAGGATTGAGAGAGATTTTATAGAAAATGTACCTGTATACAGGGATTTTGCGAAGCCGGCTTTAATTTCTGAACTGAAAAAGTTTGATCTTGAAAAACACAGGCTCCAGGTTAAAAAGTACGGCACCACTCCTTTAAGAAATATGGATGACATAAATGAAAGTGTCAAAAAGGGGGAGCTTGTACCCGCCGGCTCGGGGAGTAATGAATATTATTATTTCCACAATGTCCGTAAGGAATACAGGTATCTAACCCCTCCTGCAAGAGATGCACTCAGGATGGTGGCAGGAAGATTTCAGGAGAAAATAAAATCTCATAAGTCTGATCTTCCGGTGGTAAAACTGGCGATATCTTCTGTAATAAGGACCGTGAATTACCAGGAGAAAATTTTCGGGAGAAAATTCGTTTCGCTACACAGCTTCGGCGTATGTTTCGATATTTTTTTTGATGATTACTATATTAAGATTCCTGAGCCTGAAAAACATGAAGACGTATTTGACAGGTTGAGGAAATCTCTTCAAAGAAGAACCGGGTTTCTCATGGGTGACGCTCTGCGTGAACAGCTCAGAACTGTGTTAATGGAAACTCTTCTTGAGCTTCAGAGGGAAGGGGGGCTTTATGTTTTTCTGGAAGAAGATAACAGATGCTATCATATAACAATACTTCCCGGGAAGAGGTGATAAATGAATAGAATTCTGATTATATGTCTGGTTTGCGTATCTATATTTGCGGGTACAGCTTCCTATCCGGAAAGCAGCGCTGACCGTAAACAGAAGATTGCTGATGAACTTGGCAGAATCGCAGCTATGGGAGGGGACCACGCCGGTTACTCGGTTGAGATTCTTGGATTTCTGAGTAAAAAGTACGGGATAGAACCTTCTTACGGACGTGTCTATTTGCGGGGGTATCCCGGGGACCGTGACAGGGATGATGATGAAGTTGATTTTTACTCACTTCTTTCAGGAGGGCTGGCTATAAGGGAATCCCTTCAGCTGGATACTATAAGGTCTGCCGATGATTCAGGCAGAGATACAGATATAAGGATTCTTACTCCTCCACAGATAGACTCTCATCCGTATAATGAGATGATTAAAGGTAAAGAACCGGTTCTCTTTAAACTGGACAGTTTTATTCCGCAGGAATTTTATTCTGTCCATTTCAGTGATACTACCAGGGCTCTTGATTTTTTCGATTACCTTAACGAGGTGGGGGGCGGCCTGCACAGCAGGTTTACAATGACACCCGTTGAGTTTGATATTAAGAACAAAATAATGACTCAGCTTGCTCTTAAAGAGAATAAGGAGGCCCGAGCATTTTATAGTAAGGTTATTGAAGAGATGACTATTACCGGCTCTGACCCCTTCGTGATAGAGGGTACAGATGTATCGCTTGTCCTGAAAATAAAAATACCCGTTATGTTTAATTCAACGATTGCCCGTTACAGAAAAGAGTTCAGGAAAAAATTTAAAGCAGAGATGAAGACAATAAATGTTGCTGGAGTAAGTGCTGAATTCTTAACGGCCGGCTACAGGAAGGTGAATTCTATACTTGTCAGGCTTCCCGGTGATATTGTGGTTATTTCCAATTCCGTGAAGGCTGCAGAGAGAGTCATTCTGACTTATAAGAAAAAACATACCTCCCTTGCCGATGCGCCTGATTACAGGTACATGAGAACGATATACAGGGGAGAGAGGAAGAGCGAAGACGGTTTTATATATCTTTCCGAGGCATTCATCAGACATCTTGTGTCTCCTGAACTGAGAATCAAGGAGGCGAGGAGAATGGCGGCTGCTGTGAAACTTGCCACACTGGAAAAATTTATAATTTATTATTACCAGCTTAAAGGTAAATTTCCTGAAGGCATTAAAGATGTCCTGGCAGCGATGGATGAAAAGCCTCTTGTGCAGGAGGGGAGAAAAAAAACTGTAATGAACTATGCCGGGCTTTTCAGCAGACTTGATATTGCAGGTAACAGTTTCTCTGCAATTCATGAGCAGTACGGCCGGATAGGATATATGGTCCCGAATATTGAAGCAGAAGCAGGTATGGTATCCGGACATGAGGCTGAAAGTTATAATGTTTTTTCAAAGGAATACAGTGATTACTGGAAGGAGTATTTTGATCCAATAGGCGTGCGCTTCAGGTTCGCTGAAGGGGGGATCGAAATGGATACATGTATTCTTCCGCTTATCGAAAATTCAATGTATAATTCACTGAGGGAGATGTTCGGTGGAGGTCCGGGTAACCTGCAGACCGGGTATACAGTAAAAAGCGACATACTAAGTATGACCTTCAAGGTCGATTTTATGAAAATTCTGGCGTCAGGCGGCATGCTGGATGATATGTATGAAGAGTCTAAAATCCCTGCCCTGGATAAAATTTTCGGCAATGAGATACAGGTTCATATGGGGGATGTAGCTCCACTTATTGATATAGACGGTTCAATGCTGATGAGGGAGTTTTACAGGGGAGGATGGTCAGACAGGGAGATGATCGCCGGATTCCTGGTCTGGTCATTTTTTCACCCTATGCGAATAGCTGTACCTGTAAAAAAACCTGAAGAAGCTGTAAAGTTTCTGGATATGATGCTCTGGAGAGAAAGGAGCCGTCACGGCATTGACTTCGGCATTACAAAGTACGGAACGGAGTATCATGGTACGCGTGTCAATGTGATTAAAATAAATTACTTCGGTATAGCTTCCTCCAGGCTGTACTACAGTATAAAGGATGGAATGCTTCATTTTACAACAACTGAGGAATATATAAAGGAGCTGATTGACAGCGGTAAAGTGTCTGAGGAGAACGTAACGAAAAACATAGCAGTTGTTTTCAGGCCCGCAAATATGGTACGGGAAAAGGGCTCGTATACCTCAGGAATAATAGAAGCTGCCCTTGAAACAAGCGGCAGGAATAACGGTACCATAAAACTTCTTCACACTTTATTCCCTGATGCCGGATTTAACGAACTTCCGGATATTGCGCTGAAAAATTTCGGGTTCAGGCCGGTATGCCCCATGGGCGGGGAATATTCAATTAACTCAAAAGGGTATGTTGTTAACAGTGTTTACGGGAGCAGTTACAGCCCTTATGTGAAAGAGACTGATGATAATGCAGGAACTTCAGCTGTGATGAAAAGATTTTTTTCCACAAAGGAGATACGGCTTGAATTTGAATTTACTCCTGAGGGGATAAAAACTTTTGTAAAGACCAGGTAGCAGTGTTATTTTTATTTTTTGAAGTGAATATTATAAAGGGAGTAATGTTATGCATATAAAACGATCATTGATTTATTCATTGTTACCTTTATGCTTTTTTTTACTTACCCTGCAGTTAACCTCTGCCGGTGAAGATAAAGTTGTAGCTGATTTCCATCTGTTCAAGGTCGGTAAAATTAAAGTTTTAGCCCTCCGTGATGCCTCCAATGAAATGAAAGCGGAATTGATTGTTAACGGTGATCCCGATGTTGTGAAAAAGTACATGCCCGATGGGAAACTCCCTGCTTCGATAAATGCATTTATTATAAAGACAGAATCAAAAACAATTCTTGTAGATGCCGGTCTGGGTGAAGACGGGAAAAGGAAGGGGGTGCTTCTTAAGAGTATGAAAAGGGCCGGGATAAAGCCGGAAGATATAGATATGGTTTTACTTACACATACGCATTTTGATCATATCGGGGGACTTGTCCATAATGGTAAGGCTGTATTTACAAATGCGAAGGTCTTTCTGTCAGAGAATGAAAATAAAAGTCTATCCCCGGTTGCTAAGAAAATACTGAAGGTGTATGAACGTAAAATTTCAACCATTAAAGAGGAGCAGTATGTTTTTAAGGGTATAAAGGCTGTTGAGCTTGCCGGGCATACCCCGGGGCATACAGGTTTTCTGGTGGAATCGGAGGGGAAAGAACTGCTGATTTTCGGGGATCTTATTCATATAACCAGTTTGCAGTTTCCTCATCCTGAATTTTCTCTTAAATATGATTCAGACGTAAGAAGAGCCGTGAAAATAAGAAAAGAAATTCTTGAAATGGCAGCAAAAGAAAAACTTACAGTAGCTGGTGCTCATATAATTTTTCCCGGGATCGGGCGTGTCGAGAAGCAGGATAAAGGATACAGGTTTATACCTGATAAATAAAAAATACCATAATCATAAGGGGAAGAGCTATCCCGGCATAAATGCCGGGATGAACATTAAACTTATTTATCTTTAAAATTCCCTTTCCTCTTCTCTATAAAGGCTTTGACCGCTTCGTCTTTATCTTCCGTGCCGAAACAGTAAATTGACTGTGCCTGTTCGAACATCAGTGCCGCGTATGTGTTGCATTCTGCGGCGATGTTTACTCCGATTTTGCCGAACCTTAAAGCTGACGGGGGGAGCCCGGCCATTCTCTTTGCCAGCCTGGTGGCCATTCCCTGAAGCTCATCAGGTTTGACAAGATATTCAACCAGACCGATTCTGTATGCTTCTGCCGCGTCGATCTCGTCGCATGTAAGTATCATTCTTTTACCCTGTCCCGGGCCTAAAAGTTTCGGCAGCCTTGTCGTGCCTGTCTGGTCAGCTGAGAAGCCGAATCTGGTTTCAGGCATGGCAAATTTAGCGTCTTCAGAGGCGATTCTTATATCACAGCTCAGGGCAAGTTCAAGGCCTCCTCCATAGCAGATGCCGTTAATTGCGCAGATAACAGGTATGGATATTTCCTGAAACCTTGAGAATGCTCTTTGCAGAAAGTTCAGGTTGTCTTTGATGAACCTGGAGTTCACCGCTTTAAGGAAAGCCAGATCCGCTCCTGCAGAGAAATTTTTGCCATCAGAATTAAGAACAACGACGCGAAGCTGGTTGTTGGTCGCTACTTCCTCCTGCTTCTCGGCAAGGAGCTTTACCATCTCAAAATTTTCAAGATTGAGCCCTTTAGGATCGCAAAGCGTTATATAGGCAATATTGTCTTCGACAGTGAGTTTTATTACGTCATTCATTACGGGGACCTCTTATAATGAAATTGTATAGATAAAATATATTATCATTTTTCACATACAGTGTCAATATCCTTTTTTTTAATTCTGTCAACTGAAAGGATATATCTGACATATGCAGGATCGAATATCCAGCCCATAAAGGAATTGTTCTGCATGACATTAATCCTGAGGAGGTATAATTCATCATCAGTTTCGCTATTTACAAGGATGTACACGAATATATATCTCCCGGTTACAAAACCGGTAAATTCATTTCTGAGAATACGCCAACCCGGCTCCGATATTATTACTCTGATAATATCTCCCCTCTTTAACTCTCCATATCTCTCAAGGATTGCAGTAGTTACCTGCTTTTCAATGCCGGGATCGTTGTTTCGTGATGGAGGGATACATTTGCGGAGTTGAGGTTTTGTAAACTGTCCATTTGCGATTTTTCTGATATCCTCTCTAAGGGACAGATTGTAAGAAGTGTTCGCCCACCCCGTGGAAAAATTGATTCCGGTAATGATGATTAGATAACATAAAATGAATTTTTTCATATAAACAGTTTCTCATTTTATTCGTTTGAAGTAAAGACTAATATTAATCTTTCAAGCTTTTATACTGTTAAGTCTTTTCTAATTTACTTGAGTTAGGTATTTTTTATTATCATTTATCATATTAATCTGTCATTGCGAGGAGCTTAAGCGACGAAGCAATCTGTTCCGGATAAAAAATATTCAATATAAACCAGTATTGTTTCCAGCCTTAACAGATTGCCACACTCCCTCCGGTCGTTCGCAATGACATAATTTAAAATAATTATAATATTTAAATCAATAATCTTATCATCAATATTAAATTTCGCCTGAATCAAGTATTCTATTAATATGTAATGTGATTAATTATATTTAGAACAGACAGGGAAAGGTCGAATTAATTGAAATTGAAGTGTGTATAAAAGCAGAGGGAATAATCGGTTTTAACATTAAAATTATTCCCTCTGCGTATTTGCGAGTCAGACTCAGCTGTACATCTTGTCGATTTGATCAGTGTATTTATCAAGAACAACTTTACGTTTAACCTTAAGTGTCGGTGTCATTTCACCATCATTGACAGTAAGTCTTCTTGTGAGAATTGTATATTTTTTGATGACCTCATATTCCTCGAGCTCACTGTTGGCAGCCTGGATATCCTGGTCTATCATTTTTTTCAGGAGATCCTTTTCAACAAAATCTTCACCAACCGCCATGCACATCGGGGCAGGTTCGGTGATACTGATGACCTTTGATTTATCATAATCGACTTTCTCTTTTTCAAACAGTTCAAGGAATGCATCAAAGTTTGGTATGACAAGCGCTGAGACAAATTTTTTCTCACTTCCCACAGGTACAACTGTGTCTATCCATTTACTGAGAGAAAATTTGCTTTCTATTTTATTTGAAGCAACATTTTTACCTGTATCGAGCACCATGAGACCTTTTTTACGGTCAACAATCTTTATATAACCGTCAGCGATTTCTTCAACGATGTCTCCCGTCTTATAGTAGCCGTCATCAGTGAAAGCCTCTTTTGTCGCTTCAGGATTGTTCCAGTATCCGTAGAAAATATTATCACCACGTACCTGCCATTCACCGTCTTCGGCTATTCTTCCTTCAACCCCTATGCATGTGCATCCAACTGAGCCTGGAAGTACCTTG
>DAIOFM010000050.1:0-26274 GCA_036745755.1 Spirochaetota bacterium | reverse complement strand
TAAATCACGCTATACAGGTCCGGGGCCTTGTGGATGGCAACCTCCGGGCTATTAAAACTGTTGATGACAACCGGAAGTCTTCCCCCGAAGAGATAGCCAATCTCTTTCTTAATCCCGGCGACTATATCATCGTTGTGACTCACGGCATAAGGGATGTGAAGAAGGGTAACAGTGAAAACAGCTACACCCTGCGTATTACAGCACGGTCCCCCTTTAACGAGGAGAGTGAGCCGAATGATCTCCCTGAATCCGGCAATATTATCGGCAACGGTGAATCCATTGCGGGGTATTTCTCTCCTTCACGAAATATGCTTAATGAGAATTCTCAGTGGCCATACAGGGAGGAGGACTGGTTCAGTGCGGATATAGTTGCAGGTGAGGATGCCCCTGTGACTGTGGATCTTTTTCTTAAAGGGGTCGGAGGAGTCGATTCAATTCTGTCGTTATACAGCCCTGAAATGAAGGAACTTGCCGTCTCGGACAATACATCTGCCGGAGGCGCTGAATCTATTACCGGTTTCGGGATTAAGTCAACTGGAAGGTATTATATACTTGTGACTTCAAAATCCTTTCAGTATAATCACAGGGAACCTTATGAGCTGTCAATGAATCTTAACCTTCATGACAGCGGCAGTGAACTTGAACCTAATAATGGTTTTGATAACGCGGGGAGAATTACAGGTAATTCTGTTTCAGGCAGAATCAACCAGCCGGGTGATCAGGACTTTTTCTTTTATAATGAAAATCCCGGGTCTAATATAAGGATAAGGCTTCAGAATGATCCCGGTCTTGATGGTGTTGTCACGGTTTTCGGCTCGGGAAGAGTGAAGCTTCTTGAGGCAAACAACAGCGGGTCAGGGAATGATGAAATTATTCCGGCTTTTTCTGTTAAGGATGGTGTTTTCATCAGGGTGAGTTCTGTTCAGCCTTCAGTTTCTGAAATGCCATACAGGCTTATTGTTGAGCAGATAATAATTGACGGAAAACATGAAAAAGAACCTAATAATTCAATCAAAGAAGCAAATACCCTGAAAGATGAAATTTCCGGATTTACATCTTCTAAAAACGACAGGGACTATTTTTTAATTAAACCTGAAGCACGTGCAAGGTACAGGATTAACGCCTCAGCTCCGAAAAACGGAACTGTCAGACTCTCTACAACAGACCAGATGGGGTATATTATTAAAACTAAAACCCTGAGTAACGGTGAAACCATATCAATTAATGAACTGTTTGACAAAAAGGGGTATCTGATTATAGAAACTGTTACACCTGATTTCGAAAATCAGTATAATATTAATATTTCGGGGGCCGAATGAGAAACGGTGTTACAGCTGCATTGCTGATATTCTCTCTTTTTATTTTTGATGCATGCACTAAAAACGGAAAACTAATAAGCGGGAACCGGGGGAAATATAACCTTGTTGTCACTCTTTATGATAAAGATATAGATGATCCTGCCAATGACAGAAGGTCATATTATGAGGTATCAGTCGATAAGTCCGAGTTCGGGCGGACAACTATAGGCCTGGAATCCCAGAAAAAAGTATTTGAAGCAAGTCTGACTCCTGACAGGCACCTTGTAAAAGTGGAGAAGTGGATACTTGATGAATCTCTCGGAAGGTACATCAAGCTGAATAACCTGTACCAGCCGAAACCGAATTTTATCTATGTTAATATAGAGGAGGGGAAAACAAGCAGGGTAACTGTTGAATCCACAAAATACGGCACGTCAGTCTATAAAGTGACGAAAGAGTAGCCTTTATAATACTTCTGTCATAAAACAAAAAGCGCCGTCATTGACAGCCCCTTTTTGTTTTTTATGTAATCTATTTCATTTACTGGCCAGGTTGCTGTTTTTGTCATAGAAGTTTTTTACAACCCTGAACGGGATTTTGTAATCCTGCCTTGCATTCCATAGCAGGTAGCCCCGTATACCGGAGTCATGAACCGCCTTAATCTGCTCTCTGATATATTTATCAAATGGCATGCCGTACAGTTTCATTTTGAATGCCTGGATCCAGGTTACTATCTCTGCACTTTTTACGCGTTCTTTTGCCCTTTTTGAAGTTTTGAAAACCGTGAAATAGGGATCTTTCATCAGTCTTTTGCTCCATGTATAATGTGAAGGATATGCCATGGGGCAGATAAAATCTACCACCTTGTCCATACTCTCCATTTTCTGGCCAATTACATCGTCAGTATTAAGCGGTATCCTGCCGAAGACGTCAGCTGCAAATTTAACATTGTAGGGTTTGAGTTTTTTCTTAGCCCTTGAAATGAACCCTTCAATAAAGGCGTAGCGCTCCTTTACTTTAAGGTGCCTGTTTCTGTTGGAATCATTAAACCTTATGTAATCAAACTGAATCTCTTTGAAACCGTTTTTACAGGCGCTTTCAGCAATGTCGATTT
The DNA here is from genome assembly GCA_036745755.1 of Spirochaetota bacterium. Taxonomy (GTDB): domain Bacteria; phylum Spirochaetota; class UBA4802; order UBA4802; family UBA5550; genus UBA5550. The sequence goes on along the minus strand of DAIOFM010000050.1, from coordinate 23,862 downwards.
TTTCTTTTATATACGTTTCACTAACTGGCCAGTTTTTGAGGCCGTCAGGGAAAATTACAACTCTTGCTATGGCATGAAGGCCATTATCCTTTACGTATTGAACATTTTCTGACGGGACAATGCATTTAGCATATTTTGAACTCTGTACATCCATTACAAGTGTATTAAGGCCGGCTTCCTTTGCTTTGCTGACAAAAATTTTCAGCTTTGTCATTTTATTTGCGGAATCTACCGTAAGATATATACCCCTGTAAAACTCAGGGAAAGTATATTCCTCGTTTTTAACAGAATCAATTTTATTTACTACAGTTGATACTGTAGGTGAATTTTTAACATCTTTTGCACTTATATAGTTTATAGCAATACCTCCGGCAGCAAAAAGCGCAATAATTACTGACAGGGTTATTATAACCTTCTTCATAAATACCTCAAAATATATATCTGATACTAAATTATCGACAATATGAATTATGACTTATTATTTTTTATTATTAAATTGTCAAAATTTATTTTCATGTTATTGACATTATATTTTTTTTATGTAAAATAAATATCTGCCTAAAGAATAAACCTTTATATATAAAAATTCTTTCAAATACGGGGTTTAAATATAAGATGCCCGATAACAACCGGTTTTATTTATGTAAAACTTTATCTCCATGATTTTCATTTAAGCCTTTAGTAACTTAAACTGTAAAAAAGTGTATATTATATTAACTATGTGTTTTTGTGCATAAATAACAGAATGGATTCTTAATTTGAGTATTCCCAGAGATACAATTGAATATATAAGAGAAAGGGTCAGAATTGAAGATGTAGTTATGAAGTATATACCTTCTCTTAAAAAGAGGGGGAAAAACTACATCGGTTTATGCCCTTTTCATAAGGAGAAGACACCGTCCTTTTCAGTGTCCCCGGACAAACAGATTTTCCACTGTTTCGGGTGTAATACAGGTGGTAATGTTTTTACCTTTATTTCGAAAATAGAAAATGTCGATTTTATCGAAAGTGTAAAACGTGTTGCTGATATTGCCGGTATTGCCATAAGGGATGATGTTTCTGATAAGTATGAAGGTTCTATTGATAAGATCAGGCGTATAAACCGCTATGCAATGAATTTTTACAGTAAGTATCTCAAATCAGATGCAGGACGAAACGGAAGACTTTATCTTGAAGGGAGGGGGGTCGACTCCTCCGCTATTGATACATTTATGCTCGGTGTTGCGCCGGATTCCTGGGACAGGCTCAGTTATTCTCTCAGGAAAAACGGGGCGGATCTTGATCTTGCTGAGAAAATCGGTATTATCGGTAAGTCAAAAAAAACAGGGAATATGCTGGATAAGTTCAGAAACAGAGTAATCTTCCCGATATTTGACAGGAATGGTAATGTTATTGCATTCGGTGGAAGGGTAATTTCTGACAGGGAACAGCCGAAGTATCTTAATTCTCCTGAATCTGAAATATTTCGGAAAAGGAGTGTTCTTTACGGTCTTAACCTTGCGCAAAATGAGATAAGGGAACTTGACAGGGCAATTATCGTTGAAGGATATCTGGATGTTATAGGATGTCATATGAACGGTATAAAAAATGTGGTTGCTCCTCTCGGTACAGCACTTACTGAGAACCATATAAGGGTACTTTCGCAGCTTTGTAATGAAATTGTGATGCTATTTGACTCTGATTCAGCGGGAATCAATGCAGCACTCAAATCAATTGAGACTTCCGAACTTTTTAATGTTGAAATAAAGATCGCTGTTCTGCCCCAGGATGATCCTTTTGACTATATTATGAAAAAAGGGGTCAGGGAGCTGATGATTGTAATTGATAAGGCTGTGAATCCGGTTGATTTTCAGATAAATCTTGCTGTTGAAAATAACACCGGCAAGGAAAGAGTCAGGCTTCTTAAAGAACTTTTTGATATTATTAAAAAGATCAATCTTGCTTCTGAACGGAGTATTTACCTGGCCAGAATAAGCGAAATGCTCAAAATCGATGAAGAGTCTTTAAGGATAGATTTCGGCAGGTATGTTGAAAAAAATACCATTGGTGATAAGAGTGGTAAAAACAGTTTAAGTAAAATTCCTTTTGATGTGAGAATTTACAGAGAACTTCTCGGTCTTGTTATTCATTACCCTGAGCTTGCAGGGGATTTACTGATTGATTTTACAAATGAAGATATAAAAGATCCGGTTGCTGCTAATATATATAAGATTATTGCCGAACTTTATAATAAGGAAAATATTTTTTATCCTGATAAAATATTTGACTTTTTTCAAAAAGGATTGGAAATGGACTTTTTGAACAGTATTTTGAATAAAGAGATGACCGTTGAAGATCCAAAAGCCGCTTACACAGAAATATATGTTAACTTAAAATTACACACAATAGAAAATAAAATTTCCGATTACGCTGAAAAATTAAAACAATCAGGGGGTGACAGGCTTGAATATCTCGCTGAGATTGAGATTTTAAGGCGTGAAAAGGAAAAGTTATCTCAATATATTTATAATAGAGGCTCATTAAGGTCAAAGTAGTAACTAACAAAGCTTTCTTAAAAATAAATCATTTAAAAAAGGTTAATACAGAATATGAGTAAAAATGATTTAGTACTTGAAAACATTGCTGAAGTAAAAAAACTCATAGAGGTCGGCAAGGCAAACAATGAAGTAACTTATGACGAAATAAATGAAATACTTCCGGATAAGCTTCTTAATTCCGAAAAGATAGATGATATCTTTATACTTCTTAACCAGTTAGGGATAGAGGTTGTTGAAGAATCAACAAGAAAAGCCGCCCCTGAGGTTGTAAATAAAAAGAAAACAACCACAACTAAAAAGGCAGCTTCAGCAGCTGAGGACACGTCTCATGTGGATGATCCCATTAGACTTTACCTGAAAGAGATAGGCAAGGTCTCACTTCTTTCCGGTGAGCAGGAAGTCGATCTGGCTAAACGGATTGAAGAAGGTGAAATTTTAATCGAAAAAGCGGTTATAAATTCAGCACTTCTTACAAATGAACTTATAAAAAATCATTCTAAAGTTACAACGGGTAAGATCAAGCTTACTGAAATACTCAAGATAAACAGACTTTATTATTTTTCATCTGTAGACCTCACTGAACTTGATAAAAAGTATACTGCCAAGATGAAAGTTATTATTGATGAGGACTCAAAAATAATCAAGAGTCAGAATAAGTTGAAGAGGTATGAAGAAGACTCTCCTGAATTCGCAAAATTAAATCAGGAAATTACAAAATCGAAAAAGAAAATAAAACAGTCTGTAGAGGAACTTGAAATCAGTGAGGACGAGATAAGCAAGCTTTCTCATAAAATCCAGTCTATGGTAAAAAGGATTGATGAGACATACAGGTTCTTTAAGGAGATTGAGGAAAAATATCATAAGGACATTAAAGAACTCAAGCATTATGCCAGGAAGGTTGAAAAGAACGAGGATATAGAACTCATAATAAGCGAATTGAAGCTGAAGGACAAGGATGATCTGCTGGAAATTGTAAAAGATGTCCGCAACAATGAGAGGAAAATCCGAAGAATAGAACAGGAAGCCGGAGCTGAGGCTGATGAAATTCTTGAATGGGGCAAACAGATATCATTCGGCCAGAGAAAGATACAGAGGGCAAAAAAGGAGTTAATAAATGCCAACCTCAGACTGGTTGTTTCAATCGCAAAAAAATATGCAAACCGTGGAATGCATTTTTTCGATCTCATTCAGGAGGGGAATATCGGCCTGATCAAGGCTGTTGATAAATTTGAATATCGGAAGGGATATAAATTTTCCACATATGCTACCTGGTGGATAAGACAGGCCATAACCAGGGCCATATCAGATCAGGCCAGGACAATACGTGTCCCTGTACATATGATTGAGCAGATCAACAAGGTCATGCGGGAGACAAGGCTTTTTCAGCAGGAGTTTGGACGTGAACCAAATCCTGAAGAGCTTGCTGACAGGCTCGGATGGCCTGTATCGAAGGTCAAGGCTGTGAAGAATGTTGCCCGTGAACCGATTTCTCTTGAGACACCTGTTGGAGAGGAGGAGGATTCGCTTCTCGGGGACTTCATTGAAGATAAAGATGTTGATTCACCTGCGAATACAGCAGCTCACAGACTTCTTAATGAACAGATCGTTTCTGTACTGAATACTCTTCCGGCAAGGGAGCAGAAAGTCATAAGAATGAGATTCGGACTTGATGACGGTTACTCTCATACCCTTGAAGAGGTCGGGTATGTATTTAAGGTAACCAGGGAGAGAATCAGGCAAATAGAAGCAAAGGCATTAAGAAGACTCAGACATCCTACCAGAGCAAGAAAACTTAAAGATTATCTTGATTATATGTAGTACAATATAATTTTATCAAAAGGGATTAAAGAATATTAATCCCTTTTTATTTATGTTTAACAGAGAGTATAATGCCTGAAAGATACGGTAAAATAAAGCAGATAACCATTATCGGCGCAGGTTCCTGGGGGACTGCTGTAGCGAAAGTAATTGCTGAAAATAAGCCCGGTTTACTGGTCAAAATGTGGGCTTATGAAAAATCTGTAGCTCAGTCAATCAACAATAGAAATATTAACAATGACTTTCTTCCGGGAGTGAAACTTCCTGATAACATAAAGGCCACTAATCATCTCAGAGAATCTTTAAGTAATGCCAGTGGAATTATTATTGCCACACCTTCAAAAGTAGTGCCTGATACTGCCAATAAAATCGGGAAGTTTATTACTGAAAATATTCCGATAGCTTATCTTTCAAAGGGATTCTGCAGGTATAATGATAATATTCTTACAATTTCACAGACGATAGGCGAAATTCTTCCCGAATATAAAAAACGGATAGTAGGCATTTATGGCCCGAGTCATGCTGAAGAAGTTGTTAAATATTACCATACATGCCTCGCGGTTGCCTCGATGTCTGAAGCTGATAGAAAATTTTTTCTTGCGTTGCTCAACTGTGATTATCTTCAATGCCGTGAAACTGAAGATGTGCTGGGGGTTGATCTGGGAGGGACTCTTAAAAATCCAGCTGCGATAGCCGCAGGAATGATTGATATGCTTCCCAGATGCGGAGATAACCTTGAAGGGGCCCTGATCGCAGAATCACTTAAAGAAATGAACAGACTTGCATCATCGCTTGGAGCTGACTTCAACACAATTATTGATATAACTGGCACAGGAGATCTGGTTGCTACCGCTCTCAGTGAACACAGCAGGAACCGGAGATTCGGCAGGGACATTGCAAAAAAGATACTTGAAAAAGGAACAACCCTGTCTTTAACAGATAAAATATACCTCAGGTTCAAGCCGGAGTATGTTCTTGAAAAAATAAGCAGCAGTTTTCATTATCTTGCTGAAGGAGCCTACGCGATTGAGCCTCTGATTGAACTTGCAGAAAGAAAATCCGTCGCAATTCCCGTTTATCGCTCGCTTTATGAAGTTCTTCTGAATAAGAAAGAACCTTCATTGCTTATAGAGACCATCAAAAATCCGGAGCAGTTTGAAGAAATATATAACAATGCCAAATTGCATGTTAAAGATAAGAAAAGAGGTCTTGAAAACCTTAAAGGCAAGGCTTTCAAAAAAATCATAATACAGAGCGTCATAGATAAATTTGAAAAAGACTATAATACACCTGATCTTAAAAATTTTATTATATCAAATTTAAAAGATGCTATCGGGAAACAGTCTTCGTCAAAAAAAAGTTTTATACGACATGAAATAAAATATATATCAACAATTAATACTGCAAATTTTGATAAACAACTAAAAAAGCTTACGTCTATTTACCTTTCTGAAATAATAGATCACAACACTGTTTTTATAAACCGATTATTGATGAAATATATTTTTGCAAAAAAAATATGGAAAAGATTAAACGGAAATAAAAACCGGATTAAAATTACCGGAGATACTGATAAAATACGGAATCTGAAAGAGCGTGTAAATACTATTTATATATCAAGGTATAAAAATAATAGGGATTTCTATTATTATATTTACGCAATTCATAGAAAATATCTTTCTGAACCGAGGTTTTATGTTCCTGATGAAGCTGCGGGAGGAAGACTTAACAGGTTTTTACTGAAACGTGCCGGAGGATATATAATTAATAATTCAATTTTCGGGAATCTTCTTTACCGTGAATGTGTTATACAGTATATTTCAACTCTGATTGGTCATGGTGTGCCACTGCTTTATTTTCCGGAAAATTATCCTGAAAAAAATTCAATAATCAGCTCAATGGATGAACATTTTTTTCAGCTTATAAATGATGTAATGTACCAGGAATCAACTGAAATAGCATTGATTCCTCTGCAACTGACGTACAATGATAAATTAAATGAATCCGAGGGCTCTTCACCCCTTTCTGATTCTGCAGATATTAGTTTCTCAGAACCGCTTTTCCTTTCTGATTTTACCAGGCAGATTTATGCAGATACCTCTGTCGCGGATATGATTAAAGAATCATGGTTAAGTGATGAAATAATCCTTCCTCATCACATTATATGTGGTATACTGCAGCTTAAAAATAATATTATAAAAGCGGGTAAGCTTAAAAAATATATAGAAAGATTCATAAGTGAAAATAGTCTTTATATACCATATAATTCAAGGCAGATAATAAACAAGGGACTTAAATTTCTGTATAAAAATGATATTGTTCAGAAAAAAGATGAGTATATTGCCGGTGTTAAGTTTGACGAGATTAACAGGTATAGCGAAATAATAAAACGTAAAAAAATTGAAAGCCAGTAAATTAAATCCTTACTTCACCATTCCTGATATGATTATTAAGAAGATAAACATTTTCAAAGATATCATAAACTGAATTATCTTTTTTGTACGGGACCTGAATAACCGTGTAAGGGAGAACAATTCCTTTAAAAGCAAAATCAATTCGTTTTTTTGAAGTAATTTTTTCAAAATTAGAATTTTTATTCTCTTTAGATGTAATAACAATATAGCTGGAAAGAGATATTGTTATTATGGATACTTCATCCCCGAAAAGTTCTTTGAGCCGGTTTTTTATTTCACGAGACATCTCTATAATTGTTGAGAGACCGATTCTGTTAAAAAATTCTGATATATATTCATACCGGAAAAGAAAAACAACAGGTTCATGTTTTCCTGAGGAGGTTAAAAATTGTGTAAATTCAATCATTTTATCATCGAAAAAGTCGTTAAACAATCCTTTTTTTTCGGTCTTTGCGTTCAAAATATAATCAAGAAGAATATCGCAGAGAATATGAAATCTGGTAGAACGGAAATTATATGACAGAGTAAGTGACATTACCGTGTAAACAGTGTCAGCAATAGTCATAGATTCAAAAAATAATCTGTAATATCTCCCTCCTGTTTCTAGCCTCTCTATACCTCTGAAGAAAAAGGGATCGTCCATTAGAAATTGTTCAATGTTATTGCAGAGTTTCCTGTCTCCGGTCTTTTCAATGATTGTAACATATGAATTTTTTATGGCAAATAGCATTGTCATATCAGAATAGTTATGAATGTTAAAAGTAATCATGATGCTTTTCAGAGGCTCTGATGAACCATTAGCTGCAGCGACGGTTTTATCTGTTAGTGAATTTTCAATATCATTGAGCTTGCTGACAGCCTGAGCAGATGATATATGTTCATCTGAAATATTATCCCTGAGTTCAAAAAGTAGTTCTAATGTTTTGTCCATGTTATTCATCTTTTCCAGTTTAAAACCGGTCCTGTTCAAGAATCTTTGCGGCTTCTGAAGCAAAGCCGTAAATTCTGAAAGTTCCGGTGAATAGTATAATAGACTTATTTAAATTTTCGGATTTTATTCGATTAATAATTAGAACTCTATTATCTGTAATCAGAGAGAAATCCTTCTCTTTAGGCAGATATTCTCTGGGATCGCCGGATTTAAAATATATAATATTATCTTTTTCAGATTTAAGGAGTTCTAAAACCGGGCCTGTCACCTTGTCTTTCATCATTGTCATTATCAGTAATATCTTATATCCGCTGAATTTTATTTTTATTTCCCGAATAATATTATTCAGGGAAGAGATGTTATGGGCGGGATCAAAAAAGACATTCAGGGAGGATGAGAGTCTCTGGAACCTGCCGGGGATCGTGATGTTCTTCATTGTCGTTATAATAATTTCCGGAGTTATGAGAGTGTATCCTTTTTTTTTCATAATCATAAGGGCAGCAGCAGCTGCCGCAGAATTTTTTATCTGGTGTTCAGGGAAAAGAGAAGTTTCAATAATTAAGGGATGGGTATCGTTAAAAGTAAATCTGAATTTAATGGCTATATTCTCCTCCTGCAATTTTTCAGCAGTGAATGTTCTGTTCATTACATACAGGGGAGAACCGTTCATTACGGCAGATTTTTCAATAATTTCGATTACAGTTTCATTCTCATTCGTTGTTATTACAGGAACACCCGGTTTTATAATGCCGCATTTTTCCCCTGTTATTTTTTTAATCGTCTCTCCAAGAATATGTGTATGGTCTAATGAAATATCTGTAATAATAGATAGAAACGGAAATATGACATTAGTTGAATCAAGCCTACCTCCAAGTCCGGTTTCAATTACAGCTATATCTACATTCTTCGATTCAAAATAACATAGAGCAGCGGCTGTGAGTATATCAAAGTATGTAATAGTAATATTTAATTCTTTTGCGGCTTTATCCGCTTTAGTCAGGAAGAAGAGTAATTCATTATCTGTTATCTCTGAAAGGTTAATACTGATTCGTTCATTTATCCTTAAAAGGTGAGGTGATATGAAAAGGCCTGTTTTATAACCTGCGTTTTTTAAAACTGAAGCCAGAATGTGACATGTGGTGCCTTTGCCGTTTGTCCCTGCAACATGAATTGATTTTATTTGTTTATGAGGATCACCTAAGACATGCAGCAGATCTTTGATCCCCTCAGGTGTATAACAGGTGAAATCAGTACCTTTTTCGTTATTGATATATGTATCAAGAATTGTATTAATCATAAAAAAATATTGAATTATATCTCCCTTTGATTTTTTTATTTGATGAAATATTGATTCTTTATAATAATTATAATTTTGTCTGTTTAGTATATTATAAAAATTATTATCTTAATTTGTAAATAATATCAGCAGAAAATAATAAAATAATTTCAATAATGATTTATGAATATATTTTAGCGTTAAAAGTATAGATTGTATACCCCGCCGCCTTCGGCGGCATGGGTCTATTGCATTTTTTAAACTGTAATAAGTTAATGAAAAATACTGAATAAATTTATAAAAGCGGTTTTTATGGAAAAAAAAGATATAAGAGTTATTATTAATCCCAATGCGAAAAAGTTCAGAACCGGCAGAACCTCATTAGATTTATATCTGAAATCCGGTTCTGAAATGGTGACTGTATCTACGCCCGCGACTCTTGATGAACTCCGCATCGAAACTGACAGAATGAGGATTGAAAAACCTGACTATATATGCATAGCGGGCGGGGATGGTACTTTGCACGTCGTTCTAAGCAGCATTATCAACAGCTATCAGCAGGAACCTGTTCCACCGATTCTTATACTGAAAGAGGGAACTATGGATAATGTCGCGCGCACAATTAATCTGAAGGGGAGGGGCCCGCAACTTTTAAAGAGATTAATAAATGATGTTGAAAATGGTAAAGATATTAAAATATATCCAAGATCAACAATGAAAATAAATAATATGTACTGTTTTTTATTCGGAACAGGTTTTGTGACTAATTTTTTAAAACAGGCTTACAGCGGGAAGGAGAAGGGTAATATAAGGAATATCCAGGTTGCACTTACTTCCGCAAAAGAGGCACTGCTGAACAGCAGGAACGGACTGATCTTCAGGGAAATGGATGGAGAAATTTATCTGGATGATAAAAAGATTGATATCAATCCTGTTCATGGCCTGCTGGCCGGCACTGTTGAACACATAGGGATGAGATTCTCACCGATGCCCGAAGCTTCAAAGAAATTGAATTTCTGCGAAGTTGTAATTGTCGGGTTTAAACCGGCATCTGTTATAATGAAACTCAATAGATTGAGAACTGGAAAACCGGTCAAATCAGATAAGTACCTTAAATGTCATGCACAGAGGATTCGCCTTAATTACCCGGAAAGTTACGATTACACTATGGATGGGGATATATATCAGGCTGATGGCGAACTCCTTGTTGAACCGGGCCCCGTAATAAACCTGGTTAAAGTATGAACTAATTGATTAATGTAAATAGTGCCAGAAGCAAATAATTTGCGTCTATTAAAAATTCATATCTTAAAGATATAAGATAATCTATCTTTTCAATTTTTTTAAGCAGGACAATGTAATAGATTATAGATAAGACCATCGGCATAAAGAAATACCTGCCGGTATAGATTGTAAGTGCGGAAAAAGTAACAATACCCAGGAAAGAAATTGAGTATGCAATGATCAATGCATATTTCACTCCAAGAGATGTTGCCAGTGTGTCTCTTCCGAGTATAAGGTCTCCCTGGAAAGCGACAAGGTCTATAACAAACTGCCTGAGGAAAACAAATGTAAAGTAAAGACTTCCAAGGGCAAGATAGACTGAAAGAGACACCTCTTTATTAAAATATGGCAGCAGTATGAGCACTACCAGCCAACCGAAACCGGTTACGACCTTTGTGTTATATATTTTCTTGATGAGTTCACTTCGGAATACCCTGATAAAAAATTTAAAATAGGGAGTTGAGTAGAAGATTCCCAGAAGATAGGGGATAAGAAAAAGATACATCAGCGAAGGAGATATCCTGTAACAGAGATATATCGATACAGTGAATGCCGCAATAGCGGCTATAAGCATGTAGAAACCGGATTTTTCGTAAATTTTGTATTTATATGAATTACTTTTGATCAGAAATTCCCGATCAAGGTAATTATTTACCGTATACATCACGTAAATGAAAAGAGCAGCTATAATTCCGTATTCAGGACTTGTATCAATCCCGGCGTAATTTTGTGCTATGATAACCATTAAAAAGGATGCGATAGATGAAATTATATTGCTGCGCACAAAAAATTCGAAGTATCGTTTTAATAATTTTACTACGGGGTTGCTGTTTGAATTTTTTATCATGTAGAGCTTTTCAAGCACATTATTGATAATCCATCCCGGAGTCGAGGCACCTGCTGTTACAAGAACATGTCTGGAGTTTTTAAACTCTTCAGGTTTCAGTTCATCATCAGTTTCAATATGAAATGTTTTAACCCCGCTGTCGGTACCTATTTTAGCCAGCCTTGTTGTATTCGCTGAATTTTTCCCTCCTACAACAACCAGGGTATCAATGCCTCTGGCGATACCATCGCGCACATCATCCTGGCGCAGCCTTGTTGAATCGCATATTGTATCTATTACGGTCACAGCACTGAATTTTTTCTTTATAAGGGCAACAAACTGTTCAAACTGGTTTCTTTCATGGGTTGTCTGTGATACAATCAGGTATTTTTCAGCATCAGGAATGTCGCTTATATCATTCTGTTCAGAAACAACGTAAACTCCGGCTGATGCGTAGCTCTTAAGCCCTATGACTTCCGCATGGTCCCTGTCTCCAATAATTATGGTGAAGTATCCTTCGGAGGAATATTTTTTTATATAGGACTGGACTCTTGCCACTCTTGAGCATGTAAGGTTTATAGTTCGCAGAGCTTCCTTTTTTATTTCACGGCTTTCATTAATGGGGATGCCATGGGTCCTGATTGCGATCTGTTTACCCTTGATGTCATCAAGTGAGTTAATTGTTATAAGCCCGCGGTTTTTTAAAACATCAATAGTCTGAGGATTATGTATCAGCGGGCCGTAAACATATATCTTTTCATCAGATGTATTCAGTTCTTCGACAATTTTGAGTATAGCATTTCGGACTCCCATGCAGAAGCCTGAATTTGTGGCCATTTCGATTTTCATTCAGTTTTTCCTGGTCTTTCTAATTTAACATCAGGTCTGCCAACTGTACCTTTCACAGTGAGGATAAGAGGTTTATTATCTGTAGCTGCGATTATAATATCTCTATACGGTTCAAGTGCAGCTGACTCAGGATCTATATTTATATTTAAATCGAGTTTCGAATTATTGGTATTCTCTGACAGCTCTAAAGACCCGGTTATACTGCAGTTAAGATCCGTTCCGGTAAGCCTGAAATTTTTGATCTTTGCAACTCCGTTTACAATATCAATTTCAGCAACTCCATTCTGTATATTAATTATATCAAGTTTTAAAGGTAGAGGTCCCATGGGGCCGGGTACAGATATTTCACTGACCCCGATTTTAGCATCAGACAGTATTAACCTGATTTCACCTGAAAGAGGTATATTCCTGGTGGCGTCAGTTATTACATCAATATTACCGTTAAGGTTAAGGACAACATTCGCTTTTTTCCCATTAAAATTTAAATTATCCAGCTGGAAATCCGAAAAAAATCTCCTGTTGATAAAAATACTGTAGGGGTTCACTGAGGGATTCAATATTAGATTTTTACAGGATATTTCCTCCCCGCTGCCAAGAACCACTTCAACATTTTCTGCGTATGATTCCCCTATAATATTGAAATCCAGTTTCTGCAGGGTAATGGATTTGATTTTCCTGTCCTGAATCTCATTGAGTTTTTTTCTTATAAGATAATCGTACGGGAAAGTCATTATTGTAAAAATTACAATGAGCAAAATAGCAAGTGCGGAGTACTTCCCGGAGTGAGGAAGAGCCCTTACCATTCTTATATATGCAAATCCACTTGAAAAGAGGGACTTAATTTTATTTAGTATACTTTTTAAATTTATATTCATCTCTTGCTAAGGCTCACAATTGTTAAAATAGCGTCATATCTGCTTCTTTCTTTGATTCCGGAAGTAATAAGAATATTTTTGATTTTTAATGTGGAATTTGAGTTTTCCAGTCTGTTGATAAATTCTATTAGTGAATTTATGGTAACTCCCTCGAATTTAACTTCAGTGGTGATTTTCTGTATGCCGTTCTGGACTATACCGGGATTTTCTTTTAAAAATGCTTTATTGGTTGTAATATTAAGTGCTCCTGCAATTTCGTCTATAAGGGGAGTCAAACCACGAGCCTGTTCTGTTGATGCGTTAAGTCTGTTTTTTTCCGCCAGGATTTCCCTGTAGGTGCTGTTCAGCTCTTCGAGTTTGTTGATCCTTGCCATATTTTTTTCATAAGAGCTATCGGCACTTTTTTTAAATTCAGATACAGGTATGATAACAAGATAATAACAGGCACCTGCAAGGATAATAGATGCCAGTATTATAAGGAGCCGTTTTTCTCTGGTACTGAGATTAATCATTCATCCTCTTTAAAGTTTCTTTTTTATTGTCATAGTAAAAAGGCTTCTGCTTTTGCTTGTGTCCCTTATATCAAGCGACACTGTCTCAAATTCGCCTGAATCGAGAAGATTTTTTTTGAAATCTTCAAGATCCGCGGAATTTGACGTCTCACCTTCGATTGAAATACCTTTACCGTCAAAGTTAAGTTTTTTTATATCAAATCCTTCAGCGCCATTAAAACTGTCGGTAATGAGGTTGAGCAGGGGGATAAATGGTTCCTCATCACCAATAAGATCCCTGAGTACATTGAGTTCCTTCTGTTCTTTCTGTATAAGAAGTGTGGCCTCTTTAATCGGGTCTTTGGGGATAGTTTTAGACGAGAAGTATCTTTTATAATTCTTCGTAAGAATTTCATCAGTATATGATTTACTTCTACTTACCTGCAGAAAAGTTATAATTATATTTAGAATAAAAACAGCAACAGTAAGAAAGACGAATACAGCAGGAAGAAGATATTTTTTTGAAGTTTCACCTGTAATATGATGGCTGTAGTCACCCTTTATAAAGTTGACAGAACTGTTTTTATGGTTCATAAAAACAAGAAGATTCCCAAGAGAAACGGAATACCTGCTTCTGATATCGGGATCAAGATAGCCTGAGAGAAACGGCATAAAGACAACGGGGATTCCCGTATCCTCCCCAAAAATTTTGGGAATACCGCGGATATTTGACCCTCCTCCTGTTATAATAATTCTGCTGAATTCAATAAATTCGTTAAAAGAACTTCCGGCTTTTATTGTAAGAGATAACTCTTCTACCATATCATCTATAAGTTCTGAAGCATAATCGTAAATCTTCTTTAATTTTTGTTTTGAGATATTAAGGTTTTTAAAATTATCCGATTTGATATTTGCATCAAATGAACCGAGATCAAGATCCAGACCCTTTAATATATCGCGTGAGTTATTTAAGGATATTTTCAAAAGATCTGCAATAAAATAAATAAGGTCTGATACACCCTTTGTTATTGATCTTGTGAAAAGAAGAGTGCCGTCAGCTATTATATTTACTACAGTTTTCTTGTGACCAATGTCAATAACAAGTATATTCTCATTATTAACTGAATTAAAATATTCATAGCATCTAAGATGTGCATTTGCTTCTATGCCCGCAAAATGAGGTTTCAGACCAGTTTCAGTAAATATGTTTATTTTATCATCAAGAATATTTTTGTTAAGCGCGGAAAGGATTATGTTCGCTCCGGGATCTATGTTCGGTAATAGCTGAAAGTCAAGGACAACGTTCTCTATCGGATAAGGGATACTCTCTTCAGCTTCATAGGGGAGTATCTCATTAATTTTAGAAATATCGTTGAACGGGAACGATATGTTACGGAAAATTACAGAGTCAGAAGGGAGTGTCGTAATAACCCTGTATTCAGAAAGATCCTCGTTTGAAATCAGCCTCAGAATTGCGTTGCTTATTGTTGCGGCACTGTCTGTTTCAAACTGATCAAGATCATACTCTTCCATTTTAACTGAAGTAATTTCGAAATTCCGGATACCCCTTTTAGCTTTAATAAGCTTTACTGAAGAGTATCCTGCATCTATTGAAGCGATATTATCAAACAATTCATTACCTCTTAATGTCCCATTGAACAGTACAGGAGTTTCTTTTCATCCCTGTTAAAGTAATATATACTCCTGCAGTAACTATTTTCATTTTTTATTGTAACTGTAATTCTGAAAATACGGGATTTTACAGTAAGTATATTGGCCAGAGTACTGGTATATTTAATATAAGAGCCTATTTCACTGACAGTTTTAAAAGGTTCAAGCTGACGTTTTCTTATAATCTCTGTAGCTGTCTCCTCTGTCATGTCCTCGGTAAGGGATGAAAGAACCCTGAAACTTGCCGTGTTAATATTAATCCTGTTGCTTTCATCAATAAAGTTGTCCCACTCTCCATAGGCGGTCAGGTAATCCGATAAGAGGCGGCTCCTCTCCTTACCGATTTTTTTTTCAGATTCCTCTTCCTCTATGTCAGTTTTCTCTCTTTTTTCCTCTGAATTTAAAATTTCATTTATCTTATAGGGAGGAATTGTAACATCACCTTTATTATCTTCAACCAGATTTTTTTCAAGACCGAAATTTCCTCCGCCTATACCGTAATATATTTCCGGAGTTATCCCTTTTACAAGCATAATCTCTGCTATGCTGTCCAGTTGTCCGTTTTTAGCTGAATAAGACGGGATTAGGTTGTAATAATATCCTGATGATTCAGCACCGTAGGGGAACCTGACATCATCAGGATCCACCCAGTCAACAAGAGCATCCGCAATATCAAGAGAGAGACCCATGTTCATAAGGAGCCGTTGAAGTATCCCATAATAGGGAGTTTTTTCAACCTTATCGTTTGCAAGAGCGCTTACATTGATTTTTGAATTTTCATCGTGGATTTCAATTTTCAGACTATAGCCCTCTACGGGAATTTCAGGAAAATCAAGCGCCCAGATGTCTTTATATGAATCTATATTTTTGTCACTGTTAAGACTTGGCATAAAAGAACCGCTTATACCGAGCCTGTCGACATCGAGTATAGCTTTTGCAATTTCATACCCTGAGTATGAAAGAAATTCAGAGTTTATATCACTTTTCAGCCTTTTAATATATGATATATAAGTATGTGTACGCAGAAAAAAATCAGATGTGAATGAAACAAGAAATGCAGAAATCAGAAGAACTATAAGAAGTATATATCCCCTGTCGTTCAGGATATATGAAGCCAGTCCATCTTTTTCAATGGCCTTTTTCCGTTTATTGTAATTATTTATAAACCTGTACAGCATTCTAATCGCCTGCGATATTAGGTATTGAAAGAAATTCATATTTCTCTGTACCACGGGAGAGATCATTAACAATAAGAGTAGTTTTTACAAGCTTCGGAATTTTTTTTGTCTCCCTTGAATCCCATTCCCGGACCCAGTCGTTTCTGTATTTAAATTCAAAATTCAGTGAACGTACATTTTTAAGCAGAATTTCTTCTACTCCGCCTTCAAGAGGAGAATCATCATAGCCGATACTGCTTCTTCTGATCAGCTCAAATGAATCAGAGCCGGATTTTTGCCTGAGATAATATCCCACTTCATGTACATCTGATACCGGTACCTGGTTTTTAAGGTTATATATAAGTTTTGAATTCCTGTACTCCGCGGTTATAAAATTGAGTATACTGGAACCTGTTTTTTCCGTACAGACTATGCATAAGTCTTTCAGGTCTTTGTTCCAGTAAAGATTGGAAATATCCGTATCTATTCTTCTTAAAGCAAAGTTAAGTCTTTCATAGTAATCAGAAGCAGTACTGCCGTATTTTATACTTTTTATGACCGAGCTGTATGCGGTGTAAACCATTATAAGAATTATCGATGATACTGCAGCAGCTACAAGCATTTCGATAAGGGTAAATCCACTGTTATCACTAACCGGTTTCATAGCAGAATATATTACCTTGCCTGATAGATGTATTGCAGTGTGTAATTATTGTCAAGGCCCTTGTATTTCCATTTAACAGTAATTTCAGTTTTAATAACAGGAAGGGGGCCGAAAAGCGGGTTTTCATATCGGTTGCTTACTCTGTCGTATTTGAAATCAGGATTTCCCGGTACGGGGGTGTCTTTTAAGTCAGGCCCTCTCATGTTGTCGTTTCTGAATTCGTTAAGGATAGTTTTTCCCGCAAGCATAGCAACAGTATAGTTTTTACTGTTGCCAATTATATTTATCCCTGAAGAAATCCCGGAGTAAACACTCAGGAGTACAACCGAAAGTATGGTAACGGCAATGAGTACTTCAATCAGGACAAACCCCTGACTGGAGGATTTATGGTCAGAGGTTTTCGGTTTTCTCAATGTTTTTAACATCCCTGAATTTTTTAAGATAAATATCTTTTCCATCAGAAATAATTCTTACTGTAAAATTTTCACTTGTGCCGTCTGAATAAAAGGGTATAAGAACAACGCCTTCTGAAACAGTCATGCCTCCGTCAAATATTACCTGCGTTATTTTGAAACTGCTGCTGAAGTCTCTTGTTTTAAGTATCTTTTTTTCGTTTAATTGAAATTTATTATCAATGAACAGGTAAGTTGCCATAGAGTTCTCTCTGTACCTGTCACCAAGAGCCTCTCCGGATTCACCGCCCTTGTCACGAAGAGATAAACAGATGAAATTGTCCCTCATGTTTATATAGGAATCGTCAGCAACTGCTGCAATGTATGACTCGAAGAGGGCTGATTCTTTTCTCTCATTCCCGAGGAATCCGGAAATTTTCGGTAGCGCGACAAGGCTCATGACCGAAAGGATTGCAATAACAACTACAAGTTCAATTAGAGTGAACCCGTTGTTATCGTAATATTTTTTCAATTTTATTCCCAGCTTATGATATCGGCGTCCATGCCTTCACCGCCTTCTGCCCCGTCAGCGCCGAAACTCCATATTTCAGGGCCCTGTGAAAATTCGCCCGGATACCTGTACTGGTAGGGATTATTCCATGGATCAAGGAGAGCATCCTTTTTATTTTTAATCAGTCCTTCATCAATCAGTTTCTGAAGGCCTTCAAGGGTACTCGGATATTTACTGTGGTTGAGATAGTAGGCGTCAAGGGCTGTCTCAAAAGTCCCGAAATCAGTTTTGGCAGCTGTGATTTTAGTTTTATCTATAGTAGATGTGAATCGGGAAACAGCAAATCCGCCTATAATAGCTATTATAGTTATAACTATCATCAATTCAAGAAGGGTAAAACCCTCATTCATGAAAAGAAGGTGCCTGAGTCTGTTAATCTTGTTTTTTAAAGTTGCCATATAAACCTCTGATTATTTTAATATAGTTAATTTACTGAACCATAAGGTTCATATCCATTATTGGCATCATAACCGATAATACTATGATTCCGATTATTATACCCATCATTATAATGATAAGCGGTTCTATCATGCCGGTAAGGCTTGTAACAACCATGTCAATTTCATTTTCATACACGTTTCCTATATTAAGCAGCATTTCATCTACTTTGTCACTTGCTTCTCCGGCGGCGATCATACCGATTACAAGCCTGGGTAGAAATTCATGTTTTTTTAATGACTGTGAGATTGAAGCTCCCTCCTGAACTTTTTTAGAGGCGCTGTTTATCTTCTCCTCCACAACCACATTATTGACGATTTTTTTAACGATCTCGAATGATTTAAGGAGATCGACTTTATTTGAAAGAAGCACGCCGAGATTAAAAGTAAACCTGTAAACAATAATTTTATTATAAAGCCTGCTGATCAGGGGAACCTTCATCAGGAGTTCATCTATTTTTTTTCTTCCGTCAGGTGTTGACGCGTAGCGCTTATACATATAATAGATTAATATTATGAATAATGGTAAAAAAAACCAGAAAGAACTGAGAAAATCACTCATCCCCACTACAATTTTAGTGGGGAGGGGGAGGACTCTGTTCTGTTCTGTAAATATTTCCGATATAGTCGGGATGACATTTACCATAAGGAAAATTACGATTATAACTGAAAAAGTGAACATGAATGTGGGGTACCAGAGCGCAGCTCTTATGCGGTTTTTCAGCAGATTATTTTTCTCTTCCATTTCAGCAAGCCTTGCTATAACCTCATCAAGAGAACCCAGGTTTTCTCCAACACGAATCATGTTTATATACAGTTCAGAGAAGAGGTCCCTGTAACTCATAAGAGCGTTGGAGAATGAATAACCTTCTTCAATTTTCTGTTTTACATCTATCATTACGCTGCGGAACGTTTTATTATCGATCTGTTCTATAATATCTGTAAGAGCGGTCATGAGCGGCATACCCGCCTTAAGAAGTGTGGCAAGCTGTCTTGAGAATAACCCTATCTGTTTCCGTGCAGTATTTCTGTTGATTTTTTCAATGATAGAGTTTAGAAATTTTTTAAAACGGATATTTCCGCCGGTTTTTAATTGCTCTTTTTTATTTGAAATTGAACTTACGTAAAGTCCCTTTTTACGTAAGTTTTGCCGCGCCACAAACTCATTAGGAGCATCTACTATATCTGAAACCTGTTCACCTTTACTGTTAAGTGCCCTGTAATAATATAGCATAATTACCTCGCAGGATTAACTTACCCTTAAAACTTCATCCAGAGTCGTAAACCCCTGTAATACCTTGTCAATACCATCCTGCAGAAGGGTCTTCATACCTTCTGTTATAGCCTGTTCCTTGATTGTTGACGCATCGGCACCGGACATTATAAGCTTTCTTATTTTGTCAGAAATGGGCATGAGTTCAAAAATCCCAAGTCTGCCTGAGTATCCGGTATTAAGGCATCTTTCGCAGCCTTTACCTTTGAAAAGACTTTTATTGCCTATTTTTGATTTAGTAATACCGGCTCTTGAAAGTTCCTGAGATGAAGGTTTGTATGCTGTTTTGCAATGAGGGCATATTTTACGAACAAGCCTTTGTGCAAGAAAAGCGTTAACAGATGATGATATAAGGTATGGTTCAACACCCATGTCAACAAGTCGGGTTATCCCTGAAGCGGCATCATTTGTATGGAGTGTTGAAAAAACCCTGTGTCCTGTTAATGCGGCCTGAACTGCTATTTCAGCTGTTTCCGTGTCCCTGATTTCACCTATCATTACTATATCAGGATCCTGCCTTAATATTGAACGCAAGCCGGATGAAAAAGTGAGGCCGATTTTCGGTTTAATCTGCATCTGGCCGATTCCGTCGATCTGATATTCAATCGGATCTTCAACAGTGAGAATGTTTACGTCTTCGGTATTCAGTCTTCCCAGAACTCCATAAAGAGTTGTACTTTTACCGCTTCCTGTGGGACCGGTCACAAGAATTATGCCGTGTGTAATATCAATTAGCTCTTTGAACTTGTTGAGTGATTGGTCAGAAAAGCCTATTGAGTTAAGCTCAAAGCTCATGTCGGATTTGTTAAGAAGTCTGAGGACAATTCTCTCACCAAACTGAGTTGGAAAAACTGAAACCCTTATATCAATCTCTTTACCGCTTACCTTGACCTGAATTCGTCCATCCTGGGGTAGCCTGTTTTCAGCGATATTGAGGTTTGACATGATTTTTACCCTGGATATTATTGAATCCTGAAATTTTTTTGGAGGGGTAAACATCTTATACAGTATACCATCAATCCTGAACCTGACTACAAGTTCCTTTTCATAAATCTCAAAATGGATGTCACTTGCTTTGTCATTAACAGCCTGTCTTATAATTGTGTTAACAAGCCTGATTATTGGTGCATCATTTGCTGTATCAAGTATCTCCGCTGCTTCAGATGAAGTTTTAGAAAGTATTTCAAAATCGGACTCTTCAAGATCCTCTATTATTTCAGATGTAGTTGCAGCGGAGGCTCCTTCAAAAAAAGAGGTAATAATTCTGATTATTTCAGTTTCACTGCTGAGAACTATTTCAGTGGAAAATCCCGGGAACATCTGTTTAAGGTCGTCAATGGGCTGTATCCTAAATAAATCTGATGTGGCTATGGAAATTTTTTTCCGGGAGACCCTGAAAGGAACAATAATATTATTTCTTAAAAATCCGGCGGAGAGCCCTTTAAATATGTCGTCAGCATCTGTAAAATCGAGATGTGTTTTGAATTCGATACCGTATTGTAATGCCAGGGCCTCAAGTATATCGGTTTCCGTTATAATCCCTTTTTTTACAAGGAGCTGACCTACTTTGATATTTGTACCCTGCTGCTGCAACAGGGCCTCCTGAAGCTGCTCAGGTGTAATTTTCCCGGAATCAACAAGTATTTTACCCAGCTGTTTATGTTTCTTGGTAATCATAAAATCTTATTCTTTTTTCTCTTCCTGAAATTTTTTTATTATTTCTTCCTTCTCCCTGGTAATCTTTTCTATTTTTTCAGGGTCTGTTACAACTCTCGGTGTTATAAAAACAAGTAGGTTTGTTTTCTCATCCTCTTTACTTTTATATTTAAATAACCACCCTAGAATTGGTATATCACCAAGAATCGGCACCTTATATTCAGTATCCTTTTTCGAGCTCCTGATAAGTCCACCCACGACAACAGTCATTCCGTCCTGAACAGAAATTTTTGTTTTCATATCTCTTTTTCCGAGATCCGGCGGTTTGGTAGTTGCAGTTGATGTTTGATCCAGAACAGAATTGGCCTCAAGGAAAAAATCCATTGTGATTCTTTCCCCCTTTGTTATATGCGGGGTTATTTTCATTTTTAGACCAACAGGCTTATATTCATAAGTATAATAAATCGAATCACTTTCTGTTACCCGGGTATTCGTAGTTATCGCGATTTCCTCACCTACATTGATCTCTGCTTCCTGGTTGTCTATCGTTAGTATATGAGGAGTTGACAGTACGTTAATCATCTGTTCCTGACCGGTTGCATTAAGCAACGCGAACCCGAGTATTGATGCATCTCTTACATAACCGAGGGTAAAAGTATTTTGAGTAATAGGTACAGCAAGTGTACTGTCTTCAAGACCTGTGGGGTTGGAAAAACTGGGTACTCCTCCCATACCTGAAGAACCACCAAACATATTCTGTCCCTGCTGACCACCCATGTCCCAGGTTATACCAAATCCCCAGTTGGAGCTTGCGTCAACCTCAACTACTATGGCTTCTATAAGAACCTGGGGGCGGACAATATCCAGCTGTTTGATAATTTTATTTATCTCTCTGAACTCAGCGGCTGAAGCATTTATTATAAGCGAGTTGGTTTCCTTGTTCGGGATTATTGAAAGCTTGGGTTGCTGGGTTTGCTGATTTGTAGCGGCTGTGACTTTTGCTTTAGGATCAGGCTTCCCTGTGGAAATCGGTTTTGAATTGATAACCGCATATTGTGAAAATGGTATTCTTGAAAGTACCTCAGCAAGACCTGTCGCATCGGCATTCTGAAGATGGACTACATGGATTGTCGCACTTTCATCAATTAAATCCTTACCATCTCCCTCCTCGTCAGAGGGGCTGCGATCGAGGGTTCTCGCTATTTTAACAAGACCATTGATCTCAGAACCATTACCACTGAAGATTAAAATATTAAGTGTACTATAGACAACAACATTTGCGTCCGGGGATTTTAGAGACTTAATAACATTTGCTATATTATTTGCGTCAGCATGTTTTATTTCAAGAAGATATGTAACAGCGTTTTCATCATCAAGTCTGACTTTATCACCGTCAATTACAACTTCAACATTTTTCTGAACAGCTTCTTTAACCGGGACAATTTTAATCAGATTCGGGGTTTCAATTACCGCGAAACCCTTGATCTCAAGTATCGATTTCATAAGATCAAAAGCTTCTTCAATCGGGACTTTCTTAGCGGAGCTTATTGAGATTTTACCTCTAACTTTATCACTGAGGATAATGTTTTTCTTTAAAAGCTGGCTCATAATGTTTAAAAATTCAGATATTTCAACATCATTAAAGTTCAGTGAAAAACTTTTATCTTTAGTTTTTTTAGCCGCGTTAAGATTTGTGTTGTCAATCATAACACTGCTGAAAAATATTAATACTGTCGTGAAGATAACCGCTGTTTTTCTGATAGTCATAATTTTTTATCCCGTCAGTCAGTAATATTTACATCAAGTGTAAAAATTTTTTTATTTCTTTCAATATCGAAAATGAGCTTGGGCTCGTTTTTAAACCCCTGCCACATGTTATATAATTTCTCTGTACTGTCTATTTTTTTGCCATTTATTCTTTTGATAACATCCCCGCTTCTTAAGCCATAGTCATATAAAACATTATAGGGCCTTACACGGATAAGATGAAATCCTTCAATCTTCCCATTGACTCTGTAGGGTCCTGCTTTGATGCCTTTCATCGCATTATCGATATTATTCAGCATTTTCTGCTGAAACTCGGCCCTGCTGATGCTTTTTTGTAATGTACCTGATGTAACGCGCGATGAAGGAATAGTTTTTCCGGAAGGTATGTTCTTTTTATCATAGAGATCCAGAGAATATGACATTTGGTCTTTTTTCAGATAAATTTTGGATGATTCAATCTTAACCAGAGTGTAACCGTAAACATCCTTCCATAACCTGAATATTTCAGAATTTTTTTCACCCTTCTTTATGATCATAGCCCGGGCAATACTGGCAGGACCTGTCACCGTTCCTATAAGTTTCATGTCAGATATTTCTGCCGGCTGCTGGCCACTCCCTGTTGAATAATCATCATCGCTATTTGAAATTTTAAAAAAGCCTGATTCCAGTATCTCCCCGACATTTGCATTAAAAGGAATGTTGCCGGCTCGAGATGTCATCCCTGTTTTTTTGTGTGAAGGAGGATATATTATCAAAGTGCTTTTTACGATCTGGTTAATAGTGAGAGCAGCGACAAATGAAAATAAAGTCACGGCTATAATACTTATTGTATGATATTTAATATTTTGCATTTTTTATTTCTATTCTAATTTAATCTATAAAAAATAGAGTGTCGTCAAGTAATAATTATTATTTTAATCTGGACGGCCATTAATAATGCCCTCATGAATTGCCTTACTTTAAGGATATTATT
>DAIOFM010000049.1:0-26310 GCA_036745755.1 Spirochaetota bacterium | reverse complement strand
GTCCTGTTGTCCACAGAGAGTTTCGGGTCTCTATCCTCAACGAGTAGTTTTATCCCCTCCCCTTTCTCAACTGATACAGGGGACATCATGATAAGGTTTCCCCTCCCCCTGACCTTTACAGGGATCCGCACCTCCTCTCCAGCCCTGAAACTTCCCGTGGGCTCACCCGCTTCAAGGGAAAACTCACCCACATCACCTTTGAAAAAAGCGGGCCGGCCTGCTGCAGGGAGAGGCCTTATATTCACAGTTTTTCCGGGGAACCGGACCTCCCTCCGTAAAACCCGGGACAAGAAACCGCGGGGCACTTCATATAAAACAGAGATTGCCCCTCCCCCTATTTTATGTTTACCGCTGTCAGCAGCAACAAGGCAGTATGACGCTATATACATCCTGTTATCCGCGTCCATCTCTCCCTGTTCGTTTCCCTCCTCTTTAAGCGCTTTTATAACAAAACCTTTTGACTGCACAGGTTCATTGAGTCTTTCGATTCTTATATCATCTCCTGCGCCTTTTATGAAATACCTCATAAGCAAAGGCTCACCTGCATAGACCTCTTCAGCCGTGAGCTCCACTTCACCCGCCATCTCATTGATGAGCTCCGCCTCTTTTTGGCCTTCAGTAACGGTCAGCACATACTCCCCGGTAGCGAGCCTTTCGCCGTCAGCTTCAATTATAAAGGGAGGTATCCTGTAAACGCCTTTTTTCTTTGCGTGTATAGTAAAGTTCAGGATAAAACCTATCCACGTTCTGTCATTTATGATTTCAATATTTCTCGATGTCCCGGAAAGTTTTATATCAAGTCCCTTAACCGCCGGGACCTTAACCGGCCTGATGTCAGCCGTTGTTCCAGAAATCTTCACCTTCAGTGTCGTATAATCGCCGCTTTTTATCCTGTTCCTGGTGAGATCCGATCTGATATCCGCGGCAATTACAGTGCCGTGGATAAAAATTATAATTATAACAGCTGTAATCAGCCTACCAGTACTTTTCAAGATACCTTTCACCATCACCTTTACCTTTACGCCGCCTCACAGGCTTGTTCTTCATAGACTCAAGCATTTTCTTCACGCTTGCGCTGTCCTTTTTACCGCTTTTATTGCCCTGCTTATTTTTCTCATCGTCTGAACCGGAATTTTTCTGTTCACCTTTATCGCCCTTACCCTGGCCTTTATTTTGATCCTTTTTATCTTTTTTATCCTGTTCATTTTTTTTCAGCAGATACTCAAGGTTTCTTTTCGCCTTTTCGTAACCGGGGTCAATCTGAAGCGCCCTGATAAAGCTCTCGGCTGCCTCTCTCTTTTTCCCCATCTTCATGTAGGTAGTGCCCTCATTGTAAAAAGCCTTCTTCTGCACATCCCTGTCACCTGAATTAAGGGAGTTCCTGTATTTCCCCAGGGCCGACTCATAGTTCTGCTGCCTGAACTCAACATTCCCCCTGTTAAATTCAAGCATGCTCTTACTTTTACTGTCAGGGGCATGCTTTTCAGCAGCACTGTAGTTTTTCATGGCCCCGCTGAAATTTCCGCTCTTATAATTGCTGTTCCCCTTTGACACCTCGTCCCTGAAGGGATCAATCCAGCCCACAATCAGCGGTAATATTATGATCATAATAACAATTTTAAACGGAAATTTATTTCTCAAAACGGGGTTTCTCTCCAATGATCGCTTCAGCACCGAGTGCCACTATTATAAGAAGAATAAAAATCCATGTTCTGTCAATCTTCTCTTTAACAGATCTTGTGCCTTTACTCTCTTTCTGCTGCTGTTCTATCACGTCAATTATACTGTTCAGCCCTGAAAAGCTGTCAGTAATGTCGCAATACCCGCCCCCTGTACCTTCAGAGAGTTTTTTAAGGAGCCCCTCATTCTGGCTGCTCTTAACCAGTGAGCCGCTCCTGTCCCTGTAAAAGGCGTCCGGCACAGATTCATCATCACCTGCGGGAATGAACTCACCCTTACTGTTGCCGATACCGGCCGCGTAAACCGAAACTCCCAGGTCCCTGAACCTCTCAACCTGCGCCTCAACTCCCCCCTCGTGGTCCTCTCCGTCAGTGATAACAACAAGGAGCTTTGATGTAAGCCTTTTCTTTTCATATACCGCGGCTGCCTCTGAAAGCATTTTCCCCATGTCAGTGCCCTGAATATTCACCGAATCAGGGCCGGCTGAATCGAGGAACATCATGAAAGCCCCGAGGTCAGTGGTAAAAGGGCAGAGGAGAAAGGAGTCACCGGCAAATACCAGCAGCCCGATCCTGTCCCCTGAAAGGGACTCCGCTATCCACCTTATTCCCCTTTTCGCCCTGCCCAGCCTGTGCGGGTCGGCGTCCCTTGCCAGCATGCTCCTGCTGACGTCAAGGGCAATGAGAACATCCGTCCCTTCAGATGTGACCTCACGGTTGTACTCCCCGAACTGAGGCTTAAGAAGCGCTGCAAAGGAGAAGAAAACCGCGAGTATTACCAGGATCTCCCTGGCAAGAATCCGCCCCCTGCTTCCAGCTATAAGGGGCCTGCCGTTAACAGTTAAACTCCGCGCGACACGCCTCCTCCAGAACATGTAAAAACCGAAGAAGAGCAGGACCGCCGCGCAGACAAGCGCCAAAGCAGGGATATAATCGATCCAGGCGAAATTAATCATGGCACCTTCCTGTAAAAAACCGATCTTAAAAGGATTTCAAGAAAGAAGAGGGCTATGCCGGCGATGAGAAACCCGCCTGAACGGTCATAAAACTCGTGCCACGTCCTCACCTCAACCTCGCTCTTCTCAAGCCTGTCTATATCATTAATGTTCTCCCAGAAAACACCGCTCGACTCGGCCCTGTAAAACCTGGCGCCGGTTATTTCAGCAATCTTTTTCAGGTTTTCAATGTTAAAAGTATTATTCTCATAAACATCGGGAAACAGGGCCCCGGCCGGATGCGGATAGGGGACCCTCCCCTCCTTACCGATACCAACCGTATAGACCTTAATCCCCAGTTCGGCACAGCTTTTTGCAGCTGTCTCAGGGTCTATCTCCCCGCGGTTGCTCTCACCGTCCGTTATGAGAAGCACTATCCTGCTCTTCGCTTTACTGTCGATCATCCTTGAGGCGGCCAGAGCCACAGCATCGCCCACGGCTGTACCCCTTCCGTCTATTGTACCAAAATCCAGGTCTGCCACTATATCCTTTATTATTCCATGTTCAATGGTGAGAGGGGACTGAAGATACGCGTCAACACCGAAAACCACAAGGCCTATCCTGTCATTCACCCTCTTCTGAACAAAACCGGTGAGCACCCGCTTTGCCACCTCAAGCCTGTTGTCAGGCTGGAAATCCTTACCCTGCATGGAATTTGAAAGGTCAAGGGCAATCATTATATCTATGCCGTTGTTCCTCACGCTTGAATAGTTCACTCCCCTGCCGGGCGCGGCAAGGGCAACTATGAGCAGCAGCAGAGAGAGAAACCTGAGGTAATCAAGGTAAGGGTATGTCCTTGTCCTGAAGCTCTCCCTTCTTTTTATAATGGAGGAGGAGGATACAGGTATGGATGCCCTTCTTCTGCCGATCTTCCCGTAAATGTAGTATGCAATGATCAGCACATACGGTATGAGGAGGAGGAGAAAGAGCGGAAACCTGAATTCGATGTTACCCATTTTCCCTCCTGTCAGCGCCGGAGATCTTCTCAGCCGCGGAGACAATATTATCGAGATTGATATTCAGGACTTCCTTTGAAAGGGTAAACTCCGCGAACTTCGAGAGATCCCAGGTCTCCATAATCTCAACAATCTCATCAGAGTACACAGCGCCGCTGCGGAGATACTTTTTTATAACAGAGGATATCTCGCCCGT
This sequence comes from Spirochaetota bacterium, assembly GCA_036745755.1. GTDB lineage: Bacteria > Spirochaetota > UBA4802 > UBA4802 > UBA5550 > UBA5550. Next base: position 22,484 of record DAIOFM010000049.1, on the reverse strand, counting down.
TGTCATCTCGGCAGCATCGAACCCGAACTCCATGGAGAGGAACCTCCTGAAGCTGATAGATATGCCGAAAACATAATCGTTCACCCTTCCCTGGTCAATGGCCGCCTTAAGTCCGAGCCTTTCGATTTCACTTTTGAAAAATTCAAAGGGAGTCTGCCCCGGTTCAGGAGACACAGAATTCTTTCTCCTCTTTTTCAGGAACCTGTAGAGAAAAAATCCCGCTATTGCCGCAGCTATAACTGCGATTATAAGAATTATCAGACGGGTATAATTCCCGGAAAGTTCAAGGGGAGGCTCTATGTCTTCCGGCTTCCCCTCTTTGTTTATCTCCCCGATTGTAACAGCAGGTATGCTGTATCCGATTTTCACGCCGTCACTGTCTGTAAGTACAATCTCAGGGAGCTGGTGCACCCCCGGGATATAGCAGGTAAGGTCAACAGTGACGGTCACCTGTTCCATCCCCTCCGAAGATGAAGTATCCTTTGCGGCGCTGTTTATTATATAGAGGGGGACGATTTTCTCCTCTTCAACTTTTTCATCTTTCCCTTTTTTCCCTGTGCCGCCATTTTTTTCAGGCTGCGGAAAGTACTCCCCCTTTTCAGGGAGCGTAATTTTCACGCTACTGATTTGGCTCCCCGCTATTGAAAGTGTATAGATGAAGCGCTGCCCCACACTCCCTTTTTCAGGGGAGACCGAGCTCTTTATAACACGGTCAGTATCGGGCGCACTATAAATTCCTGTTGCCAGGAATAGAGCAAAGATTATGTAGAAAATTTTTTTTAATGCCATAAAAACTATCCCCGCCCCCTCAAAGCGGCCCTGTTTCTCTTTGTAAAAAATTTAAGGAGCGGGACTTCTATCTGTTCATCAGTTGAGAGCTTTACGGTTTCAAATCCGGCAGTAACAGGAAGGGCTGAACTCTCGGGGATAGAATCAGACAGAAAGGACTCCCCCGTTTCAAGGTCAGTAAATTCCGCAAGCCCGGAAATTTTCATCCTCTTTTCCATCGGATCAGTTACATGCACAGGTATAACATCATGCCTGCGTGAAATTATTTTCATCCTCAGCATGGCGTCATCGTGGTTCATGCTTAGAAAATCGGAGATTACAAAAACGATGCTCCTCTTTTTTGTCACCTGCTGGAAAAATTCCAGCGCACGGAGCATATCAGTCCCCCTCCCTTCTGGCCTGCACATCAGTATCTCGTCCAGAACTTTAAGAACGAACTTTCTCCCCTTTTTGGGCTTCAGGTATTTCTCAACCCTGTCTGAAAAGAGTATCACGGAAATCCTGTCATTGTTCATCTGGGCGAGATGGAGCATAAAGGTAACGAACTCCAGCACGACGTCCCTTTTAGACCTTCCGCTGCCGAAATGCGTTGATGCCGAGATGTCCACAAGGAGTACCACGGAAAGTTCCCTCTCCTCAATATACTCCTTTATATAAAGATGGTTCATCCTGGCTGAAACGTTCCAGTCAATACTCCTTACGTCATCGCCGGGGATATATTCACGCACGCTGTCAAAAGAAAGGCCGTAGCCTTTAAAGGCCGAACGGTATTCTCCGGCGAACATCGTATTGATCTTTTTTCCTGTCTCCAGCCTTATCTTACGGAGCAGGGCGACTTCTCTGGAGTCCAATCAGGGGACCTCCACGGAATCGAAGATCATCCTGACAACATCATCCGCGCTTTTCCCTTCAGCCTCGGCCTCATACGAAAGGATCACCCTGTGTCTCAGCACATCCGCGCCGATCTCCTTTATATCATCGGGAGTGACAAACCCCCTCCCGCGCATGAACGCGACGCACCTTGAGGCCTTCATAAGGGCTATTGATGCCCTGGGGCTTGCCCCGAAATCGATATATTTTTTAAGCTCCTTGCGCGAGGGCCGCCTGGTCTCATTAACAACAGCGACAATATACTCAAAAAGCTTTTCGTTCAGGTGGATCTTCTCTATAAGTTCATTCTTCTCTTTAATCTTTTCAGGAGCTATTACCCGGTTTATCCTGTCAGAGCTGATCTCACTGAACCTTGCGAGAATCTCCCTCTCCTCATCAATGGAGGGGTAGTCAACAAGCACCTTCATGAAGAACCTGTCCAGCTGCGCTTCAGGAAGAGGGTATGTTCCCTCCTGTTCAATGGGATTCTCCGTTGCCAGCACCATAAAGGGGTGAGGCAGAGGAAAGGTTGTTTCCCCCAGGGTGACCTGCTTCTCCTCCATGGCCTGGAGCAGGGCTGACTGCACTTTTGCCGGCGCCCTGTTAATTTCATCAGCCAGAAGAAGGTTGGTAAAGATCGGCCCCTTGCGTGTAAAGAAATCCATCTCCCTGGGATTGAACACCTGCGTACCTGTAAGGTCAGCGGGGAGGAGATCCGGGGTGAACTGTATCCGTTTAAATTCAGCGTCAACAGACCTGGCAAAAGATCGTACCGCAAGGGTCTTGGCGAGGCCCGGAAGCCCTTCAAGCAGTATATGTCCGCCAGTGATGAATGCTATTATTATCCTCTCGATAAGTCTTTCCTGCCCTATAACAGCTGCAGACAGTTCCTTCTTAATCTCATCAACAAACCCGTTTTCACTCTTTACCTGCTGAGTGAGCAGTTCAATTTCCGCGTAATCCATAACGACTCCGTAATATTATTTATAAATGTGAATATTCAAATCTATGTTATAAAATGCTCTGTTACCCTCGCAACCGAAGGCGCCGGGGTATAAAATTATTACTTTTACATTATAGCGGTTTGCGATTGAATTAGTACACTATTTGTCATTCCGGTTTGTCCATTGGGCAATACCGGAATCTTAATGACAGATATTTGTTACTGAAAACAGGATAAATGTTCTTTTCCTCAAGATTCCGGCAGTGCAACCACGATGGCTGCCTGCAAGTAAGAAACAGGATGTTTCTATAATGCTTGCCTCCGTTATCACTCCAGCTGGAATGACAGTGTCCTAACCATTTCGTAAACCGCTATAAATTAAATATTCAGGAATTATTACTGAAATATTTTGTAACCTGAATAAAAATCTTGTTACAAAAATCAGTTTTTACCTGCTCACAGGGAGAGAAAGAATACTCAGGGGGTGCACATGTATGCCCCTTATACTGAGGGCCACATGAAGATGAGGCCCTGTAACAGTTCCGGTGGCACCGACTCCCCCGATAACCTCTCCTGCTCTGACCCTGTCCCCCGCCTTAACCACCATACTGTCCATATGCATATAGTATGAAAAGACTTTGTTGCCGTGGTCAACCACAACAAGATTCCCCTCATAAAACATCTTTTTGGCAAGAACAACTTTCCCGTCAGCCATTGAATAGACAGGCGCCCCTGTATTCCCCTTAAGGTCAAGGCCCCTGTGATAGCTCACATGCCCTCTCACCTTAACTTTCCTTTTCCCTTTTCTCTTATATGCCGCGTATATCCTTTTCTTCCAGTAGTACCCTGTCACTTTGTGCATGTCCCTGGGATGTGAAAGTCCGTTAAGTATGGAATCTTCAGACTCGCTCGAGAAGGCCTCCTTTCTTGCCCTCCTGCACTCCTTTATTAATTTCTGAAATTCAGGCCTGGAGGTATATTCTTTATCAGAAAATTTTCCGAGGTCAAGGAGACGTTTTGAAACAGGATACTTAACGTCCCTGATCTTTACACAGCCGGAAATTTTTTTCTCCAGGTCTCCCTGCCTGTAAATCACCCTGAAAACCTTTTTCCCGGGTTTTGCCAGCGGGCTTATGGCGAAAAAACCCCTCCAGCCCCACGCTGTTTCTGTAAAAGGGACATCTCTTCCGCTGAATGAAATTTTTTGTATAACAGGGCCGGCCCCGTCCGCCGGTATAGCCTCAAAATAGCCGGCATTTCCCTGGGCAAACTTTCCGGCATAAAGTATTATATTTAAATTCTGATCACTGAAAATAATTTTTTCAGGCGAAGATATCCTGTATCCCTCCGGGGCCATGACAACAGTTTCAGGCCTCCCCCTGTACAGCTCTGACGCCGGGATATTACGCCTCTCCTTCTCCTGATTATAAGACTGCTTTCCGGCCTCAGCCGAAGTAGTTGCACAGCCTGATAAAATTAATACAGCAACGAACATCGATACACAGAAACTTTTTACTATTCTCACACCTGTAACTCCGCAAAATACATTGGAAATCCGGTTAAAACCGGTATATTTGATATATCGATATTTTTATACTTACTTAAACAGTGCAAATAAAAAAAGTCAGGACTGCAGGAAAATGAAATCGATACAGGTTTTCAGCGAAGCGGAAGAGAATATTACGCACCAGATAAAAACAATACTCCGGAATATCGGGGCGGAGGAGGATATCCGCAGGGTCGAGGACACACATTCATCTCTTATCATACTCGCTGACTCAATATCACGCTACCCCTCTATTTTCGAGGACCAGCACCTGGGCATACACCAGCGTACAATAGAGACCCTTGTGAAAAATCTGTGCACCCACCAGGACCTGAACCTGGTACTCAACACACCCACTAAAGCTGTCCTGGGGAGAGGTTTCTCAATCGCCAAGATAAACTTTCTCCTTCTTATGGAATACCTCTGCAGTGACAACAGTGGATTATGCTCCCTGGCAGATGATATTGTGAATGTAATAACCCATAATATATTTTCAATAATGACTGAGGACGTTTTCATATCCATTATTACTGACGGTACACTGGAGATGGAGATCAGGATGGAAGCGGGTTTTTTTCTCGCCAAAATATGGGAAAACAGGATATATATCGGGGTGGAGGAGATATCCCCTGTACTCAACAATCTCTGGAAAAACAGAATCGATTTCACCCCTGCCTACGGCACACTGGCCGGAGTAACTGAAATCGCCACTTTCTGCAGCAAATCAAATCCTGAATGGATGACTTTCGTGGAGGATGAGGAGTTCAGTGAGGACACACTGGAATCCCTGAGGGAATACCTGATGGGCCTTACACATGAGGAGATGCTTCTGATCCAGGACTACATGGAGAGGCACAACGTATCCTCATTCGACCATGAGAGGATACACCAGATGCTGGGAAGGGACAAATCCTATACAATGACCAACTATGATGACCCGCGGGAAATGTATCACTTCTACGCCAGGAGAAGGGAAAACGCCGTGTTTAGAAAAAAGAGCAGGATAAAAGGGCCTGAAAAAACCATAGAGGAATACCTGGTATGCTACATGCTGCGAAAAGGTATGATTAAGCATAACGGAGGCTGAAGCTCCCGGTCTGCAGCCGGAAGCTTCAGGTCAGATAAAATTATTATTCCCCTTCTTTGTTAAGCTTCTTAGCCTCTTCCTGAAGAGCTTTGTTGAAATCCTCCGCCAGTTTGTTAAACTGCTTCTGGTTTTCAGCAGGCATATTTTTCATCATCTGGTCAGAAAAATCCGTTGCGGCCTTTGCGCAGAGAAGAGTACTCAGCAGCATTAATACCGGTATTGCAGCAAGAATTATAGAGATGACCTTTGCCGTACCTTCTTTTCCTCCCAGGGCCTTCGTAATTGCTATGTAGAGCAGATACAGTCCGTAAAGAGATACTGCCAGTGAAACCAGTCCGCCAAGCCAGAGACTGATCCCGGAAAGAAAACCGAGAATAGCACTTACAGGTGAAAGAGCCATGAGTGATGCAGTAACCCTTACATTCGCCTCAAAGCTTGTGCTGCCGCCGCAGATAGCGCTGATCACAAGAACTATGGCTCCCCCGATGAAAAGACCTATTATACCGCCGATAATGGACATTACAAGCCCCATTATACCTACACCTCCGCCTATAAGCCCGCCCAGGGCACCGGCAGCGGCTGTCAGTTTAAGAGCTCCCCATAAAAAAGTGAAAAGTCCCGCTATGAATGAATAGATAACAGCCTTTACAAGAGGTTCACCCATCCCCCCCTCTTTAGGCATTACAGTAAAATATTCAGCAGGTGCAATAAGTGTAGCCTTGGTTTCATCTACAAGTTTTTTAAAATCAAATCCGCCTTCAGCCATAAGACCTCCGATTTATTAAAATTATACTAGCAGTTTATATATACAATTTTATAACGAATAATTCAAGCACTTTGAAGATATACATTATTTTTTTTATGGCACTATTCTAAACAATCTTCGGTACACTGTCATTTTTTAACCTGAACATTACGCTCCTCCCTTTCATTTCTTAATTGACTCTTTTTGCATCTGAATATAAATTCTTTCAATAATAATTCCTGAAAATATTTTTTAATGTAAAAAGTAAAAATTATACACGGGGCTGTCCCAAAAGTAATTTGCTGTCATACCGGCTGTAGTGTGCGCACCCTGAGTGTAACGAAGAAGTACCCTCGGGGTAAAATGCCGGTATCTCATACAACTGATTCAATCAGGAGATTCCGGTATTTGCACGAACTGAAGATGCAAAACCGGAATGACAAACCTTTCTAAACCTGCTTTTGGAACATCTCTATAATCGAGTATTTTTTAGCTGAAATAAGTTAAGGAATAAATACTGGAAATTTTCTAACTTTAATAATGAGACATAATAATGATAATAAACCTGATAACATTCCGCAACGAGCAGTTCAAACCGGGCTTTCAGAAGGAGGGTTATGAAACAGCCGAATATTCCCCTCTGGCGGAAACCTCACATCTCCGCACCGGCCTTAAAAAAAAGAATGCGAATTATACACTTTTTGAACTGACAGACAACAAATCCACTGACAGGATAAAACAGGAAGAGAACATAAAGCTTCTGTACAATGAAACCAAACTGATATGCCTGTGCGAAACAATAAGTCCATACATATCAGAACTCCTTCTTGAAAATGGAATAGCGGACTGCATAGAGCATTTCAATCCTGAAAGAATTGTTTCATATATAAAATTCCTTCAGACAAAACCATCACAGAAATTCGGGACATTTCTGATACTTGACGACAGTTCATCCCACAGAAATATGCTCAACGGAATTATCAGAAGATTCGGCTACAACACGGAATTCGTTTCTGATCCTGATTCACTCTTTGCCGGACTGAGGGACAGCCGGCTCCATATGATCCTGCTCAACATAGGGACTGATGAACTTGACCTTAACGGGCTTATACGCCGGGCCTACAATAACAGCGATATAAAAAAATTTCCTGTAGTGGCTTACAAATGCCTGAACAAGGGGCTCTTCGTCCATGAAGTGCTGAACGGGCTCAACAGGCTGACAAAGGTAATCTACTCACCCAGGGAGCTTTTCTGCATGCTTGTAGATATCCTGTTCAAAAAAGAGATCATGTCTCTTTCCACCGAATTCAGCACTTCACTTAATCTTACCAGATTCAGCAGTTACGCATCCATCCCTGTATCACAGATATACTATAACAGCCTTGGAGAAGCTTTTGAAGGGGATTGCATATTTGCGACAAACCATATAGACTCTATGATTAAAAGCGCAGAAGAGATTACAACATCTCTTATAAAAATTGACGGAATCAGATGGCTGCGGCTTTCACAGTCACAGGAAGACCGCCCTACCTGCGGAGCGGGTGCCTGAAATCCACATCATCTTTCATCAGTGAATCCACAGTCTGAATAGGTATTTTATATTTATATTTATCCCTGGTATATATGTCATAACATGGTCTTTTAGCAGTATGACATGACAGGCAGAGCTTCTCTCTGGTTTTAAGTGAAGCAATGCCTATTATGGGGCTCATCCCCAGCCTCACAGCTCTTCTGTATCCGTTTTCCCTGCTGGTATAATCTATATGCCCGCTCGCGGTATGATACTCTTCACCCGGGCCGTGACATGCTTCACACCCGACCCCCTCCTTCGAAACTTCCGGCCACTCTCCCCCACCGGTGGTGTGGCACTTCAGGCAGTCCCTGCTTTCAGCAGGTTTATCTATACCTATACCGCCGGCTATCTTTTCAGCTTTTTCACTTTTCAGAATATAATAAGCCCTGGCGTGCGGTGAACCTGACCATATCTTATACTGGTTTCCTATCGCATCCTCCGCATGACACTCACCGCAAACCGCAACTCCCATGTAGCGGTATTTTACGGAAGGGTTTCTTCCAGTCAGTTCTTCTTTAATAAAGATCCCTGTCATAAAAATTAAAGATAATACAAATATAATTTCTCTCAAAATATCACCATCCTGAATCCCTTATTTATTAAACATCAGACCTTTGTATAAGAAACTCAAAATCCTGTTCTGTATATATTTTAATTCACACCCATATTCTAAATAAGGAAACAAATAATTCAACTTTTAAACAGTATTTACGCATTAAATATTTCAGTGACAAAACAGATTGTTACCTGCCGCACACAGAGAATAAATTTATTACTTACTGTTTTTACTGACAGACAATTACTGCAGTTTTTTAAGCACCGGTTGAAAATTAATTTTGGTCTTGACATTCACTTTTTTATACATTTCTTTTACAGAACGGAGATAAGAACATGGATAATTCTAAACAGGAAGAATACAAAATCGGCAAATTCTTCATTGAGAATGGAATAATCAATGAATCCCAGCTGAAAGAAGCTCTTGAACTTCAAAATGACAACAAGGAGAGACTTCTTGGTGAAATACTTGTCACAATGGGAATCCTTTCCAAAGAGGAACTCATCATGGCCCTGGAAATGTATATGATGATGACAGATGCGGATGAGATAGGTATTGATGAATGGCTGGATCAGGATGAAATAGACATGGTTCTTAAGAAGCTGGACAGATAACCCCAAATTAAAAAATTCTTGACAAAAGACTGCACATATCCAAAATAAGTGCCCATGTTAGAGTACGAAGATAATATCTGTTTCGGTTGCGGACAGGAAAATGAAATTGGTTTAAAACTGAAGCTTCAGTTTGACGATGACACAAAAACAGCCTTTGGTGAATTCGCTGCTCACGAACTACTTGAAGGAGTCCCGAACATAATCCATTCAGGAATAGTTGCAACTCTTCTTGATGAAACCATGATAACAGTTAACAAGTATCTGGAGATTATGGCAATAACCAGTGAATTAACAATCCGGTATCTCCAGCCTGCCTTTATAAGCGAAAATCTTTATATTAGGGGCTGGTTCGTTAAAAAAAGCAAACGTATAATCGAAAACAGGGCCGAGATTGAAAATGAAATGGGTAAAATAGTTGCAAGGGCAAAAGGGAAGTATATCGAAGTTGACGAGCTCCCGCAACCTGAATAAAATTCCCCTATTCCTCCTGAAATAGTAATATTAATTATATTCAAAAGGCCGAAGTGGTGAAACTGGTAGACGCACCGGACTCAAAATCCGGCGGGGGCGACCCCATGAGGGTTCGATTCCCTCCTTCGGCAATAAAGTAAGGACGCGATTAATCGCGTCCTTACTTTATTGATTATATTCAAAGTGCAGAGCCTGTAATCGGCAGGCTTGTATTTTCGGGTAAATTGGCGAGGTAAAAAGAGGAAGCTCTGCTCTTAAATTGTTCTCTGAATTTAAATAAGATTTTCAGCAGGATAGAGTTTCACCTCTCTGTTTTCAACACATGTCCCCATGAATTCTCTGATAAGCTGTCCATACAGACCTTCCGCATTTTCTGCACCTCCCTTGGAATTCCGCCTTCCACAGTTGCGCTGACGAATCTGTTCTTTTCTTCCATTCTGATATAGACGTATACTTTCCTTTTTTGCAGTAAATCCATTCATTGGTCTCTCACTTGTTATATAGATTTATATGCGGTACAGAGAAAATCCGCAAACAGGCCAGTAAAAGCACCCTGATCCAGGTAGAAACTTCATCCCGCAATCAGGACACACTCTCATTTTTTGTTTATTCTTTATACTATTCATACTATTACCATTACACAAATATATAGTATATATTTGTGTAGTATAAGTCAACAGAAATTTAACTTTTTTTAAAAAAATTTTTAAAACATTTGATACAGTTAGGGGTGAATATAATTTAGGTAACACTCTGACCCGGATTAATGTAACCGGGAAGAGTAAATAAACTCTGATTAAGACAGTTTAGATTTAAATTGAGGTTATAAAATGACAAAACCAACCCCAGATCAGGAAAAGGCCTTTGAAGAGATTCTGAAAATGAATCCCGAAGAAGCCCAGGAGAAACCTGAAACAGCGGGCGATCATCCGGGAACAAAAGTCCATGAATCTGAAATAAACTTCAGCATACTCCCCGAGGAGCTGGAGGAATACCTTAACAGGTATGTTGTAGGGCAGGAATCAACTGTTGAAGTTATAGCGACAAAGGTCTGCACTCACTTCAACCGGATGAAGATTGAAAAAGAGATACCTGAAGACCAGAAAATTGTCGGCAATATAAAAAGCAACATGCTGCTTATCGGGCCAACAGGTGTGGGAAAAACCTACATAATAAAACTAATTGCAAAGAAAATCGGTGTCCCCTTTGTCAAGGCTGACGCCACCAAGTTCAGTGAAACCGGTTATGTCGGCGGGGACGTTGAAGACCTTGTACGCGAACTTGTACATGAAGCTGACGGGGATGTTACAAAAGCCGAATATGGAATCATATATATAGACGAAATTGACAAAATTGCCTCAACAGGTAATATGCACGGACCGGATGTTTCAAGAACCGGCGTGCAGAGAAACCTCCTTAAACTGATGGAGGACTCAGATGTTGACCTTAAAACACCTCACGACCTGGCATCACAGGTTGAAGCTGCCATGGAGGCCCAGAGGACAGGAAAAGTATCGAGAAAAAAAATCAACACAAAGAATATACTCTTTATTGTCTCAGGGGCTTTTGCCGGCCTGAATGAAATTATAAGCAAAAGAATGAACATGCAGAGTATCGGTTTTGAAAAGAGCAAAGTCTCCATGCAGGAGAACAGGGAACTGCTTAAAAACCTGAAGACAGAGGATCTTCTTCAGTTCGGATTCGAGTCGGAGTTTATCGGCCGCCTCCCTGTTTATATTGTGCTGAACGAACTGGACGTAAGCGGCCTGTATAAAATCCTGAAAAACCGCTTCAGCACCGTAATACTGGGTAAAAAGCTGGACTTCAGGGCATATGGCATAGACCTGGATTTCACGGATGAAGCCCTGCTTGATATGGCAGGAAAGGCCTATAATGAAAAAACAGGCGCAAGGGGCCTTTTAAGCGTGTTCGAAAAAGTACTCATTAAATTTGAAAAGAAACTCCCCTCAACAGATGTAAAAAAACTGACCGTTGACATTGAACTGATAAACAATCCTGATGTAGTTCTTGAAAAACTTCTCGTTGATGACGGCATAAAAAAATTCCAGAAGGAGTTTCTGGTTGAACATGGAATCTATCTCAATTTTGACGATAACGCTTTTAACAAGATCAATGACAGAGCCAAATCTATGAACCTGAAAGTGAGAGACGTCTGTGATGAACTCTTCAGAGATTATTTTCACGGTATAAGGCTTATGAAACTGGAAAGTTTTACCGTTCCCGGAGAGGCGGTAGACAATCCCAAGGGGTTTCTTGACGAATATATCAAAAATAACTACGAAAAGAATACCCGGTAAAACTGAGTAGTATTAAAACTACTAAAGCTGATAATAAAAAATATTTAATAAAAAACCCCCTCTTTCCATTAAGACTAATGAGGGGGTTGCTGATTAAAAAATTTTTTTAAACCTGTTATCCCTTATTCTCCCTGAACTTCTTCAGTTCATCAAGGAGAAAATCCCTTCTTTTAATCTGCTGTTTTCCCGCATAGGTATCCTTAACCTTCTTCGGTTCAGGGAACGTATCGATCATCTCGAACATAAGCCTGTTGGGTTCCTTTTTTTTACGAAGATCAATAATCTCTTCAGATGTGGGGAGTATTATAGCATAAAGGGCATAGGGTGTCTGAATAAGGGAATGCCCCCTGTTAAGATATGCCTCTGAAAAACCACCGTCAATATTAATCGCCTTCCCGTCAGGTGTGGCAATTTTCTGTCCCTTGCTTATATCAACAGGAGTATGGCCGAAAACTATTCTCTCAACATTAAATTCATCCATAAGCCTGCTTATGAATTCAGGATTTTCAATATTTTTGCCCCAGTAAAGAGTCTTCTCTTTATGGGTCACCTTGTCCCTGAAAAAATACCTCTCAAATGTCTTCATTGCATCTTTACCGAAAAGAGGTGATTTCGGGCCGCACCAGAGATAAAACATCATTGCAAGCTGAAAGGGCTCCTGCTCCTTCCCCTGCAGGTAATTGTCGCCTATATCCTTGATTGTAATTTCTATATGGTCCAGAAGTTCCTTCCCTTTCTTGCCGTAAAGCTCTTCAAAATATCCGTCCTTTGTACTGGGCACAAGGGCATGAATGTTCATTATATAATTATTGATATGATAAAGTTTCCCCTCCTTAAAGAGGTATTCCATAAGCCTTCGTATCTGTTTACTTGAAACAAACTGGTCAACAAGATCATTAATGACCTCGCTTTCCTCCTCCGTAAGCCTGAGAGGTTCATCAAGTATCATTGTGGGAAAATGTGTATCAGCGAGTCCTGATGTCTGCCCGGTTTTCAGCAGTTCCGCAAGGTTTTCAATGTTAAGACGTGAATCCATATCAAGCTGGGGATATTTCTTTATAGTTTCCTCCTCAAGCTTGAACTGTATCATGGCCAGGGTCTTCTCCATCTTTTTGGAGATCTCCAGCTTCGCCTTGAAATTACCGGTTATGTTGCCGGGGTAAAGTTTTTCTGAAAGTTCGGTAAGCTTGGTGATATCTATACCCAGCCTTTTAAGAAAATCAAGGTTGTCATATCTTACACTTATCCTCAATGCCTCTGCAATTAGTGACTTGTTTCCCGCCGCAGCACCCATCCATAAAATATCATGATTCCCCCACACAAACTTCACAAAGGGCTTCAGGTCTTTCTGGGAAAGTATCCGGAGTATCTTGTCAGGCTCGTCTCCCCTGTCAAAAACATCACCAAGTACAATAATCTGCCCCAGTATTACCTGTTTTACAATTTTCGCCAGGGAGGTGATCACCTTGTCCGCAACCATACTGTTTTCATAAACAATATTCGGAACAGGAAAATTGAGTATCAGGTTTTCCAGAAGTATCTTTACGTCCCTGCTGAAATTTCCCCGTATCTGATCAAAATCGTGAACATTCTGGACCTTGTACCTGATAATATTCACAAGGGCGGATATTACATCCTGCCTCTCCATGTTAAAATCTTCAGCTTCAATATATCTTTCTTTCTTAATAATCCTGTCCAGATGTTCAAGCTTCTCGTTTGAAAAAGTTTTAGGAAGGGCTTCATAGGCTGTTCGCCACACAAGGCCGAACCTGCCCTTGAGAATTGATACAAAACGCTCCCCCGCTCCGTGAGGATCGCTAATCCAGAGGGTTGTATCGATATTCGTCTCAAGCCGTGATTCAATTTCAGCCAGCTCCCTGATAATTTCATGATAAGAAGTTATACACTGTTCTTCCGGCATATTTCCCCCTGAAAATGAGAATCGAATTCGTTACTTTCTCCTTATAAATAGGAATTGTCAATTTATTTTATACCCTTTCCTTCACCCGCTTTTTATTACCAGGGAAATGGGCGCATTTATATTATTATTTATCTATACAAAAATTTCACATACAAAAAGTAAACAAATAATTAAATTTGATCATTATTGTTAACAAAATATCGTATTATGTCGATAATTATAAAAACGAACAGGAGGGTGTTATGAGCATCAAAGAGATCGACAATCTGTTCAATAGCGGGATGGAACAGATGAGAAGAGGGAACTTCAAGGAAGCTGAAGTCCTTTTTGAAAAAGCAAAAGCCATGACAGTGGACATGCAGAAAAAATAAATTAAAGCCGGCTCATTCTCATGCAGCCGGCTCGAATTTTTCACCTTCTCTCTACAGGTTCTTACAGATAAGATCACCCATTTCAGATGTCCCAACCTGCTTTTTGCCGGGAGACATTATATCTCCTGTCCTGTATCCCTGCTCAAGGACCTTCTCTATAGCTTTAAATATCTTTGTGTAAGCCTCATCCATGTTAAAACTGTATTTCAGCATCATTGCTGCAGAGAGTATCTGGGCTATGGGATTAGCAATCCCCTTGCCGGCTATATCAGGAGCTGATCCGCCCGCAGGCTCATAAAGCCCGAAAGAACCGTCTGAAAGAGATGCGGATGGGAGCATCCCCAGCGAACCTGTAACCATTGAAGCCTCATCTGAAAGGATATCCCCGAACATATTGCCGCAGAGCACAACATCAAACTGCCTGGGATTTCTCACAAGCTGCATAGCCGCGTTGTCCACATAAAGATGATTAAGTTCCACTTCAGGATACCCTTTAGCCACTTCCTCAACAACCTCTCTCCACAGGATAGAAGAGGATAAAACATTGGCCTTATCAATTGAAGTAACCTTTTTACCCCTTTTCATTGCTGTCTCAAAAGCGACTCTGGAGATTCTCTTAACCTCATCCTTTGAGTAGACAAGTGTATCAAACCCTTTGTCATTTTCAATACCCTTCGGCTTGCCGAAGTATATTCCGCCTGTGAGTTCCCTTATTATCATTATATCAAAGCCGTCACCGATGATTTCGGATTTCAGGGGAGAGGCGTCTCTCAGTTCCCTGAAAACTATTGCAGGGCGAAGGTTCGCGTATAAATTAAATTTTTTGCGTAGAGGAAGCAGGGCCCCCCTTTCAGGCTGCTTTTCCGGGGGAAGCTTCTCCCACTTGGGGCCGCCCACTGAACCGAAAAGCACAGCATCAGACTCTTCACAGGTCTTTACTGTATATTCAGGAAGGGGTTCGCCATGATTATCCAGTGCCGCGCCACCTACATCCGCGTGTTTATAGGAAAATTCCACATTATAGATGCCGGAAATTTTATCAAGTACCTTGATAGCTTCAGTAATTATTTCAGGCCCGATTCCGTCACCGGCCAGTACTGCCACTTTTTTTACTGTCATATTAAACTCCAGTTTTTATTTTCAATTTTTTTCAGTTTTTATTCCTTACCTTTTTTCGGGTAAAAAAATTCTCTATTACTCCCTCCGCCCAGGGCAACCGGAATATATAATCTTTACACTAAAACATGTACAGATTTCATTGCTCAATACGGAACACTAAAACTGTTTATATCCGACAGAGACCGCACTGATGTCAAATAAAAATCTTATTTAAAATGTTAAAACATGCCGGTTCAGGAGTAAACTCCCTGACTCAGGAATTCCGGGCAGGCCGGAGTGATGAAAATTTCCCGAAAAATACTTTTTCAGGCAAAAAATCAAGAACCTGAATATAAAAGCAATTGTCTAACCTGCATATTTTAATTAAATTACAGTATTTATTCCTTAACTTATTTCAGGTAAAAATACGTTATTGCTGCTGCGGCCGCCTTCGGCAGCAGGTGTATATAATTTATAAGTTTTACTTTTTACACTAAAATATATATTCAGGAATTATTACTGATAAAATTTTATTATTCAAAAAAGATGAATATATTTTACTGAATTAAAATAGTTTATTGCGTAAAAAAGTGTTATATAATAAACATATAAAACACATTAAAATGCATTTCCGGAAAAAATTCAGGGCTTAATTAATATGGCGAATCATACCGGAGTATGCAAAAAATGTGATAAAAAACTATTCCGTAAGGAGTAACTCATGAAAAAGGTGAAAACTATACTGCTTTTCCCTGCAGCAGCATCCCTGCTTGTATTTTTACTTGCAATCACGGTAATAACCGACAGCACAGGGAAAGCCTACGCGCAGAGAACAACAAAAAAAGATATCTGGCAAAGATTTGAACAGGACAAGAAAAACGTTGTCCGCAGCCCGGAAGAACTGAAATCGATGATGAACAATATACTCGGTGATATAAGAAAGAAAAATCTTAAATTCCGTGTTGAACTAAATGAAATGATGAAATACAAGATCTCCGAAATAACCGGCAGCAAACCCCCTTCAGAAGATGAATTGAAGAAGAAAGAAGAGGAGAGGAGAAGAAAAGAGGAACTGGCGCGAAAAAAAGAGGAGAAAAGGCGCCAGGATGAACTCCGCAGGCAGGAAGAGGAACGCAAACGCCGTGAGGATGAGATAAACAGGGAGCGTAACCGCAAGAAGCAGGAGGAGCTCCGCAGGCAGGAGGAGGAGAGAAGAAAAAGAGAGGACGCGAAACGGCAGGATGAACTTAACAGGCGCGACATGCTCGACAGGAACGTGCCTCTATCCATAGCTCCCGCCATTACAGTTGCCGCATTCAACTGGAGAGACGCGGGAAGACTGACAACCGTTCAGTACCAGGGTATATGCGGAAGCTGCTGGGCATTCACATCGGCAGCAGTATATGAAGGCAACTATAAAATGAAAAACGGCAAAATACTGGATGTGTCCGAACAGTTTATACTCGACTGCGCAAGAGATAAAAACGGCAATGACGCCGGAAGCTGCAATGGGGGATGGTACGGCGGCGTTTTTGATTACCTCATAACAAAGGGCGCACAGCTTGAAAAAAGCAGGCCCTACAAGGGTAAAGAGGGCTTCTGCAGCAACTCGGGCAGCTCAAACTATAGAGTTTTAAAATGGGGTTACATAAGAAGGGATGCGGGTATCCCTTCAGTTAAAGAGATGAAAGCTGCCATTGCAAAGTACGGCGCAATTGCCGCGTGCGTTAAGGTAACCCCTGCTTTCCAGGCGTACAAAAGCGGTATATTTGATGAACACGCCTCAGTGTCAGCCCCTAATGATGTTAACCACGCAATAACAATAGTAGGGTGGGATGATAAAAAGCAGGCATACCTCGTAAAAAACTCCTGGGGACCTAACTGGGGGGATAAAGGATATATCTGGGTTGAATACGGCTCAAATAATATAGGCTACGGCGCGGCATGGGCCGTTGTGGCCTCCGATTAGGAGGGGTTTATGCGGATCAGTTATTCTGCGATAGTGATAATATCCGCTCTTGCCATTGTAACGGGCTGTTTAACAAAGCCCGTTACGGTAATGGTCAAAGACGGCGACCAGACAATAAAGGCCAGGGCAGGGGAAAAAATCTCAATACAGCTGAAGTCACAGCTCAGTACCGGATACAGCTGGAAGATCATGGAAATGCCTGATGCAGTAACCCTGATAAAAGAGAATGTAATTTCAGATGAAAAGACCCTTAACAGAACAGGGGGTTATGAAATTCAGGAATTTGTTTTCAAAGCTTCAAAAACCGGCGGTGTTGTAGTTTTCAAGTACGGGGAGCACTGGAAGAAAAAGCCTGTTTATAAAGACACGGCAAAGATTACAATTCAGGTTGACTAAAAATTAGTTTTTAATATATTCCATAGCACGGTAAACCTCATCATACTTATTCGAGGCATTCCAGAACAGGTAACCAAAGGACCCTGAATCATTCGCGGCCCTTACCTGTTCAAGGATATACCGTGAATTATATGATGATACCCTCCAGGAGAAAGCCTGAAGCCACGGCCTGACATACACCCCCCCTCCTGCAAGCTCTTTAACCTTTCTGCATCCGCTTGATATAAAATGATACGGGTTGTCACCGGGCCTTGAGTAACCGTCAAAATTATCATTGAAATGTGACGGGTATAGCATGGGGGATATTACATCGCAGTTTTCCGCCAGGATGTCTATCCGCTGCCCGAGTTTTTTTATGTCTACATCCTTACCCCAGGCCGTTACGCCGAATATATCGATGGAAAGATAAGCCCCGTGTTCTGCCACCATTTCATGGGCCCTTTTAAGAAACCCCTTTATTACAGAAACCCTGTCCGTTTTCCCGTCAGACCATGCGAAGCGTGCATCCCCCTGATCACCGTTGGTGGGAAACCTTATATAGTCAAACTGGATCTCATCAACCCCTGAAGCAGCGACCTCTCCCGCAAGGGCAATATTGTAATCCTGCACCTTTTTGTTTGTGGGGTCACACCACATCTCTTTTCTGCCCTGGTTCCAGTATCCCCCGGTTTTCCCGGCCCTGATCCTTGATGAGGGGTCCAGCCTGTACAGAAGGTGGTCCCTGAAAACAGATATCCGCGCAATTGTGTAGATGCCGTTTTCCCTGCACTCCCTGACAAGCATGGAAAGATTATCAATTCCCCCTTTCCCGGCAAGCCCGAAATTACGTACAGTTCTTACCCTGCTGTTCCTTACATGAACAATGCCTGTAATGTCCTTAACGTCAAAAACTATCGCATTTATCCCTATGCTTTTAAAATACGGAAGTTTTAACAGAAACTTTTTTTCACCTGCCCTGACCCCGGAGAAATAGAGTCCCCTCGTAAACCTGATCTCAGGCGCACGGGTGGAACTGATGTCCGTGACAAAACAGGGCAGAGAACGGGGAACAACTATAATTTCACCTGCATTAACAATTCCCCCTGTAATTCTGTTTGAACGGTGCAGGGCCCAAGTCAGTTCAGAGAGTCTGTAGCAGTCAGTATATTCAATCAAAGCGAGGGCAAGATCCGCTGCCCTGATATTTTTCGGGGCCCTGTAGAAAAGGGTGTTGCCGAAATGGAAAAAACCTGCAGGCAGCCTTCTGTAAGTCCCTGTATAAGGCCGGTACTTATCAGCACTGATGACAGTAATCCCCTCCCCTTTAACGCCGTAAAGGCTGAAGGCGCTGATCACCATTGACCTGGCGCAGTCAGCAATGTAAACCGCCCCGGAATAACCTGCTGCCGCAATAAACAGAGTTAATATAACAGCAACTCCCGCTAATGAAAAATACCTTAATTTAACCGACATATCATTTCCCCGTGAAGTCTTATTAAAAATGAAATAATCACGGAGTAAAGAAAAAAATAATTGAATAATGCCGCCACTATTCGCAAAATTATAAAGATACAGGGGATAAAGATAACCGGTAATGCTCATAGAATTTATCACAAAAGCAGGCAGAAAGGGGATACAGATTTACAGCGGAATTGCCGAATTCAGGGATTTCGTA
Source organism: Spirochaetota bacterium (assembly GCA_036745755.1). GTDB lineage: Bacteria > Spirochaetota > UBA4802 > UBA4802 > UBA5550 > UBA5550. The sequence continues at coordinate 3,563 of DAIOFM010000049.1, read as the reverse complement.
AAATCGATATTCACCTCATTTAAATCACTGAGATACCTGAGATTCAGGTCAATTTACACGATCATAATAAACCAGACACGATTTACCGGAGTAGACGCCCTTGCCATAGTTATGATCATAGCTCTTCTTCTCGGCGGGACTGTAATTATCCAGGCACTCACATCCCTCCCGAAATTCGGAGTTGAAGGGTTCCTGGGGAACCTCCTTGTAATAATAATAGCAAGGGAGCTCGGCCCTCTTGCCACTGCACTTATAGTCATTGCCCGATCAGGTTCAGCCATTGCTACCGAGATATCTGTACAGAAATGGTCAAGGGAGATCCTCTCAATGGAACTTATGGGGATTGACACAAAGCTCTATATTGTTTTCCCCAGGATAATAGCCTCCATACTTTCAATACTGGGGCTGATAATAATTTTCGACGTGGTGGCATTCATCGGAGGTTACATTATTTCACAGACTGTTGTATATATCCCCATGGACGTTTTCGGCCAGACACTTATCGATGCCTTTACATTCAAGGACATAATAGCCGCCCTTGTGAAAAGCGTTTTTTTCGGGATAACAATCCCTCTGATATGCTGCTATTACGGGCTTAAGCCAAATTCCAAATTTGAAATCCCTATATATGTTTCAAAGGCTGTAATAAGGACACTGTTTATAGCCATTATAGTCAATATCGCTGTTTCAACCCTATTCTATCTTGTGTGAGGACCGGTTTTGAACGAAACTATTCTTGAGCTGCGGAACGTAACATACAGAAGGGAAACAATAACCCTTCTTGATGACGTCAGTTTCTCCCTCACCAGGGGGGACAATGTCACGATTTTCGGCCCGGAGGGTTCAGGGATATCCTCTCTTTTTGACATTATAATACGGGGGAACGCAAAGTTTGACGGTGACGTTTTTTACAAAGGATCAAGCATCAAGTCCCTTGACTATTTCGGCCTGATGAACCACAAAAGGGAAGTAGGGTATTTACACGGGGATTACGGCCTGATGAGCAACCTTTCAGTGGAGCAGAATATCTCACTCCCCCTTGATTACCACTCAGCAATGTCCGCGTCAGAGATAAAAAAGCATGTAGATAAAATCATCTATGAAGTGAACCTTGATCACTGCAAAAAACTCAGGCCCTTTGACCTCACAAGATCTGAGATTCTTAAAACAGCATTCGGGCGGGCCATTGCGAACGACCCGGATCTGCTCTATATTGAACACGCCTTTGAGGACCAGTGTTACCTTAACATCAGGTCACTCATCGATGTACTGACAGAAAGATCCATACGTCCTGACAAATCCCTTATTATGATAACATATTATCCGCAAAATTTTATTGATATTTCTGACGAGTTTATTATGTTTTTCAATGGACGAATCGTATTCAGAGGTAAAAAAGATGATTACATGGCCTCTGACAATCCCTACGTGGTGCAGTACAGGACTAATTCAATTGAGGGGCCCATGGTAATTCTATGAAAAAATTTCTCACTCTTAAAAATCCGAACGAGTTCAGGGTAGGAGTTTTTATTCTTGTACCGTTAATTATACTCCTGCTCTTTATAATACTGAAACTCGGCTACTCCCTTTCAGGATCGACCATTGACGTATACCTGAAAATCGACAATATCTCCGCGATCAAAAAAGGTACGGCAATAAAACTTAAAGGATATGACATAGGAAGGGTCGTGGAACTCACACCTGTTTATGAACCAGGCCTTCACTTTCTGGCCACAATGAGAATTAAAAAAAACATAGAACTTAACGAGGACTGCACTGCAATTATCTTAAACCAGAACATAATCGGCGACACCGTTGTTGAGATGAGAAATCCCGACAGAAAGGGCCCGGCACTGAGAAACGGTGATGTAATTGAAGGCCTTGAATATGTAAATCTCGAAGCGGTACTCACAGACGTGCACAAACTTCTGAATACCATAAACGAAACTGTCGGTGTTGTTAAGACCATATCCCTTGAGAGCAGGCAGAACATACGCGGACTCCTTACAGACCTTGGCGGAAGTGTGGCAAGCGTCAACAGCATACTTGCGAATTCACAGAAGGATATACTTACCATTATGAAGGCGTTCAGGGAGACAGCCGTTACGATGGAGCAGATTTCAGCCGAACTGAAAAAACACCCTGTGAAATTCCTCATGAAGGGAAAAAAAGAGGATGAGAAAAAAGAGGAGAAAGATTAAGCGGCAGTGAATAAACTGCCGCTGAAAAACCTTATTTTATATTAACAGTATCCCTTATCCTGTAAGGGGGCATCTTCTGCGACTCATGATAAATTCTTATCAGTATCTCCGCGATAATACCCATCTGTATAAAGAGAACACCTATAATCAGCAGCAGCACTGACAGAATGAGAAGAGGGTTTCCGCTCATGTCTGTACCGGATATAAGCTTCATCAGCACAACCGCAGTACCGCTCATCACTCCAAGAAGGCATATAACAACTCCCGTTCCGCCGAAAATATAGATCGGCTTGGTAGAGTATGATCCCATGAACTTTACTGTGACAAGGTCAAGTATAACCTTAAATGTCCTTTTAATCCCGTACTTTGACTGCCCGAACTGCCGTGCGTGGTGACCAACAGGGACTTCTGTTATCCTTGCTCCAATCCATGAAGCGTGCACAGGTATAAACCTGTGCATCTCCCCGTAAAGATTGACCTGCCTCAGTACATCCCCCCTGTACGCCTTTAGTGAACACCCCAGGTCATGGAGGGGGACTCCTGTAACTTTTGCTATGAGCCAGTTCGCTATTTTTGAGGGAATCTTGCGTGAAATCAGCTTGTCCTGCCTGTTGGCCCTCCAGCCGCTGACAACATCATAACCCTCCTCAATTTTTTCAAGAAGCTTCCCTATATCCTCAGGTTCATTCTGAAGATCGGAATCCATGAAGACTATGACCTCTCCGCAGGAATAATCTATACCTGCAGCCATGGCAGCAGTCTGGCCGAAATTTCTTCTGAAACGGACAAGCCTGACATTTCTGTCTTTTGCCGAAATTTTTGTAAGAATTTCATAAGAGGAATCCAGGCTCCCGTCATCCACGAATATGACCTCGTAGGTTTTTTTAAGCTTCTTCACAGCCTCAGTTACGGCTTTATACTGGAGATCGAGGCTCTCCTCCTCATTAAATACAGGTAGTATTATAGAAAGATAGGGTGCTTTTTTTGCCTCTTTTTTCGCTGTTTTCTTTACTGCGGCCATCCGGGTTCTCCAAAGGATTCAATATAGTCTGATATTTTCAGTGATTATTCCTTAACCTGTTTCGGTTAAAATTGCTCTTTTATCAACGCCGGCGAAGGCGGTTTGATATATAATTTCTACACTATAGCGGTTAACGATTGAATTAGTACTTTTTGTCATTGCGAGGAGCAATAGCGACGTGGCAATCTTTTCAGGTTATAACCATTTTATGATAAAAAGGTACTATTTACGTCAAAAACAGATTGCTTCACTCACTGACGTTCCTTCGCAATGACATGGTTTAAAAAATTCATTAATTGCTATAAATATATATTCAGGAATTATTACCAGATATTTTTATA
>DAIOFM010000048.1:0-26597 GCA_036745755.1 Spirochaetota bacterium | reverse complement strand
TGCGAAGCTGCCGTATTACCGTCCATTGACTTCATCATCTTTTTTGACATTGAAACTCTCCTTGTATGTTTAATATACGCTAAATAAAATGGTATTTCTCATCCTTTATTACACGTTTAAAATATATAAAAAAGAAGCAAAAACCAGTTAATTTACAGTATATAAAACAAGTATTTAAGATACATTATTCCGGAATTATACAGATCATATCAGGAAAATACCGGTAAAATCCGGATTAGATAAGAGAAAAAAGTTTTATTAAAGAACTTATTTAGTTATAAAGAATTTAATTAATATAAGAAAAACAAATAAAATTAAATCTTAACCGATGTCAAGTTTTTTATTATCTAAATGAATATGGATATTTTACCCTGTTTTGTACTTAAAAAATAAAAATACATGGTTCTTTTCAAGCAAAGTTTTCAATTTTAATGATAAAATTTCAGATATAAATTATTTTAATTGAATAAAAAAAAGAATATTTTAGTTTCTATGTTAATTATGGAAAAACTGAAAAATAAAATTGAGTTTGATCCGGTTTATTCTGAATTTACAGAAAACAATGAAAAAATTCTTTCAGATCTTACCGCTACTCTCAGGGAAGTAATAACGGCTCTTTCCTCAAATAACTCGATCACTGATGAAATTTTCAACAAACTTTCAGATTCAATTGAAGTCTCTAACGCTGTTTTCAGGAGTTTCAGCAGCCATGACGGACTTGAACTTGTTCTAAGATTAAAATCTGTATTGGATATTTACCGGAAAAATATAAATGAAAATTCAAATCTTATCAAAATAGCAGAACATATAATTAAAAAACTCAACAGGTTTAACTCGACTTTTTTTCACGAGGCAACTTCCGATGAAATAGTTTATCCTGAACTTATAGAAGAAAACCAGTATACTGAAAGCAGACAGATAAAAGATCTGAAGTATAAATGGACAACTTTTGAACGAAACGGTTCTCTTTTCATTGTACAATATTCTGGTCTTGATATTATCGATTACAAATCCCCTGAATCAGGAAGAGACTTTGAGTATAACGGAAAATCAACCCCCTTTATAGAACTCATGAAAACTCCGGATGATGAATATTCCCCTCCGAAAAAAATCCTTATAATTGATGGAGGCCGGGCCTGTTTTCCCGCAGACCGTACAGGGAGACAGATACACGGCTCTTATGATCTTATCTCCCCGATAATAGAACCGATGGAGATAACCGGGAACTTTATTTCAGGACGGGTGCGCATTTTCGGCCGGAAACACCTTGTAATCAGATACGATTAATCAAAACTGCAGACCAGGCAAACAGCAGCTGTGCCGGAGCATAAAAAAGCCAGGTATATACAGTACTGTGCGGAATGGTCTTTACAAAAGCATTTACAGAGAGTATGAAATCCGAAGTCCAGAACAGCACAGCTGCCAAAGCAACAGTAATCCCGAACGAACCGGCACCTGAATTAAGTTTTATAATTGCAAGATATCCCATTATATCAATAATAATTACATAAAAAACTACGGGTATAAACATCCTCCCCGCGTGTTTCTTCATCAGCCTTAGATGGATAAAATTTACTACTAGAAGAATAATCAGAAGAACAGAATTCCACGCTGAAAAAGTTATATCATAACAGAAAGCAGCGGCATAGAAAAGATGCCCCAGGATAAAGAACACCATACCGTTTTTCAGAAGGCTTATTTCTTCAATCATAAGAAGCGTATCAGCAATCAGAGCCGCTATAAGCGACGCGAAAACAAAAAGGCTGTACCTGTCTGCACCGTAAACAATCAGAGAGCTCAGAACAATGAAAACCGCAAGCGCGGTGATCATGGGAGTAAAAAAATACTTTAATAATAAGATCCCTTTCCAGGCAACATATTCACGAACCATGAAAACTATAATATATGCTGCCGTTAACTGATAAAGGTATTCAGGGACTATCACTTGTCCTTATCCTTTTTGAAAATATCTGAAAGGTCCCTGAGTTTTTTAGGATCGAATTCAGAACCCATTGCGGCAATATTTTCCTGTTTTATCTCCTGATATATCTCTTTACGGTGAACAGTTATTTTCCTGGGAGCCTTGATTCCCAGTTTAACCTGATCTCCTTTAATATCAATAACCACGACCTCTATGTCATCACCGATCATTATACTTTCATTCAATCTTCTGGCAAGAACAAGCATACTAACCTCCTGCCTCAGACTTACGTTTGATCTCTTCAAGAATTTTATGACGGACCGTATACTTCTCAGTCATCGATATTGCCTGTCTCCCGAGCCTCTTTGAGGGATTTATTATAATCGGCCCCTGAAGATTGGCTGTCATATTCTCCGGATTCTCAGGTATTGTAACAATAGCGAAAACAAGAAGTTCATCAGCAGACTTTGCATTAACAGCCTCATAATCGCTCTGTGAGATTATCAGTTCATAGTTCTGCATAAAATCAGCGGGTCTGATAATGATAAAAGCCAAATCCTTTTCATCAAAAGCCTGCATCCACTTAAAAGGGGAACCCTCATCCTCAGCGTCAAGGACAACGAATTTTCTAATAAAATCGAATCCCAGTATTCCGTCAGGGAAATCTATCACCTGAAGTTCACTGACTTCTATTTCACCAAATGGTTTGGTCTGAATTTTAATGCCCAATTAACACTCCTTAAAATTATATTTATCGCAGAAAATCGAGCAAAGTCGATTTTATAGTTTTGGCTCCAACCGAAAGTGCATAATCGTGCACACTTTCAAGCCATTTGAAATTCATTATAGTTTCAGGGAAATCAATACCTTCGTTCTTGGCCAGAAGTTCGGTAACATTCCCCTTTTCATATTCAGCCCTTTTAGCAAGTTCATCAGCCCTGCTCTGTTTTGCTCCTGTTGCCGCAAGGTGCCTGAGTATGTTATCGAGGGCCCCGTCAATCAGGCCAAGATCTCTTCCACCGACAAGTTCCTGATCGCCCCTGACAAGATCATCTCTCACCTGGATCATCATCTCAAAGATGGACATTCCGCCTATTGATGCAGTGGGATCGATATTATTTGGCGGCTGCGGAAAATTTTTATTCACAAGTCCGAGTTCCTGCAGAGCTGTCCCGCTCCCCTTGTCTTCAAGCCATATCTGGTGAGGAACGGTTGTATTGAGAATCAGGTTATTTATCCCCCCCTTCGAAGCTTTAACGCTTACTCCGGAGTTATTTATCTTGTCTATAATAATATCAACATTATCGCCGGCTGAAATTTCAATTTCCTTACCATCAATCATTATTATCTGGTTACTTGTTGCACTGTAATTTGTGGCATCTGTACCAGATGTAAGAGTCTGTTCAGTGGCCCAGAATACCTTGTTGCCGGGGATATTCACTTCAAGATATTCACTTTTACTTACCTCTCTTACCTGCTCCCCTATATTTCCCCTGTATTCAACACCGATCATTGCGTCACCCTGACGGCCCGCGGTAAGGGTCATATAAATAGGAACAAAGGGATTCGGCTGCTCCTCGGTACCGGTATTGAATCCTCCGAAAATAGAACGTCCTGTGGCCCCTTTCTGGTTCGCGATACTCACCAGCTCCTCAAGCAGCTGGTTCATTTCAGTAGCTGCAGCCTCTTTCCTCTCAAAGTTGGAGTAGATTCCGTTAGCTCCCTGTACAGCCAGCTCCCTTATCCTCTGGAATATCCTGAGTGATGATTGTAAAGCTGTATCAACCTCATTCAGCCTGGCCTGTGTTTCACTTATATTGCTTATAAATTGATCTATTTCACTCAAACGGGTTCTGTACAGCATCTGATTAGTGGCTGCGATAGGATTGTCCCTGGGAGTCCTTACCGCCTTCCCGGTCCCCAGCTTATTCTGCAGCGCATCCATATCAGTCTGGTGCCTCTGCAGATTATAGGTCATCGTGTTGTTGAGCATCTGGTTTGTTATTCTATGCATTTTTTATGCCCCCAGTCTGATTATAGTTTCAAGCATCTTGTCTATAGTACTGATCATTCTCGCGTTAGCGTTATAACCATGCTGAAAAGCGACCATGCCGGCCATCTCTTCATCAAGATTGATGCCGGAAACGGATTCTCTCATATTTTCAAGATTCTTTAGCATTACGGTCTGGTTCTCAATCCTGTTCTTTGTCTCTTCGCCCTGAGTTCCTATCCTTGATATAAGGGCTGTATAAAATTCATTGAATGTTGATTTTGTATCGACCATAGATGTTTTATAACGCAGGCCGGCAATCTGGAGAGCATTGGTCCCGTCACCAATACCATTTGTCACATTATAATCTCCGGTACCACCGACGTCCTTACCTTTAGATGCGGCTATAATGTCAACATCCATCATTACAGCATCTGAAACCGCCATATGGGCCGCAGGATTGAATTTAGGCGTGACTGTAATATGCTCCCGCTGAGGAATAAATTTCATTATATCATCAACACGCCTGTAATCAAAAGACCCTGTCTGGCCGCTCTGTTTCAGGATTCCGGTAAGTCCCACAAGGAACTGCCCTGAATCCTCCAGATGCCTTATCATAAAATGTTTCCTGTCATCGTCTTTTGCCGCGGTTGCCTTCATTGCGAAATGGCCATTGTGATCAACATACGCCACAACACCGAGATTCGCGTCATTTATCTTTTTCATCACTGAATTAACAGTATCAGACTCATTGTAATCAACTTCAGCTATTGAATCGAGCTTGTCATTTCTGGCAAATGTCAGGGTACCGGTTATACCTATTGCAGCTGATGCGTCGAGCCTGTTATTACCTGCCACCTTGTAAATCGCGCTGACATCATTAACCCCGTCGTTGTTGAGGTCAAAATTCCCCTCATTGTTGTCACTTATATTAAGATGCCTGAAAAAATTGATATTGGTCTGCCCCCTCCTGCCGAAACCGTCTTTATGAATTTCATTTGTCAGGTCAGAAAGGTTAATAGCAAATGCGTTAACGTCAGTTATATTCTGTCTTATAATGACATCTCTTACTTCAATGAGCCCGGCGAGTTCACCATTCTTCACTGAGACATCGGTTTCAGTGTCTTTCCAGACAACATCATGCATGCCGCTGTTTTCAGGATTTTTAACAGCTTTAAGCGGACGGAATATATTCCCCTGTACCAGGTTTTCGCCGTCTATATATACTATAGTTTCATCTTTGTCATTTCTTCCGACGGAAATATTAACGATCTGTGAAAGTTTTTCAATAAGCGCGTCCCGCCTGTCCATAAGATCGTTAGGCTTGTCACCAAGAGCTTCCGCTTTCTGTATCCTTTCATTGAGATTTCTGATATCAGCCGCATAAATATTTATCTGTTCAACTCTCTGCACTACCTGCCTGTCAGCGTCCTCCCTGAGGGAATAGAGCTGTCTGAATACATTGTTGACCTCATTTGCGAGATGCACACCCTTCTCTTTTACCACTTCACGGGTTGATCTTTCTTCCGGGTACTTGGAGAGTTCCTGCCAGGCGGCCCACATGGCGTCCATCCTGCTTCTCATAGACTGATCTGACGGTTCATTATATATGGCTTCAACCTGGTATATGAAATCATCTTTTGCTTTCCAGTAGCCCATGGTGTTCTTTTCAGCAACAATCCTGTCATCAATAAAGGAATCACGTATCCTCTCTATAATTTCAACATTGCTCCCCTGGCCTATCTGCCCCGCAACGTTGGCCCTGTTAAAGGCCGGGGCATATATAGGATCAGCTGATGATATTATCACCCTCTGCCTTGAATATTCCTTGTTTTCAGCGTTTGATATATTATGGCCTGTCACATGAAGCGCCTGCTGATGCGACATCAATCCTCTTTTTCCGATTTCAAGCCCCATGAATGTGGATGACATATCCCCTCCTTTAAGCCTTCGTGTTGAACAGTACAGGATTCACTACCCTGTTGTTTTCCCTGCCGTCACTTCCGTATCCTGATTTGAGTGAAGAACTATTTTTCAGATCAGACATCAGGATGCTGAAAAATTCCATATTATCCTGCAGAAGTTTAATATTAGTATCCTGCCTGTTTCTGAGCTTAATTAAAAGTTCTTTAAGCTCTGCTCCGCCTTTAATAATTCTTGATGATGTTTCAGAATCCGCCCGGGACGCGATCTCTGAAAGGGTAACATCTCTTCTATAACCGTAATCACCCGCAAGAAAGGTTGTCAATTCAGCCCTGACAGACTCAAGTGACTCAATCCGGCATACAAGCTCTTCCTGCTTTGCAGATATTTCCTGTATCAATATCCCGTTTTTTTCTATCGCAGCTTCTGTTTTATCCAGTTCAAGGCTGTAAATCTCCCTGTAAAGACCGGCCTCTTCTGTAAGTATATTTTCAAGCCTGGAAAAATTCTGATGCATTATTCACTCCTGAATATATGAATATACATAATATGTATCGGCCCGAAGGGTAAATTTGATAAAAATTATTTTATGTCACAAAGAGTTACCAGAGAGAGAGAGAGAGAGAGAGAAAGAGAAAAAAAAAAAAAAATCACAAATCAGTGATTTGGACTGCCGCCGATATACCCCTCCGTAATTTCATAAACAACCCTGTTGGCCCTGAAAAGGCCGCTCCTTGTAAGAGAATACCTGCTGTCGTTATACCTGACATCCCCTTTTCTCACAAGAGAATCGAGTATCGACAATAATTCAGCCGGAATCTCCCTGCCCGTCACCCTTTTAAAATCACCGGCTGAAAACCCGCGGAGATCCCGCAGAGCAGTCATAAAAAACTCAACAATGACATCTGAATCGGTTCTTTCATCAAAGGTGTATTTAAAATTATCTGCTATGATGTATTCATCAACTGTCATACTGTTGCAATACCTTTTATCCCCGGTAAAGGAATGCGCACCCGGCCCGAATCCGGCATAAGGTATAAAATGCCAGTATTTTGAATTATGCACTGATTCAAAACCGGGAAGAGAAAAATTGGATACTTCATAATGGCTATACCCGGAAGCATCCAGAAAATCGATACACTCCCCCCACACACGGGCCTGCATCTCTTCAAAACTGTTGTCAGGAACAATCCGGGAGGCCAGCGGCGTTCCCTCTTCAACGGAAAGAAGATACAGAGAAATATGCTCAGGCCTGAATCCTGTTATAACCTTCAGGTCGTCAAGAGTTCCCGCACCATTTTTTCCGGGGATACCGGTGATAACATCCACGCATCTGATAAAACCCTTTTCACTAAAGAATTGTTCAAGCTTTTCTTTTATGCTGTAATTCCCCCTTCTGCCGATTATACGCCTGCTCTCCTCATCAAGACTCTGCACCCCCAGGACTATCCTGTTAACCCCCAGTTCCAGATAGCCGCTTATCTTTTCAGGGGAGAAATCCTCGGGGTTCATCTCTACTGTTATTTCCGCACCATCGGCAAAACTGAACCTGTCGGACAGAGAGGAAATGACACTTGAAAGCTGCCCGGCCGAAAGCATGGATGGAGTGCCCCCTCCAAAATAAAGCGAATCAGCTTCAGCCTCGAATAAATCATACGGCAACGACTTCACCTCTCTGACAAGGGCCTGAACATAAGAATTGATTATTTCCGAACCGGGTGCCACGGGAAGCGAATAAAATCCGCAATAATCACATTTGCTTCTACAGAAAGGTACATGAATATATACTCCATTTTTTACCAGGCTCAATACGTAATCCTCTTTTTATAATATCATTTTATTTTCAAACAACACCTGAAAATAATAACGCTGCTTATGACACGTCAACATTATTCTCTCCGGGACACAAAAGCACAGACAGGCTTTTTTGCAATTATTTTACTCTTTTAAAAAAATAGATTGCATCATTATCAAATGAAATATAATCAGATATCCATTAAACGTTTTCCGCTTAAATGCCGATATAAATATGGGGAATAGTAAAAAAATTTTATAATTCTGCTTTACCTTAATCCATAATACTTTAAAATGATATTTTCATGAGCAGTGATTAAACCTTATCAGAAAATAATAAACTTGGAAAATTTGATTTTCACTTAAACGAAAAAATAGAGACCAAATGTTACAGGATAAAGAAATCACATTTCTTGATAGTTTCACCGCAAGTACATCAATAGTACCCGAAGTCATAGACAGACTTATGAGGGATCTTTGCAGGATGAGTTATCCCCGCGAGGAAATAGATGAAATTATTCTTTCAATGGATGAATCTATAACCAATGCAGTTCAGGTAACAATGAACTGTACCGGTTCCTCCTGTGTTATTCCGGAAAAAAGAAACATAACTATCAGGTACATGATAAAAAATAATGAATTTGACGCGACTATTATAGATCACGGAACAGGGCTTGATTTTATAAAAATTTTAAGTTCAGTACCTGACGTTAATTCCAACCAGTATTTTGATGAGATTGTAAGTTATGCCACTGATTCTGAAAGATCAAAACTTACTGTCAAAATTAATGGCGAGGAGGTTCCCCTGAGAGGGATTGGTGCCGGCCTTAAAATCATACTGAGTTTTATGGACTCAGTTTCAATTGAATATATAGATAAACAGAAAATAATTTCCTCTGATGTAACTGAATACACTGACGGAACTATTTTCAACATAAAGAGGAAGAGACGATACTAAAATGAAAAAAGCACCAAAGGCGTACAAAGACCAGGAATTCATTAATTCACGGGATGGAAGGATATTAAGAATACTGAGTGAATATATTGCTCCTGAAGCTAAATTCAGGGATACCGGAGTTAATCATACAGTTGTCTTTTTCGGTTCAGCAAGGATTAAACCTGAAGACGATACTCTCGGAACCGCAAAATATTATAACGCCGCACGCCAGCTAGCATCTGAACTCGCTTTATACAGTAGAGAGCTGAAAGAGGAGACCGGAGATAATTTTTATATCTGTACAGGCGGGGGTCCGGGTATAATGGAGGCCGCAAACCGGGGAGCGATTGAAACCGGCGAAAAAACAGTTGGACTGAATATATCACTCCCCTTTGAACAGTTTCCAAATCCTTATATTTCCGACGAACTGAACATGGAATTCCACTATTTTTTCATGAGAAAATTATGGCTCCTTTATCACGCCAAGGCCATTATAGTTTTCCCCGGCGGATTCGGGACTTTTGATGAACTTTTTGAAACACTTACCCTTATCCAGACCAAGAAAATGGCCAAGCCCGATATATCTGTAATGCTTTATGACAGTTCATACTGGAGCGACCTTATCAATTTTCAAAAACTGGTTGATCTGGGTATGATTTCCCGTGAAGACCTGAATCTTTTTCATTTTTTTAATACTGTTGAAGAGGGCATGGAATATCTTAAACCGAGATTAAAAGATATAATAGCGACAGTAGATCATTATATCCCGTAATAAAGTATACTAATACAATCTATAAAAAAGCGGAACTTAAAAAGTAATCCGCTTTTTTTAACCTACAAATTCATCATAATTCATCCGGCTTGTTTCATCCATTCTGATGATCTCACAGCCGACCTTTATAATTCCATTTTCAAGAAAGGAGATATTTTTTACAAGAGAACCTATTATAGCCTTTTTCTGCGTCGGAAGCATGACATCAAAAGCCAGCTTCCCGTTTTCCTGGAAATTCCTTATATGCCTCTTTTCCCTGAAAACAAATCCAAGTCCGTTTTTAGACAGGTCTGAAATAAGAAATTTCTCCTCCATTGGCGAAAAAAGGCTGTTCTTTGCAAGGAGTTGATCAATTACAATGGCCATCCTCCTGCAGACTTCAAACATACCATCAGATATTGGTTGTGTGCCGTTTACCTGAAGGTAACCGTAGGGGATCATATTCTTGTAGAGAATGGGTACAGTCGCTTCAGATATGTACCTGTTTCTTGATGAGAGGGCTATATCATTTTTATAAATATTGTTTATATAATAATTATATTTCTCTTCCCAGCCGGGGGCCGGATCAACATTCAGGTTAGCCATAAAAATGGATTCAGAAGTATTAAGTATATGCTTGAGCCTGTTATCCCCCTTTGCTTCGTTCATAAAAACTATTTTAAGATAATCAAATTTCTTCTTCAGCTCAAATTCCGCAATCTCCTTTATTTTGTCTATCTTCTTCTCTGCAGTTGACAAGGCCCTTTCAATATTATAGTCAGTAATGAGGTTGTTCATATAAATAACGCTTTTACCGCCTTCAATCCCTACAAGCTTTCTGTCCTCTTTACGTGACTCGGAAATTATCTGGAATTTCAGAGGTATAAAAATAAAGGTATCCTCATTCCTCTCTATATGTTTCATACTGAGATATATATTATTTGCTTTATACCTTGTAAAAACAACGACATTTTCAGGCAGAGATTTAACCAGAGGTATTCTGAAAGCAACATTTCCATCGGAATACCCAAGATACTGGAGATTAAGGCTTCCGCTGCTAGTTTTTATATACACCGGGTTTCCTGCAAAAAAATTATCGAGCAGAAATTGAAATTGAGACTTATCCGTTACTGTTTTAATCAGGTCTGCCATAACTTACCTTACCGGTTAACAATCAGTCCGTCAAGCATTGATATAACTCTTTCAGTCATCCCGGCTATATTCATATCATGTGTCACAATGATTGCCGTACTCGCCTTTTCCCTGCACAGGTTCAGCAGGACTTCAAGTAGATTCATGGAATTTTTTGAATCAAGGCTCCCTGTGGGTTCATCAGCAAGAATTATATCAGGTTCACCAACAATAGCCCTTGCAACTGCCACTCTCTGACACTCACCGCCTGACATTTCGCCCGGCTTATGGTGGGCCCTTTCCTCAAGGCTGAATCTCGCGAGAAGCTCCCTTGCCTTATCCCTGGCAATTCCATAATTAACCCTTCGTATCAGCAGCGGCATCATTATATTCTCGATGGCCGTAAATTCGGGGAGCAGATTGTGCAGCTGAAAGATAAATCCGATATGCCTGTTTCTGAAATCAGAAAGTTCATCAACCTCAAAAGATGATACATCTGTCCCGCTTATTTCAAGGGTCCCGCGGTCAAAATTATCAAGACAGCCTATTAGATTAAGTAACGTTGATTTACCTGTACCGCTTGGACCGATAATGGAAACAACCTCACCCTTTTTTATTTCAAGATCAATGCCTTTAAGAACTTTTATACTGCTGCTTCCGGAACCGTATGTCTTTTCAAGATTTTTAATATCAATAATAGCTGAATTATCGTGCATTACAATACCTATTCATACCTGATTGTTTCAACAGGTTTCTGCCTTGAAGCCTGCCATGATGGAAAAATCGCAGCTATTGTAGCCAGAAATACAGCCGCTGCAGCGATAAATACAACAAACTCCGGCACGATCTCCGTAGGTATTGTATCTATATAATATACACTCGAAGGTTTAAGTGTTATCCTGTAAAACTCACCGAGATTAAAAACATGGTAAAACCATATCATAAAAGCATTTATAGCATCTTCAATCCATAATATTATTGTTTCCAGGTTCAGAGAAGCTGCAAGTCCGAAAATCACGCCGAGAATTGAACCTGTTACACCAATGAGAAATCCTTCAAGTACAAAAATAATCATTATAGAACGGGGTTTTGCCCCCATTGACTTTAATATACCTATAGCCTTACGTTTCTCCATAACAACCATGACTATGGTACCCATTATGGTAAAACCTGCGGAAATAATAACAAGGAAGAGTATCACGGTCATTATCAGTTTTTCAAGCCTTAAGGCATAGAAAAGGTTATGGTTTCTCTGTTCTGCTGTCATTGTAACATATTCAAAGCCGACAACAGATTGAAGGGCGGAAGCTATTCTATCCATCTTGTATATATCATCAATCTTGACGCCCACAGCATAGGCTACATCCCCCACGGAAAAAAGGCGCTGCGCATCAGTAAGGGACATTATTATGAGCTTTGTATCAAAGTCATAATAACCCGTTTTAAAGAAACCGAGTACTTTGTATTTTTTAATCCCCGGAGTTACACCTTCTATTGCGGTAAGCCTTCCCTGCGGTACAATGACCTCCATGACGCTTCCGACCCTGATCCCGTAATTAAAGGCCATCTCCTCACCGACGTAAATCCCCTTCTTCTTGCAATAATCCCCTCTGTTCAGGGTTATAAACTTTTTTATATCTGAAGGAACATTATCACTGGTTCCGATCCCCCTGATCATAATGGGCCCGACATTTCTTCTGAACCTGAAAAGACCCTGTCCCTGCAGATACGGGTTGGCTGACACGACATGTTTCTCTTTCAGAATCTTCTCTGTAACGTCTCTGTAGTCACTGATTGCAACGCCATCTATCTCGCTGGCCAGGTTCGATATAACAATATGAGAATCGACATCCAGAATTTTGTCCTTAATCTGTCCCTGGAACCCGTTCATTACAGAAATTACAACAATAAGAATAAATACACCGAGAAAAACTATTAGTATTGAAAGGAAAGTGTTGAAAGAGATAAATCCCTGGCTCTTCTTTGATTTCAGATACCTGAAGCCTATAAAGAATTCAAAAAGTCTCATATTATTCGCTTATCCCTGTCCTTATAAATGTTCTGTTATACATCAACCATCCCCTCTTCTCATCCGCGCCTTTAAGATACTTTATAAATTCGACCTCCCCCTTCATGATCTCAACTTTTTCCCCGGTTTCACGTGAAACCCTGTTGCACTCAAAATAGAGCATCCTGTAGTTGAATGTTCTGCCCTCGAAGTCGCCTTTAACATCATTTTCATTAAAAGAACCCATATCCCTTGTAATGAGATCCGCATAATAATATTCCCTGTAAAGCTCCCTGAAAACATCCTGATCCTTCGGAAAAGCTTCACATTCGCTGTAATCTTTATAATTAAGGTTTTTTACAGCAGCAGACCACTTAAGGAAAACATACGCCGGATCAACAAATGGTTCATGTCTTTTACAAGATGAAAATAAAATAACAAGAGCAAGTACAGACAGAACCGGAATTCTGAATTTATTCATTTTTAAACCGTTATTCCTGCAAAATTGATAAGAACGAAATTTCAAACAAGTCCGAGTTCCTTCTCTGAAAAAATCTGTGCAGAAAATTTTTCAATTTCAACACCCGGTTTTTCCCATGAATCACCCGGAAGCCCGGCTTTAAAACATGTATGTGTAAGGAACATGTCCCTGTCCCACTTCTGCTCAACAGGGACCTGAGGCAGGAGCAATCCCCTGTTAAATCCTTTTGTTATAATAAGGCCGTCACGCCCCACAACTATGTCATCAATATTTTCAACTTTCTCGATCGGGCTTAATATTGATATCTCTATGTCTATGCCGGGAAACTCTTCAACTGAAAGGGGCTCAAATCTGGGGTCTCTAAAAGCCGATGACAGCGCCATCTCTTTTATTGTATCGGGAATCGGCTTTACTCCTTCGATATAACCGATACATCCCCTTAGATTCCCTTTAATATGGAGAGTAACAAATGCTCCGCATTTTTCATTATAAATTTCATCAGTGAAGTCAAGTGGAAAATTTTCATGCTCCACCTGAAGCCTGTCCGCGATAATATTTCTTGCCAGACGGAGGAGCGACTTCTGCTGTTCTCTATTCAGTTCTATCATTTTATTGCTCCTTTCCCAGAATTACGGCAGAAACGTAACCCACAACTTCATCCTTTGATCCTGCCGTATCTCCTGAATTGGCATACTTGACTATTTCGACCCTCTCTGCACCGAGTTTTCTGCATGCAACGATCCCCGCTATAAGAGCGCCCTCACCGCAGGCCTCCCCTTTGCCCTTACGGACAGCATCTGCGATTGCGTTTTCATCAAAAGATTTAAGCGCAGAAATAAATTCGCCATCCATCTCAACAGCTTTTTTATAAGGATAGTAGTGTGATAGATCCGTTGATATTATTATACCGTAATTTTTACCATATGATTTAAGAGTATCACCGATAGATTCGCCTATTCTTTTACAGAGCTGCAGGTCAATTGTCCCAATAACAACCGGTACTATTTTAGCTTCAGGTTTAACGACCTGCAGGAAGGGGAGCTGTACCTCAAGAGAATGTTCCGGTTCATCGATTTCTTTTATGTATGCAAAATTCTCTGCCTGTATCAGGGCTGTCCCTATTTCACTGTCCGTTTCTATCTCTCCAAGCGGGGTCCGGTAAGCGCCTTCCGGTAAAACGGAAGCCCCGTTGTACCGGGCCCTGTGTGACGGCGCAATAACAACAAATCCGTCACATTTGCATTTTTTAAGATAGCTGAACCCGTACGCAGCAACAGGCCCTGAATAGATATAACCCGCATGTGGCGATACAATACCATAAAGAATTTCACTATAAGCGACCGTCTCCTTCTCGGCCTCAGCAATATAACCTGATATCATACTTCTAAGTTTATCAGGATCTGAAGGATAAAAGGAACCTGCAACAGCTGGCCTTCGGACATACATATGCTACCCCCTATTAGTGAGTTCGATATCAATCCTTTTAAGAATCTCCCGGGCTATCTTCTCCTTCGGCATTTTCGGCAGTTCTATTTTAGTACCATCCCTGGTGAAGAGAGTCATGATATTGGTATCCACATTAAATCCGGCCCCCTCTTTTGACACGTCATTAAGACATATCATATCAAGGTTTTTCTGAACAAGTTTTCCAATTGCGTAATTTTCAGTGTCATTGGTCTCAGCTGCGAATCCCACAACATAGAGCCCGTTCAGTCCCTTCTGTTCCTTCACCTCTGCAACGTTCCGGAGAATATCAGGAGTCCTTTTCATATTAATAATAAGGTCTCCATCGGTTTTTTTTATCTTTTCTTCAGATTTTTCTATCGGGGTATAATCTGCAGGGGCTGCGGCCATTATAAGCACACAGGGTTCTTCAAGTTCGTCAAGGACCGCCTTAAGAAGATCGGATGTTGACTCAATTCTGACACACCTGAATTTCCTGTCCTGGACAAACTGTTCATTAATCGGGCCATGTATAAAAACGGTATTGTCAGAAATATTATACGCCTCTTCAGCTATAGCAACTCCCATCTTTCCTGAAGAAGCGTTGGATATATATCTTATGGGATCAAACCACTCACGAGTTGGTCCCCCTGTTACAATTATTTTACTTTCCTTCAATGACATTGCAGGCAGCCTCGTAGATTGTATTTATATCAGCAAGTCGCCCTTTCCCCTCGTCACCGCAGGCAACAAGGCCGGTTTCAGGCTCAATGAACTTTACGCCCCACCCGGCGAGCCTTTCCCTGTTCATTTTTACAGCAGGGCTTGCATACATATTCGGATTCATTGCCGGGGCTATAAGCGCCGGGCATTCAAGAGCAAGAAAAGTAGTACTGACAAGGTCATCAGCGATCCCGTTGGCGAATTTGCCGATCATATTGGCAGTAGCGGGAGCAGCAAGGAAAAGTGATGCCCCATCTTTAAGGGCTATATGCCCCATCTCCCTTTTTTCCCAGAGAGTTGCATTTGTATAAACAGGATTCCCTGTAAGTGCTTCAAGAGCAAGAGGGGAAACTAATTTAGCCGCATTATCAGTAAGGGCAACATAAACATTATACCCTCCTTTAACAAAAAGCCTTGCAAGATCGCAGGACTTATAGGCAGAAATTGATGAACCGACTGCAAGCACAACTTTTTTCATAACCTTTTAAACATCCTCTCAATATCATTTTTATTTATAGTAAAAAGAAACGGCCTCCCGTGCGGGCACCGGAGTTCAAGCTTTCCTCCGAAAACTGCCGAGGTCAGTGCAACCATATCAGCCGCGCTCAGTATATCCCCGGCCCTTTTTGCACCGTGACATGCAAGGGAAGATACTATTTTTTCATTAAGTTCATTACTATCCTTCTCTTCCCTGATATTATCAATCATATTTTTAACAAGTTCATCAATTTTGTAATTTCCAGCAACAGCAGGGACAGCTCTGATTACCACGCTGTCATCTGAAAATTCCTCAATTTCGAACCCGCATGAACTGAAACTGTCTATACTTTCCATAACAAGTGAAAAGTCCGCTGCCGGAAGTTCTATCTGTACAGGAAAAAGCAGTTCCTGGATTTCAAGTTCAAACCCTGATTTAAGCCTGTCATAAAGCATCCTTTCATGGGCTGCATGAAAATCTATAAAATGAATTTTATCACCCTCTTCAACAATGATATATGTGCTGAAAACCGTACCGACTATTTTGCGCGGGCCTGTTTCAAGGTCCTCTGAAACAGTCAGGGATGCACCGCTGTTTATAATATCGTCAGTTTTGAAAAGACTCCCGGCAACATGCCGGCCTTCACCTGAATTACCGAAGTATTCTTCCGGCCCCCTTTTTTCTTCTCCGGAGAACTGAAGAGGCATCCGGAAATTCCGGGGCACCCGTTCATCAGCAGTCTTAATATCGCCCGCGCTGTTAAGCACCTTTTCAGCGTCAGCATTTTCCATGCCTGAAACGGCCGCGGAAAACAGTTTATCAGGTACTGAATGGGCCCTGTCTAGGGCCTTGGATGCGATACTGAAGATCAGTGAATCAATATATTTCTGGTCAAAGAGCTTTACCTCTCTCTTGGCTGGATGAATATTAACATCTATAAGTTCGGGATCTATTTCCATGAAAAGTAAAGCTGCAGGGAACTTGCCCCTGGGGATAACGGCATCGTAGGCCCGTGAAAGATGATATGAAAGATATTTATGCTCTACAGGTCTTCTGTTAACAAAAAGCTGCTGCATACTTTTATTATGGCGTATATAATCAGGTTTTGAGAGAAAACCGCAAAGCCTGACTTTAATGTCTGAGAGTTCTGCATAGTACAGACTGTCATAAACCGCGGGACCATAAACCTGTTTTATCCTTTCATGAAGATCCTGCGCTGCAGGGAGAGTTATTGTTCTTTTGCCGTCAACCTCAAACGAGAATGATACCCGGGGTACAGCAAGGGACATCTTTAAAAGAGTTTCACGTATAGTCCGGAGTTCAGTGTTTTTAGCCTTCAGAAACTTTTTTCTCGCGGGCATATTAAAAAAAAGGTTTTCAACAATGACAGTAGTACCCCTGCTTCCGGCATAATCGGAAAGGGTAACAGAACCGTTCCTTGCCTCAAGCCTTGCCCCTGTCTCATCCTCCTCTCTTTTAGATAAAAGCACAAAATCGGAGATTGAACTGATACTGGAGAGAGCCTCGCCCCTGAAACCGAATGTGCTGATACTCTGAAGAGCGGATATGTCGCTTATCTTGCTTGTGGCATGCTCTCTTATTGAAAGGGGGGCATCATCCCTGAATATTCCGGAACCGTTGTCCCGAACATAAATTTTTTTCAGCCCGGCGTCAGCGACCTGCACATCTATCTCCGTTGCCCCCGCGTCTATTGAATTTTCCACGAGCTCCTTCACAACAGAAAAAGGTGCTTCAATTACTTCACCTGCTGCGATCATATTCTTAAGGTGTTCAGGGAGCAAAACTATTCTGTTCAAAAATCAATCCTGTTTCTTTACAAGTGATACCAGCTCTTTCAGGGTTTTTCCTGCCGGGCCTTCAATAAAAATATCGGTACATGATGAGGTCAACTCAGTCTTTTCAAGATTGAATTCAATGACTTTCCCTCCATGATTTTTTACTATACCGGGAATTCCGGCGGCAGGATAAACTATCGCTGAAGTTCCTATTACAAGCACAAGGTCAGCAGCATCAGCGTACTGCTGCGATCTGGAAAGCGCATCAGGTGGTATCATTTCCCCGAAAAAAACCACTGAGGGTTTAAGAACTTTCCCGCACATTTCACAATGAGGAATTATTTTCTTATCTATTTCGTAATCGTCCGGACTGTACTTTTCACCACAGTTAAGACAAACAAGATGTTTCGCGTTGCCGTGATATTCAATCACATTTTTACTTCCGCCCTCCTGGTGGAGATTATCTATATTCTGTGTTATTACCGCTTTCAGAAGTCCCATTTTTTCAAGTTCAGCAAGGGCAATATGAGCAGGATTCGGCTTTGCCTTTTCCGTCATATCTATAAGCTCAAAAATCATTTCCCATACCTTTTCAGGCATACTCCTGAAAGAAAAGATTGAAGCATAAACAGAGGGATCGTACTTGTCCCATAAACCACCGGCACTCCTGAAATCTGGAATACCGCTCTCAACAGATATGCCTGCACCTGTCAGGGCTATCATACTTCTGGATTTTTTAATTAATGCTGCGGCTTCAGCTATGCCCGGAACCATTCCACTCCTCCTAAATATCTCCTTACTTTTTAATGCTGCCTGAAACCGTCCGGAATTTTTTATTAACTTTTTTTTATTTATTTTTTAAAACTGAACAAATAGCCTGAAATAGTTAATGTATATCTAAAATCCCCGGCAGGGTTGTGTCAATTGAAAAAAAGACATAATAATTACCTTATATAAAACATTACCGGATTATGATGAAAACCGGTTACAGATAGATACTAATATATAATATGAAAATATTTAATCACCGGTATTACTATTATTTCTCTTTTGTATTGACACATCAATAGTGTGAAATATTATATCTTGACATAAATATTATATGACCCGCAATAAAAGTCTAATCACAGACATTCATCTACTTTAATATTAACAGGGAGTTTAATATGCAGTGCAAATGTGGCGGTGTACTAATTGAAGGAAAAACAACATACAGAACAAGCAACAAGAATTTTACATTCATACTTGAAAATGTACCGGCAAAAAAGTGTATGAGATGTGATGAAGTCCAGATATCTGAAGAGACAAAAGAAAAACTTCAGAAACTTACCAATATGATTGAAAGGAATTCAAACGAAATTGTGACCGGAAAACCTTCCGCGAACCTGTATGACTACTGAGATTGGAATACCATTTTATCCTGAAATGGCACAGGGATACTATATAAAATGAGTTCTATTTTATCAACACTATCCAGGTTTTTTAAAATCGTCCCTGCCGGAATGACATACGCTAACAGCAGGGTCGGCATATGGCACTGGGATATAATTAAAAATATATTCAGTGTCAACAGATTCTGGTACGAAAAACTCGGATATGAACAATACAGAACCAGAAAGCTTGAAGTGCTGCTAACTCTTGTACATCCAGATGATACAGATAATTTTAATAAAGCGATAACGGCTTTTCTTAATCCTGCCGGTGAAAAACAGATAGATATAGAACTTAGAATGAAAAAAAAAGACGGTGGATGGTTGTGGATCTATCTGAACGGAAAAATTACCGGTTTCAAAAAAAATATTCCCGTCAGTGCTGAAGGAATATTTATCGATATTACAAGGCAGAAGAGGATAGAATCTGAACTCCAGAATAAAAACGGTGAGATAGAAGCCCTGTACGAGGAATCAGAGGCCCAGAACGAAGAGATGGCCGCGATGATGGATGAACTCCATCGGAACCAGCTTGAACTTGAAGAATCGAATCTCAGGCTGAGCATGAGCGAGGCTAAATTCAGGGACATCTTTGAAAAATCGCCTATCGGAATAATACAGTCCACAACCGACGGCAGAATAATCAGTGCAAACAACGCCTTCTGCAAAACCTTCGGATACGCTTCCGAGGAGGAACTGATTGATGACATTAAAGATACCCACAGGTTCTACAGTAACGGTAAAATCCGTGACAGTCTTGTCCAGCTCTCAATAAGCGATAAATTTGTTTACACCCAGGATGTTACAGGCCGGCAAAAAGACGGTTCCAGCATTTATGTCAATGTCTACATGATGAGGCTTACGGACAAATTTACAGGAGAGGACTATTTAACCACCTTTGTCGAAGATATAACTGAGCTGAGACTTTCACAGTTTGAACGTGACCTGTTTTTTAACAACTCCGGTGACCTTATACTAATAAGTACAACCAGTGGTGAAGTAAAGCAGCTCAATCCGGCATGGAAGGATATACTGGGCTGGGAACCTGATGAACTTAAGACCATGAACGTAAACCAGATTATTCATCCGGATGATTTGACTAAAGTGTTAATGTTCCGCAACAGACTGGCTGAAACCGGTGAAAGCCTCTCCCTGACCGCAAGGTATAGAAATAAAAACGGAGAATACAGAATTATAAGATGGAGGAGTATCTTTTTTAAAGAAAGAGCTCTTATGTTTTCATCAGGCCGGGATGAGACCGAAAGGCATGAGGCCGAAATGGAACTGCAGAGAATGTGGGACAGGCTTGAACTGGCTCTCCAGAGCGGTGCTATAGGCCTCTGGGATTATAATGTAAAAGAGAATACACTTATCGCCAGCAACAATATGTCCGATCTGCTCGGGATAAACAGAATTTATAATGCTGATAAGGCATGGAAAGATTATATACATGAAGATGACTATCACTCTTCGGTTAAAGCCCTTTCAGACCTGATAAAAGGGAAAAGGGATATCTACATTACCGAACACAGGATAAAACTCATTGACGGGAGTTATAAATGGTTTTTCTCAAGGGGTAAGATTGTACAGCGTGATCCTGACGGCAATCCGATACGGATATCAGGATCAATCACCGACATAACAGAACAGAAGGAAGCTGAAAGCAGAAGGCTTGCACTTGAATACCAGATGCTGCAGGCCCAGAAACTGGAGAGCCTTGGTCTTCTGGCAGGAGGAATTGCCCACGACTTCAATAATCTCCTTACAGGTATACTGGGAAACGCTGACATGTTAATTTACGAACTCCCCGTGCAGGTCCATGTGCAGCAGAAACTATTTGATATAAGAAAAGCCGCCAAAAGAGCCAGCGAACTTACAAAACAGATGCTCGCCTATACCGGTAAAAGCACGTTTTCATCTGAGATTATTGATATAAACAATCTTATCGAAGAGATGAGGTCACTTTTTGATATTTCAATATCAAAAAAAGTAAAAATTGTCTATAATTTCATGGAAGACCTCCCCTGTATAACGGGTGACCCGACACAGTTAAGCCAGATACTGATGAATCTTATAATGAATTCTTCCGAGGCTATTGAAAATAACGGTGAAATAATTATAAGAACAGACATGAATGAATGCGATACAGATACAATCAGTACCCTTACTATTAACCAGAATATGAACCCGGGAACATATGTCATACTTGAAATATCAGACAGCGGATGCGGAATACCGGAAGATAAATTAAAACAGATATTTGATCCTTTCTTTACCACAAAATTTACAGGTAGAGGACTGGGACTTGCAGCTGTATCAGGCATAATAAGAAGCCATAACGCTGGACTTTATGTTGAAAGCATTTTAAATAAAGGTACCACCTTCAGGATATACTTCCAGTCTACCGATCAGAAGGAACCCGGCCAGTGTGTTGAGGAGAAGAAGCCGGTTGACACAAGTAAAAAAAATTTAACAGTTCTTGTAGCTGATGATGAATTATACATAAGAAACCTTACTTCAAGAATGCTTAAAACCGCAGGGTTTGATGTTTTACTTGCTGAAAACGGAATTGAAGCAGTAAATATCTTTAAAGAGAACACCGGTAAAATCAGCTGTATAATCCTTGACCTGACAATGCCTGCGATGGACGGCCATGAAGCCCTTATTGAATTAAGAAAGATTGATGCTCAACTCCCTATTATCATAAGCAGCGGATACAGTGAAGTTGACATTAATACCCAGTTTGAGGGAGAGGATATATCCGGTTTTCTTCAAAAGCCATACCAGTTTGAAGACCTTCTCCAGGTCATTGATAATGCCATGAAAAATTCAAAGAAATAAACGGAGAGGCAATACTGCTGCTCTCCGCACCTGTTTCTGTTAAAAACTATTTCCCGGCGAGTTTAATCCATGAATCCTTAAGGGGTACTGTCCTGTTGAATACCGGGAGCTCCTCTGTTGAATCAGTGTCCATGCAGAAGTAACCTGTCCTGTCAAACTGTACCCTTTCCCCGGTCTTTACATCTCTGACAGAAGGCTCAATAAACGCAAAGGCGGTTTTAAGTGAGTCCGGGTTGAGATTGGCCTTGTAATCCTCCCCTTCACCTAGATCATCAGGGTTCTCCTTAATAAAGAGGCGGTCATACAGCCGAATTTCAGACTTAACAGCGTGCCTGGCCGATACCCAGTGGATTGTCCCTTTTACTTTCCGCCCGTCCTCTGACCATCCCCCTTTTGTTGAAGGATCAAGGGTACAGTGAATCTCAGTGACATTGCCAGCCTCATCTTTTACAAATGAATCACATTTTATATAATACGCGTTTTTAAAACGGACTTCCGCACCTGGAGCGAGCCTGAAATATTTCTTCGGAGGGTCCTCCATGAAATCAGTCCTTTCAATATAGAGTTCACGTGAAAAAGGCATCTTCCTGCTCCCCATACCCTCATCTTCAGGATTGTTCACAGCCTCAACATACTCGACCTTGTCTTCCGGGTAATTGTCTATTATAACCTTAACCGGATCCAGAACAGCCATTACCCTCTGCGCCTTTTTATTCAGGTCTTCACGAAGGCAGTGCTCAAGCATGGCGATATCTACCATGTTATCAGCCTTTGCCACACCGATACGCTCTGCGAAATCACGTATAGATTCAGGCGTATATCCGCGCCTTCTGAGCCCGGCAATTGTGGGCATTCGCGGGTCGTCCCAGCCCTTTACATAATTCTTTGTTACAAGCTCAAGGAGTTTTCTCTTGCTCATCACGGTATATGAAAGGTTCAGCCTGGCGAATTCTATCTGTCTAGGCTTATGAAGGGTATCTGTTTCATTAACGACCCAGTCATAAAGTGGCCTGTTATTTTCAAATTCAAGTGTGCATATGGAGTGGGTAATCCCCTCAATCGAATCTGAAAGTGGATGGGCGAAATCGTACATCGGGTATATACACCATGCGTCCCCTGTCCTGTGATGGTGTGCTCTCTGAATCCTGTAAAGAACAGGGTCCCTTAATACAATATAACCCGAAGTCATATCAATTTTTGCGCGGAGCGTCCTCTCCCCGTCCCTGAATTCTCCGTTTCTCATACGCTGAAACAGATCAAGGTTCTCCTCAACGCTCCTGTTCCTGAAAGGACTCTCTTTCCCGGGCTGCTTCAGAGTGCCCCGGTATTCCCTCATCTGGTCAGGTGAAAGGTCGCAGACATAAGCCTTCCCCTTCTTTATTAAAACTACGGCAAATTCATAAAGCTGTTCATAATAATCGGAGGCGTAATAGAGCCTGTCATCCCAGTTAAAGCCAAGCCACCTGACATCATCCTGGATGGAGTCAACATACTCAGTATCCTCCCTGGTCGGGTTGGTATCATCAAACCTCAGGTTACATGTGCCCCTGAATTCATTTGCTATACCGAAATTAAGGCATATAGATTTCGCATGGCCTATGTGAAGATAACCGTTCGGTTCAGGAGGGAACCGTGTGGCAACAGTGTCATGTTTCCCTGTTTTTAAATCCTCTTTTATAATCTCTTTGATGAAATTCGATTTGGATGTTTCATTTCCGGTTGACGTACTGTTTTCACTCATGAATTAAGCTCCGACGAATAATATATAAACCATATCTTAGACAGAGATATAATTATCAAGTAAATTATAATCTCCGGTCTGCTATTTAACATTGATGATATTATAATAATAAAGAGTAATTATTCCATAAATAATTTCGGATAAAAACTCTCTATACCAACGCCGCCTTCGGCGGCGGAGGTATAAAATTTTCAGTTTTTACATTAAAAAACAGATTCAGGAATGATTTCGGGACGGGGAAAAATACAGCAGACATTATCCGTCGCTGTATTTTTCCATCTCTGTTGAGGTTTCCATAAGCATCCTTGCGATATCCTGGCCTTCAATTGCCGTTTTTCTGTTACTTTCAGTTACATTACACGCATCTGTGGCAACCGTAACAGTCTTCTCGCTGAAAAGTGTTATATAGTCAATATCCTTTACAATTTTCAGGTTGTTGTCCTTGATGCCGCTTATACTCTGCATTACGGCCCGGGACTTCTCCCTTACAGATTCCATGCTTGAAAGGATTCCGTTAAAGACATCCTCTGTATCGTGAATCATGCCGTTCTGAACTGCATTAGCAGATATAAGTTCCTGAACCGCCTCAAGTGACTCATCAACCCTCCGTTTCATTTCATTAAGTATCCCGCCGATATTTTCCGTTGATTCCCTGCTCTGATCTGCCAGCTTTGAAATCTCATCCGCAACTACGGCAAAACCGCGGCCAGATTCACCCGCCCTCGCTGCCTCAATGGAAGCGTTCAGGGAGAGAAGGTTCGTTTTATCCGAAATATCACGAATAATATCTATGATGCTCCTTATCTCTTCAGACTGTTTAAGAAGTTCGGATATCGTAAGATTGACCCTGTCACCCCCTTTGCGGACAAGTGAGGAATTGTCTGTAAGCCCCTCAACGAGTTTCATGGCATCAGTAACCTTAACAGATGTATCACCCGACTCCCTGCCCATTTCTGAGGCCAGCCTTAGACATTCTTCTATACTTTCACCAACACTGCTGCTCAGTTTCAGCTGGTTCTGCAGATTGCCTGTAATTGAACTTGTTTCGGAAGTTATCTCATTTACCGCCTCAGAAACGGTTCCTGAAGAAACGGCAAGTTTCTCAAGAATATCATGGGCCTTCTTTGAATTTTCAATAAGAACTGCTGCGGTGCTGATTATATCGGCGATAAGGAGTCTCTGTTTCTCCTTCTCATCTTCAATTGCCTTAATCTTGTCATCGTTGATCGCATTGGATATCTTCGTCGTAACAATATATACAATTGCGAAGAGTATTACACATGCCATCTGTATCGTATAATCCGTTGTCACAGATCGGTCTCTCATCCCTTCCCATAATACAAGATATAGAACGCGAAAGGCATTTATGAGAACCATGGAGATACAGCTTATTCTCATAAGCTTAAGATCAAAATATAGAAGGTAGATAGAAAGCATGGGGAGTATATAAACAAACACCATAGTTCTGGCTGTACTGAAAATAGCAAATGTGTAGAGAACAAAATATCCGGTTAAGGTTATAATCTTTATCCTGCTGTTTTCCCGGTCGCGGAAATAAATGGAAGTGGCAAAAGCCATAGGCACAATCATTATAATAAAAAAAGCCAGAATAAATCCAAGGGTCCTTCCCCCTTTAATATACTCAACTATATAACCAAAGAGTAAAAAAGAATCAAGGACCCAGTTTATTATAAGGACATATCTGTTTATTCTGGAAATTGATGTTTCCATTAAAAATTCATCTCCGGATAATAATGAAAATTATACTCTGCCGCAATAACAAAACGAATAAATTAATGGGGAGTAAAAAATTATGGATATACTAAAACCGGGTATTTAATTGGTCAATTACAAAAAAATGTCACATTTTTGTAACATTTTTACCACATATCATCATCTGGGGCAATTACCCTGTGCGGTGTACCCTCTCTCGGTTTATCCATCCATGAAGCAACAGTGTCCCTCCAGAGTGAATAATGCGCTGTATCCTTATGGGCAGCAGCATCTTCATCGCTGCGATATGCCTCGTAAAGTGTAAATTCAGAAGGATGCTCAATTGACTGAAGAACATCAAATCTCAGGTTGCCCGGTTCCTTCACGGAATTTTTATGATTCTCAATTGTTGCCTTTATAAAGTCATCAATGTGCTCTTTCTTTACATAAATTTTAACGCATGTTACTATCAATGTATGCCTCCTGAAAATTAACTATTATAATGAGAACAGCTTATGCCTGGATCCTGCAGTTTTCACAAAAACCGTTGCTTTTATAAAAAAGATAATAACTGCAGCCGCAATATATAATTTTTATTCCAGACGACAGTTAAGTCTGAAAATATATTTTCAGTACAGCTATTTTCTCTTTAATAGCCTGCCTGATATTATCCTTTTACTTCATTGACAAATATTTCGGCAGAAAAAAATAATAACAGGTATAACATGAATGACAGCCATTTAAGGAGCACCCGATGTTTGACAGACTCTTCCAGCCGATAATTATTAATAAAACAGAAATTAAAAACAGGATTGTTTATCCATCCCTGGCCCTGAACTACTCAGATGACAGAAAACTGAACAGCAGATACCTTAACTTCTACCGGGAAAAAGCGCGCGGAGGCGCAGGCATTGTAACTGTGGGCCCTGTACTCTTTGATGACACAGGCACAGGTGTAATAACCCCCTCCATAGCTGATGAAAGTACAATCCCCTCATTCAAAGAGGTTGCGGATATAATTAAACATGAGGGAGCAAGGGCATGGATGCAGCTCTATCATGCCGGAGCCTACGCGTATAAATCTATGATGAACGGCAGGGAGACAATGGCCCCATCCTCTGTCTACTCAAAGTATTCAAAGGAGACCCCCAGGGAGATGACAATTGAGGATATCCACGAAGTGCATGAGGCCTTTATTACCGGGGCTCTACGTGCAAGAGATGCGGGTTTTGACGGAGTTCAACTCCTCGGCTCAGCAGGTTACCTTATCACTCAGTTTCTCTCCCCGCTTAAGAACCTCCGCACTGATGAATACGGAGGCTCATTTGAAAACCGGGCACGATTCCCCCGTGAACTTATTGAAAAGATGAGAAAACGGCTGGGCCCCGATTTCCCCATTACCATAAGGATGGCGGGTAATGATTTTGTTCCCGGGAGCAATACAAGCAGGGAGGTGCCTCTCATTGCAAAGGTCTATGAGGATGCCGGCATTAACG
>DAIOFM010000047.1:0-26998 GCA_036745755.1 Spirochaetota bacterium | reverse complement strand
ATTTCCAACATGCGTTCGAAATGCCAGTATATTACAGCAGTTAATCATTTCATTAATTGCCATAGTACACCGTATAACCTTTTATGTCTCATACTTCAGAAAAAAGGCCTTTCTGCCGATAATAATCATGCGAAATTAAGAACTTTTAAGATGGTTCCCCTGTCATAAAGATAAAGGGGAGCTGACCAGCTGTACTATTAAAGGAGGGGTTTATGAAACCTGAAACATCTTCAAACAGGTGGAGGACCGAACAGCTTTCATATTTCAGGGAGTATATTAAGACATTCAAACCCGGGAGCATGGAATACAAAAGGCTTAACAGGGACATAACTCAGCTTGAGAAACAGAACTGAGCCTCCTTTCTCTGTTTATGCCCTGCAAATATTCTCAATTCCCGGAAACATATACAACTGAAAAAAGTCATAAAAAGGAGTTGAATTATCTTTTTTCAAGGGTGGAAATTCAAAAAACAACCGTAATTGAGGATACATGATGAAAGAAAGACCCTCGTGGGACAGTTATTTTATGAAAATTGCAGAAGACGTTGCGACCAGATCCACATGCCTGAGAAGAAACGTCGGCGCAGTAATAGTAAAGGACAAACGCATACTGGCAACAGGATATAACGGCGCACCTACAGGTATTGAGCACTGCACTGAAGAAACATGCCTCAGAATGAAATACAATGTACCGAGCGGTGAAAGGCATGAACTCTGCAGGGGGCTTCATGCCGAACAGAATGCCATAATTCAGGCAGCCTATCACGGAGTATCAGTAAAGGGTGCGAAAATTTATATTACCCACCAGCCATGTTCTATATGTACAAAAATGCTTATTAACAGCGGAATAGATACCTTTATTTACAGGCACCCCTACTCCGATCAGCTTGCGGATGAGATGTCTATAGAGGCCGGAATAAAAAGAATAATTCTGGAGTAATACCATGAAAAAGAAAGATATTCTTACATTCCTTGTCTCATTAATATTCCTTTTAACAGCGGTTTCAGGTTACAGCAGGGAGGACGAAACGTTCCTCAAGGCCCAGAAGTACTTTTTCCAGAAAAAGTTCGAAATGGCGGAACTCCTCCTGCAGGAGGTCATTAAAAAAGATCCTGAAAATGCCCTCGCCTACTCTTATCTTGGAGACATCCTTCTGAAGAAACAGATCTACGACGGCGCCCTCAACCTGTACAAGAAAGCTCTGGACCTTAATCCCGGGGGTGCCGAAAACTGGTTCAGAATCGGGCAGATATACTACTTCAAAAAGATGGGAGCAGAATCTATTGAAAATTACAACAGGGCTCTTGCCCTGGACAGCAAGCTTAAGATAGTTTATTATCATATCGGGCTCTCATATCTGATGATTATGAGGGACAAGGAGAAAACCATTGAATACTGGGAGACCTTTATTAAAGAAGTACCGGAGGACCCCCAGTATGAAAGTATTAAGAGGGTTATTGCGCTTCTGAAAGACCCTAATTTTAAAATTCCGCCTGCAGACAGCGAGATCTCAATAGAAGAGGCCCTGCTTCTTGGAGGCGCGACACTTGACACCAAAGAACGGGGAACCGAGAGCAAAAAGGCTGACCATGAGTCTAAAAAATCCAAAAAGACCATGGAAGATATATATCTTGATGATGATCTATAATTAGTGAGGTAATATGTATTACTACAATGACAACCGAAAAAAATACGCGGCAATTGCTGCCGGAACACTACTTGCGGCCGGCCTTATCTGGTTTTTTGTGTTTCACAAATCAAATCCTGCTGATGAAATATCCGATCTGAGACTGAAGCAGATATCACTTTATGAAGACCTGCTGGCAACGGATCAGGGTAATACCGATATAATGCTTAAAATTGCCGAGCTGTACAAGTCCTTTGGTGATTATGACAGGGCCATAGATTATTACAAAAAAATACTTAAGATAGATCCCGGCAATTATAACGCCCTTAACGGTCTGGGCCACGCTTATGCCCTTAAAGGTGATTACGAAAACGCAATAAAAATATTCGAACTGGCCAAGAAGAACAAGCCCTATTACACCTCCGCATATAACAAACTGGGAAATGTCTACGACGACAGGGAGGAGGCAAATAAGGCTTATAATGAATATAAGCAGGCACAGAAGGTTAATCCTCAGGATCAGGAAAGCTATAAAAACATAGCAAACCAGAAATACAGAAAAGGCGATTTAAGGGGAGCGCTTGACATCATTGAACAGGGGATAAAAAACAATCCTGCGGATGGTGAAGGATATTACAACCTTGGAGTAATGTACCTCAAAAACGGAAAAAATTCAGATGCCCGCAGTAATTTCAAAAAGGCCATTACAGCCAATTCAAAAGTCGGTAAGTATTACCGCGGACTGGGAGACAGCGAACTGAAGCTGGGGAATACAGACAGAGCCATAGAGGCATACAAAAAGGCCCTTGCGCTCGACTCTTCAGACTGGCGATCGGCCGCGAGGCTGGGAGATATTTACTCAAGCAGAGGTGACTACGCCAATGCTGCAGCTTATTACAAAAAAGCACTTCAGTACAACAGCAAAGATAAAGCTCTAAGAGATAAATACGCCTCCACAATGGGGGAACTCGACAAAGAAAGAAAAAAAAGGGATTCAGCAGTTGCGGTACGGACAGATAACGGCAGCGACACTGTTTCCGGGAAACAGGACGTTATTTCCGACACAACTCTTGATGATACCGGATCAGCAAACCAGACCCGATCAAACAATGTTTCTAAAGACGCTCAGAAATGGCGGGAAATTGGAGATAAACACAGATCGGATAAAGAATATAATGACGCAATAAAGGCATACAGAAAAGCCACTGAAATTGATAAAAATGATGACTATTCACACTACTGGATGGGAAGGCTTTATTACCACAACAAGATGTACCCTGAAGCCATGAGTTCTTTCAGGGAGTCCGTTGCCGTGAACCCGAAAAACGGCGATGCTCATTACAGGATCGGCCTGATTCAGTATATGAAAAGCCAGTTCAAAGACTCAATACAGTCATTCAGCAAGGCTGTTGCACAGGAACCTGATAATGCAAAGGCTTTCTACGCCAGAGGATTATCAAAAATCAAACTGAAAAATAAATCCGGGGCTATAGCTGATTTCAAAAAAGCCGTTTCACTGGATCCTAAAATGGACAGGGCCTATTTTAACCTTGGCATCCTTTATCTTGAAACTAAAAATTACAGTGCGGCGTTACAGAACTTCTCCAAAGACCTTGAATTGCGCCCTGACAACGCTGAAACAAGTTTCAAGCTGGGGGAGACTTATCATGAAATGAAAAATTACAGCAACGCATCAAGTTTTTATCAGAAGGCGATTCAGCTTGATCCGCAGCACTACCAGGCATATTTCAATCTCGGCCTTATAAATCAGGCCAAAAAGAACTATTCAGAAGCAATCCCCCTGTTTGATAAAGCTTCCCAGGTAAGGGGAGGAGACGCAGCATCCTATTACGAAATAGGCAAAGCGCATGAAGGACTTTATAATGAGATAAAGGCCATTGAAAGTTACGAAAAAGCAATAAGCGCCAATCCCTCCTATACAAAGGCGTACATAAATCTCGGAAGGCTGTATACAGAGAAAAAACTCCATGAAAAAGCCATTTCTGTCCTGAGGAGAGGGGTTGAATCTTCTCCCCGGTCATATGAAGCACACTACAATCTAGCCAATGCCTACAGGGAGATGAAAATATACGACAGGGCCATTGAAGAGTATAATACCGCCTCTGAACTTAACCCTGTTGATTACAAAACTTATTTTGATCTTGGCATTACCTATCGTGACCAGTCAAATTACACTAAAGCCGCGGCTTCCTTTGAAAAGTCACTTCAGATCAGAAAAAACAATATAGAAGCGCACGAAGAACTGGGGATGATTTACTACAGAAATATAAAAGATAATCAGAAAGCGGCATACCACTTTGAAAAGGTGCTTGCCATAAACCCCAATCACAGAGACGCTGATAAAATAAGATCAATACTGAATATTATAAAAGGTAATTAAATGAAATTATTTTATGCAGGAGTATTTTTTGCTGTAATAATACTCCTGTCAGGCTGCAGCAGCATTAAACTCAAAGAGCCATATGCGTCTGATTTTACCACATCCGGCCCTCTGGGAGAAGACTGCTTCCAGGTTGTGGTTAAAGCGGTACCTGATCGTGAAGCAATTACAATGCATGAAAGACGGGAAAGTGCTTTCATTAAGGCCAGGGAAAACATATACGCAGAAGCTGAAAAACAGATTGCTGCCTACATCACCTCTGTCAGGGAAAAACAGGGAACAGCCGTAAAAGATGATGCTGATGATATAAAAAAGACTGCACGGGGATATGCAGAATCGGGAAAAGTTGAGCAGGAATTTTATCTCATTGATAATACTGCTGTTCTTATTTACAGAATCCACAATAAAGGGATTAAAAAAAAATTTTCAGAGAATTAATATAAACTGTTCCTCAATAATATTCATACCTCTCCGATAATAATACTATAAGATGCTTCCTTATATTACCTGATGTTCAATATAAGTTACAGCAGGGTTCTATACAGACAAATACAATGTCTCGCGGAGAGACATTAATTAATAATATAAAATCGGAGCACCCCATGAAAAGGAAAAATCATCTGTTTTATTTTGCACTGGTAATGGCTCTGACATGCATACTTGCCACCCTTCAATTTTGTTCAAAAAAGCAGAAAGATAATATAACTACCCTGCCTGTCATTAACCGTGAAAAAAATCTTTCTGAATCATACAAAAAAACCGGATGGCTCGATGAAGGCCGGTACCGTGCTGTTGTTTATATAATAACCCTTGAAGAATGCAAAAACAGTCCTGAAAATGAAATTCATGAAAGGATCAAACTCGAAGCATATAAGCACCTGCATAAAGAGCTGAATCCCGCCTTCAACAGAAATGCGTCAGTAAAAATTAAATCCCTTATTGAGAAGTATGGCAGGGTAATAGCAGCAGGAAAAAGCTGTATTGAGAGTAACATCTATTTTTTTGATCTGGAAAAAAACGATCTCAAAGCAGACTTTATTAATATAAAAAATATAAAATAAAAGCAGAACGGGGGCATATGAAGAAAAGGATTTCACTATCAATTCTGATACTACTTATTTTTTCATCATCAGAACTTTTCTCCAAAACAGAGATAAAAAAAAATCAGACTGGTATTATAAAAAATGTACTTCGCAAAGCAGACATTAAAAACCAGAGTGAAGCTGCCGAAATAATTAATTATGTTGATGATGTATACGGTTCACTTTACAAGCGTCTTAAAAATAACGGCAAGTTAACAATATACTTCGGCCCGGCACATGGTAAAGACAATACCGGGGAATGGAGAGGCATTACCACAGAGAGGATCGGTGTTACAGGACTTCCGGAAGAATGGTATTCTATCATATATTCCAGGAAACTGTACAACCTGCTGAAACAAAACAAATTCATTGAAATTTCCGCAGCCCCCTACTACATGGATGTCCTTGAAGGCAGAACCGATTCTTATCATTATATGAAATTCAGAAATGTGACAGAAAATGCCTATAACTCAGATGCTTTTATGATTATTGAGATGCACATGAATAATGTTTCAGTATTCCAGAAAGCGGATGGCCTTATAAACATGCCCGGCATCCATATGATAAGAGACTGTTCCGGGCGTAGAATGCTGAAAAATATCAAAGGGTCATATTCAGGGTTCCTTACCCTTTACAATAAGTTCGACGCCAGCGGATTTTCTAAAAAATACGCCCTGAATATAAAAAAATCACTAGAAGCTAAAGGTTATAAAGCCAATGGCTGGGAATATGGAGCTGTCGGAGATGACCGTTTTACCTATTATCTACTGTTCCCGGTTTCAGTAATCTATGAATGCGGATTTATCTCCCACCCCAGGGAAGAGGAAAAGCTGAGAGACCCCTATTATATGGACGGAATGGTTAATTCGCATTACAGAATGCTGCTGAAAACAATTCATGACATTTACGGCATTGATATTTCAGGAAACATACTAAAGGGAAATCCAAAAAACGTCAGAGCAAGGATTGAACTTCTCAAGCTTGCCCGTCTGACAATTCTTTTTATGAAAAAAGGTGATGTTTCAGGAGCTGTTACGGCAGTAAACGCCATGAAAAAATATTATAAAAACTCAGGAACACGCAGCACAATAAACTATTACGACAAAATCATTAAAAGAGTAAAAAAAGGAGAGCGATATTACAAAAAAGGTCTCGCATACAAAAAGAAGAGGAAATACAGAAAAGCTCGTACATATTTTGTCAGGGCAAAAAGGAGCCTGGATAAAAATATAATGTATTCTGCTATTAAAAAGAAATATAATGCTGCACTTTACGGCAACAGGAGCAGCCGCAAAAAATCCATAACCAGTTCGAAGAAAAAGAGCCCTAAAACAGTCAGTACAAGAAAGGCAATATATGCTGCACCTTCAAGAATAACAAAACCATTTATACTTTCACTTAGCAGCAAGGAGGAGCTTGAACACGCCCTTGCCGAATCCCTTGGTGCGGATGACAGGAATATTAAACTTATAAGTGAAAGTATGAAAAACTATAAAAAAACCTACTGGAAGAAGGTCAGAAAGTATTCAAAAAAAAGAAAAAGAAGAATCTGGGTCTGGAGGAAAAAAACAAAAGATTTTAAATTTACACCGGGAATATATATAGTTAATCTTGACAAAAAACTTGGTGTAGTTAAAGCAAAACGTGTATCTGCGGTCTACCTTGATCCGCATAAATACCAGAACCAGCAGTACCTGAAGAATTCATATTTTGCAGAAACAATACGGAAAAAAGAAATTTAATCCCGGAAGATGGTCAGGTAAGCCGTATAATTTTTTCGGCGATTACCTGGCCTCTACCCATTCATGCCGTGTATTAAAACTCCCTATAGACGCCGGTCTCTCATGCCCGAATAGAGACGGCACCCTTGACACCATGGGCTGCGTTTTCTGTTCGGAGGATGGCTCAGCCTCACCTGCAACAGGGGGGCTTAAGTCAATTACAGACCAGATGATCAATGCAAAAAACACCTTCCGGAGATCCGAAAAGGACACCAGATTCATTGCCTATTTTCAGGCATTTACCAACACATACGGCGATCCGGAACTTCTGAAAAAATTCTATGACGAAGCTGTAGACTTCCCAGGTGTAACAGGGCTGATGATAGGGACCCGTCCGGACTGCATTGACAGGAAAATTGTCGAACTGATAAACGGCTATAAAAGGGACGGGTTCGAACTCTGGATTGAAATAGGGATGCAGACAAAACATGACAGGAGCCTTGAGTTCCTGAACAGGGGGCATACCCATAAACAGACCGTAGAGGCCCTTAACCTGATTAATGAATATAATATACCTGTATGCGTACATGTTATACTCGGAATTCCCGGTGAGACATGGCACGACATGATGAAAACGGCTGAAGAGATATCCTCCCTTCCTGTCGCGGGCGTTAAAATCCACCACCTGCATATTATTAAGGGTACTCCTCTTGAAGGTATCTATCACGAAAAAAAATTTCATCTTCTTTCTCTGAAGGAGTATGTCTCAACTGTATGCGATTTCATTGAACGGCTCCGCCCGGACATTATTATTCACAGGCTGAGCGGAGACAGGATGGAGGACACACTCCTCCTCCCGAGATGGGGCCTTCATAAGGGGACCGTGATACAGTCCATTGAAGATGAATTCAACAGAAGGTGCACATTCCAGGGATTCCTTTTTACCGGAGAAAAAGAATGAAGATTGCGGTCGCCATGAGCGGAGGGATAGATTCAACTGTTGCCGCTGTATTACTTAAAGAACAGGGGCATGAAATAACAGGAATAACAGCAAGGTTTCTTCCCGGGAATGATCTGAATGATGAGATATACAACAGATCCCTTGCTGATGCCAGAAGTGTTGCTGATCATTTCGGATTCAGACTTATAGAAATCCCCCTTATGAATATTTTCAAAGAAAAGGTAATTAAACCTTTCAGCAAAGAATACCTTACCGGGAGAACACCCAATCCCTGCGTTGCATGCAACAGGTATGTTAAATTTCCTGAACTTCTTGACGCAGCCAGAGATTCAGGGTGTGAAAAACTTGCCACAGGGCATTACGTTCTGAAAAAATTTAATGGTGTAAGGTATTATCTTTCCATGTCTCCTGACCCGGCCAAAGACCAGTCCTATTTCCTTTATATGCTCTCCCAGGAACAGCTCGCGGACATTATATTCCCTATAGGGGAATTCACGAAGGAGAGAATACGGGAAATTGCCGCTGAAAAAAATATTATAACCAGGGACAAGCCTGACAGCCAGGAGATATGCTTTATACCTGATAACGATTATATATCTTTCCTTGAAAGCTGCTCAGGGGAACTTCCCGGCCCCGGAGATATAATCGATTCATCAGGAAAAGTCCTGGGAAAACATAATGGAATCTACAGGTACACAATCGGGCAGCGCAGGGGGATGGGAATTTCAGCCCCCCACCCTCTTTATGTTACAGGGCTTGACGAGAAATCAAACAGGGTAATTGCCGGGCCAAGGGATGAACTTTTAATTTCCCGTCTTGAGACAACGGGATGTTATGACATGAAACAGGTCATTGACAACGAGATAACGGCCTTTGCCAAGTGCAGGTCAACCCAGAGGCCCGTCCCCTGCAGGGTAAAGAGAAACAACGAAAAATTCATTGTTACCTTTGATTCACCTGAAACCGGTATTTCTCCGGGTCAGAGCGCTGTATTTTACGATGAAGGACATGACGTGCTTGGCGGAGGCGTTATAGATAGAGCATGGAGATGAATAATACTTAATCCTTTTCTCTCTTTTCCGCGTGTGGATGATACAGGTCATAGACTTTTTTAAGCCTTGCCTTTGTTGTATGAGTATATACCTGTGTGGTTGAAATACTTTTATGCCCCAGGAGTTCCTGTACCCCCCTTATGTCAGCGCCGCGGTTAAGCATCTCGGTTGCAAAACTGTGACGCAGGGTATGAGGAGTGAGTTTATGCCCGAGCCCCGCGGCGGCGCCCCGTTTTATAATAATATCATACATTCCGCGCACAGAAATTCCTTCGCCGTTTTTATTGACGAAAATAAAACCCTCTGCAGGGCCGAATTTCGAACGCCTCTCTTTAAGATAATCTTTAAGGAAAAGGGCTGATTCATCGGTAAGGAAGACCATTCTTTCCACGCTCCCCTTACCCCTGACCTTGAGTTTCCTTTCATCAATTGAAAGGTCTACCAGAAGTGACCCGGCAATTTCCGAAATCCTGCACCCGGTGGAATAGAAAAGGGAAATCACGGCCCTGTCCCTTGCATCGAAAAAATTCTTCACCTCAAAATCGATAAGGGCCTCATACTCCTTCAGGTAAAGAAATTTCGGCAGCCTTGATTCCTTTTTCGGGTAAATCAGTTTTCCGGCGGGATTGCTTTTTATTATATCACGCCTGTAGAGGAAGAGGAAAAAAGATTTGATTGATGAGATTTTCCGTTCAATAGAGGATTTTTTAAGTCCCCTGTCAAAACAGAATTCTATAAAGCTCCTTAAATCGCTTACTGTTACTGAATCAGGAAGAGGCTCCCCGTTTTCAATAACAGTATCCAGTTCAAAATAGCCTACAAATTCTTCCGGCACCTTCCCGGACAGAAAGTCATTAAGCTGGAAAAGGTCGCCCTGGTAGTGGTCAGCTGTTTTCCCCGAACAGTTTTTCTCAACTATGAGATAATCAAGGAAGAGGTCAACAGCTCCCAGCATCAGCTTTCCTGCTCCTCCTGGGCAGAGGGAACATCATCGAGGAGTTCAACTTTAAATCCGCACTCCGGGTTCAGGCAATGAAGCTCCTCCCCCCTCCCCTTTATCTTTTTAACAAAGAGGAGTTTATCACATTTGGGGCAGTTCCTTTCAGAGGGGACCTCCCTTGTGAGAAAATCGCAGTCAGGGTAATTGCTGCAACCGTAGAATGCCCCCTTACCTCCTGAAGAGGCCCGCTTGACAACATCACCGTCACACTTGGGGCATTTCCCCAGAGGAAGGGATTTAGCACTGCGGCACTCGGGGAATCCTGAACATGCAAGGAAAAACCCGTATTTCCCCAGTTTTTTGATCATCTTGCGACCGCATTTTTCACAGACAAAATCTGTCTCCTCATCAAGGACTCCCTTCATCTCCTCAATGTTATGCTCGGCTTTATCAAGAAGCTCCTTGAAAGGGGCATAAAATTCATCAAGCATTTTGACCCAGTCGATCTCCGAGCTCTCAACCCGGTCAAGTTTCCCCTCCATCTCAGCCGTAAAATCAACCGAGACCAGAGATGAAAAGTTATTACTCATGATATTGTTCACAAGTTTGCCGAGTATTGTAGGTATAAGCTGCTTACCTGAACGGGTAATATAATATCTCTTCTGAAGAGTATCAATCGTCGGCGCGTACGTGGAAGGCCGTCCTATACCGGACTCCTCCAGGAACTTGACCAGAGAGGCATCATTATATCTTGGCGGAGGAGTTGTAAAATGCTGCTCCGGAAGAATCTCAATTACATCAACCAGGTCATTCTCCTTCATCGCGGGGAGAGAGCTTTTCTCAGACTTACTCTGTTTTTCAACCTCTGTAAACCCCGGGAAGAGGACCTTGTTCCCATTTGCCCTGAATGTATAATCAGCGCATTTAAGGTTAACCGTTACAGTCTCTGTCACCTCTGCAGTCATCTGGCTTGCTACAAACCTTCGCCAGATCAGATCGTACAGCCTGAACTGGTCACGGGAAAGATCCCCTTTTATTGATTCCGGTGTTCTGTGCACATCGGAAGGCCTTATTGCCTCATGTGCATCCTGGGCACTTTTTTTGGCCTTGTAAATATTCGGGAATTCCGGGAGATATTCCTTCTTATAGTTTTCAGAAATATAGCTTCTTACTGCTTCCACTGCATTTTCAGAAATTCTTGTTGAATCTGTTCTCATGTAGGTAATGAGGCCCACAGGGCCGGCACCTGTTATATCTATACCTTCATAAAGCTGCTGGGCCACCATCATTGTTTTTTTGGAGGTAAAACCGAGCCTGTTTGCAGCATCCTGCTGCAGTTTACTTGTTATATACGGAGCAGGAGGTTTTCTTCTTCTCTCCTGCTTTTTTATCTCTGAAACAGAGAGCTGCTTACCTGTTACGGCTTCAAGGACTTCATCAACCTCCTGCCTGTTTGTAAGCTTTATCTTTTCATTTTTATAATGACTCAGTGCAGCTTTGAAA
The DNA here is from genome assembly GCA_036745755.1 of Spirochaetota bacterium. Classification (GTDB taxonomy): domain Bacteria; phylum Spirochaetota; class UBA4802; order UBA4802; family UBA5550; genus UBA5550. Next base: position 15,711 of record DAIOFM010000047.1, on the reverse strand, counting down.
TTTTTACTCCCATACGAGCATTCCGCATCAATGCTCCAGTACTCCTGGGGTATGAATTTTTCTATCTCCTCCTCACGATCGCATATTACCTTAAGGGCAGCGGACTGCACCCTTCCCGCAGAAAGGCCGCGCTTGACCTTTTTCCATAGTATGGGGCTTATATTATAACCTACAATCCTGTCCAGAATCCTTCTGGCCTGCTGGGCGTTCACAAGGTCTATATTTATCTCCCTGGGGTGGGCCACAGCCTCTTTAACTGCAGATTCAGTTATCTCGTTAAATTCAATTCTCTTTATATTGCTGTTTTTCACAGAAAGGGCATTGGATAAGTGCCAGGAGATCGCCTCACCTTCACGGTCAGGGTCAGTTGCGAGAAGCACCTGGGATACAGATGAAGCCTGTTTTTTAAGCTCATTCAGTATCTTGGCCTTCCCCCTTATGGTAATATATTCCGGCTTAAATCCGTTTTCCACATCTATCGCCAGCCTCGATTTAGGGAGGTCTATTATGTGACCGACGGATGAAGATATTATATAGTCATTACCAAGATACTTATTGATAGTCTTGGCCTTTGAGGGAGACTCCACAATTACAAGAGTGTCCGGTTTACTCTTTTTTGCCATTACAACCTTTCCAGTATTTTATAATTACTGTATAGACTCCATACAATATTGTAAATAAGATAATGCCTCCGTCTCACTCTTCCACGGAGGCATTTTATATAAAAAAACAAACTCTGGAATAAATATCTAAATGAAGCCTATTTGTCAAATAATTCTTTATGTTGGAAAAGGTACTTTTATGTTTCAAAAAAAAGACATTTTTTTATTACTGACAGGAAATCAGATATATCACAGCAGTAATTCTTACTAAATATATATATTTTAGTATAAAAAATAAAAATTATATACCACCACCGCCGAAGGCGGTGGTGGTAACAGAAACTTTTTTACCTGAAATAAGTTAAAAAATTAATACTGATTTCACAGTATAATTATTTTAAAAGAATACTGTTCCCTTTTCTCGTAATCAGGCCCTCTATTTCAAGCGATGTAATTGCACGGCTTACCAGATCAGGTGTATATGAAAATTTTCGTGCAAATATATCAATATTTATACAGCCGGATTGCAAAGATTCAAGCAGGTCCCTCTCAACGCCTGAATATGAAGATATATCTATACTTTCAGCCCCTTTCACTGCGGGAATATTACTTTTATCTGACTGAAAATTTAAATCAACAGAATCTGAGGATTTATCCGCCCGACATATGCTGTCAGCGAGATAGCCCGGCTCTATCACTGAAAATATATCCTCCATGCCGGATACAACGGCCGCACCGTCCCTGATGAGGTCATGACACCCGCTGAACCTTTGGTCAAAGGCGTTGCCAGTACATACAAAAAGTTCCCTGTTCTGTTCAATGGCATAACGGGCTGTAATCATTGCTCCGCTGCCCCTGGGGGCCTCTACAATAACAAGGGATGATGACATTCCGCTTATTATCCTGTTTCTCCGGGCAAAAGTCCACTTATGAGACGAAATAATACCGGGGGGATTTTCAGATACCAGTGCCGAGGCTTCAGAAGATACTATTCTGCTGAAAAGATCCCTGTTTCTATACGGATAGAGCGAGTCTATACCTCCCGGAAGTACCCCCACAGTGGAACCTCCCGCATCAAGCGCACCAAGGTGCGCAAACCTGTCAATACCGACGGCCATTCCGCTCACAACAGTAAACCCGGAACAGGCAAGAGTTGAGGATATCCTGCGGGCAATATCTTCGCTTTCCCTGCATGAATTTCGTGTTCCCACAATGGAAACCATCCGGTTAACCGGAATTTTCCCTTTAACATAGAGAACAAAGGGAGGCCTGTGAATCTCTCTTAACAGCGGAGGATATTCCGCATCATGAGGCCCTATTATTTCAACACCGCTTTTACCGCACCTGTCAATTATCATTCCGGAAGCCTTTAGAGGAACATCTCCATAGATCTCCGCAATATGCTCCTGGACCCTGCAGTTCTTATCTACAAAGTTCGCCGCTTTCTCCTCATAACCGATTTCAGGATTGTCGTAAAGGCCGAGTTTTACAGGTGAAGCAAGTATTGAAACAAAAACCGCGGCCATTTTCTCATCAGGAGTCATTCTTTTCCCCTTTAATTAACAGATAAACTGAAAATATAACGTTTATGGCCCCTCCTGCTTTAAAAATTTATTATAACTTTCAGCATTTATTCTTTAACTAATTGCTGGTAAAAAACATTTCCCACGCCGCCGGAGTTTATCCCCGCAGTGCAAGGACGGCAATAAAGGAAAATGAACTAATTCAATCGTTAGCCTCTATAAAATATTCACCTTTAATGCCGGCTGCGTTTACTGAAAAATTAATGGCAAGGTACTGTTTTTTTATTATTATAACATAAGAGATTATTATGAAAGAGAACGAAAAACTTAAAGAGATCATACAGCTCGGCTCTGAAATAAACACGGTACAGGACCTGGATATACTCCTTGAAAAAATCCTTTTTGAGACAAGAAAGATCGCGGGAGCTGACGCCGGGACTATATACATTAAAAACAGGGACAGCCTTGTTTTTACTCACGCCCAGAATGACACCCTTTCATCACGGCTTCCAAAAGGGAAAAAGCTGATATATTCAAGCTTCAGCCTCCCCATAACCCAGAAGTCGCTTTCCGGATACGCGGCACTGACAGGTGAAACTGTTGTGGAACAGGATGTCTATGCCATAGAAGGAAGACCTTACGGCTTTGACAGATCCTTTGATGAAAAGGCATCATACAGGACAAAGTCTGTTATGACAATCCCCCTGAAAAATGAACGGGAAGATATACTGGGAGTCATGCAGATTATAAACCCGAAAAACGGCCGTAATGAAATAACAGTTTTTTCAGAAGAGGACATGCTTTACGTGAACCATTTTGCAGGCATGGCAAGCATGGTAATCCAGAAGGCGCAGATGACCAGGGCCCTTATTCTCCGCATGATACAGATGGCAGAACTGCGAGATCCCAAGGAGACAGGCGCCCATGTCAACAGGGTTGCGTCATATTCTGTGGAGATGTATGAGCTATGGGCAAAACATAAGGGAATACCAGCAGATGAAATACAGGAGAACAGGGACACACTGAGAATGGCTGCAATGCTACACGACATAGGCAAGGTGGCAATATCAGACCTTATCCTGAAAAAACCGGCACGTTTCACAAGGGAGGAGTTTGAAATAATGAAGTCCCACACCTGGCAGGGAGCCAGAATATTTATTGATGCCCAGTCAAAAGTGGATGAAGCGGCCCGCGAAGTGGCAATGACCCATCACGAAAACTGGGACGGAACAGGCTACCCCGGAAGGATTGATCTCGCAACCGGACTCGCCATTGAAAAGGACTTTGACGGGAACCCCCTCCCTCTTAAAGGGGAGGAGATACCTCTATTCGGCAGGATAGCAGCAATTGCTGATGTTTATGACGCCCTCTCTTCAAGACGGGTATACAAGGACTCATGGGCTGAAAAAGACGTATACAGGGAGATCTCCGATCTCTCGGGGAAAAAATTCGATCCTGAAATAGTTGAAGTATTTTTCGAGTCCCTGGATGTACTTAAATCAATAAGGGAAAAATACCCTGAAAATGACTAATCCCCGGTGAGAACTCGGGAGATTCTGTATTACAGCAGTTAACGAATGGTTTAAATCGTGTCATTGCGAACGACCATCAGGGAGTGAAGGCCGCTTCTCTGCATCCGTGCATCTGCGGCACTTGTGCATCCCTGCACATCGCATACTTTCAAAAAAACAGATAGCCACGTCGCTATCGCTCCTCGCAATGACCCAAAAGAACTAATTCAAGCTTTAGCTGCTATAAATTAACGGATACATTAAAAATGGATCCCAGTCTTCCCGGCAAAGAATTTCCGGACAGCAACCCTTTCATTGCATAAATAAAAAAGAGAAGCCCGTAAAAGGACTTCTCAAATTTTAATTCAGCTATATTAAATATATAATCAGAATCAGGGATTCTGGTGATATACATCAACAAGGCTGTATACCTCATCATTAAGGACTTTTTCAAATTCATCCTTATTCGGTACAGGCCTTTTAAACATCTTCACGATCTTCTCAAGCTGAGCGTCTGTATTGTGAGGCTTACCATAAAGTTCCTGTGCGAAAGCAGAAAAATCCCTTATGAACAGGTCAAACATCTGGTTCATGACAGCATCACTGATATTTTCAATCTTAGCGCTTTCAATAATGAGATGACCGTAAGCCACCATTGTGAAGAGCTCACCGACAGCAAGGAGATAATCGAATTCCATCATCTGCTTCATCAGATCCTGGCCTGAAACCATGAGGTATTCCTTGTATGCCTCAATCTGCTCCATGAAAACCTTCACGTTTGGCAGGTGTGAAAGGCTCTTGTATGCCGGGTTATAATCGTGGAACTTGGTCTTCGCATACGCCTTAGTCGGCCCCTGCTTGAACATGAAATCATCGTTCCTGTTGTCAGTGATCCTTCCGATCTCCTCAAACTGGCCAGGCATAAACATGTAGCTTGGGATGAGCTTCGCGATAAGGGCCATATTAACGTGGCGTGTACCTTCAAGCTTCGGGAAACCTATAAGCTCTGAAACAGCCTGCTCAAAATACACGTCCTTCTCAAAACCTTTCGCAGCAATAATATCGAAAAGATGCTCATGAACTCTCTCTCCCTGTATTGCCACTTTCATCTTCATGATCGGGTTAAAGAGAAGGTATCTCTTGTCATTCTCATTGGCGATTCTCATATAGTCAGTCGCCCTGAGGCCGAAAAGTTTCATACCCATAATTCTGAGCCACGCGTCAGAGAAAAGCCTCTTTACATGAGCGAAATCTGTCACCCTCTTTCCGTAAAGCTGCCTGTGATACGCGTGATTAAGGGATTCATAAAAAGAGTGTGTAACTATACCTGTTGCACCTGAACCGATGTTGAATTTACAGATATTTATCGTGTTCAGCATATCGTCCCACGCCTTGGGTCCCCTGGTGAGGATATCCGCATCGGTAATTGGATAGTCATGGAGAGCAAATTCAGCAACATACTGCTGGTTTGCATCAATTACATTCTTAACACACTCGTAGTTCGGGTGTGCTGAATCAACTACGAAGAAAACATACTCGTCAGTATCGGCCATTTTAGCGAAAACAGTTACTGTGCTTGCAACATTACCGTTACCTATATAGTACTTGCTTCCGTTGGCAACATAAGTTCCGTCACCCTTGGGGTAGAGTTTCATCTCTGAAGAATATATGTCAGCTCCGTGCTCCTTCTCTGAGAGGCCGAAGGCACAGAAAGCGTTTTCCTTCAGTTTTGCAGCAGCTTTGTGCTTTGCTTCCTCGTTGTCACCGAGAAGTACGGGGTCAAGTCCCAGTGTGGATACGTGGTATGTGTACCAGTATGCTCCGCCGTAAAAACCGCAGATTTCAGAAAACTCATAGTTTCTGTATGTGCTGTAATACTGGTTGGGATCATCTCCATATCCTTTAGGGAGGAAAATTGTCTCGAAAATCCCCTCTTCAGTTACAAACTTCTGCCAGTCTTCACACCATTCCCTGTTATGATAAGCCTCTTTCTGCTTTGCAAGACCTTTCTTCTCAAACCACTCTATGGTTTTAAGCATAATCTCTTTGGATTTTTCATCAGGATAGTTCCTGTCTCTGTACTTCTTGGGATTAAGTAGTATGCTCATAACGAACTCCTTTAACTTATAATAAACCTGCAAACCACAGCCGGATAAAAAACACTCGTTATTTTATCCGGCGCATAAAATCATAATATCGTTTATAAAAGAAAACATTGTTCTTTTTTGTCAATAGAATTAAAAAAAATAAATGCCGTTTCATATTCAGATTTATAAATCCGAATCATAAAAAAATCCTCTATATCTTTCATAAAATTCCCCTCCCACCTGAATCAGCAGCGGAATATTAGACTTATCCTGCCTGAAATCACCTGTGAATTTACCCTTCAACTGCAGATTTTTCAATTAAACAGTATACAGCCTCTTCAGTTAAATAATAGACACAGGATTCTGAAATATCAAAAAAAAACCGCTCCTTTCGAAGCGGCTTTTTCCTTAAATAATATTTTTTAAGTATTCTAAACAGGATGAATTTTTATTATGGGGTTAAGGGGCAAAGCCCCTTAACAGCCCCCCGCAGGGGCCCCCTGCAAGCGCGATATAGTCTATCGCAACATGCTCATTCATCTTCTCAGGGATTCATTTTGTATTCGTCTTTCATCGGGAATACATATTTTTCCCAGACTCTCATAAACTTCTCAGTGTCTGCAACAGGGTTCTTGATCATTTTGATACAGTAATCAAGCTGTGACTGTGAGTTGCTTTTCTTCTGGTAAAGCTGAACAGCGTATTTTGAGAAGTCCCTTACAAGAACGTCAAAGATCATGTCAAGGAGATCATCTTCAATATTGTATATAGGCGCATTCTCAAGAATGAGCTGACCGTAAGCGACAACTGTCATCAACTCGCCCATAGCGAGGAGATAATCTATGTCCTTGTTCTGTTCTTTAGTAGGAGTAGCTTTTGCAAGGAACTCCTTGAATACAGCAATCTGCTCCTTCAGTACATTGACATTGGGAAGATTGACGCTGTTGTAAGCGATATTATAATCGTGGAACTGAATCTTGCCAAGACCGCTTGTGGGGCCCTGATCCATAAGGAACGCATCATTTTCAGCACCGCCGCGCTGAGAAATTTCAGGGAATTCAGCAGGATTAAAGAAATAATTTGTCATGAACTTCACAACAAGAGCCATGTTAACGTGTACTGTACCTTCAAGTTTCGGGAACATCCTTACTTCCTGTGTAGCCATTTCAAAATAAGGCTCCTTCTCAAAACCTTTAGCTGCGATAACATCCCAGAGGAGGTTTATAACCTCTTCCCCTTCCCTTGTGACCTTCATCTTGCAGAGCGGATCATAAAGCAGGTACCTTCTGTCATCCTTGGACGCTGTTCTCATGTAGTCAACAGCCCTGAGGTTGAAGAGTTTCATCGCGCATATTCTAAGATATGAATCAGTGAGAAGATTTTTAACATGAGGAAAATCTGTTACATACTTGCCGTAAAGGTTCCTGTTTGCAGCGTGCTCAATTGCCTCATAGAAAGCATGAGTTGCTATACCTACAGCACCGGGTCCCAGGTTGAATTTACATACATTAACAGTGTTAAGCATGTTGTCCCATGCCTTAGGCCCCTTCTCGGTAATGTCCGCTTCTGTTATCGGGTAATCATGAACGGCATATTCAGAAACATAGTTCTGGTGAGCAACAGTATTCTGAACGCACTCATAGTTCGGGTGCCTTGAATCGACACAGAAGAATACATAGTCATCGCTGTCAGCGATCTTCGCGAAAGTGGAAACCATCGCAGCCTTGTTTCCGTTTCCTATGTAATACTTGTCACCGTTACCCTTGTATGTGCCGTCGCCCTGGGGATAAAGCATCATGTCACTTGAATAGATATCAGCGCCATGTTCTTTCTCTGAAAGGCCGAAAGCGAAAACGTGCCCCTCTTCAAGGAGTTTGGCAGCCTTATGCTTCGCCTCTTCATTGCTTCCCATCCACACTGGACATATGCCGAGCTGTGAAACGTCCCATACGTACCAGTATGCTATTCCATAGAAACCCATAAGTTCAGCCCAGTGATAAATCCTGTAAGTGTCCCATCTGTTGTCTGCAGCGCCGTATCCTGCGGGGGTCAGGAGTTTTGCAAATATCTTGTGCTGCTTCTGGAACTCAACGAAATCCTCGGGCCATGTCCTGTTGTGAAAGTCCTCCTTCACTTTTGCAAGGCCCTTGTTTTCAAACCACTCAATTGTTTTAAGCATCATTTCCTTTGACTCTTTGTCAGGAAACTCAACATTGTATTTTTTGGGGTTTAAAAGTAGCATTTACAACCTCTTCTTTGAAGATATAAAAATCCTCATAAATTTTGATTATAGATCTTTTTTATTATAAATAAAGAAAAACAGTACCGGAATATTGTCAATAGAATATCATTTTTTTATGTGATAAATGTTCACATACAAAGAGGCCCGAAACCATCTTTTATTGAACATTATATAACTGTATGTTCAATAAATTTCATATTCCGGGCGTCTCCAGGTGCGCAATTCACCGATCGCCGAGTGACGCCGTATCACCATACGCCCGATGATATATTACAGTAATGACAAAATATCTATGCCGGGCTGCTCAAAGTACGGCGTTGTACCGAGGCGTACCTGCACACCGGGCCGGGCTTTACGCTTGTATGCCTTCGGCATATCGCTGCAATCCCTGACGCGGTGGATCGGTATTTATCATGCTTTATATTGTCCATTCCCGCTTTCAGAATCTCAACTCCACCCCCAGAACCGCGTAATGGAACATTGCAAAAGTGTAGACCTCATCATTGTCCGCACCCCCTTCGAGCATTCTGTAACCGGCCATTACCGCTGCTGTTTCATTAAACCTGAATAATCCTCCTGCAAAAAAATCCTCAGCCCTGCCGTATGGTGACCATGCCCCGTCTCCATAAAAGAGAAGGGATATTTTTTCAGATACTTTCCATTCCGCATAAAAATTGAGTAGAGGAACAGCTCCTCTGTTTTTCAGACCTCCTTTCTTATCCCCCTCCTCAAGTGTTATCTCCGCATCCCTTATCTTTCCTGTAAACCCGGCCCCTATCTTAAAACTTTCAGTATCAATAAAATAATACCTGCCGGTAATCCTGTAGGAATCAAACCTGTACTTTGCCTTAACCTCACTCCCGGCGTTAAAAACAAGGCCGTCATAATAAACTGTTTTATCAAGCTGGCCCGACGCTTCAAGCCGCAACAGTGATGCCATAACTCCTATATATACAGGAAACTCAAATTCATAACCAGCCTCAATTCGCGGGGAAAGAACAGGGTCGCAATGCAGGTCATCCGTGTAAGATAACTTTGTACCTGAATCTCCCGGCAGTTTCACATCATTATAAGAGGAGTAAACATACGCCCCCTGAAATGAAGTTAAAAATTCGGCACGGGCAAAGCCGTAAAATGTTAAAACAAAAAACATTATGTAAAATAATAATTTTTTCACCTACCCCCCTTTGCTATGAACTTATTTATAAAATAAAATATAATTCTGTATACACAACGTTATTATACCACAATCCCCGCTTTTTGTCAATGTTGACATCCCCGAAGCCTGCCAATACAGAAAATCATTACCGTAAAAAAACATTCACCCCGTTTTTTGAACAGCTTTTCCGGAAAAATTAATTGGACATCTAACCTTTCTCTTTTTCAATGGTCATATCTCTTCTTAAATGGAGTGCAATTATGAAAAAATCAGCTTCTGAAATATCAGTTAATGAGCTTGGCGATATAATTAAAAGATACCTCTCTGCCGGCCCGAACCTCAACTACGCTCTTAAAATTCTGGGCCACCCCGGGGTGGGCAAGTCCGCTGTAGTAAAACAGATTGCAGAAGAGATGAACTACTGGTTCATAGACACAAGACTTGCCTTCAAAGAAAATGTAGACCTTGGAGGGTACCCTGTGCCTGACCATGACGCTAAACAGATGGTTTACTTCAGGCCGAAATTCATCCCTCCTGCAGATGTGCCTGAAGGATACAACGGGATACTCTGGTTTTTAGATGAATCTAACAGGGCGCACCCCACGGTAATCCAGACACTTTTCCAGATAATCACAGAAGGTAAATGCGGGGAGCATCTCCTCCCTCCTGAAACTTCCATAATACTTGCCGGAAACCTCGGGGAAGAGGACGACACCACGATTACCGAATTTGATGACTCGGCACTCGACGGCAGGCTTGCAATATTTCACCTTAAGCCCTCGGCTGAAGACTGGCTTGCATGGGGGCACCGCGAAGGGCTTCATCCCTCGGTTCTCAGGTATATCTCCACGTTCCCTGAAAGGTTATGGGACGAACAGAACGTAAACCCGAACCCGCGGGGGTGGCACCAGGTATCAGGGGCCCTGCTCCACTCCTACAAGCTTGAAACTGATGAAGCGCTGGTAAACTTCATAAGTGAAAGCGCTGACAGCACGCTTGAGAAAACAATCTATTCACTCATCGGAAATATCGCAGGGAGCGATTTTATCATGCAGCTCACTGCCCCGAGGCAGATAAGCTCTGATGATATACTGCGGGGGGATGAGTCGAAACTCCTCCTCCTTAAAAACCGTGAAATATCCTCAGAGGATCTGCTCTGGGCCCTGAACGGCACTCTTGAGGTGATGAAGGAGCGTGCGATACAGACATCGGGAAAGCTCAACAGTGATGATATAAAGATGCTGGGAAATATGCTGAAGTTCATTGGCTATTCACGCGGTGACATCAGGATGGCCTACTTCTTTCTTTTAATGAAGGAGTGCGGAATTTTTTCAATCATACCTGATGCGATAAAATCCCTGGGTGAACATGAAGTTATAACTGAACTTAAAGAGAAGTACGGGGCGCTTCTGAACTGATGCAGACATTTACAGAAAGAGCAAAGGTTGAATCTGTCCTTGAATCACTCTGGCGGAAAAGCAGGTTCGCCTCCTACTTCTACCAGGGAGTTGACCTCATTCCGGACAGCAACCTCCCCACCCTTGCACTTGTAATCTACCAGTCAAGGCTGTCTCTATTTTATAATCCTGAATTTATTGAGGCCCTCACTGATGATGAGCTCACAGGTCTGCTGGTGCACGAAATGCTCCACATAGTGCTCAACCATGACCACAGGGGAAACAGGGACGGCGACACCTACCTTCAGAACCTTGCGCAGGACATGATAATAAATTCATACATGGGGGATAACCGGAAGACCTTCTTTTCAAGAAAATCACAGTATCTCCATGACGTACCTGAACTTATACTCCCCGCAGGGCTTCCCGTAATACCTGAAGATTTTTTCAAAGAGACTGAAAACCTCGATCCCATATGGGAGGAGCTTTACATATGGCTCAAAGGGAGGCCGCAGGAGGAGATTAAAAAACTTCGGTTCAACAACCCTCCTGAAAGCGGTTCAGGAATCGGGCTGCAGACAAAGAGCAGCATTGACGAACTGGCAGAGGCCCTGAACTCACTTGACCTGACCTACAACAAAGCTCCCATGGAAAAATACACTCGAATAAAAAATATGGACGGCCTTATGTTTGAGACTGACGCAGGTGACCCTGTACCCACAGGTGTCCATATAATGAACCGTAAAACAGATCTCAACGTCGCTGAGTCAAAGCTGAACCACTTCATGACCTTCGCTGAAAGGGATGAATTCTGCCGCGAGGAAAGGATCTTCATGGAAGTGACCTCCCTTATAAAAGCGCCGAAAAAGACCGACCTCACCTGGCAGGAGAAACTTAAAAGTATTGTTGATATAACAGCACAGTCAAACGAATGGGAATACACAAGCCGTAAATTCAACAGGAGATACATGGCGCAGGGGATATACTCCCCAGGCAGGGCCTTCAAAGACAGGGAGGCCATTACTGTTGTGGTGGATGTATCAGGCTCAATGGTAATGAAGCCGGGTGATATTGAATCAGCCTTCGGAATTATTGAGGCACTGCTTAAAAGGTTCAGGGTATACCTCCTCTGCATTGATGAAACAATTTTCGTACCTGAAAAAAGGGGGGATATTTTTGTAAAGTCTGAGAAAAACGGCAGGCCCTATGAATATAAAAAGGGAGACTGGAAATATATAAAAACAGGTAACAGCGGCACAACCTACTTTTCATCGCTCTTCAACAGGTACATGGATAACCACGGTGAACTCCTCATTGTAATTACTGACGGATACATATACGATATGGACAGGCTGAAAAAATATAAAAACACACTGTGGCTCATAAGTGAAAGCAGGGAGGAGAAATTTACTCCCCCATTCGGCAGGAGCATAAAAATATGTACAGCCAGACCTGAAAGACGGTTAAGGCAGTCGGGGGGAGGAGGATGAGCGATACATCAAAATCCGCTGCCCTCGAAATTTACAGGGAGGGAGTTGAACAGGGGGAGGAGTACTGCTCTCTTAACCTGTCAGGACTATTCCATCTTTCAGACCCTGAAGCAATATATCTTGCAGGGAGGCACTGGCCGGTCTTCGATTACCAAAAGGGTTTCGAAAAGCTTATTTTCGCCGGTGACCCTGAATATTTACATAAATCGGGGATATTCTGGAAGGAATTCAATTTCAGCGAAGGAATGAATTTTTTCATAAAAACCGGAAACGCTGAATACCTCTACCGTGCAGGAAGGTTCTGGGCAGGTTACGATTACGACAAGGGGCTTGAGGCCCTTGGAAAACTTAAAAGCGCCAGGCATATCTACTATGCGGGCAAAGAGTGGAAAAAGTTCAGCTTTGAAACAGGGTTCAGGATGCTTATGGAAATTTCTGATCCTGAATTTATATTCTACGCCGGAGCGCACTGGAAAGTTTTTGATTATACCGAAGGGGTTAAACATCTGCTCAGGACAAGAAATCCTGAATATATCTTCAAAGCAGGGACCATGTGGCGGCAATTCGACTACGAAAAAGCTCTGCTGGTACTTGAAACAGAAATTATTTCAGGAGAACCCTGGAGAGCAAAAGCATTTGAAAACGTGAAGTGGAAAGCTGAACTTAAAAAAATATGGGACAGCGGGTGGTAAGAAGGGGGTGACGCCTGAACGCCACCCCCTATATAAAATTACTACTCAGTATCAGGTTTCTTTACATCGAACTTCTTAATCGTAGGCTTGGCCCCGCTGACATCAGGCTTCTCAAACTGCTTAACAGCCTCTTTTGTCGCTTCCTTTTTATCCGCTATATCGCCTTTAATCTGTTCAGCCTGTTCTTTTGTTGAGCCCTTAATGGCTTCAACATTGGCCTTGTCCATGGCCTTCTGGTCTTCAACCCTCTGCTTATTGGCTTCCTTCTGTTCCCTGACTGCTTTTCTTATTTCTTCCCTCTGTTCCTCAAATTTCTTCCTTATATCTTCCCTGAGTTCCTTAATTTCCTCTTTGATTCTTCGTATATTCTCCCGGTTCTGGGCTTTAAGGTCGCTCACTGATACAGGCTTCCCTTTCTCAAGTTCAGCCTCTTTTCCCGCTTCAACCATTACATATTCAGAATCAGCCTTTTCAGCCTCCTTTACAGCAACAGCCCCCTCAACACAGGAAATTTTACTCTTACCGGCCTCCTCCTCAACAAGGAATTCAGTACCCCTTACACCGGCAACAGCAGTCGGCGTTGTTACACTGAACTTTTCGCCTTCAATAAGTTTTCTTGAAACTTTCGAAAAGAGCTTACCGTTTTCAACATAAAACTCTGACAGCTCCTTGTTTGATGCAAGGTCTTTGACAAGTTCTTTCATTACGACGCTGCTTTTTTCAAGTATCCTTATAACACTCCCGCTGAAATAGATATCTACAACAGCCTTTGCGCCTGTTTTAATTGTCATTCCCTGGGTAACCGCATCGCCCACATTCGCTTTAGAAGTCTTGCCATCCGCAGTGATTGTTACATCACCGGTCATAAAATTAACAATACCGTTATTTGCTACTGTTTTGCCTTCATCACCCTTTTTACAGCCCGCTGCATACGCGATGAGCGCAATTGAGAAAATAATTACTGAAAACTTTTTCACTTTTATCCTCCGATTTGTATTCATCATTTTTTATTTTCAGGTATAATGCGATATGGAGCAACTGAAGAATCCCCTGATAAATTAAAGCAGACACATAATCGATCAGTTACATTAACCCGGGAACTTCTTCGTCTCTATTCGCTTAAAATAAAATAACATTTTATTTTTTATTTTCAAGAAATCAATCGAATTTTGTGCTCTATTATTAAATAACAATGTTTTTATGTACAAAATAGTCTGCTGTTTCAGTTATCTTCACAAATCCCCGGTTTCACCTGAACGATCTGCTGTAAGCCTGCTGATTTTATCCTTCAGTATCACATCCTGTACCGGTTTACCGAGTACATCGTCAAAACCTGAAAACAGCAGTTCGTCCATACATCCTGAGTTATAATGCCCTGTATTAGCTATAACCGGGATATCGGTCTTTATATCTTTTATGAGCTTCATTGTTGTCATACCGTCAAGTTCCGGCATGTCAAGATCAAGAAGAACCACATCCAGTTCGCTGTCCCGCTTTACTATTTCAACCGCCTCAACACCACTGCTTGCATTCACACATAAACAGCCTGAACGAGTAAGTATTTCAGAGAGATGAAGCGTAATAAGACAGTTATCATCAACAATCAGTATCTTCTTCCCCCTTAGAGAATCTCTCTGTTCGGATTCATTAGCCCCGCTGATTTTATTATTATCATTTTGCATATAAGAAAAACCTGTATATTTATTTTCATCAGATCTTTTTAATTCAGTTATATCTATATGAGTCGCGACCACCACAGTTGGCGACAACTCATGGTCCCACTCGGTAATCTCCCCCCTGGTCCTGATCCAGAGCCAGAGGCCGTCACTGTTGCACACCCTGTATTCAACCATAAAGGACCTTCCCGAGCTGATCCTCTCCCGGATTTCAGTTATAACACTGTCCCTCTCTTCAGGATGTATCAGTTCGCATATACCGTTGAAAGTCCGGGGGAGCCTGTCTTTCCTGTATCCGAGCAGATTGACATACTGTCTGTTAAACCTGACACTGTCATCATCAAGCCTCCACTCCCAGAGTCCGTCCCTTATGGAATCAAAAATTATTTTATACCTTCTTGCTGTCTCCTTCCTTTTCTGCAGAAGCTGCCTGTTTCCGGTTACATCTGTAAAATAACAAATATATCCCGGCCTGTCACTCTCTTCATCCAGCGAAATTGGCAAAATTAAAGCATCAATGATAACCATTCCGGTCCGGGAAGTTCTGTAAAAACCGTTCTCCCTTATAAAATCAAAATCATAATTAAATTCAACTGATACTGAATGATATTTTCTCATCCTGTTTTTAAACCAGTCAGTTGCGTTGGGGCTTTCAATGAGATTCAGATTATAGATTTCACCCGGATCACTAAAACCGAAAACCCTTTTAGCGGCTTCATTAAAATGTACAACCTGCCCTGATGAATCCAAAATCAGTACAGCTGCGGGCATGCGGCCGAATACTTTCCTGAATTTTTTTTCACTCCCCTGAATTTTCGTAATCCTGTTTTTCAAAACAGTCACTTCCGCAGAGAGAGAGGAAGTCCTTTCATTGACCCTCCTCTTTAAAATAAATGTGTTCAGAAAAATAAAACCGGAAAAAACAGCAATACTGACCGCAGACCAGATAAGTATAAACCTTCTGTTAAGGCTGTTTTTTATCTTTTCAGGTGTATCAAACCACCTGGAATAGATCCTGCGGTAACTGCCGTCATTTCGAAGATCGGTCAACTCTCCTGTTATAATATCTTTCAGAATGTTATTTCCGTCTTTTACAAAATAGCAGTACTTCAGAAGCCCCGGGCTTATGGGAAGCAGATTAAGGGAATCATCGCCCAGTTTATCAGCGATCTCCCTTAGCCTGAAATCCTGCATAAAGAGAGCATCACACCCCCCGGAATTCAGCAGTATAACCGCCGTGTCAGGATTATTAATGAATAAAACTTCCGCCCTGTATAGCTTCCGTATTATGTCGGATACCGGCGCGGAAAAAACTTCATGCCCTGTTACCGC
>DAIOFM010000046.1:0-27348 GCA_036745755.1 Spirochaetota bacterium | reverse complement strand
TGACATTATGTATCAGATACATAAAACAGGCTTAATTCATTCGTGAAATGCTATAGCTGAATATATAAAGTAAAATTATTATCTCCCGCCGCCGAAGGCGGCGGGAGTATAGATCATTTTTTACATAAATAATTTTTAGAAGTAACATCTTAAAATTATTTATAAATTTAAGCTTGATTTTAAATTAAAAAAAGATGAAAAGATCTTTCACAATAATTGAACCCCGAGGAAAAATACCCTATGCAGATGATAACACGTTTTTCACTATACGGATTTCTTAAAAACCTGAATTTTTCGGAACCGTTCCTGATACTGTTCTACCTCTCCATAGGCCTGAACTTTCTCCAGATAGGGGTACTTGTTTCATTCCAGAACATCTGCGTAAACCTGATGGAGATCCCCAGCGGCGCACTTGCCGATATATACGGCAGAAAAAGTTCAATGATATTCTCACTTTCCAGCTACATTGCAGCCTTCATAATATTCTCACTGGCAGGTTCATTCCCTCCGCTTTTTGCCGCTGTATTTTTCTTTTCAATAGGCGAGGCATTCCGAACAGGGACTCACAAGGCGATGATCTTTGACTGGCTCAGACAGAATGACCGGATGAAAGAGAAGACAAAGGTCTACGGATTCACCCGGTCATGGTCGAAATACGGAAGCGCGGTATCAGTTATAATATCAACTGTAATTATCCTTTTATCACAAAACTACAGGTGGATATTTATATTCTCAATAATCCCCTACGTTGCAGGGGTATGGAACCTGGCATGCTACCCTGATTACCTGAACAGCAGGCAAAAGCAGAAGATGAGCATAAAGGAGATATTTCTTCACACCTTCGGAAGCATCAGGAAAACATTTACCGATATCAGGATAAGAAAACTTATTGTGCAGAGCATGGGATTTGAAGGTGTCTTTGATGTTACCAAGGGATACCTGCAGCCGGTACTCCAGGCACAGGCACTCATGCTTGCCCTCCTCTTCACCCTTCCTGAAAAAGAAAGCACTGCTGTTGTTGTGGGAATAGTATATTTTATTCTTCATATAATTTCAGCCGGCGCTTCAAAAAGAGCACACGTTTTTCAGGAAAAATTCGATTCAGATAAAAAAGCAATACGCTTCATGATACTGTTCGGTTTCATCCTTACCTTTGTATCTTCCGCGGGAATTTACCTCAAATTTTTTGCAGCGGCAATTATTGCCTATATCCTCTACTACCTTATACAGAACCTGTGGCGGCCCATACTTGTGGCGCAGTATGACGACCTTGCGGAAAACACCGAGCAGGCGACCATCCTTTCAATTGAATCCCAGGCAAAGACAATCGGCATAACAGTGCTTGCGCCTGTGGCCGGTTACCTTGCGGACAATTACGGAATAGATTCAGCGATGATCATCTTTTCCGGAATTTTACTCATGCTATGGATATATTCTCTTGAAAAAAGCAGAGCTGCCGCTTAAATTAATAAAATGATAATAACTATTTCATACAGCTCTCCTGACGGCAGTTGCATCCTGCCAATCGATATTAATAACTCACTCTACACCCTCAACCTCAAGGAGCAGCTTGCAGGGTCCGGTAAGTCAAAAATTTCAAAAAAAATCGGTGAACACGGGGGACCATATTCACCGGACGTCATATTATCATACAAAGGGATTGAGCTTAACAACATGTTCGCCCTGTCAAGATACGGCATCATGGAAAACGACACAGTTGAGCTCTCCTTTACAGATAAAAAAGAAGCCCCGTCAGCAGATACACCATCAAAAGAATCAAAAACCTGTTCTGTCTGCGGAAAGAAGTTTACTGACACAGACATGCTCAGGTATCATAAAGGGAGACTGTCTCCCTATGAGTGGGTTTACGGACTTACTGTAAAATGGCAATGGACATGCTGTGAAAAGATCGTCTCCACCCCGGAATCATGCTACCATCCTGAAGGATGCAGTACCGGCATATGCCCCGGATGCAGGCCTGATTGTGCCTGCAACCAGGCCAGGGCTATACGGAGAGCGGAAGAGGAAAATTTTTAATTACCCGGATACAGGGTAAAGGAGGAACAATCATGACTCTTCAGATTCCTGACGGATATGAATACAGTGATAAAGTATTTGATCTCGTGTCTTCTTCAGGGCGGGGATATATTTTTAATCCGGAAGATTACGATTTTACACCACGTTCAACATGCACTGCATCCCACAGGGGGTTCCGTTCAGTTTTCGGTCTCAATAACGGACATCTGTTTCTGGTCCAGCTGGATATAAGTCTTTATTCGGTGGAGGAGGAGGGATGGATACCGGAAAAAGGCATGCCCCTTAACGGTGTGGAGCCTGAATTCGGACAGAGCAGTTCTATTTTCAATAACATGTACAGGAATGTTAACCTCCCGCTTGATTATTCGGGGACCATACTTATTGCTGATGAATTTGTGCAGGAATTATACGTCCACATAGGATTCCCGATGGCATGGAAATATGAAAAAGTTATTGAACTCACCTTCAAGTCAGGAAAGCTCCTGCAGGAGGAGGACCGGTCAGATGAAATGAAAATATTGCGGGAAAAGGCTGAAAAAAGCGGCGACCCTTTTCCTGACAGCATCATTGAAGTTAAAAAACCTCCTACTTTATAAGAACAAAAAAGATCAGCCCCGTTAAGGTTTGACTCATCCCATTATATATAAATCCGTCTGTTCTCTTCTTCCGGCCTTTTTAAAACTGCCCCCTTTTTGCGGATACAGATTTTAATTGACAGGACACCTGAAAAAAATATTTAAATAGTATCAATAATTCCTGAACATTTTTCAAATCATCAGCTCAATGGATGAATCCTGTATTTTCTTCTGCCTTAAGCGGCAGGACAATACAGTTTGTTCATCCTGTAAATCTTCAGGAATAGATACTGAAAAACTATACAGCATATCAACTTAACACTGAGAGGGTCCTTATGGGGGGAATTTTTGCGTGCAGTTCTAAATCAGATTGCATAAACGAAATCTATTACGGAACTGATTATCTTTCACATCTTGGCACAAGACGGGGCGGAATTGCCACACTCGACAGTGAAGGCATTCACCGCTCAATACATAATCTGGAAAACGCCTATTTCAGGAATAAATTTGAACCGGAACTTTCTGAATTGACGGGCAGCATGGGGGTCGGGGTCATAAGTGATACCGATGCTCAGCCCATAGTACTCTTTTCCCACCTCGGAAGGTTCGCGCTTGTCATGGTGGGGAAAATAAATAATATAGATGAACTTGTTGAAGAGGTTTTTGCCAACAACATTCACCTTTCTGAAACAAGCAGCGGAGGCCCGAGCCCGACTGAAATTGCAGGCACCCTGATAAGCCTGTGTGATTCATTCGAAGAGGGCATTAAATATGCACAGGAGCGCATCAAGGGGTCATGTTCAATGCTGCTCCTCACTGACAGGGGTATTTACGTGGCACGTGACAAACTGGGGCGCACCCCTCTAATAGTGGGCAAAAGAGATGATGCTTATGCCGCCAGTTCAGAATCAAGCTCATTCCCCAATCTCGGTTTTGAAGTGGAACGTTTTGTCGGGCCCGGCGAGATACTCCTGATGAATTCTGAAGGCATCGAGCAGATAAATAAACCGGGAGACAAAATGCAGATTTGCTCTTTTTTATGGGTATACTACGGCTACCCGGCCTCAAGCTACGAGGGGATTAATACAGAACAGGTTAGGTATAGGTGCGGAAGCGCTCTCGCGGCCCGTGAAGATAAGAAAGTCGATCTTGTTGCGGGTATTCCCGACTCAGGTATAGGCCATGCCCTGGGGTTTGCCCATAAATCCGGCGTCCCGTACATGAGGCCCTATGTTAAATACACGCCAACCTGGCCCAGAAGCTTCATGCCTCAGAACCAGAAGATGAGGGACCTGGTTGCAAGGATGAAACTGATCCCAATCCGCGAGATCATTGAGGGGAAAAGCATAGTTTTCTGCGATGATTCAGTTGTCCGGGGGACACAGCTTAAAGACAACGTGGAAATTCTCCATGAATACGGCGCGCGTGAAATCCATATGAGAATAGCATGCCCCTGTCTTATCTACCCGTGTGAATTCCTGAATTTCTCAACCTCACGCTCCTCTCTTGACCTTGCGGGGAGAAAAGCAATTCTTGAAATTGAAGGTTCCGAAACAACGGCACTTGATGAATATGCAAATGACGGGTCAGACAGGCACAATGCAATGGTGTCAGGCATCTGTAAACGCCTGAAGCTTTCAAGTCTCCGCTACCAGACACTGGATGATCTGGTAAAAGCCATAGGCCTTCCCAAAGAGAAGCTCTGTACACACTGCTGGGACGGTTCGAGTTATTTTTAAAACATACGGCATAAAGCTGATATAATCATTCAATCAGCTTTATGCAGAGAGCCACTATGAATCCTGCAAGGGTTGATATGCCGGATATGGTGCTCCCCCCCTGTTCAAAAGCCTCCGGGAGCATTGTATTCGCAATCATTGTCAGCATAGCGCCGGCAGCGACCCCCTCAATACCGGATATAAAATAACGCAGCCCCCCCTGAGGATCAACAGGGAAGATCAGCGAACCTAAAAGCGCACCGATACCCGTCATTATGCAGAGCGACATCCACATGGTAAAAATTTTCCTTAATTTCATTCCCTGCCTCTGCATTGTCACCGCGCTTGACATGGCCTCGGGGAGATTCGCAAGAAATACACCCGCAATAAAAGCTATACTCATGCTCTGATTATTTGCCGCAGCATTAATCACGAGCATGCCTATAATAAGAGATTCCGGGATACCGTCCAGGGCTATTCCGAGCCAGATTGCAGTTGCGCTGCTCCCTTTATGTTCCTGGAGCTCTGTCTCAAGGTCATGATTTGTTACCGGCAATGACAGCCGATCCAGGTTTCTTAAAGCCTTATCCTCCCATATTCCCGCCTCTTTTTTAAATGAATCATCTTTAACAGAAATGCTCTGGAGCCTCTCCTTCATCAGGCTGCGGCTTGCCTCCTGCATCTCAGGCGACTGTTTAAGCAGGAATTCGAAATCAGCTTTCTGCAGGATGTAGACCTCGACATCATCAATTGTCCTGATAGTTGCAGTCCTCGGCTGATCGGAAATAAGGGCCATTTCTCCGAATGTTTCCCATGTCCCCAACTCATCTATTATTTTTGAACCGTTGTCCGAATTCCGGATAACCTGGACCCTGCCCTGCACTATGAAAAAAAGTTCCCTCCCCTCTTCACCCTGGTTAAAAACGATCATCCCTGCAGGATAACGTCTTATATTGATATAAGGAATAAGCTGTGTAACTGATTCGGCAGGGAGAAGCTGGAGAAACCTTACCTTACTGAGGCTTTGTATCATCATCTGAATTTTCTTTTCTTTCACTTTTCTTACATGTTTAGTGAAAAGTGAAGCTTTTCTCAGAAAACCGCCTTTGCTGCTCAGGGCCTGATTCATGGTTTCAAAAAGGATACCGCCAATAATTGAGCCAAATATAGTCGCAAGGATTATCCATACATCATGCCCTTCATGGGATTTATGGAGCGAATGTGCGAAAAGCTCAATAGTAAGGGCAAAAAGCAGCGCTCCTCCGCCGAAAGCCATAAGCGACGAGGTGACCTTCCGTGGAGGGCTTAACCATGTCCCTAAGAAAGCTCCCACGGGAAGAGAAACAGCGCTAATACAGCCCCACATTAAAGCAAGTAACGAAAAGGTAATTGAAAGAGTCATACACCCCTCCCATTTTCACAAGGCTAACAGCATGTTTTACTCTAACATAACACCGGCCAGGAAAAGTATCAATATGATTTACATGTACGGGTTGAAAAAGAAATGTTATAATCGGCAAAGAACGTATCTCTATTCACGGGAAAACCGATTCTGTTATTATTATATTGTAAATAAACAGATTGACATTTTTGTTAATCCGGATTTATTATATCAGGATATAATTTTTTTAAATAAAGATGGCTCAGGAAATAATAACAGAAAACCGGACGATTATTATCCATGATTGATACGGAAAAAACAAAAAAGCCTTTCAGTAACCCTTCAGAACGCAGGGCCATGATCCGCCTCTTTGCTGATAAACTTGAAAACAATAAATCATTTCTGATCCTCGGCCATAAATTTCCCGATGAGGACTGTCTTGCATCCATGGTTGCCACAGGCCTTCTCATCGAAAAGCTTAATGGCCACGCGACCCTGTTTCTGCCGGGTGAAATTCATGAACACTTTAATTACCTGGTAAATATATGCCGCTACAATTCAATTTCAGTTATAAGAGAGCCGGTATTAGCCGGAGTGCTGTGGGATACCATAATAGTATGTGATACGCCTAAACCTGAAATGATCGACTGTCCCGCCGAAATTCTATCATGGATAGAAAATAACCAGGCTTCAGTCATGGAGATAGATCATCATACAGGTGCTGACAGCCGCTATGCGGCCCCGCTAGAACATGCCCTGGTTGATGACGCCTCATCATCCTGTGAGCTCATTGGCGAAATAGCCCTTCTTCTTGAGGAAAGGGCAGCAATGAACGACAGGTCCGGAATGCCGGCAATAATGACCAGAAACCTGGTATTAGCGCTACTCACCGGTATAGTGGGCGATTCACAGATGGGAAAATATTTCAAATCCGAAAAAGAGAAAGAAAACTACAAACTCTTCAGCAGGATGTACAATGAAATACTGAAAAGAGAGACCACACGGAGTTCAAACCTGAGCACGATAGAAGAACTCTTCGCTGAAATAAAAAAGCTGTCCGGCGAGGAAAACTCATGTTTCACATTTTTCAGAGAACGCATCAGCAGCAGGGATGGTATCCATACCATTGTTCTGAATAATAAGCAGTCGGAAGAGGCTTTCGCAAATTACGCATACGATACAGTAATCTCCATATCCCGAAGCATGGCTGACGCACTTTCCGAGGAGAGCGGCTATTTCGGTCTCATTTCATTCTATGACAGGCCTGATCACTCCGACTTCATTCAGTTCAGAATCCGCCGCAGCCAGAAATACAAAGGATTCGATCTGAGGAAGGTGATAGATATATTCCGGATTAAAAACGGCGGGGGCCACGAAGGGGCCATCGCATTCCGCATACCCCGCACAGAGATAGATAATCCTGAAGAGTTTATCAATGCTATAACACAACGGTTATCTGAAGAGACAGAGTAACCGTTTTTATAAAAACTCTTCCCGGTTACACAAAACGAATTCCCACGGCTTGACTCCGGTTATCCTGATTATATAAATTATAAAGTAATATTAGTGGAACATCACATGCGAGGCCAGCAATGAAAATATTAAAAAACTTTCTGCCGCAGAACATATGGGAACTGTCGGTTATAATCTTTCCAGTTATTGTTGATGGAGCGGATTATTTCTTTTTTGAACATATAAACAGCCTGCTCCTGACCCTGCTGAAAAAACCATCAATCAACTCTCTTTCAGTGATGTTCAGCATATACTTTATGTTTATAATATGCATAATCGCAATAGAACTTCTTGTTCCGGACATACGTCTGAAAAATGTTAAACTGGATTACGAAATTAAAGACAACAGCGGCAACATAAAAAGTCACGGTAAAATCAATACCACCTGGCCTGAACTGCTTTTTTTCTATCCATCAGTAGGTTTCGGAGTCATCATGATTCTCCTTATATTCAATACACTGGGAATGACATCGGACACATCTCCATTCACGATGGATGAACAGTACATGCTTATATGGCCTGCCATTGTACTCTTCTTCATTCAAATTCTGGCCATGGTCTGGAAAGCGAAGCCCCGGTTCAGATCCACGGGCCCCGCCTACCTCGCGATTTACGCCCCTGCTGTAATCATCTGTGCACTTGTAATCAATCTGTCAGTGGCGGCGTGGCAATACCTTCTCGGAGATCCATCGCTGACCCCCATAGCAGAAAGGGGAGGAAAGCTCCTTGACTGGTTCCTTGCCCTGCCTATCTTTATTTTATTTTTTTCTTCACCGCGCTTTATGTTCATGAGCCGGCACTTTAACTGGCTCTCCATGCTGTCAGCTCTTGCCCTCATTGCATTTTTCATCTGGAGGAGCCTTGATTATATAAAAATAGTATAGTCGCACTATCACTCCCTATGATTCATCTGAAACAGCAACAGTATAATTTTAGGAATCCCGTTCCCCTCCTGCCGAATGATGCGGGTAAATTTATTCCGCGTGAATAGAATTAATAAATAATTATTACCGGTAATATACATTAATCCGGCTGTTTCCTTAAAAACAGCACTTTGCCGGATTAAATAAATTGACTTAATACAGCAGATATGAAATTAAAAAATCATTTCATGCAAAAATATAAAGGCATGAAACAAAAGCTCAGTAAAGGATCATGCAATGTTTTTTCAGACTCTACATGAAATTCTCAAATCTCCGGGCACATTTCTCCCTTTGAAGTGGAGCCTTGCCGTTTTTATTTTAGTGTTATTTCTGCTCCCTGTAGTCAACATAACAAAACGTATCATTCCCGGTATGAGAAACAGCAGGGTCTTATGGCTTTTCATGCTTTTTGCACTCCCATCCCTTATAATAACCGGGGAGCAGATTCTGAGCTTTACTCTTAAATTAACGGGCAATGACCTTTCCGGCACAACCAGGAAAACCTCGTATGTTCTGCTCTGGATTGCAGGAGCCAGGCTGGCGTCTGAGGCCATCAGAATTTTCATATGGGAGAACTACGTCCGGAAAAGGACTGATGAGCCTGTACCCAGGATCATAACAAAATTCGTCTCAGCACTAGTATATATACTGGCTATCTATTTTATAGTGACAACCGTGTTTACGATGAAAATTACCGGCCTTATCGTTTCGTCGGGTATCGTTGCCGGTGTTCTCGGTCTCTCGATGCAGAACATACTTTCAGACCTTATCGCGGGGATAGCCCTTGCGATAGAAAAACCTTACAGGATAGGAGACTGGATTGAATTCAAAGACGGCACGCTGGGAGAGGTGATAGATATAAACTGGAGGACAACAAGGCTCCTTTCATGGGAAAACTCTGTTTACGTTGTTCCAAACGGAAAGTCAGTTGAAGCCACAGTACATAACTACAGTATGCCGGACAGGCAGTACAGGACCATATTCTATGTTTCAATCTCTTCAGATATCCCTCCTGATACGGCCAGGAGAATACTCCTTGAAGCGGCCCTGAGCTGCGACTCTGTGATAAAGAACCCGCCCCCTGTAATACGCCTCGTGGATATTGAGAAGCGGCCCTATCGTTACATGGTCTCAGCCTCATATAAGGATTACCCCTCATATTTTGCCGGACGTGACCGCCTCATGATCGGGATATGGAACAACTTCAGCAAAACAGGGATAAAAGCATCCTCCGATGCGATGGATATTTACCACACAACACTGGATAAACAGGTCGTGGCGGATCCGGCCGTTACCGAACTCCTTTCGGGAATAAGCATATTCCGTACGCTTTCAGAAAACGAAATAAAAAGACTCGCCCAGGACGCGGAGATATGCCTCTTCAGAGGAGGAGAGTATATTTCGCGGGAGGGGGAGACTGATACTTCACTGGTTATTGTCACAGCGGGAGTTGTTTCAGCCTCACATATTTCCCGTGACGGAAGAGAAACAGAGCTGAGCAGATTCGGCATGGGAGAGGCGCTTGGAGAAACCTCAATGCTCACAGGAGAACCGCGAAATTCCGATATCAAAGCTGTAACAGACTGCCAGATTGTAAAAATACCGGGAGAAATAGTTGAGGGGATTATAAAAGAGAGGCCTGAACTTCTCCAGGAACTTGCGGACATTATGGCACGCAGAAGACTTGAACATGAATCAAAAATCAACGGATACCAGAAACCGTCAACATCTGAACTCCTTAGCACTTACGCAACAGAGATGATCAGCAACATGAAAAATTTCTTCAAGATGTAAACAAACCGGTTAAGGGTTACGGTACATTGCCGGACACCCGGTTTCAGTTTACTTCCCTATGCAGAACCTGCTGAAAATAGAACCGAGGACATCATCAGGTGATATCTCTCCTGTAATTTCGGAAAGTCTGTCTGCCAGTTCATTCAGTTCAAAGGCTATTATTTCAGGAAGTTCCTTTCTTTCAAAAAGCCCGGCCACCCTTTCGATTATTAAAACTGAATCTGAAAGTATCCCGGTAATCCGGGTATCAGCAAGAAAGGAATTATTATAATCAACAAATTCGCTGTTTATCACATCCGAAATTGCATTCTCAAGTTCACGGAAGCCGTTACCGAACTTCGCGGAAACAGGAACAAATTCATAGCCGGTCTCATCCCGCAGCTCCGTCACCCTTTCTCCGGTAATCAGGTCCACTTTATTAAGAACGTAAATTATCTTTTTATCACTGAATGATGCGAGTATTTCCCGGTCCTCATCCGTTACTCCCGCAACTCCGTCAATCACGGCAAGCACAAGGGAGGCGTCAGCAATTTTTCTTTTTGTACGCTCTATCCCTATCTTTTCTATATCATCCCCGGCCACACCTATACCTGCAGTGTCGGTAAGATTAATCCTTACCCCTCCCACCTGGATTGTTTCACGTATAAGGTCACGGGTAGTTCCCGGAATATCGGAAACTATGGCCCTCTCTTCGTTTAGTATAAGGTTCAGAAGGCTCGACTTGCCCACATTGGGACGCCCCGCCAGTATAACATCCACACCTTTTGAGACCTTCTCGCCGACGATGCACCTTTCATGGAAATCTGCCAGCTTCAGTTTAATTTCTGCCGACAACTCCACTCCCCTTTCATATGAAACAAACTCGATGTCCTGATCAATAAAATCTATTCCCGCCTCAAGGTCCGCCTTGAGAAGAATAACGTCATCCCTTATATTGTTCACGGTCCTTGAAAGTGAGCCATGCATCTGCTCAATGGATGTTTTTATCTCCCAGTCGCTCCTTGCGTTAATCAGGGAGTTAATTGCCTCCGCTTCAGCAAGGTCCATCTTGCCGTTCAGAAAAGCCCGTTTCGAAAACTCGCCGGGGAGAGCGGACCTCACACCGTTGCTGAATAAAAGTTTCATAATGCGGCTGACAATAATCGGATTGCCATGGCAGGATATCTCAATCATATCCTCCCCGGTAAAACTGGAAGGTGATTTGTAATAAACCAGTATTACGTCATCAATAACTTCATCCCCTGAAACGATCGAGCCGTAAGATGCAATCCTGTGTTTTATTTTTTCCGGTGATGAGAATATACAGGAAGCGGCCCTGTATGATTCAGGACCGCTTACCCTTATTATTGAAAGTGATGAATTTACAGGCGCCGTGGCAGGCGCGCAGATTGTGTCTTCATGCATGACTATCTTCTGCTGCCGTTCGCAGGAGAGATCTTTATCTTTCTGTATATCCCCTGCCCTTCGCTTTTTGTTGTGACTCTTTTGTCGTTCTGTAAAGTAAGGTGAATAAGTCTCCTTTCAAAAGGGTTCATGGGTTCAAGAGTAAGCGGCCTTCCGGTTTTTATAACCTTGAAAGCCATATCTTTGGACATTTTTTTAAGTGCTTTTTCTCTCTTGTCCCTGTACGATTCAATATCCAGTATTATTTTTTTGTCGCTTCCGGTCACATTATTTATCATAAGATTAATCATAAACTGCAGAGCTTCGAGAGTCTTTCCTTTCTTGCCGATAATCAGCCCGGAGCTGTTTCTGCTTGCAAGTTCAACATAAACTTTTGACTCTCCCTCTTTAATGTCTTTAACTCCGCCTTCAATCCCCATTCTGTCCAGGAGTTCAACGAGCATTGTTTTGACCCTGTCTCCAACATCCTCTGTGCTTTCATTATAATATATTCTTACTTTTGCCGGCCTTGATACTCCGAATCCGAAAATCCCGCTTTTCCCCTGGTCTATCACTTCGACATTTACTTTTGAGGAATCTCTGATCCCCAGTTCAGCGAGGGCTTTCTTAGTGGCATCATCAGATGTCCGTCCCTCCACCTCGATTACTTTCATATTTCAGCCTCCTGAAATAAAATTATTTGATCTATTCCATCTTCCATTTAAGCTGTTTTTCCTATTTTATTAACTACAAACTGATGCAGCACCTGGTACAGATTCTGGAGGAACCAGTAGAGAACAAGCCCTGAAGGCATTGTCCAGAATATAAAGAGCAGAATAACAGGCATCATGTACATCATGATCTTCTGCTGCTGGTTACCTGTGTCAACCATGGTCTGCTTCTGCTGGATGATTGTCGAAACAGTCATAAGCAGCGGGAGAATATTAATATCAAAACCTGAAACTGTCGCTATTGTGTCAGGCATCGAAAGGTCCTTAATCCAGAGCATAAAAGGCGCATTCCACAGGTCTATTGAATTTATAAGAGCACTGTAAAGAGCAAAGAAAAACGGCATCTGGAGAAGAAGCGGCAGGCATCCTCCCATTGGATTGACCTTGTTGTCCTTGTAGAGCTTCATAGTCTCTTTCTGGAGCACGTCAGGCTTATCCTTTAATTTGGCCTGAAGCTTCTTAACTTCAGGTGCAAGTTCCTGCATCTTCCTCATAGAGTCTGTTGACTTCTTTGTAAGCGGCATAAAGACAATCTTTGTAAGGATTGAAAAAACAACCAGCGACCATCCGAGATTGCCGAAGAGTTTGTTTATTCCCATGAGGGCCCATATTACAAAATACCTGATAGGCTCGATAAGAGTGCTGACATCAGATGCGTCCACAAGTATGGGGTCAACAGCTTCCAGCATCCCCTTGTCCTTCTCGCCAAGATAGATCCTGAAGGATTTAACAAGTTCAGCTCCCGGAGCAATCTCACCCATATCAACAGTCATACCCGTTCTGAAGCCGTAACCATTCCTGTTGTCGAAGATCATCCCTGCTGCCTTGAACTGCTGCGGCATCATTATAAGAAGAAAATACCTGCTCATTATACCTGTATAATCAACGCTGCCACTCTCTTTCTTTACATCACCGGCCTTGGAGAAAAAGCCTCCCCCCTTCCTGCTCTGCTCATAATCAGCATTTATTGAATAGATACCTGTCAGAAAATTGTTCCTGTTTTCATAGTCGAGCTTCGGGCCCAGTGTATCTGCCGGTGAAAAGATTACGGAACCGCCGTCAAATTTAACCGGCTTACGCCCTTTATTGACAAATCTGTACTCAACGTTAAAATCGTAACCCTTCTCAGTAAACCTGTAAATCTTCTCTATTCTCAGAGGTGATCCATTATATGATA
This sequence comes from Spirochaetota bacterium, assembly GCA_036745755.1. GTDB lineage: Bacteria > Spirochaetota > UBA4802 > UBA4802 > UBA5550 > UBA5550. The sequence goes on along the minus strand of DAIOFM010000046.1, from coordinate 14,117 downwards.
TATCAGTAAAGAATTTTACAGTACGATCATCCACTCTCTGGAAATCCCAGAGATCGTTCATAAGGCTGTTCCCCTTCAGAAAATCATTCTCTGAAAAGTGGATAGCAAAATCTATTGTGCCGTTCGAATTAAAAACCTGCTCATTGAGAGCAAGATCTATATTACGTTCTGTATAGTTAGCTTTCTTTATCGATGCTCCGCGGTTCTGCAGTTCAACACTGAACTTCCCTGTTTGAAGAAGAATAGTCTCCTCTTTAAGGTTTTTTGATACCGCAGAAAGCGCCTTTGTCGGAGTTTTTACGAATGAATCCGTTTCCGGCTTCACGGTCTCCTTAACTTCTTTTGTATCAGCAGTCTGCTGCTCGGTAACTACATTTGCATTCTGGTCCTGTTCCGGCGCCCCAAAAAACCAGAACCAGCCAACCCATACCATCATTGTAAGGAGGACTGCAAGTAAGGTTCTTTTTTCCATCTTTTTATACCTTTAAAAGCAAAATTATTGCGTGAACTGAAATTTCATCCAGTAATATGACGTGAAAAGTAACGGCAGGTTAAGAGAAATATAAAGTCTTTCTCTATTTTCTTAAACTGAAGGTTTCAGGCACAGGATCATATCCGCTGCCTCCGAAAGGGTTACATGACAGAACCCTTCTCGCGGCAAGAAGTCCCCCTCTTATAAATCCGAAACGCCTGATTGCCTGTTCTGCATAAGCGGAACAGGTTGGATAGTACCTGCAGGCCCCGGGTAATAACGGAGATATGAAGAGTTTATATGATTTAATAATTACAACTGCCATTGCAGATAAAACCCTCCCGCAAAGGCCGATGATATATTTAACCGCTCCCATTTATGACTCCGGAATTTTTAAAGACTCCTGTAATATCGTTTCTGAGTTCCTCGTAACTCATTTCCATTGACTTCGGACCGGGTTTTATTATAATAGATAATCCGTCATTCATCTGTTCAATCAATCCATAACATACAGTTCTTATTCTTCTTTTTATCCAGTTCCGTCTGTAAGCTTTGCCAAGTTTTTTGCTTACTGAAATTCCCAATTTAACATCTCTGATATCTGACTGATTATCACTCTTCCCGCTTTTACTTCTTCTCAAAACGAAAATAACAACCCCTTTGCCCCTGTTTCTTCTTCCATTTAAAAAAACTGAATTATATGATTTCCTGCCTTTTAAAGAATATACTCTTTTCACATCCTGATTTTAACTAAATTATTTAGGCATCCTTTTATCATCTGAAACTGTAAGTCTTTTTCTCCCCTTTTTTCTTCTTCTCTGGAGAACTTTCCTTCCATCCGCATCTTCCATTCTTGCCCTGAAACCATGTTTTTTGTATTTTTTCAATTTGCTCGGCTGAAATGTCCTTTTCATCTGAATTTACCTCTCTAACATTATTATTTCTGTTGTTATATTATCTTTACAGGTTTTTCATCTAAATATACTATAAAATAGTCGATATGAAAGGATTATCCTAAAAACGCACCTCCTTTTGTCAATATTAATTTCCTGTACCGGCATTTCATCTCTCCGTCTCCGCCTACTCAAGGAGATCTTTAACAGCCCGTCTTAAATCAGAATACCTGAACTTATATCCCTCTTTAAGAAGCCTTGAAGGCACAGCCCTCTGCCCCTTAACAAGATACCCTCCGAACTCCCCGAACATAAACTTTAAAATAAAACGGGGAACAAACGGTATTATAACCGGTCTGTGTATCTCCTCGGACATAATGTCTGTAAAATAGGAATTAGTAACAATTCCGGGTGAAACACAGTTATAAACACCCTCCATCTTCGAATTTTTAATAATTTTCATTATTATAGAGGATACATCATCAGCATGAATCCAGGGGAACCACTGTTTCCCGTTACCAAGTTTTGCCCCCATAAAGAGTCCGAATTTCTTCTTGAGTTCCGGGAATGCCCCTCCGCTGCCCCCAAGAACCGTTCCGAACCTGAGTATAGCCACCCTTAAACCGGATTCCAAACCGATCAGAGCCTCCTTCTCCCAGTCCCTGCATACACGGGACAGAAAATCGTCCCCTGCAGGGGACTGCTCGTCAAGTTCCCTGTCTCCTCCATCACCGTAAATTCCAACTGCGGATGCGTTTATAAAAATTCTTCTTTTACCTCCCTTATCCCTCAGGGCATCCACAATGTTTCTGGTAGAAAGAATTCTGCTGTCATAGATAGCTTTCTTCTTCTCATCATCCCACTTTTGAAATATATTTACACCGACCAGGTTTATTATCACATCATAATTCCCGGCCTCCTCCTGCCATGGCCCGGGAATCATCAGGTCAGCCATAATATGATCGACTCCGCCAGCTGATATGCTCTCGGGAGACCTTCTTCCGGCAACAGTTATCTTATATCCGGCATCGGAAAGATCAGAAATGATCTTCTGCCCGAGAAACCCGTATCCACCCGCAACAAGAACTTTCATTAATGCTTCCCCCCTATAAATTCCTTTTTTAAAGACACTATTTTACAGGTTAAATTCTGTCATGTCAAGAACTGATCAATTAAAGTAATTATATATTTAACATTCTGTTTCATATATAATCAGAGTAATTATTACCGGATTTATTTCACATTTTTATTAATTATTACTATATTTTCTTGTTATTTTCACTTAAAATTCCCTATTTTTAATAGAGGATTTTCAGGATTGATTATGGAGGATCGAAATGACAATAGAGACAACCCAGAATATTGACGATACAATTGCAAATTCATCAGAACAGTATGTTACCTTTCTGATTAATGATGAGACTTACGGTATAGAAGTTCTGCGTGTTAAGGAAATTGTAGGCATGACAACAGTAACATCTGTTCCCAACAGTGAAAAATACCTGAAAGGTGTGATAAATCTCAGGGGGATTGTTGTTCCCGTCATTGACCTCCGCCTTAAGTTTAATATTCCGGAAAAAGAATATGACTCCTTCACTGTTATTCTGATAATAGAACACAGAGACTCCCTTGTGGGTGTGATAGTTGACTCTGTATCAGATGTCATAAGTGCCCCGGGCCAGCTTCAGGAGGTGCCGAATTTTCATGTAAGCATTGATCGTGATGTTATCAAGGGAGTACTGAACAAAGACAATAACCTGATTATAATACTCAATCCGGATATAATGCTCTCATTAAAGGACCTTGAAGCACTTGCGGAAATAGAAACTGAATAGAATTAATAAAAGTCTGCTCCCCTGATGGCGGGTTTAGACCCGCCATCTTTGTTTTTTATTATATTAAAACACCCTGCATTGCCTCAGAAGTATTAATTTATTATTATTAATATCAGGTCCGCCGTTAGAAACATAATCCGGAGTAATTCCGGGATAATGATTCAGGCAGATTTGGCTCAAACCGGATAACTGTTTTATATTAAAATACAAAAGGCGGAAAATCATGAATATACATTCCTTCAGGGCAAAACTGATCTTCAACATTCTGGGGATAGTAATACTTGTAATTATAACAATTTCTGCTGCTTCCCTGGGAACCACATATTATATAATCAATGATCAAATAAATGAAAAAATACCTATGAAGCTTAATTCAATTATTGCAGAAATTGATGGCAAACTGAATCTTCATTCATCGATAGTAAGATCTCTGGCATCACTTGCTCAGAGCAATAAAAACTCTATTTCACGCGACTCCTACGTGGCTTATCTGAAAGATATCAACTTTGACAACAGGCCCAGTTTCGGTTTCGGGATATGGTTTGAGCCATACAGGTACGGTTCCGCAATAAGGTATTTCGGCCCCTATGTCTATAAGGAAGGGGACAAACTTGTTTATACTTCTGATTATGAAACTGCCGAATACGATTTTCATAACCAGGACTGGTATAAGACAGCACATGGCAAAGCGGAAAACAGCGTATCATGGTCAGCACCTTTTTATGATGACGCGACAAAAGTCACAATGATCTCTGCCGTGTCGCCTTTCTTCGACAACGATAAAAAAATGATGGGCGCAGCAAGCGGCGACTTTGACATAAGCGAACTGCAGAATATGGTCAACTCCCTTAAAGATGAGAAGATCGATCTTGAAGGATTTCTTCTCCATTCAGACGGAACATTTATAACATATAAGAATAAAGAATTCGTAATGAAAAAAAAGATTACCGAACACCCTGATAAACACATTGCCGACCTGGGCAATAATATAATAACCGAAAAAAACGGCCAGACAGAACTTATTGAAGACGGGATTCAGCACTTCCTGTTTTACAAGGAGATCAAACAGACGGGCTGGATTCTCTGCACAACTGTAAACAAGACAAAGCTGTACGCCCCGGTATATAACATGGCTATAATAATATTCATAATTGTAATTATTTCCGTACTGATAAGCCTTGCAGTCAGTTTCTACATATCAGGAAAAATCTCCAGACCTGTAAAAGCGATGAACCTGTTCGCATCAAAGCTTGCGGAAGGTGATTTTACAGAAAGAATAGATGTAAAACAGAAAGATGAGATTGGAGACCTTGCCAGAGCTCTCAACACTTCAACTGATAATCTTGAAAACCTTATTACAGGGATAATAGTCGCGTCAGAAAACCTGAGTTCAGCCGTTGAACAGATAACAAAGGGAAACATGAACCTCTCACAGCGCACAACGGAACAGGCCTCGGCACTTGAGGAAATCGCCTCCACCATTGAAGAGAACACTGCCACGGTTGAAAGAAATGCTGAAAACTCAAAGAACGCCCAGGAACTTACAGAGGGGGGTGCGGAAAAATCCTCCCATGGGAGCAGCCAGGCGGACATTGCGATAGGCTCAATAAACGAGATAAACCAGTCGAGTAAAAAAATAGCGGAGATTATATCAGTTATAAATGAGATTGCTTTCCAGACAAACCTGCTTGCACTTAATGCCGCAGTCGAAGCGGCACGGGCGGGAGAACAGGGAAGGGGGTTTGCAGTTGTGGCAGGAGAAGTCCGCAACCTCGCCCAGCGGTCAGGAGGAGCAGCCAAAGAAATCGAAGAGCTGATCAGGGAATCTGTTGATAAAGTGGAAAAAGGGACCGAACTTGTAATTAACACAGGGGATTTTCTTAAGGAGATCGCAGGCGCAGCTAAAACAACAGCACAGCTCATTTCTGAAATAGCCGCTGCAAGCGACGAACAGAAAGCGGGGATGGAACAGATCAACCGGGCCATCATTGAACTCGATTCCATGACTCAGCAAAACGCGGCCCTGGTTGAAGAAACGGCATCAGCAAGCGAACAGATGGCGAACCAGGCGCAGGAGCTTCTTTCACTCATGTCCAGGTTCACCATACGCAGAGACGATATAAGAGCTGATAAAAAGAAAGAGATTCACCTGAAAACAAACACTGGAACTAAAAAGAAAAAACCTGCGCCTGCAGATAAAATAAACGATACCGCAGCCGAGGAGATTCCGAAAGAATTCAGGCTTGAAAAAGCCACAACAAAAACAACCGTAGAAGAATTCATGAAAGATGACGGTTTCGAAAAATTTTAAATTATACCGCTCAAACTGAAACTTTAAATCCTGGTTGACTTAACACAATCAGGATTTATTTTTATTATGCTGATTAAATAATACATTTACGGGACACTGCTCACTTCACAGAAATTATCCGTAACCTGCCGAAAGGCAAACAGGGACACTGTTTAAATCATTAAGCAGGATATAACTGAATTTTACCAGGCCTGGCAAAAGGAGCCTCCATGTATAATAAATATGCCGACATCGAACCATTTGAAATATGTTCAATCCGCCCCCCCACAGAGAACAGCAGCATCTCGTTCAGGCTTACGCGCAACTGCTACTGGAATAAATGCGCCTTCTGCCCTGTCTACAAGACAGGTGCAAAATTCTCAAAGCGAAGTATCAATGAGGTAGAACAGGATATTTCAAGGGCAAAAAAAATTGATGATCTGCTTTTTGAAAGCGGGCTTGCAGGTTACTCATCCATGAGTCAGGCGTCCCTCTACTCGCTTATAGCTGAGATAAAACGCGCCCGTTTTGACGCAGGAATTACCGCCTCCATGCATGAAAAAAGCAACGACCTTGAAGACTCACCGGACCTTGACGAAAGGATGAGATGGTTTCTCTCATGGTTCAAGGACAAACCGACTATTGAGGACAGCTTCACCCATATATACACCTGGCGCGCGGGAGGGGGAAGAACATGTTTTTTCGGTGATGCCGACTCGCTGATTTTAAAACCGGAATTTATAGGGAGAGCGGCCACTCTTGTCAGGGAGACATTCCCCTCCATAGAACGGATAACCATTTACGGACGCACAAAAAGCGCGGCAAAGCTCCGCTCTGTCTCTGACTTAAAAGCCTTTTCAAAAGCCGGCATTAACCGGGTCCACTTCGGCCTGGAGAGCGGCAGTGACCGTGTTCTTGAAATAGTATCAAAAGGGGAAACAGCCGAGGACCACACCACAGGAGCTCTCAAGGTCAGAGAGGGAGGGATATCATGTTCAGTTTATGTAATACCGGGCCTCGGAGGCAGCGCCCTGTCTGAAGAGAACTGTGTTGAAACAGCAAAGGTCCTGAGCAGAATAACTCCCGATTTCGTAAGGGTCCGTTCTCTTGAAATTTTCCCCGGCACCGGGCTGGACCTGATGAAAAGAAAGGGGGAATTCACTGAAGCATCAGAGGAGGAGGTCATAAGGGAAATACGCGCCATCGTGTCAGAGACTTCATGTGAAACTGAGATCGTAAGTGACAGCGCCACCAATCTATTAAATATAAACGGAAGACTCCCCCGCGACAGGGAAAGAATGCTGATGGCAATAGATTCCTATCTGTCCTTAAGTGAAAGAGAAAAAATCGAATTCAGTCTGGGGTCAAGAATAGAATCATTCATGGGGCAGTACGGCGGGCTCACCGAGGACATATATGGATTGCTCGCGCCTTACATAAAAGAGGGAAGACTGGATGTCAGTAACGCCGGAGATGAGAGGATCAAAGATATTACTGCAGTTATAAGAGGAAAACTCATGCCCTGAGATCTTTAATCCTCTGAGGAATGGAGTACACGTTAAATCTCCCCTCCCTGAGAAAGCCGATTAGGGTAATCCCGGATTTTTCAGCAGCATCGACTGCCGCAGAGGTCGGAGCCGAAAATCCTGCCACCAGGAGAGCGCCTGTTCTGCAGGACTTCTTTATCATTTCAAGGCTCAGGCGGGATGAGAGCAGAACCAGTGATGCTTCATTAAGCCTCCCTTGAAGGAGCGCATTTCCCGTACATTTGTCAAGAGCGTTGTGCCTCCCCACATCCTCGGCGAAAGCAATATTCTCAAATTCATAATTAAACAGCGAAGCGCAATGAGTGCCGCCCGTAACTTCAAAAAACTTCTGCCTGGAGAGGAAATCCTCTTTCATCCTGAAAATATCCTCCACAGTGAGGGAAAAATCCCGCGGCGGGTTTAATGGCATTAAAAGCTCAGATGAAAAGATACTGCCGGTGGAGGAATATATTTTTTTAACCTCAGAAGGCGTGTTTCCGGATATCTCAACATGAACAACATTCTCATCAGAGCTGATGCTCTTTATATCATCAGCTCCATCGATAACACCATCATTGTAAAGCACACCTGCTGCAAGTTCCCTGTCCATACCGGGAAGCCTCATGCAGAAATAAGCCCTCTCCCCGTTAACAGTTATTACAAGAGGTTCTTCAATAATTATATCATCATCAGTCTGAAAACTTTTATTATTATTAAACCTGATTGTTCTTTTTTTAGCACTCTGCAAATCTTTATTACCCGTAATTATTCCCTGTGTTTATAATCAGAATCTGTTTTATCAGCTCTTTGTCACGATGAAATTGTTTCCTTAAAAATGCCGGCAAAATTTTAATTTATCTCAAACCTTTTCCACCCTTTCAGAAGCAGTTCATCATCTGTTTCAAGAGTATAGGAGGAAAAAAAATCTTTTAAATCAAGTATAAATTCCGGTTTAAGTACAACACCTTCCCCGCCCGATTCGAGCATGTCGTTCAATTCCAGCGCCCTTTCAACAGTAATATCACCCGATGATGATCTGTAACCGAAATATAGATAAAGAAAAACAGGCTCATATATCTCTGCGGAGGCATTAACTTTTTCAAAAGAAGGGTCAGGTATATTAAAACAGGCCGTAAAATATTCATAATTTATAAAGGGATATATCTTTACAGGAATCCTGAAAAGTTCAGGCCCCGCCCTCCTTGAAAGTTCAATAGAGATCTCTTTTGTGCTGAACTCATCAAAAATTACCGATGTAAAAAGGCGCCTGTCAGTCTCAACTTCAAAATTCTCCCTCAGCCTGATTGAATCGATTTCCGCGGGGTCACTCCCTTTATAAACCGGGACGAGCTGTGATTTAAAATAAATCATATCAGTAGCATATGATGGATAATTTTCATTATCACCTTTTAAAACGATCGCACCTCTCTTCCCGTAGAACCTGAAATCAAATCTTATTATATGAATAAAATCTATAACCCTCCCCTCAATGGGGCGTATGAAATGAAGCGCATGCTGTTCTGAAGCTGGTTTCCTCTTTTTGATAAAACTGTGCCCCTCCAGATACTCAGGGAAGAGATGAACCAGCTGTGAAGAAATATCGTGAGAATTCTTTATATCGATCTCCTTTACAGGGAGACGGGGAACAGTTATCTCATTTTCAAGCAGATAGAATTCACTGAGTGTTTCATCTATAAATATACCCTTAATGCTGTTTTTATCCCTTCCCTGCAGGGCCTTCAGCATATCAGCTATTGATGATGTATACTCTGTGTCATCCATTTTCGCTGTCATGCTCAGAATATAATTCTCTTTAACAATTCTGTAAACAAAAAACTAAAATATTTAAGCGATTAACCTTGACAAATGCCGGAATGATCGATATTTATATATTGATTTTAATATCAATACAGAGAACAGGATATGAATGGATCACTGATAAACGTAGGTGTTGCGCAGGTAAAGATGGGTAAAGAGCCCGCCATTCTGAGAACAATCCTCGGAAGCTGCGTGGGCATCTGTATATATGACAGGATGAAAAAGATAGGGGGGCTGGCACACATACTGCTCCCCAATGACACTTCCAAAGGTACAATTCCGGAAAAATTTGCTGATACAGCCATACCTTTTCTTGTTCAGCTCCTTTTAAAGGAGGGGGCAAAGAAAGAGTTTATGTCCGCAAAAATTGCCGGCGGTGCATCAATGTTCAAGTTTGAAGCAAATATTGCACTGGGCCAGATAGGCGACAGAAACGTGGAAGAGGTGAAGAAAGCGCTTCAGAAACTTCAAATACCGATTCTTGAAGAGGATACAGGCGGTAATGCAGGCCGGGTTATCGACTTCTTTCTCGAAGATGGGCGTCTCAAGGTAAAAGCGTCAGGTAAGGAAAAAATATATTATAAGGTTTGATTCCCGGGGTATTCCATATGCATGCACATATAAAACAGAGAATAGAAAGCACAATAAATAATATCGCGGCACTCCCGACGATGCCTGAAGTTGCCACAAAAATACTTAACATGGTTAATGACCCTGAAGTCTCTTTTAAAGCTGTTGCCGAAGAGCTGTCAAAAGACCAGTCAATGACAACAAATATACTGAAACTCTGCAATTCAGCATATTTCAGCAAAGGCAAAGAGATAACATCTATTGAAAGGGCCATTGTTACCCTGGGGATAAAAGAGGTAACAAACATAGTTATGGTAATTGCCGCAAAACCGATTCTTGATAAATTTGTAATCGGTTATGACCTGGGGAAGGGTGAACTCTGGAAACAGGGACTTATCGTAGGAACACTGGCAAAAAAAATTGCCCTGATGAAAAGCAGAAAAGACATTGCTGATGTTGTATTCACAGGCGGCATTATACACAATGTGGGTAAGACTGTTATAGCTATTTTTGTCCAGAACACATATAACGACATACTTGAAGAGGTCAAAAAAAGCAATATAACATTCAATGAAGCTGAAAAGACAATTATGGGCTACAGCCACCAGGAGATAAGTGAAAAAATTCTTGAGAAATGGAATTTTCCGCCAGTGCTTAAAGCCATTGTCAGGTATTATGCTGAACCTGAAAAAACTCCCGATGAATTCAAAACAGAAGTTTCAATTGTCCATATAGCCAATACAATAAGCATAATGGCCGGCATAGGAATCGGAAGTGACGGCCTGTATCACCAGCTCAGTAAAATTGCCATCGACAATCTTAAGCTGACCGGCGCTGAGCTGGAAGAACTTTACACGAAGATCCCCGAAATGACACGGCAGATAATGGAAATCCAGTAGGGATGAAATATATAATCCCCTGCCCTCATTGCGGGGAAAGCCTCAGGTTTCCTCTTGATAAAGGTAAAATAAAAATAAGGTGTCACTGCGGATACGAGACAGTTATTGATCCCGATGACACCTCTCTCTACAGAAAGGGCCGTTTTGATCTGAAACCCGGTAAAACGGAGAAAAAAAACAAAGCTTCAAAAAACAGCTTTAATATTACCATTCAGAACCTGATAAGGGCTCTCTACAATATAAAATATTCAATACAGAATCTAAAACATATGCCAGACAGGGAGAGAAACCGGATTATGCTGATAATTCTGCTCCCCCTTTTACTTCTTGCGGCTATACTCTATGTTTTCCTTGGTTTATTGATTTAACCGCATTTTTTAATCAGAATAGCACTCCCCGCAAAGACACAAAAATTTAAAAACCTTCATTCATACCTCTGCGGGAAGTAGTTTATTCAGATCACACCTTGAAAAACCTCATCTGGCCCATCAGAGATTCCGCCTGCGCGCTGATCTCCTCAGCTGAAGCAGCCACTTCTTCAGCCCCTGAGGCAGACGTCTGTGTATTACTGTTTATCTGGTCTACCGTTTTTGAAATCTCCTGATTAATAATAAGCTGTTCACTTGTTGAAGCCGATATCTTTTCAGACATTTCCATTACCCTCTCGGTTTCGGAAAGTGCCACATTGCTCTTTTCCGACTGTTTAACAAGCGAATCAGATATATTCTTTATAGAAACTCTTGTCTTCTCAATATTCTCGTTAATCGACTCAAAAGCTTCAGAGGTCAGGTTTACATATTCAATACCTGACTGTACTTCGTTCCTCCCGACGACCACAACATCAGTAATCTTCTTTGCTGTTACAGCAGTCTCCTCCGCGAGTTTACTTACCTCCTCCGCGACCACCGCGAATCCGCGCCCCTGTTCCCCGGCACGCGCAGCTTCAATCGACGCATTAAGAGCAAGCATCCCGACACGGTCTGAAATATCGCTTATTATGGCCACCATTTCCGCAATACTTCTGGTGCTGTTGTCTATCTGGTTCATGCCGGCAATTGTTTTATTCATCAGGTCGCTCCCCTCCGAGGCTTTAACTGTAGTCTGCTCGGATACAGACAGGGCATCAGCCGCGAAACTGACGACTTCCCCTCCCACTACCTGAAGTTCTTTCATGGACTGAAAAGTGGACTTTGACAGTTCAAACTGGTCCTTCGAATGAGAGGCAATCATATCAATGGATGCAGCCACCTCCTCTATCGAAGCCGAGGTCTCTTCTATCGATGCAGCCTGGGTCTGTGAAAGATCTGATATAGCCTGACTTGTTGCCGAGAGCTCTTCAACAGCCTGCGCGAGGTTAACTGATGCTGTTGTTGAAACATCAATCACGGTCCTCATCTTTAATATAAATTTTTTCAGATTTCTTATAAGGAGACCGAATTCATCATTAAGAAAATCATTACTTTCCACCGTAAGATCACCCTCACTCATCCTGTTGAATATAGTAATGGTGTTTCTTATCGGCCGCGAGAAACTCCCCGCTATTACCCAGACTATTCCCGATGCCATTGAGGCAAACAGCAGGAAGAATATAATCTCCATAATAATCAGGGTGGTCCCGTCTTCAAAAAACTCTGCCTGGTCTATCGAGAAAAATATACGCTCACCCAGAGAACTGATAGTACTCTTATAAGCGACTGTCTTTTCCCCTTTAAAAATATAATTAATGAACACATTGTTGTCTGATGCGAGAAGCCTGCTGACACCTTCAATACTTGTGCCGTTGTCCTTTATGTCAACTCCAAGCACTTTTCCTATAATGGCTTTCTCAGCTGAGAAGATAATTTTCCCTTTTCTGTCAACAACAAGGTATCTCCCTGTAGCGTACTTTTTATCATTTTCCAGCAGTTTTATTATGGAATCCATAATAACAGTACCGCCCACAACACCGACAACTTTACCGTTCTGTTTTACAGGGTAGAGGCAGATTATGACCTGGTCGCTTGTTATCTGACTTTTCATCGGATTTGTAAAACAGGGACTGCCTGTTTTTATACACTGCTGAAACTGCGGAAGTTTGCTGATATCACCTGATTTTCCCAGACTGGTGAGTCCTCTCCCCGTGGTATTGCATGCAAAAAAAGCTGGATATTTTCATTACGCTTGGTTTTCTGCATGTTTCTCAGCAGAAGATCTACACGGCCGTAATTCATCTCTTTCATTACCGAATCATTTGAATAGACGTGAAGCTCGGTAAAAAGTTCATTAATATAGCTGTCAATACCAAGGGACGTCTTTTCAACACTCTCCGCAATCTCTCTCTGACGCAAATCTATAGTTATTTTATCAACATAGACAAATTTGGCAACATTAACAATGCAGAGCAGTGATAAGATTGTGAGTATAACCGGTGCGGCCAGTTTCTCAAACATTGTCAGTACCCTGATGTTTATACACTCCTCAAGTATAAACATGGCCTTTCTGGACCTTACATAAAACACCATTGACGCGATGAGAAATGTAACAGAGCCGAGAAGTCCCGCGAATACTGCTTCCCCCCTGCTGTTAAAGACTCCCGATAGAGTAAAGAGTATAACTATAACCAATACTGAAACCATAAATCCTGCGAAAACAAGAGCCATACCCATGACAGGGAAACGGTCTATCCGTTCAACAGTCTCCTGTGGAACAGCATCCCCATCGCCGGATTCATAGACAAAATTTATATCCGCTTTAAACTGCCTGTATAAATAAGAAAATACCAGGAAGATGACTATTAAAGCTGCCGGATATACTGTGATAAATGCCTTGAAAAAAAGTGCAGGGCCTGAATCGGAAATAGGAAAAGTTAATAGGATAAAAAAAATCGGATGGTAAAAAAGCGCGGCAATAAACAGATTCCTTACTTTTGAAGGAATTGCCAGAAATTCTGAATTTTTCATATGTTCCCTCTTTAAAAATGCGGAACCGCACCAGGAATAAACAGTTCCGGCTTCAAGTTATTTCAATATTTCTCCCTCTCCTGTTATACCGGTTTTTATATATTTTTATTTTTTTTATCTGTAAGCGTTTAACGCTTTTATTTTCACTAGACACTTCTAATGAAGTGCCTATTTGTCAATCAGGATTAGTACTCAAATTTGATTTATACGTATTTTTTTATATCTCTTTGCATGTCACGCTTCATATCCCTCTCCTGTATCGTCTTTCTCTTGTCATGTACGTTTTTACCGCGCGCAAGGCCCAGTTCAACTTTCACCTTGCCGTTTTTCATATACATCCGGAGAGGAACAAGCGTGAAGCCCCTTTCTGCAAGTTTCCCTGTAAGCCTCTTTATCTCCTGTTTATGAAGGAGCAGTTTCCTCTCACGGAGGGGATCATGGTTAAACCTGTTCCCTTTGTCATAGGGGGAAATATTCATTCCCACAAGAAAGACCTCGCCGTTCTTTATCCTGGCATATGACTCCTGGATATTGACATTTTTCTGCCTCACGGATTTTACTTCGGTCCCCTTAAGGACAATCCCCGCCTCAAAGGTATCAAGTATCTCATACTCGAACCTGGCTTTTTTGTTTCTTATTATTTCAACTATATCATCAGACATTTTTTTCTCCGGTAAAGCGTCAGCTTAATTACGTTTAATCATATTCATCATTCCCGTAAAAACGAGAGTCTATATTTAATCCGATTAATAGATGAGGATGTATAAAAAGATCGATTTTACTTTTGGGACTCCCTCATGACAGAAAAATTCAAAATAGAATTATTTTAACAATAAATTATACGATTGTTTTATTTTCAAGCGGAATACATGAGG
>DAIOFM010000045.1:0-27406 GCA_036745755.1 Spirochaetota bacterium | reverse complement strand
AATAATTGATTTTATCCCATCTCTGGAGGCCTTTAGTGAACTGGAAGAAAATTACAGACAGCCTTAATGAATTTTTTGAGAGGAACAGGTTTTCGGGCCTTATAATAGGCTTTGCCGCCTTTGCCTTTCTTCTCCCTTTCAGTTTTACCGATGCATACGATTTTTTTGAACTAAAACTTTATGACCTCCGGTTTCAGGCCAAGCCTTCTATTAAGGAGTGGGACAGGCTCTACTTTATCGATATAGATGAGAACAGTACAACTGCCCTGGGGCAGTTCCCCTGGACCAGAGACATATATGCGGAAGGCCTGGGAGTGTTAAAGGAACTGGGAACATCGCAAATTGCATTTGATATAATGTTCCCCGATCCATCACCGGTACAGATTAATAATGAGGCGTACGCAAACCTGGAGGAAAAAGCGCAGGGGAAGAAGAAAATAACAGCTGAGGAGATGTCCTCGCTTATTAAAAATAATGATATTCTCTTTGCTCAGGGCCTCAGGGATAACGGAACTGCAATAATTTCATATACATTCACAGGCGACCCTCTGACCCCGGACGCTGTTGAGAGACAGAATTCAAAGGCTTTCCGGAAAGCGCATAAAAGGTTCACCTCTATTGGTTCAATCCCTGTACCTGAAGGGAGGGAGAAGGAGTTTGAGACACTTAAGGGTGATGACACGATTGGCATCGTTTACCCGATCCCGGAATTTATGGAAACGGCTAAATCTTTCGGCTTTGTTAACAGGTTTACGGACATCGATGGTACTATCAGAAGGGTAAGGCTTGTACAGGCGTTTGACGGGAGAATTTATTTTAACCTTGCTCTTACCATGCTCATAGACGCCTGCGGTGTAAAGAAAGAAAACATCGAAATAAACCCCGGAAAAAATATTGTACTCAGAGACGCTTTCAACTCGATGACACAGAAATTTGAAAATATTGTAATACCCATTGATGAGACAGGCATGATCTTTGTGAACTGGGCCGGCCCCGGTCCCAGGGAGGCGTCATTTCATATCCTTCCTTTCTTCGCCCTGCTGGAATACCCGAAATTTGCTGACGGCGTGTACGAGTTTTTTGATTCCGCCCTTGGTATGGAGAGTATACAGAAACGCGCTGAGCTGGGTGCCGCGATCAGCTCCCTTGAGGCACAGTATGAGCAGGCAAAAAACGACAGTGAAAGAAAGAGCATATGGGACGAACTTAATGCGCGCAGAACAGAGCTTAAAAAGGAGAAACTTAGCGCGCTGGAACTTCTGCAGGGTGAGAGAAAAAAGCTTGAAGAGAGGGTGAAGAAGGAAAATACGGATGAGGCCCGGAATGAACTTGCCGTTCTCAGTGAGGATATAAAGGCTGTTGAGCTTGTAATAAGGACTGAGTCCCTTAAAGGGAAAATCGGTATAATAGGTCTCACTGCAACAGGGACCCATGATATCGCGTCAATACCTCTCCATAATGAATATCCCGGTGTGGGGACATACCATAATACCATTAATACGATCATAAACCGTGAATTCATAAGAAAACCAGGGGCTGTTTTTATATCCGTGCTGATGCTGATAATAGCCGTTGCCTCAGGTTTTATTATGCAGAGGCTCGCATCAAGGAGATCCCTTGCCGTGGCGATAGCCGGGTTCCTGATTATAAATATAATGTCATTCTATCTTTTTATTGTGCATAACGTATGGCTTGAACAGCTGGGACTCAATCTCGCTCTTATCCTGCCATCTGTTGTAATAGTATCCATTAAACTTGTAAGTGAGGAGAGCCAGAAGCGTTTCATCAAGGGGGCATTTTCAAGATATATAGCGCCCGATGTTATTGAACAGATAATGGAACACCCTGAAAGCCTGGAACTTGGCGGTGAGAACAGGAGGATTACAACTTTCTTTTCTGACGTTGCGGGTTTCTCCACTATTTCTGAAAAGCTTTCCCCTCCTGACCTGGTAAAGCTTCTGAATGAATATCTTTCTGAGATGACAGATATTATAATATCACATGGAGGAACTATAGACAAATACGAGGGTGATGCCATAATGGCTTTTTACGGTGCGCCTCATCCTTATGTTGACCATGAACTCAGGGCATGTATGGCAGCCATAGACATGAAGAAAAGGCTTAGAGAACTACAGGAACACTGGAGAAGCATAGGCCAGCATGAGCTTTTTGTCAGGATGGGGATGAATACCGGTATGGCCGTTGTGGGCAATATGGGCTCAACGATGCGAATGGACTATACTGCCATGGGAGACTCGGTCAATCTTGCCTCGCGGCTGGAAGGGGCGAATAAAGTTTATGGCACAACCGCAATGATAAGTGAAAATACATATGTTGCAGTTAAGGACCATGTGGAAACAAGGAAACTTGATCTTATCCGGGTTGTGGGTAAAACCGAGCCAATAGGTATTTTTGAACTATTGGGCCCCAAAGGGAGCCTGCCGCAGAAAGTTTATGACGCTCATGAGCATTATAATAAGGGGATGGATTATTTCAGTGAAAGGCAGTGGAAGAGGGCGCTGAATGCTTTTCAGGATACACTGAAAATTCTTTCCGATGACGGTCCTTCAAAAACTTATATAAAAAGGTGCGAGGAGTTCATGAAAAAACCTCCGTCACAGAAGTGGGACGGTGTGTATACAATGAAGTCCAAGTAGGTCGCCCTTTTCAGCCTTTTGGATTGACATTCTCCATCCGGTCTGTGATAATCGCAGCTATTCATATGGTTATGGAGAACTGAGATGGAAAATATTACCAAAGCCCAGAGAGGGCGTCTGGCAATCAGGATGTTCAAGATTACCGCTGACGCTCTTGCCCTGCGCGGTTATTATAAACCCTCCGGAAGATCGGGGCAGACCCTTGAGGAGTCACTGAAAAGCCTGTCTCCTGAAATCTACGGTACAATGAATGACCTGCGGATAATTGAGCTTAAAGGGCTTGAGTATGTCATGGACAGGCTCCCCCGCGGGATAGAGGAGTGCAACAGGATAATACTTACCGCTGAGGAACAGCTTGAACATACAGCTTTCGAAAAGATTGTTCCCCTTAAAAGGAGAAGGGTCTCCTACCGTATCAGCGCAAATGAGATGAATTTTATAATAACCCAGGGGATGAGCGAGATATATGATATACTCACCCACCTTACTTTCCTGAATATTGAGTCTCACAAGATAAAGAACCAGATACATGATGAAAACGGGAAAATTACTGCAGAGTGGTCGGTGCTTGAATCGCATGTCAGCGGGGGGGAGCTTCGAGGCCCTGAACTTGATCGTGCGCTCTGGAACCTTTCGATAATTCTGGGCCGTACCTTTCAGGAGACAAGGGACACTTTTCAGTACCTTGAGGCTTCAAGAAAAGACAAGAACGGCAATAACGGCCTTTTCAGGATAATATACAGCCTCGGGAAGCGGGCCCTTGCTGATGATGAGGACAGGGATAGTATGCTTATGATATACTTTACCCCCTCACTGAGAGACATGATAGGGAGGCACAAGTTCGGCAGGGCCTGGGCTGATAACGTCAAGAACCGTCTGATTGAACTCGGACTTGGAGAAAGGCCTGTCCATGTTATCAGCGCAAATATGCACAGTGTGGTTAATGCCCTTTACGCGCATGGCGCCCTTGGCGATAGTTTTAAGGGAGAGGATAATGATCTCTATGAGTTTATCGCCAGGATCAGGGATTCACAGGAGAGTGTAAAATCCTTTGCAGGGGAACACGGGATGCATGAGCTTCCTGACCATACAGGGTTTGCCATAGACGCGCAGATTATAGATATGGCAAAATTCAACGGTATACCGGTTCACCCGGAGATCCAGATTACAAACGGGATCAGCCCGGAAGAGAAACCGGTTATAATAGTTATAGATTATGCCTTCGGCGCCCAGGCCTATGAGGTGATGGATGAGCTGTTAAGCCCCCATATCACTAACGGGGATGACCATTACTTCGATTTCAGGTCAATATCGATCATGGGTAAAGCGGGTATCTTGCCCGGGCAGAAGGGGGACATTATGCTCCCCACGGCGCATGTTTTTGAAGGGAACCCTCATAGCTATATGGTTGACAATGATCTGAATCCACAGGACTTCGACGGTTCGATACCGGTTTACATGGGTCCCATCGTTACGGTGCTGGGTACGTCACTGCAGAACAGGGACGTACTTGAAAAATTTCAGAAGTCCAGCTGGAAGGCCATTGGTCTTGAGATGGAGGGGGGACACTACCAGAGGGCGGTGAACGCGGCAATTATCAGGGAGCATATTCGGCGTGAAGTAAGGGTGAGGTATGCCTATTACGCATCTGACAACCCCATTGTGAGCGGCCAGACCCTGGCCTCAGGCGCGCTGGGAGATGAGGGGATAAAACCCACCTATATGATTACAAAGGTCATACTTGAAAAGATTCTGAACTGAAGCTATATTAACAGTAATGTTAAGGCTGATTAAAATAGTAATTACACTGATTGTTGCGGGTGCCGCATCTGCTCTAACTGCGGCAGAAAAGGGATTCCTCTTCAGGCCGGAGGGGGGGAATTTCTATGTATACGGAAGGGGCAGTGCCGCCTTCATTATCCGCCAGGGGCGTCTGGCATCAATGCAGGTTGACCGGAATTTCAGGGAGCTCTCATCGGGCAAACGGATAAACAGCGCTTCAGATGACCCGTCAGGCCTTGCTGTGGCAGAGAAGATCGATTCACTGATAAAACAGATGCGGCAGGAATCTTTTAATGACGCGGACATGAGAAATCTTCATAATTACGTTGAGTCGGTAATAGCCCGTGACCAGGAACTTGTAAAGAGAATAAGGGAACTCCTCCTCCGCTCATCAGGCGGGATACTTACTGCTGAGGATCGCGGCTATAACCAGGCCGAGATAGATGAACTGATTAAACAGATTGATATGAATGCACGGTTTTCGCAGTTCAATACGGTCAGTGTTATTCCTGAACTTACTTCTGTAAAGCTCGGCCTCTCCGCAATTGATGCGGTTCATAATCCCGCAGCATCAATCGGGATCGCTGATAAGGCCCTTTCTGACCTCACCGTTAAAAGGGTGATGCAGGGTGTCAGAACAAATATCCTTACCTTCCGTATAGAAGGGAGGAGCTATCATTACCTTAATCTGCAGAGAGCTGAAAGCGGCATAAGGGACGCTGACATGGAGGAGGGGATAAGTGACCTGTTTAAAAACGGTGTATTGCTTAAAAGCAGGTACGGTCTGATCCTGAAGGGGAAGTGAACTGCAGGAGGTGAGTTACCTCATCCTCACCACTGTAACACCGTCTCCCCCTTCACCGTAATCACCGTGACGGAAGTCCCGTACGTATATATTCATCTTCAGAGCTTCGCGCACCGCCTCTTTGAGCGCGCCGGTGCCATGCCCGTGGATAACGATTACAATATCGATGCTGTTTCTGTCCATGCGGTCCAGTTCCCTGTCCATTACAGAAAGTGCCTCCTCAACCCTCATCCCCCTGAGGTCAATGGTGTTATACGATGTCTGGATTGTGGAGGGTATTTCGTGATCTGAAGTGCCTTTTATCGCAGGTCTTTTCGGTGCGGATTTTTTTGTAGCAGAACCTGCCTTGCCCGCATGGAAGAGGTCCTTTACCTGAAACCTTGATTTGATTGAACCGCCCAGAATTACAAGTGCTGATTTGCCCGAGCCGTCTATCTCTTCCAGTACACCCTCTGTTTCGATTGAGGATATGAAAACCCTGTCCCCTCTTTTCGCTGTTGCCGGATCGATCTGTTCCATTGTGTCCGACAGCCTTTCGCGTGATTCATCCGATAGTTTTGATGAGACCTCTTCACGTATTCTCGCGATCTCTTCATGAAGTTTACCGGCATCCTTCTGATCAAGTTCCTGCAGTCTTGTAATCCTTTCAGATATTTTTTCCCTGTATCTGTTCAGTTCGTCGAGAAATTCTATCCCTTTCCCTTTTTTTGTATCCGCAGTGAGTTTTTCAAGATCGTCTTTTTTCTTTTTTATCCTCTCCTGCTCCTCGTTAATTGAAAGGTTGAGGAGGCGTACCTTCTCCCTCTCCTCCAATATCTCCTCTTCATACCTCTGGACTTTTTCAATAAGTGATTCAACACTGGATTCCCTGCTGTCCACCAACTCCTGCGCGCGCCCCAGTACCCTGTCCGGTATGCCGTAATTGCGCGCTATCTCCACCGCGTAGCTTATGCCGGGGATTCCGATCTTCAGTTCATATGTGGGTTTAAGAGTGTCAAGGTTAAAGGTGACTGATGCGTTCTGGAACCTCCTGTCGTTTGCGGAGAGCTCCTTCAGTTCGGTATAATGGGTTGACACGATTATCCTGCTCCCGGTGTTGATCATATCTTCAAGTATGGCCTGCGACAGGGCCGCGCCCTGCCTTGGGTTGGTGCCTACTATTATCTCATCAATGATAACAAGGGTGCGGCTGTCCGCTTTTTTAAGTATATTGTTGATTATCGTAAGCTGCCCTGAAAAAGTTGAAAGGGACTGCGACAGGTTCTGATCGTCGCCGATATCCGCCATGATATTGCCGAATATCCCTATCTCCGAATCGGGGCTTGCCGGTATATGCAGCCCGTACATTGCGAAAAGTGCGCATAGCCCGATTGTTTTAAGCATTACCGTTTTTCCGCCCGTGTTTGCCCCTGATATGATAAGGCAGTTGAAGTCAATACCCAGTTCAACATCATTTGAAACAATAGTGTCAGGAGACATCAGCTGAAGCATGGGATGATGGGCCCTGCTGAGTTTCATCATCGGTTCACCGGAGAGCACAGGCTCGCTGCTTCTTGTCTGAATGCTGAATTTTGAGGCTGCGGTAATAAAGTCAAAGTATGACAGTACCCTCAGGTTAGAGTCAAGTTCTCCGGAATACTCCGCCACACTCATCGTAAGTTCCGCCAGAATTTTCTGGATCTCAAGAAGCAGTTCCTTTTCATGCATTATGAGAGAGTTGTTAAGCTCAGTAAGGTCAGAGGGCTCAAAATAAACGGTCTGCCCGCTCGCGGACATGTCATGCACATTTCCGCTGATCCTGCTTCGCATTCCCGATTTGACAAGTATAACGAATCTTCCGTTTATAGTCGTGTATGTTTTCTCCTGCAGTACTTTCTCATTATCCGGGGAGTGTATTATGCGGCTCACCTTTTTTTCAAGACTCTGCCGGGTAGTGAATATATCCTTCCTGATCTTTTTCAGTATGGTGAATTTATCCTCGTTAAGTTCCCCGTTGTCAGTAAGGGATTCAAGGAGCAGCCTGTTAAGTTCCGGAAGGGGGTTTACCCGGCTGTATTCATCTTCGAGTGCCGTAAACTCCTCCCTGTGCTCCCCAAGGTATTTTCTTATTCTTTCTGACGAGGTGGTGAATGCTCTAACCGAAAACAGATCCTCCTTTTCCAGTACGCCCCCCTTTGAAGCGATAGCCGTAAGTGAGGATATATCGTGGATGCCGGAAATCTGCGGAGACGCGCCCCGGGAGATCAGTTCTTTTACGGCAGTGATTTTTTTCATCTGCATCCTGATTTTATTTTCAGGTACAGGTTTAAGCCTCCCGGCAATGCGCTTTGCTGTTTCGCTTGAACAGAGTGACACCAGTCTCTCCTCAATGAGGGGCCATTCAAGTATGTCCAGTATTCTTTTTTCCAGTCTGTTTTTCATCAATCCTTCGCTGTGATAATAATAGTATAATCTGATTCACGGTGTTTTTACATGTGTCAATGATTTTATCAGTATTGCGGGAGAATTGCTTATTCTTGCGGTTAATGTATTTTTGTTGACTTTAACTTTATCTGAATGTCTCATTTCGGGAGGTATGACATTAATAGTGTGTTGAGGTATAAGTTTGGATTACAGGCGGGAAATGAAAAAGATGCTTAAAAGGCGAGAGGAGTATTTCCCGCTGTTTGATCTCCTTCTCGAAATTTACGGCAGGAGAGCTGAGTATGAATTTCCTATGAGGATTAATGATTCAGCGCGAATAGCTCTGATCCTTGAACTTATCGATATAGGGTATCTTGACTTCGAATCCTTCATCGTAAAAAAAACGCGCGGTGAAATAAATGCCCTTTATTATACCGGAGGCTACCCTCTTTCCAAACAGGGCCTTATAGTTCACAGATCTCATCTTCATGCCCTGAGGGGGAGATATATAAAAATCGCAGCAGCTTTATCATTTTTATCTATAGCGGCTCTCCTTTATTATATGATTATAATGTGAGATTTTTTAATTCACTATCTATAGTAAAAAAGTATAACCGGTATCTTTTTGTAACTGCCGGGTAATGATTATTCCGTCCGATTTATGATAAATTAAATATACTAAATTTTCCGGCTTTTAACATGTCAAAGTATTATCAAGCCCGTCATATTTTCCTTTTTATTTTGATTTTATTCCTTGATTTTTAAATTCGCCTGTGAAGGATTAAATTTAATCCGGCTTTTCCTGTGTGTTCATATGCAAAATATAATAAAATCAGAAAAGGAATTCGAAAAATTAAAGAAAACCATTCTCCTTGTAGAGGATGAGGTTGTAACTGCAATGGCCCAGGCGCAGTTTCTTGCAAACAGCGGTTATAATGTTATTCAGGCCAATGACGGGGACACTGCTGTTTCAATGGCGCTGGAGAATGGTGACATTGACCTTGTACTGATGGATATAGATCTCGGTTCCGGAATTAACGGGACCAGGGCCGCGGAGCTGATTCTTTCCGGCAGGGACATCCCTATAGTTTTCCTTACGTCCCATGCTGAGAAAGAGATGGTTCAGATGGTGAAAAACATCACAAGGTACGGGTATGTAATAAAAGACTCCGGAGAGTTTGTACTGCTCTCCTCTATTGAAATGGCTTTCGAACTGTTTCAGGCCCACAGAAATTCCAGGGAGCGAGAGGAACACCTGGATGTTACCCTGCAGTCCATTGCCGACTGTGTTATATCAACGGATGTTAATGGCAATATTGTAAGAATGAACAGGGCCGCCGAAAACCTTACAGGCTGGACATTTAATGAGGCGGCAGGTGAAAATCTGTATGATGTACTTCACGTTACCGAAGTCGGCAGCGGGGAGTCAGACGGGCAGTTTTGTGACCGCATACCTCATATAGACAGAAAAGGTGAGTGGCGTAATAAACTCCTCCTTAAATCTAAAAATGGTGAAGTTTACAGAATTGATAAAAGCAGTTCCCCCATCAGGGACACTTACGGAAACATAAGGGGGAGGGTGGTTATCTTCCGTGACGTTACCGGAGAACATGAAACACAGAAGGCACTGATGGAGAGAGGGGCCCTGATGCGCGGGCTTTTTGAGAATATGCCCAGCGGCGCTGTGATATACAGGATCAGTAATGACGGCTCAAAGGCCTCTGATTATATAATTACGGATGCGAACAGTACATCTGCGCGGTTCCAGAGGTGCGAAAGGGATGATCTCATAGGCAGGAGCCTTGACGAAGTCCGTCCTGATGTTGAAAAGCTTAATGTGCTTCCCTTTTACAGGAGGGTATGGGAAACCGGGGTTACGGAGTCTTTCCCCACAAAAATTTATAAGAATAACAGGATAGTTTTCTGGTTTGACAACTATGCGTTCAAGCTCCCCACAGGTGAGATAGTAACATTATACAGGGATGTTTCTGTGCAGAAGAGGGCGGAGGAGGCACTGCGTGAAAGCGAGGAGAGATACAGGCTTCTTGCGGAAAATACCGCTGATAACATATGGACTATGGATCTTAACCTGAAGTTTAATTACTCAAGCCCGTCTGTAATCAAGCTCAGGGGATATACCGAAGAGGAGGCCCTGCACCAGTCTATTGAAGACATAGTAACACCTGAATCGCTGGACGTGGCAATAAACACCCTGAAGGATGAGCTTGACAATGATCTTCCCGAGAAGGACCCGGACAGGATTAAACGCCTTGTGCTTGAGCACTATCATAAAGACGGACGAAAAATCTGGCTTGAGAGTAATCTCTCTTTCCTGAGGGACCCTTATGGAAAGCCGAATGGAATTCTCGGAGTGACCAGGGATATTACGGACAGAAAAATGACTGAAGATGCCCTCCGCAGGAGCGAGGAAAAACTGCACCTTATCATGGACGGGATACCGGCTTTCATGGCCTATGTTGACAACAGCGAAAGGTATGTTTATGTAAACAAGGCATACGCTGAATGGCACGGGAAAACTAAAGAGGACTTTCCCGGTAGGTCACTGAAAGAAATAATTGATCAATCCTACTATCTCAAGGCCGAGCCTTTTTATTCAAAGGTCTTCAACGGGGAGAGGGTCGTTTATGAAAATACCCTTGCAGACCGAAATGGGAAGGAGCATATTTTAAAGGTCGAGTATGTACCTCATATAAGCAGCGGGGTCGTAAACGGTTTTTTTGCACTTGTAATTGATATTACTGAGCAGAAGCGTGCCGAGGAGAGGATTCTCGGACTCCTGAAAGAGAAGGAACTGCTTCTTAAAGAGGTGCATCACAGGATTAAGAACAATATGGGTTCCATAGCCTCCCTCCTTTACCTTCAGTCTGACACACTGGAGGATGCAGCGTCCATAGAGGCTATAACTGACGCAAGAAACAGGGTAATCAGTATGATGGGGTTGTATGAAATGCTCTACAGATCTGAAGACTGCAGGAGCGTTTCTGTTTTTGAATACCTTTGCAATCTGATTGATAAGATCTCCTCCACTTTTATCGGGGACGCGCGGATATCTATTGAAAAAGATATTGATGATTTCAAGCTGGATTCATCAAAACTTTTCCCCGTGGGTATGATAATTAATGAACTTTTTACCAATGCGCTCAAGTACGCTTTCCCCGGAAGGAAATCCGGATCTATTGAAGTCAGGATGAAAAAATTAAGCGCAAGAACCGTTGAGGTTATGGTCAGGGATTCAGGTATAGGCCTTCCCGAAGAAGTGAAGATGGGGAGAGCAAAAGGATTCGGAATTTCCCTTGTGAATATGCTGGTTCAGCAGTTGAATGGAAAGCTGAGTATCGGGAAGAATGACGGGACCGAGTTCCGGGTGAGTTTTATGGTGTAGGCCTATTTCCCGCCAAGGTATTCTGACGGGAGATTAAATTCGGATTTTTGCGCAAAGTCTCTTACACTCTTTTTCGCTTTCTGAAGCGTTGTTACTGTTCCGGGGCCCCCTATGCATCCGAACGGGCATGCCATCCCCTCCACAAGGAGGGGGGCCGGTTTTATCCTCCCCTGCTTAATGTCTTTAAGAAGTTTCATGCAGCTCTCAAGTGTGTCTGCCGCGGCAAAGGGGATATCCCTGTCGCTTCCTGTCAGAATTTTAGTCTGTGCTATTACAGCTTCTGCTACGCCTCCCGCAACGGGGAATTTTCTGCCGGAAGCAGAGGCGTCATTAATATCTTCATCCTCCGGCAGCGATAAAGGATCAATCTCCGCCGCTGATATAAGGGCGTTAAGCTCTTCAAATGTCATGATGTGATCAACCAGCCCTTCGACTTCCGGGTCAAAACATTCGTCCTTTTTTGAAATACAGGGCCCTATGAAGACAATCCTGGCATCGGGTTCCTTCTCCCTTATTTTTTTTGCTGTTTCCACCATGGGGGTATAAGAGTCGCTGATTCTGTCACTGAGTTCCGGAAAGTTGTTCCTCGCTGCCTGTGCCCATGAAGGGCAGCAGCTTGTGCCTATAAAGCAGGGCCTTTCTTTATCTCCTTCATTATTCCCCTTTACTATTTCAGCAAGTTCGGCGGCGAGGTGCAGCACATCAACATCCGCCCCGTAGGCAACCTCCATGACCCCTGCAAAACCGAGCCTTATTACAGCTTTCACAAACTGGCCGGTTGTAACTTTGTCCCCGAGCTGCCCTGTAAAACTGGGGGCGAGCTCCGCCCAGACCGGAGGCCCTCCTTCCCGGGATTTTTTCAGGGCAAAGAGTACCTGCACCATCTCAGATTTTTCACCTATGGCTCCGAAAGGGCAGGAGACTATACACTGGCCGCAGCTTACGCATTTTTCATGATCTATCTCCGCGAAACCGTACTGGTCTGTGCCGATAGCGTTTACTCCGCATGCCGCCGAACAGGGGCGTTCCCTGTATATTATGGCGTTGTACGGGCAGACCTGGGCGCACTTTCCGCACCTTATGCATTTTTCCTGGTCTATGACTGCCCCGTTGTCGTCTTTGGCAATACAGTCCTTCGGGCATACAAGGGTACAGGGGTGGGCGATGCAGGCCCGGCATAGGTCTGATACCATGAAGGAATCAGTGGGGCATCTTTCACAACCGATCTTTATAACATTCACTATAGGCTTCTGGAGTATTTTTTTTTCCGTAAGGGCGGATTTAACGTCAAAGAGTACTGGTGAGTGTTTGCCGAATTCCTGAAGGTCAAGTCCGAAACCGAGCCTTACCCTCTCTCTGATTATTGCCCGTTCCGCGAACACCGAGTCCCGGAAGGTCGGGACATCTCTTTTTATGACATTGTACGGGATCATCTCCACGAATTCTGCAGGTTTTTCCTTTATTACCATCTTCGCTATTTCTATAAGCGTGCTCCTCCTGATATGCATTATATCAGTATAGAGACCTCTCATTTTTTCAAAAATATTCAGGCGTTTTAGTTCAGGCATTACAATACCTCTGGTAAAAGTTACTTCGCGTGAAATTAATTTAGATATTACCCTGTTTTTTTTCAAAAAAAAGATATGGCTTGCCGCTAAATTATTGCTTTTTACGGCCCTGTTCATGATTGTTTACATATAGAAAGACGGATGTAACTTCAGCTTTTTATAATTGACATAAGCCTGAAAGAGCAGACCTCTGATTTTCTGCAGAAAATGTTCAGGTTTCTGCCAGTTTTAGTTCTTCATACCTCCGGCTGTTGATTTCCTCCCGGTATCTCTTTCCGACCCTTTGCCGGAAACCGGCGGCTGTTTTAAACAGCAGAGATTGAAGATCAGGTGAAATTTAAATTACCCGTTTCGGAGATAGTAATGATAAAAACATTCAAAAAGGTGTTGATTGCCAACCGGGGGGAGATTGCCATAAGGGTTATTCGTGCGTGTCATGAACTGGGTATCCGTACAGTTGCGATCTACTCCGGGGAGGACAGATACGCGCTCTTCAGGACAAAATCCGATGAGTCCTATCTTGTAGGTGAAAACAGGGGACCTATAGAGGCGTATCTTGGAATAGATGAGATTATTAACCTTGCCCTGAAAAAGGGGGTTGACGCCATACATCCGGGATACGGATTTCTTGCTGAGAATCCGGATTTTTCCGCCAGGTGCGCTGAATCAGGTATAGAGTTTATAGGCCCCTCTGCCGGTATGATAGAGAGCCTGGGCGATAAGATTCAGTCCAAGCTTGTGGCGCATAGCGTGAATGTACCCACCATCCCGGGGGTTGATAAACCGATTAAAAGTGATGATGAGGCTGCCTCCTTCGCAACTCAATGCGGGTATCCCGTAATACTCAAGGCTTCTGCTGGAGGGGGTGGACGCGGCATGAGAATTGTCCGTGATGAGAAGGAACTTTTATCCGGGCTCCATAACGCCATGAACGAGGCAAGGAAAGCTTTCGGCAATGATGATATTTTCATGGAGAAATATCTTGAGAATCCGAAGCATATAGAAGTGCAGATACTGGGGGACAACCACGGAAACATGGTACACCTTTACGAGCGGGACTGTTCCATACAGA
The DNA here is from genome assembly GCA_036745755.1 of Spirochaetota bacterium. GTDB lineage: Bacteria > Spirochaetota > UBA4802 > UBA4802 > UBA5550 > UBA5550. The sequence goes on along the minus strand of DAIOFM010000045.1, from coordinate 13,716 downwards.
GGAGGCACCAGAAGGTCATAGAGTTTACCCCGGCTTTTTCAATTACGGAGAGTCAGAGGGAAGCAATATGTTCTGACGCTTTGAAAATTGCCCGTGCCGTAAACTACAGGAACGCCGGCACTGTTGAGTTCCTTGTAGATTCAGAAGGGCAACATTATTTTATCGAGATGAACCCCAGGATACAGGTGGAGCATACTGTTTCAGAGATGGTCACCGGTATAGATATAGTCCAGAGCCAGATACTTGTTGCACAGGGATACAGCCTTGATTCACCTGAGATCGGTATTTATTCCCAGGATGATATTAAGCCGCGGGGCTACGCTATCCAGTGCAGGGTAACAACAGAGGACCCGGCAAACAATTTCGCCCCTGACACAGGGAGGGTTGATGTCTACAGGACAGGTTCAGGTTACGGTATCAGGCTTGACGGGGGTAACGGCTATACGGGTTCAATTATAAGCCCCTATTACGATTCCCTCCTGGTGAAGATTACATCCCATTCGCGCACGTTTGAGGACGCCATTAATAAGTCGAAGCGTTCAATAAAGGAACTTGTTATTGCGGGGGTAAAGACCAACGAGGGCTTTCTCCTTAACGTGCTTTCTCATCCCGTATTTATAAAGGGGGAGTGCGGTACAAACTTTATTGAAGAAACTCCTGAGCTTTTTGATATAGCTCCCAGGGAGGACACTGAGGCCAGGCTGCTCAGGTTTTTCGGCGAAAAAGCGGTTAATGAAACAAGGGGGGATACTCACGAGTATGATATCCCGAGAGTGCCGAAACTGCCGGATTCAATTACGCTGACAGGGACAAAACAGCTTCTTGATGAGAAGGGGCCTGAAGGTGTCGTGAACTGGATAAGGGAGCAGAAGAAACTTCTCCTCACTGATACGTCTTTCAGGGACGCTCACCAGTCACTTATGGCGACCAGGATGAGGACATATGATATGACCCGGATTGCCGGGCCAACTGCTTTTCTTGCCTCTGATCTTTTCTCTCTTGAGATGTGGGGAGGAGCGACCTATGACGTCGCATACAGGTTCCTGAAAGAGGACCCGTGGAAGAGGCTTGAGGAGCTAAGGGCTAAAGTTCCCAACATCCTTTTTCAGATGCTCATCCGGGGCGCCAATGCCGTGGGGTACACCAACTATCCCGACAACCTGGTTCGGGGATTTATACAGCAGGCCGCTGAGAGCGGTATAGATCTTTTCAGGATATTCGATTCCCTGAACTGGCTCAAAGGTATGGAAGTGGCCGTAGAGGAGACACTGAAGACAGGTAAAATAGCAGAAGCCTGCATCTGCTATACCGGTGATATTATGGACACCTCCAGGGACAAATATACTCTTGATTATTACGTTAAGACTGCAAGGGAGATTGAAAAGATGGGCTCCCATATTCTCGGCATAAAGGACATGTCCGGGCTTCTGAAACCGTACGCTGCGGAGAGGCTGGTCCGTGTCCTTAAAGATGAGATAGGGATACCGATTCACCTCCACACCCATGATACAAGCGGGAACGGGGTCGCCACTGTTATGCTTGCGGCGGAAGCGGGGGTTGATATTGCTGATGCCTGTTTTAATAACATGTCGGGGATTACGAGTCAGCCCGCTCTTAACTCGATTGTTGCAGCGCTGCAGCATTCAAACAGGGACACAGGCCTTGACCTCGAAAACATACAGGAGATTGCTGATTACTGGGATGATGTAAGGCCGGTTTACTCCCAGTTTGAATCCGGGCTTAAATCAGGTACCGCAGAGGTTTATAAATACGAGATTCCCGGCGGGCAGTATTCAAATCTCAGGTCACAGGTGGAGAGTTTCGGCCTGGGGCATAAGTTCAGGGAAGTTAAGGAAATGTACATGAAGGTGAACTTTATGATGGGAGATATAGTCAAGGTAACACCCTCCTCCAAAATGGTCGGTGACCTTGCCATCTTTATGGTAAAGAATGAACTCACACCTGAGAATATTGTTGAGAAGGGGAGGGAGCTCGCATATCCCGATTCCGTTGTATCATATTTTGAAGGTATGATGGGACAGCCGGAAGGAGGGTTTTCCACTGATCTCCAGATGATTGTATTAAAAGGGAAAGAGCCTATTACATGCAGGCCCGGTGAACTGCTCCCCCCTGTGGATTTTAGTGAACTCGGAAAAGAGATTGAAAAGAAACACGGCATCGTTCCTGAGCGGAAGGACCTTCTCAGTTATGCCCTTTATCCGAAAGTTTTTGATGAGTTTATATCCTTTAATAAAGAATACGGCGATCTGAGCAGGATGGAAAGCTCCCTCTTTTTTGAAGGCCTGAAACTTGGCGTGCCCCGTGAAGTGGAGCTGGAGGAGGGGAGGATATATATAGTTAACCTGCTTTACATCGGTAAACTTGATAACGAGGGTATGCGCCGTGTTGTGTTTGAGGTAAACGGCAACAGGAGGGAGATGATGATTCCGGACAGGACATACCGCGCTGAAAAGAAAGTCGCCGTCACCCGTATGGCCAACCCGGAAAATCCGAATGAACTTGGAGCGAGTATTCCCGGAACAGTATTCAGAATTCTTGTCACAGAAGGTGATGAGGTTAAAGAGGGTCAGAGCCTTCTTGTTATTGAGGCGATGAAGATGGAGACCGATATTGTAGCTCCTGTTAGGGGGACAATTTCCGAAATAACTGTCAGGGAGGGGCAGACGGTAAAATCGGGAGAGCTTCTCCTTAAAATACAGTAGACTGATCGAAAAAACCCGGATTTAAATCCGGGTTTACTTTTTATAAAGATATTAATTCCGGTTCAGCCGAAAAGCTTTACCAGTTCTCCTGTGTATTTTCTATTTTTCAGTCGGGCAGCAGCTTTTCTTTCCCTTGGCCTGTACTGCCACTGAAGTTTCATGTCCCTTGCGTTTCTCATCAGCATAGGGCATTCCCCGATATAGTCAAGTGCCGGGTCATCACAGAGTGTTAGTGGAAGTTCCCTGTATGAATCGTCAAAGTAGCCGCAGATAACAGAGCCGCTTGTCTGCATTACATGTTTGCTGCAGGTTATGCATTCAGAGAGTTTTTTGCTGTATCTTTTTGTCATTGCTATTCCCCCCGTTTGTGATAATACATATACTTACCGCTTTTACTGAAAGCAGCTCATGATGAATCACATGAAGGTTAATCATGTAATAATATACAGAACATCCCAACTTCTTCTGTCGGGGCGGCTTCTGTTTTTATTTATCACATTCTCTTGCACTAAACCGTTCCGCGGGATTTTTATGGCTCCCGCAGATTTTATATCTATTTCTTTTAATATTAAGGAACAGTTAGAAAAATATCAAGGTTATTTTAACGATGATATTATTTTTTGTTTAAATTTTTATTTAAAGTTAAATATCGGATACTGATATTTAACTTTATGACATAAATATAATTCTGTTTCAGTATTAATTCCTAAACATCTATTTTAGTGTAAAAAGTAAAAATTATATACCCCCGCCGCCGAAGGCGGCGGGGTAATAGAACATTTTTTATATGAAATAAGTTAAGGAATAAGTACTGATTCTGTTTTATTTTACGGCCCTGCTTAACAGCTCCATGGGGTGAATTACCTCTATGTCTGTAAGGCCTTTGTTTATATAAAACCTGCACATGGGGCATTCGGTAACTACAGTGGAGGCTCCGCTCTTCTTAATGTCCATGAGCTTAATATTACGGATTGTTTCGCTCAATTCCCTGTCCTTCATATAGTATACTCCGCCTGCTCCACAACAGAGTTCCGGTTCATCCAGTGGTATGTATTCCGACCCTGTTAGTGAGGCCAGCAGCCCGGCTGTGTTCTCAGAGTTCCCGGCAGATTTGTTGAGATGACAGGGGACATGATATGTGAATTTTTTTTCATTAAGAGCATCTGTTTTAATCTCCTCCCCTGAAGTCATGCTGATATAATCAAGGGCGTTGTCGATCTTTGACGTTACAGTTTGTATCTTTTCAATGATCGGGTCATCTGCGGGGAAGAGTTTCGCTCCCTTTTTCATGAACATCATTATACATGAGGTACATTCCATTATTATCCTGTCACATTCTGTTGCGGCAAGGACTTCGATATTCCGCCTGAATATTTCCGCCGCTCCATCAATATTCCCTTCGGCCAGGAGGGGGACTCCGCAGCATGTCAGGCCTTCAGGTATAACCACTTCGTTATTGAGGGCGAGGAGTATATCACTTACGGCCTCACCTGTCTCTGGGTAGAAAAAATTTGTCCCGCACCCCGCGTAGTATGCCACCCTGGCCCGGGGTGTCTCTGCAGGTTTCAGTGTGCCGCTTCTTCTGCTGAAAAAGGGTTTAGCTGTCATCCCGGGCATGCTGTCAGGGGTAATTCCCAGTTTCTGAGCCATTGCCCCGGCTTTAACGAGAAGGTTCATGGCGGAGCTGTTTTTTATTACACCCGAAAAAAGTTTTTTCTTCATGGATGCCAGCCCGTTTTCTGAATCGGCGAGCTCCTTTCTTGCCGCTATTATAATCTCGTCAACAGGAACCATGCTGGAACAGTTCTGGGTGCATCCGGTGCAGAGCAGGCATGTGTCAAGGATTTCTCTGAACCTGGGAGTTACCTCCATTTTTTTTTCTATCAGGACTTCTCGTATCAGGTTAAGCCTGTTCCTTGCCACCCAGTTTTCTGTCCCCTTTATTCTGAATACCGGGCATGACGCCTGGCAGAAGTTACACTGTGAACACCTTGAGGAAATTTCTCTGTAGTCTTCAAGTTTCATAGGGCACCTCCATCCTGCCAAATTTTTCCGGGGTTCATTATTCCGGAGGGGTCAATTGTATTCTTTATAGCTTTCATCAGGGCCACCTGAACAGGGCCGTGTTCCATCTCAAGGAACCTGTTTTTGTGAATTCCTATTCCATGTTCACCTGAAATTGTTCCCGAAAGGTCAAGGCCTGCCTTTATGATCTCCTCCACCGCCCTTTCAGCTTTTTCACTGAAGGCTTCACTTATCTCAGTATGCATGATAGTGGGGTGCATGTTGCCGTCCCCGGCGTGTCCTGCCAGCCCGATTGGAATCTGCAGTGATGCCGCTATTCCCTGCACTCTCCTTACAAGTTCAGGAATTAAATTTCTCGGAACAGTAACATCTTCAGTAATTACCCGTTTGAACAGGGTCATCATGATAGGGTAGAGTTTTGACCTGGCGTCCCAGTATGATTTACTGTCGTATTCATTCGTGACAATTATTACGTCAGCGGCGCCCAGCCCGTTACAGATGGATTTTATCTTTCTTACCTCAGCCTCTACCTGTGCCTCTCCGCCGTCAACCTCCATGAGAAGGTATGCCTCTCCGCTCAGGGGGATAGGATTTTTTATATGGTTATTCATGCCGATCACCGCAAGTTTTATAAGAAATTCAAGCATTGCGGGGACGACCCCCTCGGCAATTATCTCTGAAACTATTTCGGCAGCCTGGTCTGCGCTGACGCATGCGGCCACAATTGTAGTGGAGGACTCGGGAAGCGGGAGGAGCCTGAGGTTCGCTTTTGTTACCACTCCGAGGGTCCCTTCTGATCCTGTAAACAGGTGGGTAAGGTCATATCCGCTTGACTGCTTTACCACTTTTCCTCCCGGGGTAATGATAGAACCGTCAGGGAGGACTACTTCAAGTCCTGTTACATATCTTTCTGTTGTGCCGTATTTTACCCCTCTCGGCCCGCCTGCCCGGGTAGCAACATTTCCTCCTATGGTGCAGACCTTCATGCTCTGAGGGTCCGGAGGATAGAACAGTTTCTGTTTCAGCAGTTCCCTGTTAAACCTGTCAAGAACAACACCTGCCTCGACTTCAGCTGTCATATTGTTTCTGTTAATAGCGACTATCGAATTCATCCCTTTCATGTCCAGTACTATGCCCCCCTGTACAGGGGTGCATCCTCCGGCAAGGCCGCTTCCCGCTCCCCGGGGGACAACAGGGATTTTCTGTTCGTTAGCGTACCTGATCACATCCGACACTTCGTCTGTTGTACGCGGAACAGCAACCGCGTCCGGCGGGCGGCTGGCGATATAGAAAGTGGCATCATTGGCGTAGGCAAGCAGGTCCTCCTTCTCATCGAGAACCTGGCCGTTTGAAAGAATTTTTCTTAAGTCTATTCCAAGCGAAGACATAAAACCTCCGGTTTTCTTTTTCTCCGCTTCCTCTGGTGTGACTTATATATTTTTCCCTCTCTATGTCTCCCCCATAACTGGGGGAGATGTCACGAAGTGACAGTGGGGGCGATTAAAATTTTATAGGGGCCTTTACCATCTCCTTCCCCTTCCTGTATGCCTCCATATTTATTTTAACTTTCGAGGCAGGCACATTTTCGCTTATAACAGATTCAAAAGAACTGTCCTCAATCGAAAGAAGCCCTGTCCCCGCTGCCGCGCCTACCATTATCACGTTGCCGAGAATAGGGTTGCCCAGCGAGAGGGCCTCCTCTGTGGCGTTGATGAACCTTTTGTCGTCACAGAGCTCCCCCATGGCGCTGTTCAGTTCGGGAAGTGAGGGATAAGCAAAATCCCCGGAGATAACACCTACAGGGTAGATTGGCCTTGTGTTGCTGATGACGACAACATCTCTGTTGCCATAAGCGGCCAGTACCCTGAGAGATTCTATCGGTTCAAGGGCAATTATAAGGTGCGCCCGGCCTTTCGGTATCTGTGGACTCCATGCTGACTCCTTTGATACACGGAGATGGCTCATAACAGAACCTCCCCTCTGTGAAGCACCGAAAGTTTCACCTATTGTGACATGGTAACCGCTTTTTGCAAGAGTGTTGCCAAGCATCCTTGCTGCCAGAACATTACCCTGTCCTCCCACACCTGTTATTATTATATTGAAGGGATCTATCATGGCTTCACCTCGCTTCTTTTAATAGCACCGGCAGGGCATATATCAGCGCATACACCGCATCCTGCACAGATGATTTCATCTATCATCGCTTTTCCTTTTTCAGCGTTCCACACGAGTCCAGGACATCGGAACACCCTTGTGCAGAGCCTGTTGCAGCCGCATTCTTCCCCCCTGCAGAGATCACTGTCAACTGAAACAGTGTATCTCTTCTCTTTCTTTTTCTCAGGGCTGAGCGCGCATGGCTGTTTCAATATCAGAACTCTTGCTCCTGAATTGTCTTCTATAAGTTCAAGGAGTTGTTTTTCTGTACCCGCGATATCAAAAGGATCAGATGTGTATGTTTTTGCTCCAATGGATCGGCAGATACCTTCAATGTCTACTGCAGGGAGCTCGTTCCCTGTCGCGTCAGAAGGGATTCCCGGGTGGGGCTGAAAGCCTGTCATCGCCGTGCCGCTGTTGTCAAGAATTACAAGCAGCATATCTGAGCCGTTGTGTACCGCGTTTACAAGTGCCGGCATCGCAGCGTGATAAAAAGTGGAATCCCCGCATACCGAAACTACCGGCTGCTCCATGCCGAAACTTTTCAGCTTTCCGAAACCGCTTGCAATCCCGGTGCCTGAGCCCATGGAATGTGCCGTCTTTATTGTGCTGAACCCTGCCGGCAGAATGGCCATTGTATAGCACCCTATATCACCGCAGACGAAGCCGTTGCGCCCGTCCATGGTGAGGGCCCGGTTAATCGACCAGTACGAGGCCCTGTGAGGGCATCCGGGGCAGAAGGTAAGCTCCCTGTTCGGTGACTTTGTGAAAGAGAGTATCATCCCCTTCTTTTCATAATCCTCAGGCATGGAGTCATAGGGAATAGCGAGGATTGATGAAACGGCCTTTATAACGTGGTCAGGATTCATCTCATTCACTGAAGGGATTGAACCGTCATTTTTACCGTGAAAACTTATTTTGCCCAGTGAATCAATGTTTTCCATTGCCAGTATCTTTATGTTCTCTTCAAGGAAGGGGAGCACCTCTTCAACGACGAGTATCTTTTTGGCCGCGGCCAGGTGTTTTTTCAGAAGTTCAGGGGGGAGGGGCCATGTTGTCCCCAGCTTGAGTATTCCTGTTCTCCCCTCCGCGCCCAGTGCCTTGACCGCCTCCCTGCTGTAGAGGTAACATGCGCTGCTTGTTATGATCAGGAGTTCAGGTTTCTCCGGCCCTTCATACCTGTTGAAAGGGGAGGTTTCAAAAAGTTCGATTGCTTTTTTAAGTTTCCCCTGCTGCTGGTTGTGCCTCATGGGAACAGGAGCTGTGATTACGGGGCCGGTTTTCGGGTCAAGCAGGTTGCCGTCAAACCTGAAGTTCGCTTTCCCCTGTACAGGTTCGTAATTTCCGAGCTTTACGTTGCCGCTTGCGTGAGACAGCCTTGTTACGCTGCGCAGCATTACAATATTTCCCAGTTCCTCGGAGAGCTCAAAGGCCCACTTTGTCATGTCCTTGGCTTCCTGGAAGTCTCCCGGTTCAAGCAGAGGTATCTCCATGATGCGCGCGAAGTACCTGGACTCACCCTCGTTTACACTTGAGATTGCCCCGGGGTCATCGCATGGTATAAGCACCATACCCCCTCTTGTACCTGAGAGAACAAGGTGGAGAAGAAAATCAGAGGCAACATTGACACCGTTCTGCTTCATTACGCATAGAGACCTGAGGCCGGCGAATGAGGCCGCTGCCGCAACTTCAAGAGAGACCTTTTCATTTACCGACCATTCAACGTAAAGGTTCGCCTTACCTGCAACAGATGCGAGGTTTTCAATTATTTCAGAGGAGGGGGTCCCGGGGTAGCCCGCCGCGACATTTACACCTGCTTCAATTGCGCCCCTGGCAATAGCCTGGTTCCCCATGAGGAGCAGTTCTTTACCTTCGTTTTTACTGAGAAGCATCAGACACCTCCTGTCAGAATTTTTTCAAGGACTGAGTTGTCTACTTTTATTACCGAATCTCCTGACTCGGAGTTTATCAGGCCCGCATCAGCAAGCCTGGCGAGTCCCTTTCTTTTTTTATTCAGAGCCGCGTCTGCCAGCGGTTCAGTTTCACTATCCTGAATTTCCCGGGCTGTAATATACCCTTCGCTGACAGCCTCCCGGAAGATCTTTCTTCCCCGGTCGGTACGTATTATGGTGATGTTCTCTCTTTTTTTCCCTTCGAAGACCCCTACGGAGATGTCAGCAAATTCAGCTGTCATGTCGTGACAGTAGGTGCATGCTTCAGGAATGAGTGTCCGTATCTCCTCAAGGGGGATATCGTAGCTTCTGCTCCCTGTTTCCACGCTCATTACAGAGGCGGGAGGAGGGGGAATGTCGAGTTTTTTTATAACTGAAGGGTCGCCCTTTGACCGCAGCAGTGCCGTAAAATCGGACGCTCTGAGTGCCCAGGTGCAGAAGAGTCCTATTGAAAGCGCGATCGGATCCCTGAAGTTTTCATCCTCAATGGGATTAAACCTCATCTTGGCGATTGCCGTAACCTGGCACGGTGTCCCCACTGCTCCGATCTTTTTGAGCCCTGAGTTTATCGCTTCATTCACACCCTTAACTGTTGGTGATACAGAATACTTTGATCCTGCCGTTTTTTCAACATCAGCCGGTTTCTCGACAATTAAGGGGACTCCGTAACCGCTGTCATTTCCCGTGAGAACCGCTGAGTCGATATACCCCTTTGCGAGGGCGAATTTAATCAGGGCTGAAACTGTACCGGCAGTCTGGAAATTTTTAAGATCCGCTTTTTCCCCTGCTCCTGTTGCCTGTATCTCCAGGTAACTGCCGAAGGGAGAGCCGGTGTATGTTTCGCCGAAAAATTTTGAAGATAGTTTGTCGAGATTTACTTCACTCCTGGGACAGTGGGCGTGGCATCTTCCCTGGTCGCGTGAACAGCTGAAGAGCATTACTGTTCTTCCCCTGTGTGAGACGAAGTAGGGGCAGAGCGACACGCAGGCCCCGCATCCTGTACAGAGACCGCTGTCAATTACAGAGGCCTTGACCTCCTTTGAACCCTTAACCTGCATATAACCTCCTTAATCTGAAGGAGCATTTCCGGCTTTGAGTAACCGGGGCAGGATACTGCTCAGTTAAACACACTCCCCTGCCCGGACCTGAATCCCATCTGCTCCGACATTCTGAAGCATATATATTTTACTGCGTTAATAATCTCTGTCCGCCTTGCATCAACTCTGGCCGTATTGCCGCTCAGGGAAATTGCGGCAATGCATTCATTCCGGTGGTTGAATACAGGTCCGGCAATGCAAGAAAGGCCTGTCACTGATTCCTCATCGTCAAAGGCAATACTGTCAGATTTTACTTTTTCAAGTTCTGCCCTGAGGTCATTAATGTTTGTAAGTGATCTGTCGGTGAGAGGAGTGAACTGTATGCTCCCGATGATCTTTTCTCTTTTTTTTTCTGGCATATGAGCAAGAAGTATTTTGCCGATTGAGGTTGTGTGCGGGGGTATGACTGAACCGGGTCCGGGGAATGTCATATAGCTGCTTTCGTGATGCACTTCCATGACGATGATTACTTTCTCGCCCATCATTATCCCCGCCCTTGATATTTCCCCGTATTGTGCGCAGAGCCTTTCAAGCCATGACCGTGCGATCATGGTGAGATCCATGTTGTTCGCGTAGTGCATGCCCAGCTGGAACAGCCTGGGGCCCAGCCGGTATTTCAGTGACATGGGATCTTTTTCAATGAGTCCCTCGGCTTCAAGGGTAAAGAGCATATTCTGCACAGTCGGTTTGGGCATTTCGAGAATGCGTGAAAGTTCTGAAACTCCCAGGGCCCTTGATTCGTTCATTATGAGCTCCAGGATATTCGATGCTTTAACTAAAGATTGTATGGTTTTGGACACGATTTACCTTTATTTGTTCAACAATGTTGAACAATATACATCATTGTAAAACAATGTCAAGATTAATATTGCTATTATTAGAAAAAATGCCTACAATTTTAATTTAAAGCCAGTTTTTTTAATTAAAATATTATACCCTGTTGGATTTTTATGGTTTTATTGTATCTGTAATTATGGTCTTTTGATAATGAAAAGTTTATATTCTGTAAGCAGGACTTTTAATTAATATTTTTTTAAAAAAGCTGATTGCAGAAATCATTTGCTGTTTTTAACAGGGTTTTAATGAATATAAAAAATCAGTCTTTATTCTTTAACTTATTTCAGGTAAAAAATGCACTATTACACCCGCCGCCGAAGGCGGCGGGTGTAAATAATTTTTTTGCTTTTATACTAAAATATATATTCAGGAATTATTACTGATAAAATAAATAGCCTTCCTTTCTGAAACATCGTGGGAAAGTATATCCGGTATTAAAAGTTGACTTAAAGCCGGAAGATGATAGTTGTTATACGTTAAAGATATAAAGAAATTATAGAAAAAGATGTTCATAACAGTATGGAAAGATTGCATTCAGAGGCAATAAAATGACTGATAAATTACAGAAAGATATAGTAACAATTCTTATTGTTGAAGACAGTATTACACAGCAAAAGGCTCTTCAGAATATCCTTGAGAGTCATGGCTATCATACCATGACTTCGGGAAACGGTAATGAAGCCCTTGAACTGCTGGGGGGAAATATACCTGATATTATTATTACCGATATAATGATGCCCGGTATGGACGGGTATGAGTTGTGCAGAAAAATCAGGTCTGATGAAAAGCTTAAAGATATACCTGTTATACTGCTCACAACCCTGTCTGAACCTGAAAATATTCTTAAGGGACTTGAGTGCGGGGCTGACAACTTTGTTACCAAGCCGTACCAGGAGGAATATCTTCTCTCAAGGATTGAGTATATTATTCTCAACCTTGAAGCACGCAGTAACGGAATCGGCGATATGGGCATAGAACTTGTTTTTTCCGGAAGAAAGCTTGGAATAACATCTTCAAGATTGCAGATTCTCGATCTTCTGATATCAGCGTATGAAACTGTATTACAGAAAAACCGGGAGCTTGAGGCGGCAAACAGAGAACTCAGGGAAGCTAATGAAAAGATCAGGACCCTTTCAGGGCTGATCCCCATATGCTCTGTATGTAAAAAGATACGGAATGATAACGGTTACTGGGACCAGATCGAAAAATATCTCTCGGAACATGCTGATGTAAATTTTTCCCACGGGTACTGCCCTGACTGCGCACAGAAGATTCTTGATAAAATGGAAAAAAAGTAGCAGACTTTCCAGTCATTAATAAGACCTTGTATTATTTATAAAAAAAATTATTCTCCGGCAAAGTAATTAAACCGGGAAGGTATTGATAAAGGGGGATTTATGCCTACACCAAAACTCCAGCGGCAGGTAACCACACTGTGGGATTACCCTTCTCAGAACTACGGACGGGAAGACCAGGGTGACAGAAGCTATATCGGGGCCACACCGTCATACATAATATGGAACTGTCTCATGCGCTATACCAACGAAAAGGACCTTGTTGTTGATCCCATGTGCGGAAGCGGCACAACACTTGACGTGTGCAGGGACACAAACCGCAGGCCCCTGGGCTATGATGTAAATCCCACCAGGAAAGATATATTCCGCTGTGATGCGCGGAAACTCCCTCTTGAGAACGGCAAGGTCGATTTTGTTTTTGTTGATCCTCCTTATGGCGATAACGTTAATTACTCTGACGAAAAGGGGTGTATCGGCAAACTTCCCGCTTACGGTGAGGAGTACTTCAAGGCAATGGAGGAGGTCATTGCGGAGATAAACCGTATACTGCGGCCTGACAGGTACATGGCCCTTTACGTGTGCGACTATTATGATAAAAAGAATGGTTTTGTGCCAATAGGGTTCAGGCTCTACCAGATGCTTTCAAAGCATTTTTCAACTGTTGATATTATTTCAGTTACACGTCACAATAAGACCATTAACATGGGGAACTACCGCAAAGCAGCGGATGAGGGGAACTTCTACCTGCGCGGTTTTAACTACCTCTTTATAATGAAGAAGGAGGGGAGAGGCGCGCCTCGGAAAGTGGGTACAATGCCGGAACTCCCGGCGGAGAAAAAGTCCCGGCCTGAATCAGGCAGGGGAGGCGTAAAACCTTCAGCAAAAGGTAAAGCCCCGGTCAGGGGGAGGAGCGGAGGGGCCTCTTCAGGCAGGAGGGGAACCGGCCGAAGAACAGACAACCACGGTAAAGATAAGAAATGATCCAGACTTCCGGTATCATATAAAAAAGGGGCAGACTTTCGAGGGATTCAGGCGGGCAAATGAATTTCTCGATAAATCGAATAGTAAATAAAAACCGGTAAGGAAAGCATATTTTCCGGAAATTGAGAAAGGGATATTCAGTATTTGAATATCCCTTTTCTGTTTGTCGATATCGAATTTTTTTGTATTTTTTCAGCAGGGGTATGTTTTTTTGCAACCAACATAAATGTTATTTTGTTTATATTAAATAGTATAAATGTTTGATTGTTCCTGTTTTTAAACAGACAGCTTAAAAAAAATTACTTTCCGGGGTTGTGATAATGGTTAAACTCTTTTTTAGACACGTTTTTGCCTGTGTTATGCTGCTTCTTCTTTTTCTGAATATAATATTCTGCGCAGCCCAGTTGTTTCCCCTTGCAATTATGAAATTTGTGATACCATTTAAATGGTGGAGAAATATTTTAAACAGGATACTTGTAAGGGTAGCCAATAACTGGGTATTGGTAAATTCAATGGCAATCCATTATTTTTTTCCGGTGAAATGGAATGTGACAGGTCTTGAGGGGCTTAAGAAAAAAGACTGGTACCTGGTGATATCCAATCACCAGTCCTGGGTTGATATAATAATTCTTCAGAAAATCCTTTACGGCAG
>DAIOFM010000044.1:0-27575 GCA_036745755.1 Spirochaetota bacterium | reverse complement strand
ATAGCCACTCTCCCCTTGTCGTCAAGCGCGGGGGAATACTCTCCCATGAACATAAGTTATACCCGGAAACCCCTCAAACTGGATTAATTCAACAAAAATCACCACTTTTCCCCATTTTTAACCATATGAGACATAAATGTCAACCAGAAAAACGTTTTTTTCCGCAGGAGGAAATTTTTTATATACAGGTATTGGAGCATTCAGCCGATAGATTACCTTTTGCAGTAAAACCATGTAATACCGGATATGCGAAAACCCTGATTTTCATAGATTCCTGAGGTTTTTAAAGCTTAAACAGGGAATTTTCAGGGGGTATGGGGTCAGAGCCCCTTGTTGGCAAGCCGGGGTCAGAGCACCTCTCAGGGCAACTTTAACTTTTACAGAGATAAAAAAATTTTTTTTATTGACGCATAGTGCTTAAAATTATTTATTTCATTTCATTCGCGGGTGTAGTTCAATGGTAGAACTTTAGCCTTCCAAGCTAATAGCGTGGGTTCGATTCCCATCACCCGCTCATAGAAACCCTGATTCTTTCAGGGTTTCTTTATGCCTGCAGGCAGAGGAAAATTAAAACATTCTGAATTTAATTATCTGGTAATATACCGGCCTCACTTCTTTTATAACCACAACAACCGATATAAAGCCCTGTAAAGCCTTCATCCGTGTTTAATAATGCCTGTGCTATATTACACGAAATAAAACGCAATACAGAGAGAATGATGCAGTATGGCGGGCTTATATAATTAAGGCCGACTTTATTACTGCTGTTTAATGGATAATCAGGAATAAAGGCCGGCCTGCAGATTCATTTCCGCACTGTCAGCTGCTCAACAACGAAATCTGTAATACGACCGTAAACATTCCCCCTTTTTACCGAAGGGGACACACGAATAACCAGTTCAGCCAGATGAACCAGTTTCTCCGCCTTCATGAATTCCGGGTCATTTTCAAGCCCCTCAAGATCAGGGCTGTAATCATTTATATGCGCCAGGGCCAGTTCCCTGAGTTCCCGCTCCCTGTTTTTTGCAGAATTCTCTTTTTTGAAGCTGTTTATTGCCTCATCGGTGAGAATAAGGATATCCTCCCCTCCTGCCGCTCTTTTTAGCCCCGACACTGCCGCGGGCATGATATCTCTTTGCGCCTTACGCTCTCTTTTTTTGCTTATACTGTATATTTTCATAAATTCCTCCAGATATCATATTTTAATCTCTTTACATGATATATATCGGAAACACCCGTCAAATGTTTAACTATTTTTTTGTTTAGTATTATTTTTTTTAAAAAATTTCTTCCGCTTATAACCTGCGCATCTGCGCAATCTGCCTTGAAATTGAAACCAGTCTGCCGGCATCATCCCATACTTCACAGTCAGCCTCAAGAAGCCCGCAGGTTACAAAACGTGTACGCAGGGTAAATCTGAGCCATTCAGTCCGGGGCATGTTCCTTATGCTTGTGGAAAGCTCGATTGTGGGGACCCAGGCGGTCGGCCCGTGGGTTACAAATATTGCAGGCGGGATTGAATCAGCGATAAGCAATAATGAAAGAGGATCATAACTGCAGCTCTCCCTGAATTTAACCCACCCTTTCTGCTCCGATTTTTCTGACTTTTTACCCTTCATCCATCCCGCGCTTGCAGGGTCAAGGCGCATGTCAAGGTTAAGAAACATGGAGTATGCAGGAGATCCGACAACGGGTACACACGAAGCAAGGAGCTCAAGCACAGGAGCTCCTGTCTCGTAATGTTCAAAAGCGCATTCCGTTGCTTCGACGGAAAATGTGCCAAGGGCGCGGATCTTCTCTTTCCCCTCCTGAAGAAGCCTGGCTTCATAGCGGCTGAACTGGGCCGATCTTGAAATTTCCTCCACCCTGACCTCCGCCTTACCAGGGACACAACGTGAGATATAATTTGCCGTCACTATGGGGAGCGATTTCCTGTCGGAGCGGGCTGTCATAGCGCCGGCCATAACAGCCATAAGATATCCGCCGTTCGGATTTCCATTGACAGACCAGTTGTCCGATATTTTTACTTCAAAAATTCCTTCACCTGTCTCCTTCAACGCGATATCATCTTCAAACATTCCCACGGTTTACACCCCCTTTAATAGCCCGGCAGTAATTCAGCATAGATCCTTTAGCCATTCTGTACAGCAAAAATCAGGGCTATTCCTGAATTACAGCAGTTTCTTATAATCATCATTCAGCCCCCTCTCCTCCGCTCGCAACTTCAGCCATTCGCGTTCATTGGCAGGGACTTCAGGGATATCATCCTTTTCTCTTCTGACCAGTTTGATAGCTTCAACAGGGCATGTTGACACACAGAGGCCGCAGCCTATACAGTCTGTTATTTCAGCATAATCTTTCATCTCGATGGCATTGGCCTGGCACCGTTCGAGACAAGCACCGCACGAAATGCATAAATCGCTTTCTACAACCGCCACATAAGCGGATTTAGCCACGGCGTTCTTACTTATGGAGATATATTTAGTCAGCGGTCCGCAACAGCATTTGCAGCAGTTGCAGATGTAGAAATGCCCGGACTTATAGTTTGAGGTCATGTGTACAAGTCCCGCCTCTTCAGACATCTTTAAAATATCATATGCCTCATCCTTTGTAATTGCCCGGCATGTATCATCATTATCAAAAAAACCCGGCACAGGGGCAAATGAAAGGCAGACCTCCATAGGCTTGTCGCATTTATTTCCCAGGAGCGCCTTCTCTTTTTTGCAAATGCAGTCCCTGACAGACCAGGATTTCGCACCTTCAATTAATGCGGCCACACTCTCGTAAGGTTCAATTGTAGTATCATCTTTCACTTCAATACCTATGGGAATAGATTTCATCATGGGCGGTTCAATTGTAAAAAACTGTTCGGCCATTGTGCTGTCCATATACTCCTCAGCCATTGCAGCAAAATCTTTATCCATCATGGAACCCTGGAACTCGTATATGCCGAAGACATAGGGGTAAATCCTGTATAACGAAAAGTCGCCTTTGCTTATCCCCACAAGCTGGCCTTTATTTTTCATTACAGGGAGCATCTTCCTGATATACTCAACATCTACACCTGTCCTTGTGGATATCTGTTCAACTGTTTCAAATGAAAGCTTCAGCTTCATGAAAAGCTCCGCCTCTTCCGGGGAAAAAATCCTTTTCAGAATTTTAATCTCAATGCCGCTTTCTGATTCCGGGAATCCGTTCGGTATGCTGTTGAGAAACTCTCTCAGTTCTATGTATGCATCATTCATACTCAATCCTCCTTCTGTATAATATTTTATATTTATATAGTTTCAATAACGTTCAGCGTTGACCATTCGCCACGGGAGATTATACTCCAGAAGTTTCTTTCAGGATAGATGCGTTTATCAATTTCATTACGGGTAAGGCCGGACTGTTCCAGTTCTCTGACTTTCCCCTGTATCTCCAGAAAAAAATCAAGTTTTGACTTAAGTTTCTCTTTGCCCTTATTATGTACGCCTGAATGAGCACAGAAAACTGTATCAAAATCGAGCTTAAGAAGCTTTTTAAGGGATTTTATCGCATCATTAATATTTTCATCTTTAAATGCCACTACCTGTTTTCTGCCCACATAGAGATCCCCTGTAAAAAGCCACCCCTCATTCTTTTCATGAAAGACAACATGGTCCCTGTGATGTCCCGGCGCATCTATGACATCGAGCCTGAGATGTCCGGTTTCGATAACAGGCGGCATCGAATCAGCGATAAATCCCTCCCTGTTGCCCCAGGTAAGTCTTCTGTACAGCGGAATTTTTGACTTCACAGCTGCCTCAGGAATGGAATTCTCTTTCAGATATACCGGAACTTTGAGATTATCTTTTATCCATGCAGCTGCGCCTGTATGATCCTCGTGAACATGGGTAATTGCTGCACAGCTTATCTTTTCTTTTTTCAAAAAAAATTTTGTCTCTTTAAGCATATTTGCAGAACCTGCGTCTATTAATACTCCATCAGCTATATACAGATATATATTAAGCTGCAGCGGGTAATAACCCGACTTCGCTTTCGCGACCGTAATGCTGTTATTTAATTTTTTTATTATCATTTGCTCCTCCCTTCAGTTAACATTAAGCTCCAAACATACCAACCGGTATGTGAATATACAAAAAAATTAAATCCGGATCTGCTCGACAAGAAATTTTACAAGATCAACCGCATTATCCAGAAATTTTCTATCATCAGATACCTTTGACATGGCAAGACTCCCTTCAATGAGAGATATAAAGTTCATGGAAAAGGCTTCTGCATCAACATCTTTCCTGATTTCAGAATCTGTTTTACCCTGCTCTATAATCATCTTCAGAGATTTTCTCCACATCCTGATAAATCGGCATACTCGGTTTCTTATAGCTTCGTTTACATCATCAGAATCGACAGCAGCATTAATTACAGGGCATCCTCCCGCCTGCTTCATCAGATCATAATTATTCCTGAACGATTCAGCAAAAACCAGCAGCTTATCACATGAATTATATTTATCTTTTATTTTATTAAAAATCCGTGTAGAGATTAAACCAAGATTGTACTCAAGCGCTGCAAGTGCCAGATCATCTTTATTTTTAAAATGATGATAGATTGCCCCCTTGGTGAGGTTCGTCTGCTCCAGGATGTCTGAAAGAGATGCTCCCACGTAGCCGTTTTTATTAAAAACAGGTGCTGCAGCTTCAATAATATAGTTTCTTGTCTCTTCAGGGTTCTTCATAATGACACTACATACCGAACGGTATGTAGTGTCAAATCAAATAAATAAAACCTGAAAAAATCATTAATTTTTTATTTTGTTTCAACTATATGCTGCATCGGTTTAACCATTTCCGTTTTCAGCATCTTTCTGATTTTGTCCCTCATTTCCGGTTTATCAGTGAGAGAAATCATGGTTTCATTGTATTTTATTGCCTTCTCATCATTCTGCGGAAAATCGTAAAATCCGTTTTCCTCATAAAATTTATGATCAGCCTGAAAGACAAAGCGCAGCCTTCCCCATATATCATCACGGAAAATTTTCATTCCTCCCACACCGAGAAACGTAGCAGGCTGCACATAACTTTTTTCTGAACATGAAACAAGCTTTAATGCCATAGCGTCTACAAGAGAATCTATCTCTTCAGACGAATATTCATCAGTAACGATATCAGCAAGATTAACCATCTGCCACTGGGAATAGGCCTCAAAAACTTCACGAAGTTCAGGAATCATTCTTAAAGGCCCTGAAACAAGAAGACCCAATTGTTTATTTCTCAGCGTCGGAGTATGCGTATTGAAAAATCCCCTGTCAAACATCTGCTTCCATTTGGCTGACAGATACCGGTCCTTAATCTCACCCGCATAAATGATAATATCGGAGTTTATAACCTTATTATTATAAAAATCAATAAACTCATCCTTCCCTGTATAAACACATCGATAGTCCAGACCACACTCACAGCATCCGAGACAGCCTCCGTTTATTTTAATATCACTTAGTGATATCACCTCAACATCACCTATGAAATTATTTTTCATTCTCGAAATCATACAAGAAAGATTATCTCCTGAATAGCTCCTGTCAGAAAGAATAAGTACTTTTTTCCCCCTGAGATTAATACTTTCAGCAGGCACACCGGGGGTATACTTCCTCATGCCATAATCAGGCTTCATAAATAATATCGCTGTTTTGCTTTTTAATTCAGCTGCTTTGAATATATCATCTGCAAAAGCGAGGAGTTTACCCCTGCCATCTTCCCCCATTATATCATACATATCAGGGGAAAACGACCCGGCAAAATTCATCCCTAAATTTTCACATATTCCTCTCATGTACGAATGAGCAATGTTATCAAAAAAATGTATTGAAGTGGTAATTACAGCTGCATATTTACCCCGGAATTTTTTCTCTACCCCCTTTTCCCATATAAGTTCAATAAACCTTTTATATTGGGATGGCACAAGGCATACATAAAGCGGCGCAGCCCATATTATAAAATCAGAACCATCTATATCGTTAATAATTTCATTAAAAAAAATTTCATCATTTTCTATTTTTGCTATACGTTGGGAAATATTATGATAACTGAAATTATGCTGTCCGAATTTTTTTTCTATAAACTTAACATACTGCATCGTTATGCTCAAATCGCCCTTAGGACTTCCGTTTAAAACTGTAATTTTCATCAACAACTCCTTTGATTATTACTACTCATAAATAAAAAGCAGGGGAGAACGCTCTAACTCGTTCTCCCCTGCTTTATGCCCGACCTTCACTATCGGGGGCTTTTTTGCTCATCCATTGCGCGAAGAATTTTACGATCAGGTTTACCTACAGAGGTTCTTGGTACTTCATTTATAAACTCAACAATTTTAGGAACCTTGTAAGGGGCGAGCCTCTCTTTGCAGTAATCTATCACTTCCTCTTCAGTCATAGTCTCCCCTTCTTTAAGGACCACAAATACCTTGACGGTTTCACCACGTTTCTCGTCCTTCACTCCTATAGTGCACGCTTCAAGGACTTTCGGGTTAGTATACATAACTTCATCAATATCCCTGGGATAAACATTAAACCCGCTGCAGAGCAGCATATCCTTCTTGCGGTCCACGATGAAAACAAATCCGTCTTCATCCATATACCCTATATCCCCTGTGAATAACCACCCGTCTATAAGAGTATTGGCTGTCTCCTCAGGGTTCTCCCAGTATCCTTTCATGATCTGCGGAGCTCTGGCAATAATCTCACCCGGTTCACCTGTGGGCATTTCCTTAAGCCCTGTATCAAGATCCACAATTTTCAGATCTACATCCGGCCAGGGGACACCCACGCTGCCGGCTTTGCGGATAGTAGTCATAGGATTTGCAGTGATAATATTACATGTTTCAGAAAGCCCGTAACCTTCTGTTATTCTTGCTCCGGAAAGTTCCTGGAACTTATTAAGAAGCTCAACTGCAAGAGGAGATCCTCCCGAAGTAATCCCTTCCATGGATTTAATTTCTGATTTTGTAATATCGGGATGGTTTGCAACACCCTGAATCATTGCAGGAACAGCCGCCCAGCAGTTAGGCTTGCTTCTGTTGATTGCTGCGAGAATATTATCAGGAGCAGGCTGCGCAACAAGCACCATTGTACCCCCACCGTAAAGGCAGAGATTGATATTGCAGTTCATGCCGAATACATGATAAAGAGGTATAGTTGCAAGTGTTTTCATCTCTTCAGGAGGGACTGCCACAGCATGCCACATCCCTGTCTGTTGAATCATGGAGATCATATTGGAGTTTGTCAGCATACACCCCTTCGACAACCCGGTGGTGCCGCCGGTGTACTGGAGGAGTACAACATCTTCATAACCTATTTCAACAGCAGGCTCCTCATCTTTTCCTGAACCGACACACTGATCAAAATCCAGTATAGCACTGTCTTCCGGGAACTCAATTTTATTACCCGGGATCTGTACTATAACAACCCTTTTAACTGACGTTTTACCCTCACGGAGAATTGCAATAACCTTTTCAGCAAAAGCCGCCATAACAACAACTGTTTCAGCACCACTGTCTTTGAACTGATGCGTAAGCTCCGGAACAGTATATAAAGGATTTGTCGGAACCGCTATTGCTCCCATCTTATACACAGCCATTAAAGTGACCGGGTACTGGGGAATATTAGGCATCATTAAAGCGATACGATCTCCTTTCCTGACTCCTTTGTCCGCCAGACTGTTTGCAAAACGCCTTGCCATTGAATTGGCTGCCTTATAACTTATCTGTATGTCATTGAAGATCAGATAGGGCTTCTCGGGATTTGTTTCCGCGTGGCTGATAAAAAGCTCTTTGATTGTTATACGGGGATACTCAATTGAAGGGGGTACCTCCTTATCGTAATACTGATACCAACGTCTTTCCATTTGACACACCTCCTGAATATATTAATATTTACCCCGCTACATTCAAAAGGCGCCTTTAACCCGTATTGCCGTTATCAATAAAGCTTTTCCTGATACGGCATATACAGCTCACCCTGTAACGGGCTGGTTGCTCAATCTAAATACCTTCGCTTTTTTTTCTTTTTGCCTCGACTCTCTCAGACCTGATAACCCTGCCGCCCATTTCAAATACGGCGTTATCCAGAAAATCATCTGAAACCTGCCCGGGATATGTGTAAACGAACGTGGCAAGCCCGTGAGTATAAAACCACATGGTTTTAAGAATTCTGCTTAACTGAAACTCCTCAAATCCCTTAAGATAACTGTCCTTTTTCATCAGTTCTATCATCGCTTCATTAGCGATGGGAAAGTTCTCTTTCTCTATATCCAGTTTCATTCTTCCGGATAAAAAAAGAATGCTAAACAGCTCCCTGTCGTACCTGGCGAGCCTGATATACCCCTTGCCTATATTGAAAAACTGGTGGTTCCCTTCATCGTTATTCAGATAAGTCTCAACGACAAAATCCTTTATCCTGGAGATGACGGCTGTTTCAATATCCTTTATATTCCTGAATGAATAATAGACCGGTTGAGTTGAACAGCTGAGGACTCCGGCGATATTTCTTGCAGTAAGATTACCCAGTCCCTTCTTTCTGACAAGTTCAAATGCCGCCTGAACAATATCTTCATCACTTATCATCTTTTTTGGAGGCATAACATTCACCTGTGTTTTATAACATTAGTTATAAAACACAGGTTATATAACTAATGTTATAAAAGCAAGCCTTTTTCAGCTTTTTTTAAATAACCTGCAAATATATTATTTCAGGGGCTCCCCCTTCAATTCCTGACAAAAAATTTAATTTTTAAACATAAGGGTTTATTTATAAGCAACAGGCAGATGTGTTAAATAAACCGCTCCGGAAATGTATACAGGACCTTTTGTAGATGCCATACTGCTGGCAGACATAAATCAGGCATCTCAAAACTGCTGAATATCTGAATCTGCAAAACAAATAACCGGATAATCAATATCAAGTCTAAAATGTTGTTGAAAAATGCGGCAAATAAATTTGTAAGTGACAGTAATTATACTTTTAAGGATTTTTAACCATGAAAAACGTCTATGATGTATTAAATGAAAGGGGATATGTCGAACAGGCAACCCATGAAGATGAAATACGCGAGCTGCTGGGAAAAGAGCCCGTCACATTTTATATAGGATTTGACCCCACTGCCGACAGCCTCCATGTTGGCCACTTTATCCAGGTAATGGTCATGATGCATATGCAGCAGGCCGGGCACAAACCGATTGCACTTATCGGCGGTGGAACGGCAATGGTAGGGGATCCGTCAGGGCGAACTGACATGCGCCAGATGCTCACAATGGAACAGATAAGAAAAAACGGTGAATCCTTCAAAAAACAGTTCTCCCGATTCATAGATTTCGGCGAGGATAAGGCTATAATGGTAAACAACGCAGACTGGCTTCTTGAGCTGAAATACGTTGACTTCCTTCGCGATATCGGAAGACATTTTTCCGTAAACCGTATGCTTTCCGCCGAATGTTTCAAAAACAGGCTGGAAAAAGGCCTCTCTTTCCTGGAATTCAACTATATGCTCATGCAGTCCTATGATTTCCTTGAACTCTACCGCCGGTACAACTGCAAACTCCAGCTTGGCGGAAACGATCAGTGGTCTAATATCATTTCCGGTGTAGACCTTATCCGCAGGGCTGACAATGTGCCATCATACGGTTTAACATTCAAGCTGCTGGTAAACAGTGAAGGAAACAAAATGGGGAAAACCCAGTCAGGCGCGGTATGGCTTGATTCATCCAAAACCTCGCCTTACGACTTCTACCAGTACTGGCGTAACGTGGATGATCCCGACGTAAAAAACTGCCTTTCCCTCCTCACCTTTATCCCCATGGATGAGGTAAACCGGCTGGGAGCTCTGCAGGGAGCTGATATTAATAAAGCGAAAGAGGTACTGGCTTACGAGGTAACAAAACTCGTTCACGGTGAGGAGGAGGCCGACAAGGCACAATCCGCGGCAAAAGCCCTTTTCAGCAATGCAGGTGATTCAGAATCGATACCCACAACAGAGTTTGAAAAATCAGTCTTCGAAGACGGCATTGATATCATCAGTCTCCTTTCAAAAACCGGCCTCATTTCAAGCAACAGTGACGGCCGCCGGCTCATCCAGCAGGGGGGGATCTACATGAATGATGTTCAGGTGACTGACTTTGCCATGAAAGTTACAACTGAAGATATTAAAGACGGGAAACTGCTTCTCCGCAAGGGTAAAAAAGTATATCACCAGGCTGTGGTTAAGTAAATCAGAACACCCCCTTTTGCGGGAAGGCAACAGGGGGTGAACAAACAGGCGTTATCCCCACAAGGTCAGCTGCAATCATGATGTATTCAATACACATATGAAAATTGTTGCAGAATCCAGCAGAAAATTTATATACTGCATAAACTTCAGTCATACAGCAAGCCTCTTCGTGCAGACTGATTTGCATCACATCAAACCATCATATATAAATTTTTTGAAACATTTTCTATTTTTAACTATATTCAGTCATGATCTGTTTGACAGAAAATTACCGATTAATCAGAGTTAAAGAAAACCGGAGCAATCAATGAAGAGGACAGTAATATCAATAATAGCTATTGTCGCGATAATAACCGCCGGTGCATTCACTTTCAAGGCGTATGGAGAAAACCCCGCATCAGGGGATCACGGCATAGTAAAAACAGAATCAGTACAGCATGAAGTAAACCATGAATCTCACGAAAGCGAAGGAGGACACCACGCTCCTCATATTGACGCTAAAAACCTCAGCCTGTTATGGATAATCCCTTTTGTCGGGATTCTTTTATCAATAGCGCTTTTCCCGCTGCTAATACCTCATTTCTGGCACCACCATTACGGCAAGGTATCGCTTTTCTGGTGGATTGTATTTTTCACGGCATTCAGCTTTCATTTCGGCATGAGTACCGGAATGTTCTACCTGCTGGAAGTATACTTCCTGGAATTTATCCCCTTTATAACACTTCTTCTGGCACTTTTCACGGTTGCCGGAGGTATACAACTTAAAGGAGACCTTGCGGGCACACCGAAAGTCAATACAATCATGATATTCATAGGTGGAGTTCTGGCAAGTTTCATGGGAACAACAGGGGCTGCCATGGTAATGATAAGGCCGATCCTCAAGGCTAATGAATGGAGAAAAAACAGGGTACATATAGTAGTATTTGTTATTTTCGTTGTGGCGAATGTAGGGGGGGGGCTCACGCCTCTGGGTGACCCACCGCTGTTTCTCGGTTTTCTGAAAGGGGTAGACTTTTTCTGGACCGCAATACACATGCTGCCGCTTGTTGCATTTGTAATTGCGATACTGCTTGTAATTTTCTTTATAATGGATACATACTACTACAAAAAAGAGACCGGACACCCCGAACCTTCTGAGAACAAGGAGAAGCTTCAGCTTGTGGGTGTTCCCAACATGCTGTTACTGCCCTGCATAATACTGGCGGTACTTGCATCAAGCATGAAACTGGGTACGGCTTTTACCCTTCATTACGTTGAGGTTCCGACTGCATCCATACTTCAGGTTGCGCTCCTCCTTCTTATAACAATCGTATCTCTTAAAGTCTCCAAGCCTGAAATAAGAGTCGGAAACGGCTTTAACTGGGAGCCCATTAAAGAGGTGGCCAAACTGTTCGCCACAATATTCATGACAATGGTAACACCGATTGCGATGCTCAAGGCCGGTGCCGAAGGCCCCATGGGGATGGTTATAAGCGGTGTTGTTGACAGCAGCGGGGATTTTATAAATTCACACTTCTACTGGGCAACAGGTATTCTTTCAAGTTTCCTTGACAACGCCCCTACATATCTTGTATTCTTCAACACGGCAGGGGGAAACCCGGTTGATTTAATGGGGACACATGGGGCAACACTTCTTGCAATAAGTGCCGGGGCCGTATTCATGGGTGCCAACACCTATATTGGTAATGCCCCGAACTTTATGACGAAGGCTATTGCAGAGGAAAACGGGGTCCCGATGCCGAGCTTTTTCGGCTACATGATCAAGTACTCAATACCGATCCTTATCCCGGTATTTATACTTGTGACAATTATTTTCTTTTAAAACCGGTGGAGGATTACGATGAGCAAAAAATATTATGAAGTTGTTTTTGAAGGGAGTTTTGAAACAATATGCGGAATGCTGGAGGGTTTCATCCTTGCCTCCGATGCAGACTGGAAGTGGTATTCAAGCAAAGAGGCCGGAATTGAAACCGAAACCATGACAGATATAATCAAGGAATGGGCTTCAATGAAATCAAGGCTCCATCATGTAATAATGGAGGAGGATTTCCACCTTAAGCTGCAGAAGGCATGCAAAGACAGGCCTGACATGAAATATATCAAGCCTGAGTACACTAAATCCGCTAGAGAGATTAAGACCGGTTCTATTAAGTTCACGGCCAAGGCATACGCCAAAAAATATGCGGACGACATAAAAGCAATTGTTGAAGCGCCCCCGGCTGACATAAAAATTGAAAAATACGAACCTGTAGAACATATAGTAAAGGACGCGGAGGGAATGGAACTCTACGCTCCCGAACATGACTACACCTTCGAATGTGAAGGGATTGCCATAGGCGGTTTTGAAAGCATGATCGAATTCAGAAGAAAAATGGATGACAATCCACTTATTGAAATAAGCCGGATGAGGCTTCAATTCTGACAGACAATTAACTTTAACTTAAAAAAATCGCTTCAGAAGAAGCGGTTTTTTTATACACAGGCCCTCAAATTCACTTCACAGGTAATAAAACACTCCCGATAATATTATAAGGAAATCTATTCACAGGGAAAAAACATGCGAACCAGAATTGTAGCAATACTTGTCCTTCTGCTTATTACAACCGCCATAATGCCGGTCTATTACATATACAGGTGCGAATATATAGAAAAAGAATTCATTGAAGAGCTGAAAAATAAACAGAATTCTCTTAAACCGCTGGCTCACAGGCTGAATATGGAACAGAAACCTGACAGCAACAGGCTCAAAAAAATATTCACTGAACTTATAGACAGGGACAAATCCATTGCAGCAATGGCCGTGACAGACAGGATGGGCAGGCTCCGGTTCATGGTAAAAAACGACTCCCTCCTTATTTCCGGACGTATTATTGACAGTCTGGTACGGGATATAAAAGAAAAAAAATTTTCACAGGCAGACAATAAAAAACCTGAAGTAAAAAATTACACAGGCAGTGACTGGCTTGGCGATAGACTCTATGTTTACAGGTTCAGTTCAGAGGGTCAGAGCACAATTGCAGCATACTCAATTACGCTGGATCGCATGAAAAAGATACGGCTTGCCCTCGAGCTTATACTTATCGCAAGCGGAATTCTAATCACCACAGCCGGAATAATACTATTACTGAAAAAAAGCGGCATACTGACAGAAAACAAAGAATACAGGATAAAGACAATTGTAATCGGTGAAAAGAAGCAGGCAGCAGAAAAGCCGGGAAAAACTGTAAAACAGAAAAAAACAGTTAAAAAGGCATCTATAGAGAAAAAACCCGCACTGCAAACCGGAAAAGGTAAAACCGCAGCGCAGATAGATGAGAATGAACTTCTCCCTGTTGCCGGAGAAAACAGTGAGGAAAAAGTCGGAAGGAAAGCAAAAAAGTCAGGCACAGATGAAACCGGGGTCAGAGCCCTGAATGAGAAGATATTTATACTATTTAAAAAAATATACAGCAACACATCACCTGAATCTGTATCCCTCTACATGAAGCTCGTGGAGGGAAAACTGTCAAAGGCCTACGAACTTAAGGGTAAAAGCCTTATAAAAATCGACTCCCTTTCTTTTGATTCAATCCCGATTCAGGATATCGAAAAAAAATCAGGTGCGGACAAACCGGTATACAGGGAGAACGGGCAGATACTCATCCCCCTTTTTAATGCCGGAACAGTAATCGGGCTGATTGCAATCCAGGCAGGAGAGAAAACCTCCACAATTAATATTAATTCATTTAAAAAAGAAATCACAGCAATTTCAGATGAGATCAACAGCTATATTACCGGGGAAAACATCATAACAGACAGCGCTACAGGTTTCTACAGCAGCAGATTTTTCATGAACAGGCTTACAGAAAGCATTAACTCATCCATTGACACAGGAAGGGAATTCAGCCTGTTCCTTGTCAATATTTTCGCGGGGCTTGATCTTGATTCAAATCAGAAAGAGACAATTCTTAAAATTATGCGGCCGGCCCTGACAAAAACCGTCGGGGAAGAGAAAGAGATATTCCTGCATGAAGAGAGGATATGCATGATCCTTCATGATACTGCCGGAAAAGAACGCGATGCTGTTAAATCACGACTCACGGGAGAGATTTCAAAGTTCAGGCTGAAAACAGGTGAGGAAACAATATTGACCCTGAACCCGCAGAGTATATTAAGCAACTCCGCGGATTCAAAAAACATAAAAAAAATTCTGGCAGAAGCAGAGGCGCTGATAGCTGCAAGCAACTGAAAGAGACTAGCTGCCCATAAGTGTTTTTGCCAGTTTCACCGCGTCCATTGCGTCCTTTGAGTAA
Source organism: Spirochaetota bacterium (assembly GCA_036745755.1). Lineage (GTDB taxonomy): Bacteria > Spirochaetota > UBA4802 > UBA4802 > UBA5550 > UBA5550. The sequence goes on along the minus strand of DAIOFM010000044.1, from coordinate 13,042 downwards.
CCGTTGGCGCCGATTTCGTCAGCATAGTTCTGGTCAACCACAGCTCCGCCTATCATAAATTTTAACTTCAGCCCCTTTTCATGGCTTAGATTAATTACATTTTTCATTTCTGTCATTGTTGTAGTCATAAGGGCGGAGAGGGCCACGATGTCCGCCTTGACTTCTACTGCTCTTTCAAGAATCGCGTCTGCCGGAACATCCTTCCCCAGATCAACAACATCAAACCCGTAGTTACGGAGCATGAGCGCCACAATATTTTTCCCTATATCGTGAATGTCTCCTTTTACCGTGGCTATAACTATTTTTCCCTCTTTTTTCACACCTTCACCAGTGGAAAGAAGAGGCTCCAGAATGGTAAAACCTTTCCTCATAGTATCAGCACTCATGATAAGCTGCGGAAGAAAATACTCCTTTTTGTCGTACTTGTCCCCCACAAGTGTAATTGCGGGTATAAGTGAATCATCAACGACCTTCTGCGGAGAAATACCTGCGTCAAGGGCCTGTTTTATCGAAGATTCAATTCTGTCATCCCATCCGCGCAGCACAGACTCGAAAACCAGCTTATCCGGGGTCAGAGCCTCAACGGAAGCCTTTGTTTCAGCCGCTGCACCGGAAAATTTCTCCACGTAAGAAGTAAGATTTTTGTCCCTGCCTGCAAGGGCATCGCATGAAAATGCAGTATTCATCAGCTGTTCGGATGAAGGATTGGCTATGGCCATTGCAAGCCCCCGGGAAATAGCCATGGCAAGAAATGCGCCATTAATCCACTCACGTGCCGGGAGCCCGAAGGAGACATTTGACAGTCCGCATATAGTGTTCATTTTTTTCTCGCGCGAACACCACTCAATCAGGTCAAGGGTCCTTGCAGGAGCAGCAGGGTCAGAGCTCACTGTCATAACAAGTCCGTCTACAGTGACATCGTCAGGAGTGTAGCCGTACTTCTCCCCCTCCTGCAGAACATACTCAACTATTGATTTTCTCTCTTCAAGAGTCTGAGGGATCCCTTCATCACTTAAGGGGAGGAGGATGAACATGGCCCCGTATTTTGCTGCTATTGGAAGTGTCTTTTCAATCCTATCCTTCTCTGCTGATATCGAATTCACAAGTGCACGCCCCGGGTATATCCGGAGTGCCGCCTCCACAATTTCAGGATTTGTTGAGTCTATGCACAATGGCAGTTCGCTCACTTTCGAAAGGAGTTTTACTGACTTTAACATCATCTCCTTTTCATCGATTCCGGAAAGCCCCATGTTGACGTCGAGTATCGAGGCCCCCTTTATCTGCTGTTCAAAGGCGAAATCCTGCACAATGCCCATCTTTCCCTCGCGAAGTTCAGCCTGCAGCGCTTTTTTGCCTGTGGGATTTATCCTCTCCCCAACTACAGAGAGCGGTCTCCCCTCCCCCATGAATGCAGTCTTTCTTGCAGATGAGACTGCACTGAGCCCCCTCCTGAATGAAAGAAGAGTCTTTTTCCCCCTGCTCTTCGCGGTAAGGGCCTCTATATGTTCAGGCGTTGTACCGCAGCAGCCGCCCATTATATTTACACCTGCTGAAATGAAGTCATCCGCATACGAGGCGAATTCATCAGCACCCATGTCAAAGTATGTCTCACCGTTCTTCAGCTTGGGCATTCCCGCGTTCGGTTTGGCCAGGAGAGGGACTTTCGCGTACTCCCTCATTTCGCGGATTATATTCAGCATATCAGCAGGGCCGGTCGAACAGTTGCACCCCACTGCGTCAGCACCGAGCGACTGAAGAGTTATCAGCGCTGAAACTGGGTCAGTACCGTTCAGCGTCCTCCCGCTGCTTTCATATGTCATACTGACCATTACCGGAAGGTCACATGCCTCTTTAATCGCAAGAAGCGCGGCCCTGGACTCCTGTATATCCATCATTGTCTCTATTACAAAACCGTCAACACCTCCGTCTATAAGGGCAAGCACCTGCTCCCTGTAGACTGCAACCGCATCCTCAAAAAGCATATCTCCGAAGGGCTCAACAAAACGCCCTGTTGGAGCAAGGTCTCCGAGAACATACGCACTGCCGGCATTTTTCTTTGACACTGAAGCCATGGTGCTGTTTATCTCATGAAGCCGGTCTTCAAGCCCGAACTCCTCCAGTTTACACCTATTACCCCCGAATGTCGGCGCGTAAATAATACTGCTCCCTGCCGATACATAGTTCTCCTGCAGCTCCTTCACCGCTGAAGGGTTTTCAATACACCATATCTCCGGGCACACTCCGGCCGGCATCCCCTTTTTTGCCAGTTCAGTGCCTGTGGCGCCATCAAGTATCACAAGTCCGCTTTCAAGCAGTTCAGCGAATTCTTTTTTATTCATCTATCTTTCCTCCGCGGGAGCTTCCACCCCCGCTATCGCAGTTACTGTTTTTTCCGGTACAAATATGCAGCTTTCCGTGAGGTTTACTCCGAAACGTTTAAGATCAAGCAGTTCATAAAAAATCCTCTGGTTTTCAAGTAAAAAATCGCCATACCCTGCGGAAAACCTCATTGGCGTGAGTATTTTACCTTTTCTTCGAAGCTCTGACCCTATATACCGGTTCAGCCATTCTATTGATGCCTCGGCCGTCTCACTCCCTACAGCATCATATATAAGTGCTGAAGCCCCGTCACCTTTTCTGATAGAGTCTTCTGACAGTCTTGAAATCTCAGCTCCTGCAGTGACTCCCATGAATACAGCCGAATCTGAACGTTGAAGCAGTTTGGCAATAGAACCGCTCTCAATGGAGAGTCCCCCTTCAAAGGATACCGAGTTTTCACTCCTCCCCTCAATTAACAATAGAGTCCACACCCCGCGGGGCTCACACACTGCAAACCCCCTGTTCATCACAGAACGGAACATCTGTCTCGATTCATCATCAATTTCTGTTTTGTGAACATTATACTTCATCCTGAAGAGGATCTCCTTTTCAGGAAGGGATACAGGTATATGGTTTATTATATTAAGTTTACTCATTTCAGATTCCGGAATAATAATGTTCTATTTACGCTGACAGTTTCAATTAAGTCATTGGATGGTAATTATGCAATAAGTAAAATGAAAAACAGAAAAAATCTCTGGTTGGAGAGAACCGGGGTCAGAGCATGGATTTAAAAATTTTTTGGCTCTGACCCCCTTTTTTTTAAATCCATGCCAGCATGAAACGTATAAACATTAAACCTGCGTAAACGGAGTATTATATGACCAGAACATTAAGAAAAATTGTCCAGGGAGCAACTTACCACTGCTATACCAGATGCCACGGCAAAAGGGATCTTCTTAAAAGCAGATACGGTGGTAGACATTTTATTGAGGCAATCCAGATGTGTCAGGAAAAATACGAATTTGAACTGATTGCGGCAGAAACAGTATCAAATCATATACATCTGGTGATTAAAACCGTTGAGGATAGAGAGACAATCTCACGCATCATGCAGTATATAAAAGCGCGGATAGCAGAAAAATACAACAGGGCAACAGGTGAAACGGGGCCATTCTGGAACGAACGTTTCGGTTCATCAATAATCGAAGAGTCTGATAATCCCGAACAATATTTGCTCTGGCTTTTATGGTATATCGGATACAATCCGGTGAGAAAAGGGTTATCCAGTGATCCGCGAAAAAACGAAATCGGCTTTATTAACTGCTATCTTGACGAAAACTTCAATTTACCATTGCGTTTCACGCTGCACAAATATTTTCGTGACTTGGGTAAAAATTTTAAAGAATGTGTAACAAAATTTCTGGCCTACGAAGATGCATACAGGAAAAGACTCGTTCTCTGGGTATAAAAGATGCACATTGCGTTCGGGGTCAGAGCCTTATCCCTTTTCCTCCTTTTTGCAACTTATCCCTCCTGTTTTTTTCTTATAATAATAAAAGGAGGTATGATATGAATATGCAGGTTATGTACCAGGACAACAAACTTGGTGAAATCGATAATGTACTCCTTGATGAAATGATCTCAGCAAACAAAATCAAGATGTTTATGAGATCAGACGGCTGGGCTGTTGTGGGAAGCTCCCACATGAGAGGAGAAGGCGGCCCTTATGAGGGTATTGACAGGCGGGGAAGATACGGGCTTACAGGCAATATGGATTATCACATTGTAACATGACACCGGGATTTCCTGCCCTGCTTTTTTTTTAATTTTATTACCTTCTAAAAGGTGAGAGGAAGTCGTGCCTTTATGAAAAAACTCTTCCCGAAATAAATAATACCTGAAGCGGGCAAGATAAAGAATTGAGAAAAACTTACTCCATGCTTTAATGAATCAAATAACTGCATCACACATTATATATTCCCCTGTCCATGCCCATGTTCCAAGAATCAGATAAAAACCCCGTTTCCGGGGTCAGAGCATAAACCCTTTCTTCTTATTAAATGAAAACATTATGGAGCAAACAGACATTTATTCAATTAATAAATATAATATATTCAAAAAAATAATCGGTTATTTTTAACCGTTTATTAAAAAAAATATATTCATATCTTTATAATTTTTTAATTATATATTGACATATCTGTCAATATTGACATAATAATAGTTCGGAAAATATCATTAGCTCCGGAAGTTATCAGGATGAATAAAACTGTCAGGATTTCTTCCGCAAATAGACTATTTGCTAATACACAAAAAACAAAGGAGGATTATAATGAAGGTAACACGCCGTGAGTTCTTGAAAGTGGCGGGAGCCGGAGCCGGTGCTCTTGCCCTTGGCGGCCTTGGTGTAAACTATCTTGTAACAGAATCTTACGCCAAAAAATTAAAAACGAAAAGGGCCAAAGAAGTTATTTCAATATGCCCTTTCTGTTCAGTAAGCTGCCATTTCATCTGCCATGTCAAAGGCGGAAAAGTAGTTAGCACTGAGGGGGATCCGGGTTATCCGGTCAGCGAAGGGGCACTCTGCGCAAAGGGTGCAACCATGAACACAATGATCAACAGTAATCATAGAGTAACCAAGCCCATGTATCGTGCACCTTTCAGCGAAAAGTGGGAGGAAAAAAGCTGGGACTGGATGATAGAACGACTGGCTCAGAAAATAAAAGAAACCAGGGACAAAAATTTCAAAGAAAAGAACAGCGAAGGACAGGTTGTCAACCGGGTTGAGGAGATATTTCACCTTGGTTCTTCACAAATGAGCAATGAAGAGTGTGCCGTAGTTCATCAGGCCATGCGGGCCATGGGCGTGGTGCACATGGATCACCAGGCTCGTATTTGACACAGCGCCACAGTTGCGGCTCTGGCAGAGTCGTTCGGACGCGGTGCAATGACGAACCATTGGATCGATATCAAAAACACAGACTGCGCTTTAATTATGGGAAGTAATGCTGCTGAGCATCATCCCGTCTGCTTCAAATGGGTTTTAAAAGCAAAAGAGGAAAGGGGTGCAAAAATCATCCATGTTGACCCCAAATTTTCCAGAACATCCGCAAGATCAGACTTTCATGTACCACTCCGCTCAGGAACCGACATTGCTTTTATGGGTGGAATGATCAAATACATACTCGAAAACAACAAGTATTTCAGAGACTACGTCGTCGACTACACAAATGCCTCTTTTATCGTGGGAAATAAATTTAAATTCAACGACGGTCTTTTTTCAGGCTTCAATCATAATCTGAAAACATATGACAAATCACAATGGGCCTTTGAACTTGACGCCAACGGCGTACCGAAAAAAGACAAGACCCTTTCAAATCCGAGATCTGTTTTCCAGCTTCTTAAAAAACATTATAGCCGCTATACAATAGATAAAGTATCATCTATTACCGGAGTTTCCGCGGCAAATCTCAAAAAGACTTATGAAACCTATGCAGCCACAGGAAAAGCGAATAAATCCGGTACAGTAATGTACGCCCTGGGCTGGACACAGCACACAGTTGGAGTACAGAACATCCGTTCAGCCGCCATCGTTCAGCTTCTTCTGGGGAACATAGGTGTGGCCGGCGGTGGTATAAACGCACTGCGCGGAGAACCGAATGTGCAGGGTTCCACAGACCACTGTATCCTTTATCACATTCTGCCCGGATACCTTCCTCTTCCCAGGGCCAACCTGGCAACTCTTGAAGAGTATAACAAGGCTAACACCCCGGTAAGCAAGGATCCGCAAAGCTCAAACTGGTGGCAGCATAAGCCTAAATACATGATCAGTCTCCTGAAAGCATGGTTTGGCGACACTGCTAATAAAGAAAACGGTTTCGGCTACGAATGGCTCCCGAAAGGTGATGTTCCCAGGGGTATTGAGCAGGGTGACTATTCAGCCATGTGGATATTTGACAGAATGTACAAAGGTAAAATAAAGGGCGGCTCTATCTGGGCAACAAACCCGGCCCAGAGTATCCCTAATTCCAACAAAGTGCGAAAGGCCCTGACAAATCTTGACTGGCTCTATTCTGCAGAAATTCACAGAAATGAGACCACTGATTTCTGGCATGGCCCCGGCATAGATCCCAAGAAAGTAAAAACAGAAGTCTTTCTTTTCCCGTCATGCCACCGTGCTGAAAAAGAAGGCAGCATCAGCAACAGCGGAAGATGGGTACTGTGGCACCACAAGGCTGCTGACCCCATGGGAGATTCGAAATCAATGGGCCAGATCATGGTTGATATAGTAAATGAGCTCAAAGACCTCTATGAAGACAAGGGAGGCACATTCAAAGAGCCTATCGTAAACCTTAACTGGCCTGACAATTTCGATGCAGAAGATATTGCCCGTAAAATTAATGGCTACCATGTAAGCGGCGAGAATAAAGGTAAACTGGCTAATTCCTTCACCGCGCTTGCCGATGACGGTTCTACATCAAGCCTGAACTGGCTCTACTGCGGAAGCTATACCGAAGAAGGGAACAAGATGAAGAAGAGGGATCTCAGCCAGACGAAACTGCAGGCTAAAGTAGGTCTGTTCCCTAATTTCTCATGGTGTTGGCCGGTAAACAGGCGCGTTCTGTACAACAGAGCATCAGTTGATAAAAACGGACAGCCATGGGATCCTGAAAGAACTGTAATCAAATGGGACGGTGTAAAATGGATAGGTGATATCCCTGATGGAGGATGGCCGCCGCTGTCTACAGGAAAAGGGAAAAGCCCGTTTATCATGCAGAAGGAAGGCTACGGCCAGCTGTACGGTCCAGGTCGGGAAGAAGGACCTTTCTCCGAGCACTATGAACCGGTTGAAACTCCTGTCACAAAGCATCCTTTCTCAAGGCAGCTTAGCAATCCATGCGCAAAAATCATTGACAGCGACATGGACAAACGGGCAGTACCAGCCGATCCGAAATATCCAATTGTACTTACAACATATAGTCTGACGGAACACTGGTGCGGTGGCGGAGAGACGAGGAATGTCCCGTCCCTTCTTGAAGCGGAACCACAGCTTTACGTGGAGATGAGTAAAGAACTGGCAGCTCTTAAAGGTATTAAAAACGGAGACCCGGTTATCGTTGAAAGCGCCAGAGGAAGAGTTGAAGCAGTAGCCATGGTAACAGTAAGGATGACCCCATTTAATATCCAGGGCAAAACAGTACACGAAATAGGGATGCCGTTCGCTTTCGGCTGGACAAAAAAAGGATGCGGAGATGCCACTAACCGCCTTTGCGTTTCTGCCGGCGACCCCAATACCACAATTCCTGAATACAAGGCCTGTTGCGTAAATATCAGGAAAGCGGATAAAGTTACTGAACTCGCCTATGAGGACGTAAATGCAGGAGGACATCATGAGTAAAACATTTTTCATAGATACATCAAGATGCACAGCGTGCAGGGGATGTCAGGTTGCATGTAAGGAATGGCAGGGATTTGAAGCTTTCTATACGAAGCAGCTTGACTGGGGGAGCCACCAGAACCCCCCCGATCTTACCCATGTGAATTATAAAGTGGTTAAATTTTCCGAGTTCAAGGAAAAAGACCGCGTAATATGGAACTTTTTCCCTGACCAGTGCAGGCACTGTGTAGAACCGCCATGCAAACTCGCTGCTGATGGCCATGTAAAAGGCGCTGTTGTAATAGACAAAGATACTGGAGCTGTCATATTCACTGAAAAGACAAAAAAAATATCCGAAGAAGGATTCCTTATGATGAAGGAATACTGTCCCTATAATATACCGAGAAGGAATGAAAAGACCGGTATAATTAATAAATGTGATATGTGTCTTGAAAGGGTGGAAGCCGGACAGGTGCCTATTTGTGTAAAAACATGTCCGACCGGTGCCATGAATTTCGGCGACAGAGAGAAGATGCTTGCGCTGGCCAATCAGAGGCTTGCCGTTGTTAAGAAAGATTTTCCCGATGCTTCACTGCTTGACGTGGACAGTGTAAGGGTAATCTACCTTATAACACACAAGCGGGATACTTATCATAATCTTGCGATGCTGGATGAGCATTCCAGATCAGGGGCCCTTGCATAAACTTATTGTTTAAAATGCCGGTATTGCATTAATTCTGCAATACCGGCTTAAATATTATGATCGTCAAGGGCATAATTCCCTGAATGCGCTTCCGGTAATATAATTCCGGACCTCATCCTGTTATCGGAGAAATTAAAAAATAAAAAACAGGACGGCTCCTGGAAAGCAATGATAAGGAGAACTTTCATGAAACATTCATTATTTTTTTTAAAACCTTTAATGATTTTAATACTGGTTTTAATGGGATTTATGGTAACATCCTGTGAGAATACTGAGCAGGAAAATGCCGGTACAGAAATCCCGTTCAGCCATAAAACTCATATAGAAAAATACAACATTGAAGATTGCGGCACATGTCATAAATACGAAGAATATGGAACATTTCGCGGTCTCCCTGCTGTTGAAGACTGTACGGCATGTCACGACAGGAGTGCCGCGCTGACAAATACTGATCACATGACTCCAAGGAAAAAAACGGTATTTGATTCTTACGCTGACAAAGATTCGCCATGGAAGTCCACGTCAGAGGACCCTGAGCTCTTTTATTACAGCCACAAGGTTGTACTGACAACCGTTGTAGATGGTAAAACAAGGTTCAGATGTGATTCATGTCATGGTGATAAAGTCAGTTCTAACGGTAAGGCAAACTTAAAGGGGGAAATGCTGATGAAACAGTGTATAGAATGCCATACCGCGTTTAAAATGAATAATCAATGTGACGTTTGCCACAGGTAACTGATGTGAATTTTAAACTTTAATATATTATAGCACTTTACGAAATGATTAGCATATTGTCATTCCGGCCGTAGCGATAGCGAAAGGCCGGAATCCATTCTTTTTTAAAGAAACAGATTCCCGCATCCGCGGGAATGACATCAAGTGTACAAATTAAATCGCAAACCGCTATATTTTAATTATTTGAATTTATGGAGACTTTATGAATACTATTGCCGGATTCAATCCTGATGAAATAAAAAAAGCCGCAGAAGAGATCAGGAAGAAGAAGCCTGAATTTAAAACAATGCTTGAACTCTATGAAAAAATATTCATAGCACAGGAGAAAGCTAAAAGCAGAATCGAACTTGCCGGGTTTGAAATTCCTGAAGAAACACTTCAAATAAAAAAGACTGAGAAATTCCCTCTTACCGATATAACTCACTTCTTTATTGATTATAATGTTTCAGAGGAACTTTTCACCGAGATTTGTGATATACTTACTGTTAATGAAAACGAGCTGTCAGAAAAAGCTAAAGAAATATCCGGGCTTTATACTGAAAAAAAATTTGATCTGAATAAACTCTTCAAAGCTTTTATAAGCGAGGATGAATCATCATTTGATGAAGCGGAGGAAAAACTCAACATTGAAAAACAGGTTCTCGGGTTTTTAATCTACAATTCTCTTAAACCATCCCTTGTCTCTTTTTCAGAGATGATATCCGTATATCTGGATGAAGATAACGAATGGGACAGAGGATATTGCCCGGTCTGCGGTTCAATGCCTGAATTATCACTCTTTGAAGAAAATGGGAAACGTTTTTTGAACTGCGGGTTCTGCGGTCACAAATGGGCTTCAAAACGGATCTACTGCCCATTCTGTGAGAACACGGACCATGAGACTCTTCATTACTACAGTATAGACAATGAAGAGGAGTACAGGGTTGATGTGTGTGATAAATGTAAAAATTATATAAAAACCGTTGATATTAAAAAGACAACCAGAACCATCTACCCTCCACTGGAACTCTGTTCAACCCCTTACATAGATCTGAAATTTGAAGAGATGGGTTTCAGATGCGGAAACGTTAAAGATTAGCCCAGGCAGTTAGAGTCACTCCGGTTTCATGACAAAACCGGAGTAATCTCCCTTTCCGGCACGCCATATTAGCTGGTGACTTTGATAAAAGATTCAAATTTGACATATTAAAATTTTATTAAATAACAGTGCCTCAGGAATAAATTTTTTATAATTTTTGTTGACATTTAGTCAAAATGATTTTATCAACAGAGTTGGTTTACTCTAAACTAGACGGAGTCTATACTTCGTCGCCGGTTCAGTTTTAATCACTTTTTCAGGTGTAAAGAATTACAACTCTTTCAAAAATAAAAACAAAAGGAGAATTTTTGTGAGACGTTCATTGCTGCTTTTTTTTACCCCTTTTATACTCTTTGCATGGATATTTTTCGGGATATCCCAGAAAGGCTGCCAGGACGTAATGCAGGCTGATGCTGCAAAGAAGATCCCCTTCAGCCACAAAACTCATGTGGAAAAATACGGGATAACAGACTGTGAGACATGTCACGGATATGAGGAAAACGGAAGATTCAAAGGCATACCCACAGTGGGTGACTGTACAGTGTGTCACGCACGTGATGGTGTTACAACAGCCCAGGATCATCTGACCCCCAGAAAAAAAACGATGTTTGATTCATACAAGGATTCAGACAAGCCATGGACATCATGGGCGAAACAGCCTGATCTTGTATATTTCAGCCATAAGGTTGTTATGACCGCTCAATTTGATGACGGCAGAAAGAAAGCGCGCTGCGGATCATGTCACGGTGATAAAGCAAACTCCACCGACACCGGAATGATCAAAGGTAAAATGCTAATGGGCCAGTGTATGGACTGCCATACAGCTCTGCATATCAGCAATGCCTGCGCTGTATGCCACGACTAATGAATGAGAGGAGTAAGTTAATCTTATGAAAAAAATAGACAGAAAGGATTTTTTAAAGATCGGTAGCGGCGCTGTAGTTGGCGGCCTTGCCGGCTATACATTGTCCGGGGCTCCTTTTCTTGGATTCCAGTGGCTCGTTGAATGGACTCAGGATCAGTACGTACCAGCCCCTGGTATAGAAAAATATGTTAAGGCTGTCAGTGATTCATGTACATGCGGATGCAAAGTATCCGTAAGAAAAATCGGTGACAGGGCTGTTAAAATCGAATCGAAAGAGGGTGTATGTCCCGCATGTCTTAACGGGCTTCAGCTCCTCTACCATCCTGAAAGAATTGCAGCTCCTATGAAAAGGACCGGGAGCAAAGGTTCAGGTAATTTTCAGCCGGTTTCATGGGAACAGGCTCTGAAAGATATATCATCAAAAATGAATTCCATCATTAACGAAGGAAAAGCCAATACAATAGCCGCAGTAAATAAAAATGAATCCCTCAACGGACAGTTGATGGAAAAATTCATAAAAGCTGCAGGAAGTAATAACGTATACTACGAATCATCTCTGAATTCCATAACATCTCAGGCTCTTGGCGGATATATAAAATATAATTTCTCAAACACTGATTATATCCTGAGTTTCGGTTCCAGGCTGGTTGAAGGATGGGGGGACGCTGTTGACATGCAGAAACAGTTCCTTAACTGGAAAAAGAAAAATGTCAAGATTGTCCAGGCTGATTCTGTGTGTACAAGAACCGGATCTATAGCTACTGAATTTGTCGGAATTAAACCGGGTACAGAGGCAATCCTTGCTTTCGGAATTGCAAACTACCTTATTACCGGCAAGAAAAAGATATCCTCCGGTGGAGAATTCGCCAAATGGTCTCAGATTATTATAAATAAATATCCGCTCGGCAAGGTGGCCCAGATAACAGGCATAGCGGAAGACAAAATCAAAAAAATTGCCGACGAATTCGCGGCTGCAAAAAATCCTGTAGCTGTTGCAGGTAAAGGTGGATACGGTGTGAGTGGCTCATCAGCGGAGATAATCGCTGTATACTGCCTTAACACACTGGTTAAATCAAAAGCCGCCTCTCTTGTTAAAAACAGTGCTGTTTCATACTCAGCTGAATTTGCCGGCCTTGACGGATTTATAAAAGACGGAAATTTCGCGATGATGTTCCTTAACGGATCAGATCCTGTTTACAAAAGTGTACTGGGTGACGATTTAAAGAAAAAACTTGAGAAAGCATTTGTTGTATCAATTGCACCTCTCATGAATGATTCTTCAGCTTACGCGGATTATATACTTCCTCCGCTCTCTTTCCTTGAGGCAGAGACAAAAGAAAATAAACCGGTAGTTAAAGCTCTTAAAGAGACAAAGGACGCCAAAGAGATCATTACATCTCTTGCAGCGATGGTTGATAAGACTAAAAATGCACTCCCGAAATCAGCAGTTGTTTCAGGAAGAGAAAGTGCTGTCAGCAAATTCTCCTTCAATGTAAGCAAGATTAAAGCTGAGATAGACGCATACGAGAAAAAAGTCGGCCAGAACGCTGAATATCCTGTTACACTGGTTCCGATAGAAATTCCCCTTGTGGGAGACGGTGACGGACTTGCTTTTCCATACGTTCTTAAAAGCATTGACCCCAGCACAATGAATGTTGGCAAGTTCTATGTCCAGATGAACAGGGAAACAGCAGATAAATACGGCTTCTCTGAAGGGAGTTCTATTAAAATTACCTCCGCAAGGGGTAAACTCGGTAAAGCATATGTGCATCTCACAGACGTGGTAGCACCGGAGACAGTAGCCATACCTCTCGGATTCGGCCACGAATCATATACAAAATATGGGAATGAAAAAGGGCTCAACCCCAAAAAAATCATGACCGCTGATGTTGACCCGCTGACAGGAACAGCAGACTGGTGGTCAACACGTGTTAAAATCAGCTAAGAGGTGAAATATGATAG